>NZ_LOIC01000020.1:0-64331 GCF_001684335.1 Photorhabdus namnaonensis
TTGTCTTTATCCGCATCCACCGTCACGCTGGCGACATAATAGCTGGCGCTGAACTCCGTAAAACTGACTTTTCCATTCGCGTTCACCGCCGTCTGCTGGGTAGCCGTTTTCGCCGATACCAGCACATCTTTCACCACCGCCGTGCTGGTTAAGGTCGCCGTCACCTGCCCCTGCGCGTTACTCACCGGATTGCTCTGTTTCGTCAGTTTTAATCCGTCAGTCTTTGGATTGGTCTGCCAGTCAATGTCGACCGGTTTATCCGCTACCGGCTTGCCATGCGCATCCACCACCGTCGCCGTGAAGGTATAAGTGTCAGCGCCGTTGTTGTAGTGCGCCTTGTCTTTATCCACATCCACCGTCACGCTAGAAACTCGATAGCTGCTGCTGGACTCAGTAAAGCTGACTTTTTTATCCGTCGTAACACGTTCACCATTAATACTGACGCTGACTTGTATATCGGATAATGGCGTTGTACTGGTTAATGTTGCAGTCTGTTGCCCATTTTTATCTGTTGCCTCTGAATCAGGCTTTAATTTCAATCCAGGATCTTTTTTATCTGTATCCCAAATCAATTTAGCATTTTCGATCGGTGTTTTTTTGTCAGCGCCAAGTAAAGTAGCGGTGTAGACATATTTCGCATTTCCATCAGCAATTAAAGGGTCGGTGGTATTAACATTCAAAGAAATATTACGTTGTAATACATGAGCTTGTATCTGCACTCCCCACTGCTCATCTTTACTTGTACCTGTTATGGTATAGTCATTTTTTCCATCAGGCTGATATTCCGGTAACTTAATGGTATAACCATGAGTACTTGCTATATTTACAATTCCGCCATTTTTCTGGAATAATTCAGGCATTTCCCAGGCAATATCTTTTAATGAAGTATCAGATTGAATTTGTATTGGTTTAATTTCACCACCGTAACCACTGATTTCTAATACAGGGACCAGTAACCTAAAACGTTGCGGTTTTTTCAGATAATTCAAAATAATATTATTATTTCTCTCAACTAAATCGTAACGATTTCCAGCTAAACTTCGTAGTGAAGAAACATTTTCTGGTGAAAGCTGTTCTGATAACGGAACACCAAATCGGTAGTTCACATTAAACGAAAATATGCCATCACTCTTTCCCTCTTTTCCTAATTTATAGTCAACTCCCGCTGTGATCAGTGGAATCGGGGTATAATTTACCCCAATAGTTGCTGCATAGGGATCTTTTTGCCTATTGTCCTTGCCGAATAACGCAACATTATCACCAAAATATTGTTCATATTTTATTTTGGCGCCAATTGACGGCATTGCAGGTAAATACATGTCGGCGATAAGGTCATAGCCATTGGCAGGGCGTTCATAATAATTGGCTAAATCACGAGAATTATGCCAATCGCTCAGGCGAAAATATGCGTTAGCAGACATTTTTAGGTAGTTAGTCCACAGTTCACCACCCAGACTGAATCGGCTGTTATTGCCGGTTAAATCATTATCGTAAAAAGTGTTCGCCCCATACATCCAGTTATTTACGAATAAACGGGTTCCAACACCTAAATTCACAGTGTCACGACTATCTTTATGACGATATCCATATTGGCTATAAACAAGCCAGTGGTCTTTATCATCATAGAAAGGCACGAGTAAGTCTACGGAACTTTCGTCCAAGCGCCCATGATGATCAACATTTAAATTAATTTTCGCTGTACCAAACTGTGATAACCATTTCTGGGTGCTATTGGTTATCTGACTATTTAACTTGTTGACAACATAATCTTGCGCTAATTTTTTCGGATCTTTCTTTAGTAATCCAAGGAATTCAGGGCCACGAGAGAGGATTAAAGGCGGGAGATTTTGATTATCATCTTTAGGATCACTTTCATGTAACTGGGGTATTTTTGGTTTTTCACCGCTATCGTTTTTTCCTATTACGCTTCTCTTTGATAAAAAACCACTACATCGCCTCTGCTCCAATCGCTTTTTCTCTTTCTGAGTAACGTTTTCGTGTAGTTTCTTATTAGCCTGATTATGTTTCACGGCGGATTCCGGGTAATCCTGACAATTTTCAACACCAATCAAAGAATTTCCTGATTCAGGTAACGCAGTATAACTTTTCAGTGGCATAAACGCGGCAAATAGAAAACAGGCTATTAGCACACGTTTATTTATCTTATAACTTAAACTTATTGCGTTACGAAAAATACGATTGATGTTCATCAGTAATACCATAAAGTTCCCACCGTTATATTCATTTATAGCCACTGACCACATTAAATGACTTTTTATGGCCTTGTATAATGAAAATAAATTATCAGCCGATAACTATTAGTAATCACTTGGCAAAACTATCGTAAATTCTTGTCCAATCCGGTATTAAGTCTCTATACAATTTTCATCAAAACATAAGAAAGAACCCGTTGCATAAGTCGTTCAACGGGTTTTATGTTTATTTGTGATTATGAGTTAGCTCTCAATTATTATGATTTTCCCGGCAGTTGAACTCGAACATTAATCACTCGTCCATCGGGAATATCGCATAGCTCACCCTCATTGTAATAAACGACCTCCCCGCCATCGTTAATACTCTTAACACGTCTATTTTGAGCAAATATCGGCGCGTCTCTATTTTGACGATGATAACACTCAATGGTTATATCTCCACTAGGCATATCTACTGATTCATTAACCCAAATCAGATTTAACCCGTTACTGTCTGCCGGAACAATGGTACCACCATGAATTCCCCATGCTCCATCTTTAGCAAAACCGTTGCAGCCGCTGATGCGATATTTCCCTGTCTCTATCCGCTCGACAGTCATACCCTCCGCTTCACGCGTTAGTTCGTAAGTTCCGTCTGGATGAATACTTACTATGGGGCTGGATACTTTAAGATTGCCGTTAGTGTCAGCGATACAGTTATTATTAAGAATGGCAATAGGATTACCGTTATATTGCAATTTATCGCCGCCAATTGTCAGTCTGCCGTATCTTTTTTCATTGCAAATATCAAAATCCGATGAGCCGTCACCTGGAACTCCAATGTAGGCGGTTCTTTTTCCTCCCTCAATAAACTGAAAATATGCGTGTCTACCCGCGTCATATGTTATATTAAAAACACCGCCGGCCCCCTTTAAATTTGCCGACACTGCTTCAATCTGACCTACCGGAGAAACAGAAAAAACCCGATTGTTATTGATATATGCGGCTAGCTCTCCACCAATTGTTAATTTGCTAGATTTCTTTTCATTACAAATATCAAAGTCCGATGAGCCGTCACCCGGAAATCCAACGTAGGCCGTTCTTTTTGCTTCCTCAATAAACTGAAAATAAGCATGTCTACCGGTGTCATGTATTACATTAAAAACACCCGCGTTCCCCCTTATATTCGCTGACGCGGCTTCAATCTGACCCGCAGGAGAAACAGAGAAAACCCGTCTACCATTAATATCTATAGAATATCCATAGGTATCTACACTACCACCACGCACAATACCGGCTTTAGCATAATTGTCATACCAATTGTAAAGTGTATACGAGACTATTGTACCCGCCGGTCTTCCACCAGATTCAGAAGCTAACACAACCGCATTACGTTCGTTTGGAATTGTCTCGACTTGTTTAAACCTAGCATTCCCATTTATATTCGCTGACGCGGCTTCAATCTGACCCGCGGGAGAAACAGAAAAAACCCGTCTGCCATTAATATCTATCGTATATCCGTAGGTATCAACGCTACCGCCACGCACAATCCCTGTTTTAATATAATTGTCATACCAGTTGTAAAGTGTAAAACCGACTATCTCATTTGCCGGTTTAGCGCCCTGTAAAGAAACTAACATCGTCGCGTTACGTTCAGTAGGCAGCGTTTCAACCTGTTTAAACCTAAAATATTGTGGATAATTCCCCCCATTAGCCGATACCGCGTTTTTCGCCAATTCCACGGTTTCCGATAAGCCGAGGTTTTTCACAAACGCGTTTTTATCAGGAATATCTGCGCCATTTTGATTTTTTGCCAATCGGTTATTCGCATTATCATTTACATCAGAAACTAGCTTCTGAGTGACGGCGAGAGTATTACTATTACCTATTTTATCTGTGAGCTGAGTAACACCTTTTTGTGTTAATGAAGCATTTGGTACTTGTATCGCGATTTTTTGTTCTAACGCGCTATTTAACTGGACAATAAGTTTAGCTACATCCCCATCATCCAGAACATCATTGTCGGAATATGTCGCAATAAAATTAGCCACAACAGATGTTATTGTCGACGACTGACGTAATACTTTGTTTAATAAATGAGTGGTAATATTTTCCGGGGGAAATCCTGTCTTTAAACTCGTGCTCTCTTCGTATCCTGCTTGACTCACTACATTGGCATTATTACTAATGGAAAAAGCTTTAAAATCATTCTTGAGTTTCATATATTTTCCTCAAATTAAATAATATCAATTTATAATCAATCAGTTATTTCAATTATATTCTAGCTTAGAAGAAGAATAATGAAACATTCTTAAAACTTAGGCTGACAACTATTTTTTATAATTACTGCTTACAATTTCATATCCTAAAAATAATTTATTGTTCGATAACCATCAGTAATCACTTAAAGGAAAGAGTCATCAAACTGAACTTTGTACTCGTCGCACCCGACAGGTAAACTAGCCCTCTTTTTGTTTTAGGCCAAAAGTGAAGAAAAATAGTGAGTAACATAAAATTAATCGTCGGTCTGGCTAATCCCGGTGCTGAATATGCCCAAACCAGACACAATGCCGGAGCCTGGTATGTTGACCTGCTCGCTCAAAGCCACAATCAATCACTGAAAGAAGAGAGTAAATTTTTCGGTTACACCGCCCGGATCAATATCTGCGGTCATGATGTTCGTCTGTTAGTTCCGACGACATTTATGAATCTTAGCGGTAAATCTGTCACCGCCCTCGCCTCTTTCTACCGCATTCAACCGGATGAAATTCTGGTGGCCCATGATGAACTCGATTTACCGCCAGGAGTGGCAAAAATGAAACTGGGCGGCAGTCATGGCGGCCATAATGGCTTGAAAGATATTCAGAATAAATTTGGCAATAATCCTAACTTTCACCGCTTACGTATCGGTATCGGCCATCCCGGCGACAAAAATAAAGTGATTGGCTTTGTGCTAGGCAAACCACCAGCCAGTGAACAAAAGCTAATCGATGATGCCATTGATGAGGCGCTGCGTTGTACGGATATCCTGATGAAACAAGATATGAATAAGGCAATCAATCGTTTACATAGCTTCAAAGCCAGCGCTTAATGACATGAAGTCGATAAATCTTGTCTGTAAGATCGTGATAACCCGCCATTCCGTGTATAATGGCGCCAATTTTTTTGACTCATCGAACAGGCTAACACAGCCTTTTGATTTATAAGTAATTTAAGGTGAAAATCATGGGATTCAAATGCGGTATCGTTGGCCTGCCTAACGTCGGAAAATCAACCTTATTCAACGCGCTGACTAAAGCAGGTATCGAAGCGGCAAACTTCCCGTTCTGCACCATTGAACCCAATACCGGTGTCGTTCCTATGCCAGATCCACGGCTTGAACAACTGGCGGAAATTGTGAAACCTCAGCGAATCCTACCGACCACAATGGAATTCGTCGATATTGCGGGTCTGGTAAAAGGCGCGTCAAAAGGTGAAGGTTTGGGCAACCAGTTTCTGACCAACATTCGTGAAACGGAAGCTATCGGCCATGTTGTGCGCTGCTTTGTCAACGACAATATCATTCACGTTTCCGGTCAAGTTGATCCTGCTTCTGATATTGAGATCATCAATACCGAACTGGCCCTTTCCGATCTGGACACCTGCGAACGAGCCATTCATCGTGTCCAGAAAAGAGCCAAAGGCGGCGATAAAGATGCCAAAGCAGAATTGGCAGTACTGGAAAAATGTCTGCCTCATCTGGAACAAGCGGGTATGTTGCGGGCGTTGGATCTCAGCACCGAAGAGAAAGCAGCTATCCGCTATCTGAGTTTTCTGACGCTGAAACCCACCATGTACATCGCTAACGTCAACGAAGAAGGTTTTGAAAATAACCCACATTTGGATGCGGTTCGTGCGATCGCAGAAAAAGAGGGCTCGGTGGTCGTTCCGGTTTGTGCCGCGGTAGAATCGGATATCGCGGAGCTGGAAGATGATGAACGCGAAGAGTTTATGGCTGAACTTGGCCTGGAAGAACCCGGTTTAAATCGCGTTATCCGCGCGGGTTATCAGTTACTGAGTCTGCAAACTTACTTCACTGCCGGAGTGAAAGAGGTTCGGGCATGGACCATCCCGGTTGGCGCCACCGCACCACAAGCAGCCGGTAAGATCCATACTGATTTCGAAAAAGGTTTTATCCGCGCACAAACCATCTCTTTTGAAGATTTCATCACTTATAAAGGTGAACAAGGTGCAAAAGAGGCCGGTAAAATGCGTTCAGAAGGTAAGGATTATGTCGTTAAAGATGGCGATGTGATGAACTTCTTGTTTAATGTCTAATTGACTTTTCATCTCTCACTGCATCGCAAGATATCTCTGAGACTGATTAAAACTCTTAAAATCCACGCAATTGCGTGGATTTTTGTTTTCATATAGAAGCTGGTTTTGGTGTAAAAACGGCTAATCCGAGCCAGTTGATTTTTTATAAAAATAATTACTTTATGTGACTATTTACAGGCTTTTCTATTAGGCGTAGTATCTGATTCCTGATGTCTTTCTATACGATAGTTATCCGGTGTAAGTCCGTTTCCTTATTAAACTACGTTGTTTCGGGTGGTTCTTCTCTATCTAGTCAAAATTCAAACAAGCCGATGAACAATCATTTTTAATTTATCTAATTAAGGAGCCCATCAATACTTAAATCTTTATAAAACAATCTTTTAGTTCCTTTAGTACTCACAAAGAGGAAAGACCATGAAAAGTCACAAGAGGTTATCGTTATTCACGCTTTTACTGCTTACTGCCAGCCCGGTAGCACTTGCGGTGCAAAACAATTGGCCCGGCACGAAAGCAGAGCAACCAACCCCCAAAATCAAAGGGATGCCCGAAGCCCTGGCAAAAAATTTGGCTAACTTTGATGATCTTGATTTCCGTGTCTATACACACCAAAGATGGTGGGATCTACATAAGAGCCATGCCATGAACATTATTGTTCACTACCCTGATGGTCATACTACGAAGGGTATTCGACAGCATCTTGACGATCTGAAGTATATGTGGACATTTGCCCCTGATAACCGAATCACGGAGCACCCGGTACGGTTTGGTACTGCTGATGCGGAATGGACCGCTGTGACGGGATTTACAGATGGAACATTTACGAAACCTATGGTTCTCCCGGACGGTAAGGTTATTAAACCTACAGGTAAGGCGTATCACCTCCCTATGGCGACAATCGGACACTGGAACAAACAAGGGGTTATGGATGAAGAGTATCTATTCTGGGACGATTCTGTGCTGATGAAACAGGTAGGTATTAGTAATTGATCCAACAATTTCGTACGGACTTGCTTAAGAGCGAGTCCGTAAATGTTGCAATGTTATTTCCCTGCCGTCAGATCAATAAAACTACCTGTAATATACGAAGCTTCATCCAATAATAACTAAGTACTAAATAATCACTAATATTCAACAATATAAATAAAAAATCACGATTCAACATCTAATTTATTCTTCATATCTCATAAACTAATTAAAACTCTTAACTCACTTATTTTGAAAAAAAATATCGGCGCATCTCTATTTTGACGATACTTTAAATTACTTTTATAATTGATAAAAATAAAAAATTTCTCACACAACAAATCCACATTACATTCTTTAGACAGTGCTACTCACTTAGCAATAGAATAAATAAGACAAACTATACAACAAAAAATTCAACAAAAAATTTAATATAATTGATCGTAATTTTCACTTGTAATTATTTTCACCTAATAAATATGAATCAAAACAAATTGAAAAATAACTAATAATAAAATGCATTATTATAAAATAAAAAATAAATAGCAGAATAGTATAATGTAAGATTATTCAATAAAAACCGCACAAATTTTATTGAAATAGACTTTACATATTGCATTTTTATACTATTATTAAAAGATTGTTATTGATATAAAATAAATTATCGTTTCTGAATCTGGAAATTATGTTGAGTAAGAAATAAAAATCAATTACTTATCTAATAAATCCATATAAGGAAAACAACTATGAGAGATATATTCACAAATTTTGATCATAAATTTAAAGATGTTCAAGAGTGGATAGAATACATTAAATACAGAGGAGAAAAATATTCTAAAACACAGCCATATTCAGATAATATCTTTACTCACTTCTCAGAAATTGAGAATCTTTCTGATATACAAAGTCCAGCCAGTGTAGCAACGACAAATGCATACACACTCTTCGCAAAGAAATCAGCTACATCAAATAAATATCCAGTCAGTGTCACTGAGGGGCTGCAAACTATCATCAACTTATGTCGAGTCGCATCAGGCTATGATCCATTGGAACCAGAAGGTGATGGCAATGCGCAGAAATTCATAGCATTCACCGAAGAAATAGAAAAGGTTCCTTTTCTCTCTTTACTATGGGCAGACAAAAGTACGGTCACTCAACAAAGCCATGACACAGATGTCTTGATCGATTCTTTTATTAAAGTCTTTCAAGGATTATCTCCTCAAGATAAAATTACCCTCAAGATTTATTTGAAAAAGTTGATTGATACCGCTTTATCATATGCCGATCAGAAGGAAAAAGAATCCAACCTGGTACAATATGTTCTGGCTAAAACCCCAAATGGAGTGTCACTCTTACTCTATTCTTCTGTATTGACAATAAAGAAAGTAGATAACAAAGGTACGATTAAATTTACATCTCATTATAATCTTTGCCAGGCAGAATATAATCTCAGCCAGAAAATATGGGAAATGACAAGATCAGTATTGGAGAAAGAAGATAAGATAACCATAGAATATTTAATCAATTGTATGACAACCAAAACGAAAGCATAAACTGAAAACTTTCTATAAGTAGATTAATTGATTTATATCAATGACATCATTACCAATATGTTCTGAGATTATTCTCATTATAGTTATTCAATAAAACTATTAAGCTCAATAAAAATACAATATATGAAAATATCACATAAATAACCATTTATCCGTGCGGAATAAGTTAAATTACATACCCTTAATATTTGATAGTGAAAAATATCCATTTATGGATATACTTAGTTTGCGAAA
The DNA here is from genome assembly GCF_001684335.1 of Photorhabdus namnaonensis. Taxonomy (GTDB): domain Bacteria; phylum Pseudomonadota; class Gammaproteobacteria; order Enterobacterales; family Enterobacteriaceae; genus Photorhabdus; species Photorhabdus namnaonensis. The sequence goes on from NZ_LOIC01000020.1 coordinate 9,260, forward strand.
AATATATTTAACATTCGTTAACAAAAATTTAAAACAAAAATTACCAAGCTAAAAAAGTAGTAATATTAAGTACATGATTATCGATTTATCTCACTGTTAATAATAGGGTTAAATATTGTTCCCTATTTTCAACAGTACCCTAACATTCAATCCCTAACTTAATAAATCTATTAAGGATAAAAATCATGGAACATATCTTAAATAATCCTGATTATGCAGTTAAAAAAGCCCAAGAATGGATAGAACATATTGAAAAAGGAGGAACAAGGCTCCTTAACGATTGGGAACGCTCAGGCAATATTATTATGGATTCTCCTGATGCTGGCGATTATTCCGATGTACAGAGTCCGGCTAATGGCGCAGCTACAGGAGATTATACACAGCTTGCAAAAGACTCTTCCACATCATCTAAAAATCCGTTAAGCATTACCGAAGGCTTGCAAACTGTTATTAATATGTGCCGTGCGGTCTCAGGCTATAATCCTTTAGATCCTCAAGGCCAGGGTAATAAAAAGAATTTCTTCTCATTCACAGAAGAGTTATCTGGCGTTCCATTCCTTTCTTTGCTGTCAACAAGCGTACAAAATGTTATTCAAAAAAGTCATGACGCAGATGTTTTGATCAACTCTTTCCTGGAAAACTTCTTAGGATTATCCAGTCAAGAGAAAGAGCAGATGAAAACCCCTCTGAGACAATTAGCTATCGCAGCATTATCCTATGCGGGCAGGAGACAAACTCAATCCAATTTCGTACAAAGTGTTCTTGCCACATCACCAAGAGGTGGCGTGTCATTCTTCTTATATTGGTCTGAGTTTTCAATCGTCGCTTACGAAGATGATAAAGGTCTTATCGAATTCAAATCTCATTACTTCCTGCCACAAGCAGAATATAACCTAAGATACGAATCATGGGTAAATGTAAGACCCGCGTTCGAGAAAGCACAGAAGGTATCATTAGAAGATTGGATTGACAGTATGACCACTCGGAGAAAGAAAGGAAGTAATGTAAGAGCGTTTTGTATAGAATAATACGGTGAAATAATCCCAAAATGGTGTCTGCAAAAAAGGTCGTGGACACCATAAAGTTCATTGAAGCAGCGATAAACCACAGAGTAATTATTCCCGGTATCAAGCATAGTGTCTCAGTATCAGAATCCCTCACGTTCTTGTACTGACGACTGTTCGCGTTCTGTCATAAAATCGGCTGTAACACCAGAACCATCAAACCAGCTATTCCAAGATTCACCAACCACATCTACCTGTCTCACACCTTCGGGAAAACCACAACTTTGAATGGTCGGACCGCTTACTTGAGAATGGTTATTTTTAAACGCCGTTGTTTTCTCCATAAAATTCTCCTCCTTAATAGAGATTAATACAGCCTGAAATCAGGCTATTTCAGCCAATAATGTATGACAAATATTACCTAAAGTCTGCATAGCACGTTCCATTTCCTGATCCCAATCAAAAGAGGCATTCAGACGAAAAGCATGATTAAACTGTTCGCTAGTGCAAAACATACTGCCCGGTGCAATGCTGATCCCTTCTGCCAATGCCAGTTGATAAAGCCGCTGTGCATTGAACAGAGGCTCAAATTCCAACCAGAGAAAATAGCCACCTTTAGGGCGATTCACTTTTACCGACGTCGGCATATAGTCACTAATCGCTCGTAGCATCAGGTGTTGACGTTGCTCCAATATGCGACGAAGGCGGCGTAAGTGGTTGTCATATCCCCCCTCCGCAAGATAATCAGCAATTGCCAATTGCGTCGGCATGCTGGCAGAAACGGTACTCATCATTTGTAGCTGTTGGATTTTCCTGGCATGTTTTCCTGCCGCAACCCAACCTACCCGAAATCCCGGCGCCAGACATTTGGAAAACGAGGAGCAATGCATAAAGTTGTTTTCACTGTCCAACCCTTTCGCAGGTACAGGCCGTTGCTGCTCGAAATAGAGTTCACCATACACATCATCTTCAATAAGCACCACCTGATTACTGTTCAGGATATTCACCAGCCGTAATTTACTGTCAGCGGACATCGTTCCCCCTAGCGGGTTCTGAAAGTGAGTCATTAACCAACAAGCTTTTATCGGGTATTTCTGAATCACCTCCTCCAGCGCATCCAAATCAATACCGTTTTGTGGATCAGTTTTGATGGCTACCGCTTTCAAACGCAAACGTTCAATGGCCTGTAAAGCACCGTAAAAAGCCGGTGATTCAATCACCACCCAATCGCCCGGTTCCGTCACCGACTGTAAACTGAAGCTCAGCGATTCCATCGCGCCAGCGGTAATGACAATTTCATCAGGAGAGACATGAATACCATGCATGGCATAACGGCGTGATATGTTACGGCGTAACTTATCATTTCCCGGCGGTAAATTGGCTAAAGCGCTATGTGGCGCTATTCGCCTGGCAGCGGCCGCTAACGCTTTGGAAAGTTTAGGCTGAATCAATAAGGATGGGTCCGGAAAGGCTGAACCAAACGGAATAATCGCAGGATCTTTACACGCCTGTAATACATCAAAAATAGAAGCGCTTATTTCCACGCTTTCACTTAAATGTAATCGCTTTCCCCCTTTTGCGGCGGCAAAGAGTTGTAAACGTTTAGCAACGTAATAACCCGATTGAGGACGAGAAACGATCCATCCCTGACTCTCTAATAATTGATAAGATTGAACAACGGTCATCAAACTCAAACCTGATAACTTCACTGATTCTCTCAGTGAAGGTAATCTATCTCCCACCAGCCAGGTGCCATCTTCGATATGTTGAAGAATTTGCCTGGCAAATTGTTCATAACGCTTCATCAATTCAGACCTCTCCGCAAACTGTTATAGTTAATATACAGAAAACTGTCACTATTATAGTTATTTTTTTCATGCTTTACTTACCCGTATACATTTCCTGCCTTTATTCAAACTAAAAATAAGAGGTCACTATGTTTGGTTTAAGCGCCTTGGAACTGGCCAGAATTCAATTCGCGTTTACCGTCTCGTTTCACATTATCTTTCCGGCGATTACCATCGGGTTGGCCAGTTTTTTAGCCGTATTGGAAGGATTATGGCTGAAAACGCGGAATACCGATTACAAAGCGCTATATCATTTTTGGTCGAAAATTTTTGCTGTTAACTTCGGCATGGGCGTGGTTTCCGGTCTGGTGATGGCTTACCAGTTCGGCACCAACTGGAGTTTTTTCTCTGATTTTGCCGGTTCGATCACCGGCCCATTACTGACTTACGAAGTATTGACCGCGTTCTTTCTTGAAGCGGGCTTTCTCGGCGTGATGTTATTTGGCTGGAATCGTGTAGGTGAAAAATTACATTTCTTCGCCACCCTTATGGTTGCGCTAGGTACTCTGATATCCACTTTTTGGATATTGGCCTCCAATAGTTGGATGCAAACCCCGCAAGGCCACGAAATTGTCAATCATCAGGTCGTCCCCGTTGACTGGTTGGCCGTGATATTTAATCCCTCCTTTCCATATCGCCTGGCTCATATGTCTACTGCGGCCTTCCTCGCCTCAGCATTCTTTGTTGCAGCTTCAGCGGCATGGCATTTATTAAAAGGCAATGACTCGACAGCAATGAAAAAAATGCTATCCATGTCGATGTGGATGATCCTGATTATTGCGCCTTTACAGGCATTGATTGGGGATGCTCACGGTCTTAACACACTCAAGCATCAACCCGCCAAAGTCGCGGCAATGGAAGGCCACTGGGAAAATCTTCCCGGCGAAGCGACTCCGCTGATCCTGTTTGGTATCCCGGATATGGAACGGGAAGAGACGCGTTATGCCGTCGAAATCCCTTATCTCGCCAGTCTGATTCTGACTCACAGTATAGATAAGCAAGTTCCAGCTCTTAAGGAGTTTCCACCGGAAGACAGACCAAACGCGCTTATGGTTTTCTGGTCATTTAGAGTGATGGTCGGCCTCGGTATGTTGATGATAATTGCCGGCTTTTGGGGGCTTTGGTTGCGCTATAAAAGACGACTTTACCAGTCAAAAGCCTTCCTGCGTTTCATATTCTTGATGGCGCCTTCCGGCCTGATCGCCATTCTTGCCGGTTGGTTTACTACCGAAATCGGCCGTCAACCGTGGGTCGTTTATGGTTTGCTACGCACCAAAGATGCGGTATCCGCACACGGTGAAATCCATATGAGCATCAGTTTGTTGCTTTTCATCGCGGTTTACAGCTCAGTATTTGGTGTGGGTTACGCCTACATGATGAAACTTATCCGCAAGGGGCCCAAAAAGGAGTTAGAAAATGGGTATTGATCTGCCGTTAATCTGGTTCATCATCATTGTGTTCAGCATCATGATGTACATTGTCATGGATGGTTTTGATCTTGGCATTGGGTTGCTCTATCCCACGATTAAAAGCGATAGGGATCGTGATTTAATGATGAACAGCGTCGCGCCGGTGTGGGATGGCAACGAAACCTGGCTGGTGCTTGGAGGCGCGGGTTTATTCGGTGCTTTCCCTTTGGCTTATGCCGTTATACTTGATGCGTTAACAATTCCCCTGACATTAATGTTATTCGGCCTGATCTTTCGTGGCGTCGCCTTTGAATTTCGTTTCAAAAGCGCGCCTGAGCATCGTCATATCTGGGACAAAGCTTTTATCGGCGGCTCTGTGATGGCGACGTTTGTTCAAGGCGTGGTGGTGGGCGCCTTTATTCAAGGATTCCCGGTGGAAAACCGAGCTTACGCCGGCGGCTATTTTGATTGGTTCTCACCCTTCCCCTTATTTTGTGGTTTTGGGCTGGTAGTTGCTTACGCCTTGTTAGGCTGCGGCTGGCTAATTATGAAAACCGAAGGTCACTTACAACAAGAGATGTACCGTATCGCCCGTCCGCTCATTTTTCTGATGCTGACAGTTATCGCCATTATCAGTTTATGGACGCCATTCATCCATCCGGCAATCGCTGAACGTTGGTTCAGTCTGCCTAACCTGTTATTCTTCCTCCCTGTGCCACTATTAGTGGTCTGGGCGGGCTGGAAACTACTACATTCAATCAAACGCCAAACTCATTACACACCGTTTCTATCAGCGCTATTATTAGTTTTCCTTGGTTACAGTGGATTAGGCATCAGTATCTGGCCTAACTTGATCCCACCGACCATCAGCTATGAAGCTGCGGCAGCGCCACAACAAAGTTTAGGTTTTATGCTGGTCGGCGCCCTACTTATCATCCCAGTGATCCTGGTTTACACCTACTGGAGCTACTACGTTTTTAGAGGGAAAGTTAATCATGAACAAGGCTACCACTAATCAAAACACGCCACGCCCTTCTGTATGGAAACGGATAGGCTGGATGGCAATGATCTGGTTATGCAGTGTGCTGGCTCTTTTTGCTGTTTCCACACTATTTCGCCTGTTAATGACAGCAGCCGGTATGAAATTGAAGTAATTATTAACACTATTTAATAAATTGAGCTAAAGTTTTCATCAGTATTGCAGAACGGAATCTTAGCCTGATGAAAACAAGTTCAAATAACACCATCTTCAAAAATCAAAAACTGTTTGTAATCAACTCTATTATAAATTTATTTTTACTTTTTATACTATTGTTGATTAATAAACCGTCGATTCCAGATTTGATTTTACCGTTATTGATAATGTTAAGTATTACAAATGTCTACTTCCTGATAAAAGTGGTACATAACTCTGTTCCTGTTAAAGAATGGCAACATGCAAGATACAAAGCAGAAATTAACGCCCTGAAACAAAAAAATGGCTATTTAGATTTTCTCTGTCAAAGCCATTTCAAACTACAAAATTGTAAGCTGCTACCTGAAAAGCTACAGGAGATTTTTTCCCACCTCAATCGCTTGATCCCTTTCTGTGAAGCCAAAATCATCTTTTATCCATCACAACAAGAATATTCCTTCCGTAATCCTCATCAATGCCCCTATTTCGATATGCCGCTTATTACGAGATGGAATTTAGATGACAATATTGATAACTATGGGACACTCTGGATAAAAACACACAGAAATAGTGATCTTACTCCCGCTGAAAAAAGTCTGGTTCAAGATGTGGTAACTTTAATGACAAATAAACTATTACGGGAAAATCAGCTCCAATGCCAACACCAGAGTGTGCTGGCCGCAGAGAGAGCCGCTATTTCCCGTGAACTCCACGATTCCATTGCTCAATCCCTCTCTTTCCTTAAGATTCAAGTTAATTGCCTATATATCGGCAGTGATAATTTACCCAAGCAAAGTTTAACCTCGCTAAATATGATTAAAGATGAGTTGAATATTGCCTATCGCCAACTAAGAGAATTACTGGCAACTTTCAGGAATGAACAACCTCAATGTAATCTACAAGAATCTTTACAGGACTTGATTAATGAATTTAACCACCGTTTAGGCTTTAACATTGAATTCAATTACCGCCTGACCCATCAGCACATTCCTGACAGTTACAGCAAACATTTGATACAAATCATTAGGGAATGTTTAAACAACTGTTATAAGCACGCCGATGCCAATTGGATCAGTGTCCGCATTTACCCTATTGATGACAAAATTATTACAGTTGTTAGTGATAACGGTCAGGGTATCAATCTGGACTCCGCTAATAAAAACAAATTTGGCATGGCTATTATGCAAGATAGAGTTTCTATCCTGGGTGGACAATTACAGATAAAGAATCGAAAACATGGCGGTACAGAGGTAGAAATTCAATTTTCACTGGATTAAAAAAGGCGGATAAATCCCATTATCGACAGCAACGCAATTTGTTGAATGATAATAATTATCATTTTCGCCAATTGCTGTTACACTAAAAGCCTATCCCAATAGGCGTAATTGTTGCAGGCAGTTTGAACACGGACAGCGCGGAAAAACCGGAGCGTACACGTAGTACGTGAGGATTTTGAGCACTGCCCAGGTTCAAAATGACAAATAAAATAGCCCTATTGAGATAGGCAGTAACTTTGGCTTTATCAGACAATAACCTTCGGTAAATTTTTCAGAGGAATTTTACGTGACTAATAGCATAATTGAAGAAAAGAATATTTACCGTCCTGCACCACCGAGGCTTGTTCAGGTAAAAAACATTTTCGATGTGACACCGAATATGCGTAGCATTACTTTTACCAGCGAGTGCCTGGATAGTTATCCCACGGAATGTGAAGGCGGGCACCTAAAGATATTCTTACCGCTTCCGGGGCAAACCAAACCGGTATTACCGGCTTTATCCCCAGAAGGCCCAATATGGCCCCCCAATGAACTGCGCCCAATTGTCCGTACTTACTCCGTTCGCGCTATCCGCACCGAACAAAAAGAGATCGATATTGAGTTCGCATTACACCACAATGGCGGCCCGGCAGTGGAATTTGCTTATGGCGCTAAAATCGGTGACTGGATCGGTATCACTAACCCCGGCGGCCCAGATCCATTACTGCCAAAAGTCAGCCACTACTATATGGCTGGCGATCCAAGTTCCCTGCCTGCTATTGCCGCGCTCTTGGAAACAGTAAAACCAGATGCGACCGGGCAGATCATTATTCGTATCGAAAGTGAGCAAGATATTCAGGAATTAAAAAAACCGGCTGGAATAGCGGTTCACTGGATCACCGGTGATGTTGAAATAGCTGACAAAATCGTATCTGAATTTAAATCCTGGTCATTACCAACGGAAGATGTCACTTTCTGGCTTGCCGGTGAAGATAAGCTGGTAAAAGAACTTCGTCGCTATGTTCGCCGAGAAAAAGGCTATGAACGCCACCAACTATATGCCATTCCTTACTGGAGACATGGCTTTGATGAGGAAGGTTATCATGACCTGCGTCATGAAGTAATGGATAGCGACGATTAAGAACCTTATATATTTATATTCGCCCCTCACTTACTGAAATTAGAAGGTGAGGGAATCAACGATACGGATATTATCCGCAACATCACTTAAAACGAAGTTTTTAAAATCGAAGAAATGCGATTGACGATAATTCAATTTCTCTTGAGTTTGTAACATTTTGTTACAAATTTATTTTTTCGTAAATTAAAAAAATGAAAATTTTCTCTTGCTATTCGCGACGGGCATGTTCACCCACGATTTCACGCAGTACCGCCAATTCAGCTTCCAGTCAAGCCACGCGGTCAACTGCTGCGGGGAATAAAATATAAAAATTCATGATGGATGCTTGATGAGATGTAACTTATAAGAGACAATAAGTATAAGTCATTGTGATGAGGGCAGCTGAATGCCTTATACAACACTACGTTATCAGGACGGTAACAAGAAAGTTCCTTATACTGAATGGATAAGAAAACTTAGAAAAAAAGATCCCCGCGCTGCCGCTAAGGTTGACACTCAAGTATCCCGCGCATGTGCCGGAAATTTCGGGGATCACAAATTTGAAAGGGATGGTGTCTGGGCATTACGAATTGATTACGGGCAAGGCTACCGCGTTTATTATTCGATGGAAGATGGACAAATAATTCTCTTACTCATCGGAGGCAACAAAGGCTCACAACAAACGGATATAGACAAAGCCGTTAATTACCTTAAAGATTTTCATGTGAGGATAAAAAATGACAGATAAAATCAAAATGAAAGTAGCCTGCGAAGCAGGTGACTCTAATATCCCAGCTTCAATCGATCACGATACTGCAATGATTGAAGAGTTGCGCGCTGATCCTGCATACGCTGAAATCTATTTACAGACGGCGTTAGAAGACATTTACGAGCCGGGCGGCGTTGGTGCGTTCCTTATTGCATTACGCCAGATCATTGAGGCTCGTGGCGGCGTTGGTGAGATAGCCAAAAAATCCGGTCTTGCCCGACAGCATATTTACCGCGCGTTATCCGCTAATGGCAACCCGACATTGAGCACTATTACTGAAATAACACGTGCAGCGGGAGTTAGATTAACCCCGGTCCACTATTCCTAATATGGTGCTGGTTTATTAGCGCCGATTTGTGGGTGTTCATTCCTCAGCCCCACAAATCGGCCTAGTACTACAGCCGTAGATGTTGTGTAATAATACGCCAAGTTTTCACGCCAACATAGCGAAAGATTCGATGCAAATACCGTTGACCCTGTGGACACAGGAGCTGCATACATTACACGCCCGTTTAGCTCCCCTATTCAAGCGCTCCGAACCACATTACTGGAAAATAAAGTAGCGCCACTAAAATCATATCACCCGTTTATCCATATCCAGAATTAAACAATAAAGGTAAAGGATTTAAAATAGGCGGAATAATCAAGGATTACGCCGTGAGGCGCTGTTACAAAAGCCCTCAACGGCGTATTTCCACAATTTATTCACAATAAGCCAATAACGTTTTCTGGCACAATTGAGAACGAACGCAATCCTCTTGATTAAAATGGATAACACTGACGATTTCATCATCTGAAAATCTTTTCAGTGCATCACGCAATCCTGATACGACTCCAACCGGCAAATCGCATTGACTTATATCACCATTTACAATCACAGTAACATTTTCCCCAAGCCGGGTCAGAAACATTTTCATTTGATTAACAGTGACATTCTGGGCTTCATCCAGAATCACAAATGCGTTTTCAAATGTTCTACCTCGCATATAGGCAAAAGGCGCAATTTCCACTTTGCCAATTTCAGGCCGTAAGCAATATTGCAGAAATGATGCTCCCATGCGTTTTAATAAAACGTCATAAACCGGCCGGAAATAAGGTGCAAATTTTTCAGCCATATCTCCGGGCAAAAAACCAAGATCTTCATCCGCCTGTAATACAGGGCGGGTGACGATGATCCTATCAATTTCCTTATTAATCAATGCATCCGCAGCCATTGCCGCACTGATAAACGTCTTACCGCAGCCCGCCTCCCCACTGGCAATAATCAATTTTTTATAGTTTATTGCGCGCATATAACGTCGTTGCGTTTCAGTCCGTGGCAAAATTTCCGAAGTATCCCGGTTATCACGTGCCATACCAATGGCTTCTACGCCACCGAGTTGTACCAGAGAGGTTACATTATCATCCTGATAACATTGATGATGACGCAAATCCCTTTTCATCATCCGTTTTGCCTCTCGACGTGATTTAATCACTGCTTTCTGTCTACTCATAGCAGTATCACCTTATCGTTGTTTTCACCCATACGGTGTCATATCACCGATATAATAACTACATTATTTCAAATAGATAGGCGCCTCTTTTTCGCTTATTTAGCTCCATAGAAAAACGGTGGTAGAATCGTCACATATATTAATGACTTTGATACTCCCACAGGTTCGCATATCATCGGAATATCAATCATTAACGTTACTCACCATTATTTCTATTTAGTGAAAACTAACGAATCATTATGACAGTATAATGACAATTCCTAAGTTATGGCAAACAAGCCAGGAACTGTTGATTAAAAATCATCGACAGTATCGCTTATTTATTTTTGCGATAAATTTAATTCATTGAATAATATGATTTAATATTTGCAGTGATAAGTATTTATTAATATAAGCTAATGACTTAACACCATAATTGATACATTCCGTTACCATCCGACAAAGAAGTCACTATCTAAAAGCGCTCTTCCCCACCAGATGGCAACAATATTATTATTGATGACAACAGAGTAAATAGTTAATTATCTGTTTTGTTAAGTACCCTTACAGTTTCCAGCCAATCGAAAACCCGCATTTTTTGCTTCAGTTTCTGTTTTAAAATAGACCGCGTTCTTCTCCTGAATCACCTTATAACCTGAACAATGAGAAAAATGATAGATTTTGCTGTTGTTATTTCCTTTAATTAATCCTGTAGAGGATGCATCAGGTAACACCCGCTGTCTCTGGCTATCTGTTTGACTATTTCTTTGCCCTGTTTTCTGCTCGTTTTTAGGAATGCCGGCAGCGAAGTTTTTATGCCACAATTGCCATTTCTGTTCACCGGTAACAAAAGGGTTATGATGCCCCATAATACCGGCAATTCGATTATCTCTCTCCCGTTCCCATTTACTCGGTGGATATTGCCGATCCCAAGCGATAAATAATTGCTGTTGTTGGCGGGACATGGAAAGATTGTAACGATCATGCATATAAAAATTAATCCGAGCGACCTGCCCTTTTACTTCATTTCTAGGCTCGAATGTGCGAGATTTAAAATCGACCTTACTGGTACAACGACCATAATCATTCGGCACATTTTTCGGTAACATTCCATAACTGAAATTACTACGATCGCCATTAACCTCGCCAATTGATGGGGCCAAATTATGCATATCGGATTCCATTGCCCTGAAAACAGGATCGGAAGAGACACAATTCTTCCTCCCCCCATTTTGCCAACATTGTCGCTGATGACCAAAAACCCAGGCAGGAACAATATGTTCCCATTCAATTCGTTCAGCACGATTCTGTTGTGATCTGACTTGATAGCCACACGAAGAAAGAATTGCACGCCCACCGCTCTTACCTGTCCATTGCCAATCGCAACCACAATAAAATGTCCCTTCCCCTGACTTAAATTGATCATGGTAGATGCGTTTACGCAATTCAACTTTAGCTTGTTCAAAGGTCGCCGGAGCGGCAAAAGAAGATAAAGGCGCAATTAAACTGAAACACCCAATATGAATTGTCCAAAAAATAACTTTACGTTTCAATGATAAACCCTACTTATGCAAAAATATCATTCTGATTCTACTCTTTTATGTTGCCTCATAATCGACCTATAAGACAAACATTGTTTCTTTGCATTTCTTCTTAGCGTTTATTTTAAAATGAAGAACTACTCAATAGACAGGTTGAAATATCACGAGATGCCCAAATAAGATACAGGGCCGATATACGGCCCCGTGTTATTACAATTTATTACCAGAAGCGCCAACACTCTCCATTTCTTCTTGTAATTTTTTTCGGTTTAAGTTCCAGAGTGAATCTTCTGGCATTTGGACCCGAATATCTAAGCGGCAAGAATTAGGAATATCACAGGGTTCCCCATCTTGATAGAAGATCTTGTCGCCATTGTCATCAATAGATTTGAGTCGCCAATTTTGAAATCTCTCCGGTAAATGCGCATGTTGGCGATGGAAAGTTTCAATGATAATAGAGCCGTCAGGTTGAACGTGATCATCAACAAAAATCAGCTCGAGATTATTGTTATCGCGAGGAATGGAAATGCCCCCATGAATACCCCAAGCACCATCAGCGTTATAGCCCAGAATATTTAATACACGATATATGCCGGTTCCCTCTTTTATTACTTCTGCACCTTCGGATTCATCATTAGTCGAGAATGTGCCATCAGGGGAGATTTCTATTATCGGGGAGGCTACCTTGAGGTTTCCGTTGGCGTCTGGTTTAGCATTAATATCGTCCCAGAATTTACGGGTAATTTTGTAATCTAAATTTATATGATCTGTACGATATGTATCTCTTCCATGAACAAAAATTAGCCTATGACTCCATACTTGATCTATCCCTTCACTTGATGAGCCATTTATATTGCTAAATCTTAGCTGAACTCCAAAACGATCAGATGGCAACCCATATTGAGTGAGGAACGGCGCATTCGGCCTAAATCCGGCACAACCGTTGTATAGATTTTCCCGACCATCCAAACGATCAAGATTCATTGAATGCATTGCATCATTAATTGATACTGCACCCACATTCCCCGCAGTCAGATTGATATCCCCAGTCAACGCCTTACCGTTTATTTTCCGGCTATCAGGTACTCTGGTATTAATATTTCCAAGTAATGAATTAACTATTTCCTTAATCAACTTTTGCGTCACTGCCAATGTATCACTATCACCAATTACATCGGTAAGTTGAACAATACCTTTTTGTGTTAATGAGGCACTGGGAATTTTTGCTGTGATTTTTTGTTCTAATGCTCGATTTAATTGTGCAGTAAGTTTAGCTATATCACCATCATCCAGAATATCATCACCAGATTGTGCCGCAATAAAATTAGCCACGACAGATGCTATAGTTGACGATTGGCGCAATACTTTATTTAACAAATGAGTGGGAACATCATTTGGTGGAAACCCACTCAATAAATCCTTACTCTCTTCATATCTCTCTTGACTCACTACATTAGCATTATTACTAATAGAAAACGCTTTAAAATCATTTTTATTCATATACTTTCCCCAAATTAAATAATGTTTATTTATAGTCAAAAACATTCAACATCTTAAAATATCCTTATTAACCTCCTCCCACTTTTAGCGAAAATAAATTTAAAATCGATAACCAAATCAATTTTACGAATCAGAGTTCATTTTTATATGGACTTTTATACGAATTTATTTAATCAAAGCACTGATTAAAAACCAGTGCTTTGTTAATATTTGAGGATTATAAAACTTTAATTATATTATTCTTTTGTCTGTTCAGGCCAATCAATATATGGCGCCGATGAAGCATCAACCCGACGCAGTAATACCAAATACTTTTTCCAATCTAACAATAGCGCTTTTTCCGCTTCCGATGCCATTTCAGTTTCAACTGCATATTGCAATACAGTGATGGCATCTTCAGCTTGCCGACGGAAAATAGCACGTTGTTGTTCTGCCTGTTCAATTTGACTCACTTTTTGAGCTTCAAAGTCTGTTACCCATTTTTCACCATCCCATTGATCAAAATCGGTGGACGGTTGCTCTAATGTTAATGTTTCTGGTAATTCGCCCAGTGCAGTCACTTCTTCCTGTGCGCCCGCTTGCGTGTTGTAAGCTATTTTTCCACGATGATCAGGGACAATTTCCCAATAACCTCCGTCCTCACTGCGACGCACAGCCATATCATCAGAATCGGGCAGGTCTGGTGCGTCTAAATAAGAGTGCGCTGACACACCTACACCTTCCGCAACATATTCGAAATCAGAACCAGAGAATTCTCTCGAATAGGGATTAACATGATAAACTTTTATCCAGCCGGCTTGAATTGCTAACCCGTCTTCACCTAATACAGCGGTTTCAGTATCTAAGATATTTTCTTGTGTCATCATTATTCTGCCTTTACGATATTATTCTGCTTTTACGATATAGTTAAATGCGATATTGCGGGGGCGGGTTTCATGGCCGCTTGTATTGTTAGCAATTGATGTAACCGTAGCGCTATCAAGTACATCACGCCCCAACGGGAACTGGTATCTATCGAAAGGTCCTTGATAACTAGAAAGAAATCTATCATCAGGAAGACCTTTCGTTAGTTGTATTCTTTTTGTGTTGTCAGCTTGTGTACTTAAAATAACGCGACCGCTATCAACACCACGCCCGTCATCCCAGCCACGAATAAACTCGCCTCTTAAATCAGGTAATCTACCGTCAGGATAAGCTTCTGCTAACTTCGGATACTGTGACCGACTAAAAGCGGAGCCATTACAAGTGAAATAACCGGCAGGTGGATGAGGCAACGGCCAGGGAATAGGCGAACCAACGGGGGTGCTGGAAATACTTGAAACTTTTTGCTCTAAAGCTTTATCTAAAGCCCTATTGAATCGCACAGTAAGTTTAGCTATATCACCATCATCCAAAACATCCTCACCAGATTGTGTCGCAATAAAATTAGCCACGACAGATGCTATTGTTGAGGATTGGCGTAATACCTTATTCAATACATGAGTAGAAACATTCTCGGGAGGAAATCCCGTCTTTAAATTCTGACTTTCTTCATATTTTTCTTGGCTGACCACATTAGCATTATCACTAACAGAAAAGGCTTTAAAATCATTTTTCTGGCTCATATACTCCTCTTAAATTCAATAATATCACTCAGTAATCAATATATTAAATAATCGTACAGATAGCCTCTATCAATTGACGATAATTATAGTCTAGTTCAGGAAAAGAATAATGAAATTTATTTTATAACTTATAGGGTTAATTATTTTTATATAATTGGCAGTAATAAATCATCCAACACATTGCAATAAAATACATCCGAATTATTTACCATTGATAACTGCAAATCTTCATGATAATGTTTCCTGCCTTTATTAAAACAGATGAAAAAATAACAATGACAAAAAAGACCACACTACAGCGTGGCCTTAAGCAAGGTAACTCACCAGTAAAAATTATTGTTTTTCAGCGAAAAATAGCCTGTAAATTCCCCCGCCAACAATCCCACCAATAATTGGCATCACCCAGAAAAACCATAACTGCTCTAAAGCCCAGGTATTCTGGAATATCGCAACAGCCGTGCTTCGTGCTGGATTGACTGATGTGTTGGTAATAGGAATGCTAATCAAATTAATTAAAACCAACGCCAAACCGATTGCTAATGGTGCAAAACCCGGAGGCGCTCGTCTATCTGTCACGCCAATAATGACAATTAAGAAAATAGCCGTTAAAACAATTTCAGCCACAATAGCGGATTGAAGTGAGAATCCACCCGGTGAATGCTCACCAAAACCATTTGATGCAAAGCCACTCGCAGTTGCATCAAAACCCACCTGCCCACTGGCAATAACATACAGCACCGCCGCAGCAAGAATACCACCGATAACTTGAGAAATAATGTAAGGAATAATTTCTACTGCCTTGAAACGACCACCAGCCCAAAGACCAATTGTTACAGCGGGGTTAAAATGCCCGCCAGAAATATGCCCAACAGCATATATCATCGTTAATACGGTTAAACCAAATGCCAAAGATACACCGACAAAACCAATCCCTAATTCAGGAAATGCAGCAGAGAATACAACACTACCACATCCCCCAAAAACCAGAACAAAAGTTCCAAGCAATTCAGCTGCTAATTTTCTTAACATGTTTTGTCCTCATCCAGTTATCAAAACGAGTCACCTTGCTGAAATTAACTATAGCCAATAAATTAAAATCATGCTTATTTTTACTATAACCGTATAAGCCACTGATTCTTGTGATATCTTTGCCTGATATTCACTTCAAACCGTGATTTAAAGCAACATCTATCCTGTACAGATCAACTTTTCGGTGAAAAATGGATAACTTAAAATCAATTATCGCCAAAATAAGTTCAATATTCTGTTTTAACAATAGAAAAATCCGATGCAAAATATCTGCACCGGATTATCACGTCAGTATTGAATAACATAATACCTATTAAGCAACGAGTACTATGTGAAAACTGTTTTTTTCACTGCTGAACAAGTCATTCATCTGACTACCAAAACTGAAATATTTGCATATCCGACAATCCCTGAAGCGTTTGAACCTAATAAATGGGTGGAAATATTAGGTCGCCGGGAACCAATAACAATTAAATCTGCTTTAATCTCATCTGCTGTCGATAATACTTTATCCCTCGGTGATCCAAAGGCTACGGAGAAAGAAACTCGCTCTTTTGGCAATCCTATTCTCTCAGCCACTTTTGCCAATTCCTCTTCTGATCTTGCAATAGACTTCTTGGCAAAAGAGTTGAGCAAGTCATATTGGTAACTATAACTAATTGAAAATCTTGATATATCAGGAACGGCATGGAAAAGATGTATATTAGCATCAGATAACTTCGCCAAATACTCTGCATGTGCAATCGCTTTATCGGTCAATTCATCTTCTGAAATATCTACCGGTACTAAAATCGTTTTGTACATATGCACTCCTATATTTATATACCAAACTTAACTACTTCAATGAGTATGTAAAATATTCCATTATTTGTTGTGAGTTGTTTAACTAAATCAAATAAATTACGGTATAGCTCTATTTTCAATCACTCAGAGTCAAGATGCCACTTATGCAATATTCGATGAATGAAAGGCGTTACAACAAGTCCCAAGGTAATAAAGAACACACTTTCCAAAAATACCCCATATATCGCAATAAAATATTTACCGGATAAACTAACAGGAGCGGGATCTAAACCCTGCGATCCCAGCATAGATAAAGCGTTAAGCAAAGATCCAGAAAAGGTATGCCCTTCTATCAGGTAAAATCCCAAGACACCTGGAATTATTCCAATAAAGAAAAACGTTGCAGCAATAAGGTAAAAACGTACCACTCGCAGTAAGAAATGGTCCAGACGAATCAGTTTATCAGTAAATTTTTCCATAATCATTGCATCCTCAACAATTCTACGAAACCTTATGCAATCTCAATGAAAAGCAAATTTAATAAAAATAGAGCAACACAGCGTTAACTAGAAAATATCTAGCAAGCCATCCGAAGATGGCTAGCCAATCTCCCCCATTACGTTTCAATTACCTTATCTGATAACCAAAACAGATGTTGTCGAATATTTAACAACACCAGATGCATTAGATCCTAGCAAATGCGTTGTAATATTGGGCCTTCTAGAGCCAATAACAATAAGATCAGCATTAATTTCTGTCGCTGCCGCTGTTATCTCATCTCTTGGCGACCCAAATGCAATGGAATAGGATAACCTGTCATCAGGAAAATCGATGGTATCAAGTAACGTTTTCAAATCATCTTCGGCTTTAATTGTCGCTTTATCCTTAATTTCATCATATCCCAACGAATATGCATTAACAATTGCTGATGAAATTGGCAGTACATGAAGAATATGGAGCCTCGCACCTGTTTTTTTCGCCAAAGACAGTGCATGCTTAACAGCTTTACTCGTTAGTTCATCTTCTGAAATATCTACCGGTACTAAAATAGTTTTGTACATACGCACGCTCCTATATTTACATACCAAACCAGACTACTACATTTAGTATACTCCATATCCTGTTAATTACTATGAGTTATTCAACCATATAGATGCAATGATAAAAATCAATAAAATCACTTATATTTCATATCGATATAAAAACATCACCAATGCCGCTCACATAAAATCAACATTTACAAAAGTCAAAACCCATCATTGTCATAATGATGAATCTATTACTGTTTGTCATCAATGACGATTACATTATTTATCTGCAAGAGAAAAAGTTAATTGATACCTTTTTTCAATATATCATTCTGTATATAACGATAAAATAATAATTATAAATTTTTCACAAATTATTCTCCTTTCCACACCTTTCTCTATAACCAGACAATTAATATCGTTTTTAATTTATTTACATTATATCTTTAGTTTCATGAATTTATACTAATTTAATGCATTATAATAATATTTTTTCCCGAAAAAATATTATGAAAAAACGTTGGTCATTTCAGCACATAGCAAAAGTGGGATTTACAGGGGCAATAACATTAACCCCTGAGACCTATCTCACTGCCGATATAACGCTTTTATTTGCTGAACCGTATTTTCAAATATCTTAGCCTGTTTTTCATCTCCCATTTCTGCAATAACACGTTCCAAATTCAGTACAACTTTCCCTGCATGAGCTTGCCCCATAGTTTTAAGAATGGAAGCCAACAGAACTTTCAAACATGTCACCTCTGTTGCCAGAGTTTCAGTATCGGATGAAGGAATTAAAACGATTTTATTCATAGTCGTTACCCATTTACGTATTAATTACGTTATGAAAATAATAATTATACCACATAATTCATCCCCTATTTTTATACATTTTCCAAATAGATCTACGCCAAAAATCGTTAAATTATTGTTAAAACCATTTATTTTATAAATATTTATTTAGTTATTAATTTCATCATAATCAGAATACGCAGAATGTTCCCATTACAAATAAACAGTATTTATCATCGTATAAAATAATTCTCTTTTGTCTTTGGAAGAGATAAGTATAATCTTCACATTCCTGATGAACTTTTAGGATAATTTATCTATTCTATTGTTTTATATAATCTTTACTAAAAGTCAAAAAATAGACAATTGAAGTTAACTCTTTTGAAACAAATTCAATACACAAGCAATGTCAATGAAGCTCATGTATGAGCATAGAGCCAGTTGGAGATACTTTTTTGATAAATGTTTTGTTAGTCGATGATCACGAGCTGATCAGGGTTGGTGTAAAGCGTATTCTTGATGACGTAAAAGGGATAACAGTAACAGGAGAAGCTAACTGTGGTGAAGAAGCGATAAAGTGGTGCCGGGCTAATAAAGTAGATATCGTGTTAATGGATATGAGCATGCCAGGCATGGGCGGCCTGGAGGCAACAAAAAGAATCCTGCGTTATTGTCCCGATGTCCGAGTCATCATGTTGACTATCTATACTGAAAATCCTTTGCCAATGAAGGTGATGCAGGCCGGCGCCAGAGGATATCTCAGTAAGGCTTCTACTCCTCAGGACATGATTAATGCAATCCGCGCGGTTAATGCCGGCCAGCGCTATATCGCTCCCGATATTGCTCAACAAATGGCCCTTAGCCAAATTAGTCCACAGAAAGACAATCCATTAAGTTGTCTGTCTGATCGTGAATTACAGATTATGCTGATGATCACGAAAGGACAAAAAGTGAGTGATATCTCCGAACAACTTAATCTTAGCCCAAAAACCGTCAATAGCTATCGCTACCGAATGTTTAGTAAACTCAATATCAGCGGCGATGTAGAATTAACACATATGGCAATACGTTATGGGCTATTCGACACAGAGAGTCTATTAAATAGTGACGGAACAATTTGATTCAAAAACATTTTTACAAACAGTAACCAGTCAGCCTGGTGTTTATCGTATGTATGACACTTCAGGCGCGGTTATTTATGTTGGTAAAGCCAAAGATTTAAAAAAACGGCTTGCCAGTTACTTTCGCGCGCAGGTCGCCAGTCGTAAAACCGAATCTCTGGTTAAAAATATTGTTCAAATAGATGTTACTGTCACGCATACCGAAACAGAAGCACTGCTATTGGAGCATAATTACATTAAGCTCTATCAGCCCAGATATAACGTTTTACTGCGAGATGACAAATCCTACCCTTACATTTTTCTCAGCGCGGATAAACACCCACGGCTGGCAATGCATCGGGGAGCTAAACATTCTAAAGGTGAATATTTCGGCCCGTTTCCAAATACTCATGCAGTACGAGAATCATTAATCTTACTGCAAAAACTTTTTCCTATCCGACAATGTGAGGATAGTGTCTACCGCAATCGCTCGCGGCCATGCCTGCAATATCAAATTGGCCGCTGCCTTGGGCCTTGCGTTAACGGGCTGGTAAGTGAAGAAGAGTATCAGCAACAAGTTGATTATATTCGTCTGTTCCTTTCAGGCAAAGATCAGCAAGTTTTAATCAAATTAATTAACCAAATGGAACAAGCCAGCCAGCAACTGAAATTTGAAGATGCTGCAAGATACCGTGATCAAATCCAGGCTGTTCGTCAGGTCACTGAAAGACAATTTGTTTCAGGAACAGACGATGACCTGGATGTTATCAGTGCCGCCTTTGAAGCGGGTATGGCTTGTCTACACGTACTGTTTATACGTCAAGGCAAAGTACTGGGCAGCCGGAGTTACTACCCTAAAGTCCCGACAGAGACAAAGCTTGATGAGATTGTACAAACATTCCTTGGCCAATTTTATTTACAGGGCAGCCAAAATCGGACTTTGCCCTCAGAAATTTTGCTGGATTTTACTCTGCCGGAAAAAGATATTTTGTCTGATTCTTTATCTGAAATATCCGGGCGGAAAATTCATATTCAAACCCGCCCTCGTGGAGACAAAGCCCGTTATCTGAAACTTGCTCGCACAAATGCAACCACCGCCCTAACTACCCGCTTATCGCAACAATCAACCATTCATCAAAGATTAGACTCTCTCGCCAAATTGGTTAAGCTGGCAAAAATTCAGAGAATGGAATGTTTTGATATTAGTCACACTATGGGGGAACAAACTGTTGCATCCTGTGTCGTTTTTGATAGCAATGGCCCACTACGTTCCGAATATCGGCGCTATAATATCAGTGGTATTACTCCCGGTGATGATTACGCTGCCATGAATCAAGTATTACGCCGTCGATATGGAAAAACATTAGATGAATCAAAAATTCCCGACATTATTTTCATCGATGGAGGTAAAGGGCAATTAGCTCAGGCAATAGCTGTCTTTCAGTCTCTTGATGTTGAATGGGATAAAACGCGCCCTCAATTGATAGGTATTGCCAAAGGCAGTGATCGCAAAGCTGGGCTTGAAACACTATTTTTCGCGACGGAGGATAAAGGTATCGCATTACCGCCGGACTCTCCCGCCCTGCATGTAATTCAGCATATTCGTGACGAATCACATAATCATGCAATAACCGGGCACCGCCAACGCAGAGCTAAAGTTAGAAACACCAGTACACTGGAATCTATTGAAGGAGTAGGCCCCAAACGCCGACAAATGTTACTGAAATATATGGGAGGTTTACAGCCTTTACGCAACGCAAGTGTCGAAGAGATCGCAAAAGTACCGACTATTTCCTATGCATTAGCAGAAAAAATTTATAATGCATTGAAACACTAAGTACATTGATGCACCATACTTATAAATTCCACTATAGCCAGATAGTTAAGAAGCACTATGCAATTAAATATACCAACATGGCTCACTCTATTTCGTATCGCCCTGATCCCATTTTTTGTCCTGGCATTCTATTTGCCATTTACATGGGCGCCGATGGTTTGTGCCATAATTTTTATTGTCGCCGCGGCGACAGACTGGTTTGACGGCTTTCTCGCCCGCCTTTGGAAACAGACAACCCGCTTTGGCGCATTTCTTGATCCTGTCGCGGACAAAATCATGGTTGCTGCCGCATTAGTCTTAGTTTCCGAGCATTATCATACGTGGTGGATAACCCTCCCCGCGGCGACCATGATAGCGCGTGAAATTATCATCTCTTCTCTCAGAGAATGGATGGCCGAATTAGGCAAACGCAGTAGTATTGCCGTTTCTTGGATGGGTAAGGTAAAAACGACAGCGCAGATGGCGGCGTTAGTTGCTTTATTATGGCGCCCTAATTTTGAATTCGAATTGGGCGGATTCATATTACTTTATATTGCCACGGTGATGACATTTTGGTCAATGTTTCAATATGTAAACGCCGCCTGGTCTGACTTGCGCGAAGCTTGATCGAAATGACGTAAAAACCATCGAACAAACACAGCGTAACAATAATTGTGTTGACTCGATACGTGAAGTAAGTAGAATGCAACGCATCGAACGGCACATGAGATTTACGAAAACAAATAAGTAAATCAGCCAGTTCAAAGCGGTGCGGGAATAGCTCAGTTGGTAGAGCACAACCTTGCCAAGGTTGGGGTCGCGAGTTCGAGTCTCGTTTCCCGCTCCAAGTTACCGGTCAGAATTATGACAAGTAACTAAAGATGGAAAGGCGCGTTGGCAGAGTGGCCATGCAGCGGATTGCAAATCCGTCAACCTCGGTTCGACTCCGGGACGCGCCTCCAGATTCAGCCCAGGTGGTGAAATCGGTAGACACAAGGGATTTAAAATCCCTCGGCTGTAAGGCTGTGCGGGTTCAAGTCCCGCCCTGGGCACCAAATAAAAACTTGCTGTAAAACAGTGAGTTAGGGAAAAGAAAAGGCCACCGCAAGGTGGCTTTTTTGTTTTGTGCGATGGCCTGAGAATGGTGAAGTGGCGGCAAAATAGCGGCACTGTAATAAATATACATTATCTATTTCAGGCAATCTCTCCCCTCTCGAAGCATCATCAGAAAAATCTTTTTCACATAAAAAAAGTTAAGTAATGATTGCTACATTACTGTGAAACCTATTTACTGGCAGAGTTAGCAGAAAATTATTATCTTTTTATGTAGTTCATCAGCTTTTGTAGGAACAATTTTTTTATTTCAGGTTGATTTGATTTAGCCCATGACGGATTTTCCAAATCGGTTGGAAGTAAGTACAAACGATCATCGTCATCAACAACTTTAGCATTAAGTTTTTCGGCTATCTGTAACATCTTACAATATAAGGCTGTATCGGGGTGTTTTGTATATATGTTCCCATCAGACCAATTCAGCCAAGGTTCTTCATAGACGCTCTTCCCTGTCCATCTAGCATGAAACTGACCATTTCTTTCATCAATGAATAATTCGTCATCCTCAGCCACTAATGCGAGCCACTCATCGCTACTAATCTGGCAATCTTCATTCATTGAGAAGCATTCAGCTCTTGTTATATGAAGCTCCCACCCCATAATTACTCCTTAATTATCTGAAAAATACGGTAGTAAAAGGCCACCGTAAGGTGGCTCAGACCGCTGACAAACTACATTTAAAATAACGAGGGTTGTTTCTTTTTTCGTGATAGAAGTCACTATTCACTATACCCTTTCACTATATTTTTTATTTCGGCTGTTCTGGCCATTCAATATCGGAAACCAGAGAAATATTTACTCTATTGAGCATTATCCTGTATTTTTTCCATTCCAACAGAACAGCTTTCTCTACTTCGGTAGCGATATCTAAATCAACAGCATCTTGCAGTAATGCAATGGATTCATTCGCGTGTCGCAGCAAAGTCATACGCTGCCGCTCCGCTTGTTCAATCTGATCTGCTTTTAGAGCTACATTATCAGTGACCCATTGTGTGCCATCCCACTTATCAAAATCGGTGGTAGGTTGCTTAAAGGTCAGAGTTTCAAGTAATTCACCCAATTCAGTGATTTTCTGTTGAGTTAGTGTTAACGTGTCGTAAGCGATTTTTCCGCGATAATCAGGTACTATTTCCCAACGCTTACCATCTTCACTGCGGCAAACAGCCAGGTCATCAGAATCAGGAAAGTCTGGTGCATCTAAATAAGAATTCGCTGACAAACTGACACCGAGCATAACATATTCAATATCAACGCCAGTAAATTCTCTTGTTATTTGATTCGCGTGATAAACTTTCATCCAACCGGCTTGAATCGCTAACCCGCCTTCACCGAATATGGCTGTTTCGTGTTCTAAGGAATATTTTTGTTCTGCCGTTATGCTGTATGCTGCTGCTCTCACTATGTAGTTAAATGCTATGTTGCGGGGCCTTGATACCCCTATAAATGCAGAATTCGCAATCCAGTCTGCCTGAGCTTTACAATATACAGCTTTTACCGAAGTATTGTTATTTTGAGGAATATCCCACTGCAATTTTGTACGCTCATTACGTGAAGGAGTAATAATAAAATTACTCGCCCGATCAACATTCTGTACCAAATAAGCCCCTTCCTGCCATGACAATATTGAACGAGATGGGTCCACATTTCGACCACTATCCCAGCCACGGATAAACTCTCCCCTTAAATCGGGCAATCTGCCGTCAGGATAAGCTTCTGCTAACTTTGGGTACTGCAATTTATTGAAAAATGCACCGTTACAAACGAGATAGTTGATAGGCGGATAGGGTAACGGCCACGGAATAGGGGAACCCACAGGTATATTAATTTCTTCACGTAACGAACTTATTATTTCCTGAGCAAACTTTTGTGTAACAGCCAATGTATCACTATTGCCAATCACATTTGTAAGCTGGACAATACCTTTCTGTATTAATGAAGCATCGGGAACCTTTGTTACTATTTTCTGTTCCAGTGCTTTATTTAACTGAGCCGTGAGTTTCTCTATATTCCCATCATCCAAAACATCATTGCCAGATTGTGTGGCAATAAAATTAGCGACTACAGAGGATATTGTGGAAGACTGACGTAATGCCTTATTTAGCATATCAGTGGTAATACCATCTCGTGGGAACCCTGTCTGCAAATTCTGACTTTCTTCATATTTTTCTTGGCTAATTACATTAGCATTATTGCCAATAGAAAAAGCTTTAAAATCATTTTTTTGACTCATGCACTTACTCCTTAAGTAAAATAATATTTTTTATAATCAACATATTTAATTACTGTAAAAACAATCCGACTGTAATTTATTAAAATTAAAGTCTAGTTCAGAAAGAAAAGCAATACAGCATTCCTATTTATTAGGAGACTGACCGTTTTTATATAATTGTAAGCAATAAATAATTAAATATCTTAGAGTCAAAAATATATCCAAACCATTTATATTTAATATCTGGAAACTATTTTGTTCTTATTCTTTCTATCTTTTCCTGCAATTTCTTTTATTTTAAATTCCAAACTGAATATTCCTGCATTTGGACACGAACATCTAAACGACAGTATTCTGGAATATCACAGGAATCCCTATGTTTATAAAACACACATTCATTGTTCTCATCGCTACACTTGAGCCGCCAGTTCTGAAAACCAGTCGGTAAGTGAGAACGTTAGATTTCTAAGCTGCCTGTGCGGCAGTACACGGCACGCGGTGCATAGCTAGCATGTCGTCGCGTTTCTAAGCTGCCTGTGCGGCAGTACACTGCATTATCTTGATGCCAAAAATTTTCCTGATTTTCTAAGCTGCCTGTGCGGCAGTACACCCATCACCATTTCGTATAGTTCTGACTCATCCTTTCTAAGCTGCCTGTGCGGCAGTACACATCCGAAGATGTCGAGATAAAGCATGGAAGCATTTCTAAGCTGCCTGTGCGGCAGTACACCGTTAGATTTGCACTGGCTACAGGCTTAAGAATTTCTAAGCTGCCTGTGCGGCAGTACACTCACAAATTACAGTTGTTGGTGATGGATTTCCTTTCTAAGCTGCCTGTGCGGCAGTACACTGCTATTGTCCTGAATAGCCGGACCGGGCTAATTTCTAAGCTGCCTGTGCGGCAGTACACTGTTGCATATTAACCCCAATCTACTGAATGTTAAAGAGTAACCATTATAAAAAATAAAAAACCCTTTTTTACAGAGCAAATAATATTTATTTAAAAATCAATAAATTAAACTTTGCCGTTAAAAAAGGGTCAAAACTTCCTCCATTTAAGTGGAACACCATCCCCTTCTATTTCTGATTTAAACGGTATTTTTGTTCAGCCATTATGCTGCTCTCACTATGTAATTAAATGCTATATTGCGGGGGCGGTTCTCTGAGGCCACAGGAACAACACTTGATGCGGCGAACCCAAAACCGTATGCAGTGTATACAGCATCCCGGGTAAAATGATCCACTGATTTAGGATTACCATCTACACCCACTCCAAGAGTTTCACTAGCATAAAAAGCCCCTTTTGTTGCCAGATGATAGTTTGATGCTATTGCCCCAGGAAATGAACCCTCAATATTTCTGATAGCATCCCCCTGGTGAGTTAAAACTCCACGACCACTATCAATACCTCGACCATCATCCCATCCACGGATAAATTCGCCTCTTAAATCAGGTAATCTACCATCAGGATAAGCTTCCGCTAACTTCGGATACTGTAATCTATTAAATGCTGAGCCATTACAAGTAAAATAACCGAATGGTGGGTGAGGTAACGGCCACGGAATAGGAGAACCGACAGGAATTTCATTAGCTGTTTTAATCCGGTTATCTATCTCTTCACGGGTATATTTATGTAATGAATTTATTACTTCCTGAACAAGCTTTTGTGTAACCGCCAATGTATCGCTATTGCCAATCACATTTGTAAGCTGGACAATACCTTTTTGAGTTAATGAAGCGCTGGGAATGTCCGCTGTAATTTTCTGTTCTAACGCTTTATTTAATTGAACGGTGAGTTTGGCTATATTTCCATCGTCCAGAACATCATTGCCAGATCCTGCTGCAATAAAGTCAGCCACGACAGATGATACCGTTGATGCCTGACGTAATACCTTATTTAACAAATGAGTGGGTACATTATCTGGTGAAAATCCAGTCTGCAAACTCTGATTTATCTCATATTTCTCTTGACTGACTACATTCGCATTATCACTAATAGAAAAAGCCTTAAAATCATTCTTGTGACTCATACACCTTCCTTAAATTAAATAATGTTATTTCACAATCAACACATTAAATTATTATAAAGACACTCCATTACAATTCACGCCAATTAAAGTCTAGTTCAGAAAAAAAGTAATGCACTGTTCTTATTACTTATAAGGTTAACCATTTTTGTATAATTGACTGCAACAAGTAGATCAATATTCTATTTGATGTTCTACACTGGATATTTTATATCTAAATACGAACACCTAAGCGGTAATATCCAGCATTAAAAACCGCATCCAGAAGTTTATTCATCAATACTCACTCAGTATCACCATTGACACTTTTAACTACTGATAATTTAAAAATATTCCTAGATTTGATTAATATGGTTTGAGTAGAAGCAATACCAAATTTACTATCTTTCCAGCGGTGAATAATTCCTGCCACTTAGTCCCGTTAACTTTTAGGCATCACAACGGAAAAACCAATATCAGATAGCGGTGGACTCCACTAAAATGATTTGTAACCCATTGTGACAATCAAGAAAATCTACAATCACCCGGATATACGTCTCACTGCCAACCCAGTAATTCCCCTATTCTTTCTCTTTTTTCTGCAAGATGGTTTGACTGGATTTACGCTGTTTGCACTTGACAGTGACTTTTTTGGGACTCACTTCAAACTAAAAACCTGCCAGAGATAGTATGAAGCATAGAAATTGTATGATGGCTGGTCTGTATTTTATCAGCGCCAATCCACATATTCTACGTTTCCCCAACTAATCTATTTGGCTGAATTTGACATTTTTAATATAATCCATATCTGAAAAATGACACAACTAATCAGTACAAAGTATTAACAGAAAAATGAACAAAATATCACCACAAAAAAAAGAGCTAAACCATTTAAAGGCATGTTTACTCAGTGAAGTTATCTGTTCACGAACATCATTCTCATGGCTCAAAGCAGTCCATCGAGCCCTTAAATGTCCAGATCGCAGGTTCTATATCTGGTGGAGAATTGCTAATTATTTATACAGGACAAATAAAGCCAAGAAAATCTCTATTCATATAAATAGAAATCTAAGGAATAAATATGGATGTGATTTAGGATTAGGGTCCTATATAGGGAAAAATTTTCGTATATCTCATTATGTTGGCATTGTTATTTCTCGCACATGCATTATCGGTGATAATTTTCATATTTTACAAAATACAACTATTGGCGTTCTTAATGAAGATGTTGATGGAGCAATAAGGATAGGAAATAATGTAAAAATAGGTGCAAACTGTTGTATTATAAGTGATAATATAACAATTGGGGATAATGTCTACATAGGTGCAATGTCATTTATTAATAAAGATATCCCGGCTAATTGCATTGTGTATACTCCTAAAGCTCGAAATGAGATAAAGATAAAAACAGTAAAAAACAATTAACAAAATGTTACACTTTAGAATAAAAAGGGAATTACAATATGTTTTCTAAATACAAATATCTCTTAAAATTGGGCATGCTCTGTAAGCAGAATATAACAAAGTCAATATACAGAAATATAGCCAGCAAAAGAATGAAACACAACATGAACTTTTGGCCTCACATAAAGATCTCAAGAAACATTAATGGTAAAATCAACTCAGTTTCGTTCAATAAGAAAAATATAAGTATCAATGAATTCCCAAAAAAATCAGAAAAACCATTAATCATTATTGCATCTGGGCCGTCAGTATCTACCATCAAAACAGATTTTTTTGATGATACTAAATTTGATATTATGGGTGTTAACGGTTCATATGAATTATCACCAAAGGTGAAATTCAAATATCATGTGATAATTGACAGAACATTCATTCTAAATAGGAAGAACATTGTTTTAAATATATTAAAAGACAATGAATTGATATTCTTCACAACAATGGATTGCCTCAACGACATCTTAATTGATTACGGTTATCTTGAATTGAAATGTAAGGTAATTATTATTGAGAATATTGATCAACCCGTTTATAAAGAGGAAAAAGAACTTTCTGAAATAAAGAGTGATGAAATAATAATACAGAATGGTGTGGCATTCTCATTGAACTTAAATCTCGGATTCTATAACGGAACAACAGTTGCATATTCTGCTCTACAAATAGCGTTATTTTTGGGCTATAAAAAAATATATTTCGCAGGTTTAGATATGAATAATTTTTCAAAACCAAGATTTTATGAAACTCAAAATGACAAACTCGATACCAAATTAAATAATAATTTACACGATTTCATCATTCCTTGTTTCAACCTAGCTCATGAAATAGCAATAAGCAAAGGAGTGGAGATTTATAATCTATCGAAAAATAGCGCTATAAATTCATTCGAAAAGTTGGATTATAAGGAAATTTAAGTAATTAAATTTATGATAAAGCTTGCGTAGCTTCATGTAAAATGCGAAAAGCCTCAATTAAAACTCAAGCTCATTTATACTCTACCTCCCCCTTGAGGTAGAGTATTTACCAATCTCAATATGAGGCCAATATTTCCAGTCTTATCACTCGATAGAAATTCCTTGCTTTTATAACTCTAAACTACACCTAGAACTTCAAGAAGTTAAACTGCCTGTACGGCAGTTCACTCTTTATTTCTGAACTAAACGATCCTTTAACAATTTCTAAGCTGCCTGTACGGCAGTACACACTTGCGACAACAAACACACGGCGACGTCGTTTTTCTAAGCTGCCTGTACGGCAGTACACTCCCGTCAAGGGCACTTTTTTGCCCGAATCCGTTTCTAAGCTGCCTGTACGGCAGTACACAAGTGGGATTATTGAAACGAGGAACGGTTTTATTTCTAAGCTGCCTGTACGGCAGTACACATTGGTTTTCAATATACATAACTGATCAGGATTTTCTAAGCTGCCTGTACGGCAGTACACTGTTACATATTAACCCCAACCTACTGAATGTTAAAGTGTAATCATTATAAAAAATAAAAAACCCTTTTTTACGGGGAAAACAATATTTGTTTAAAAATCAATGAATTAAAATTGGTTACTAAAAAAGGGTCAAAAATTAGGTCAAGAGAGGCTCAAGTTTTTAAGTTACCACTGACGCAACTTTCTTAGCTGACGATTACGTTTCAATAAATCTTCTACCTTATCTCATTCATCACTCAACAAAATTGATTTTTTCCCATTCGGAGATATGGGGATATAAGGTAATAACGGCTGTAAGATCTGAATTTTACCTTATACAGATGCTCTCTGTAACAATATATCCTTCATATCGGCCTGATCTTTCAGTAGTTACTATGGAAAAAAGTAAGTATTACCGACTATCATTGACCATTCAGAAAAATATCTGAATTAAATAATTTCTATAAAAAATAATATTTAAAAATACATTTTCATTTATTTAAGATTTACTTGTTAAAGAATAAATAATTTAATTATTAGTATACTTTTCCTTTAAAAACAAATTATTTACCTATGCCATAGAATAAATCTATTTTAAGTAAAATTATTACTTAAATTATTTAGATAATCTCTTAAGTAATCAGCAAGGATTTACTATGCAAAATATAAGAAGTAAACTAAACAGCATCACTTTAATCTTAAGCTATATGAAGAATAAAAATAGAGTCATTTAAAAACATAAATTATATTTAATAATATTAGAATATGAATAACAATACCTCCACCAAGATAAAACATACGTTGAAAAGATGCCAAGTCATCTTACTAAAAACTCACTCATTCGGAGGCTATCACAAGAAAAATAACCACCCTTTTCTACACCTTATCAATATTGATCATTTAGGGTCGCTAAGTATTATAAACCAATCATCAGCTATATAGGCCTTAATCATGAAGAAAATTAATGGAACATATATTTCACCACAAATAATAAACACAATGGAAGCAAGCAATGAGCCGTGGGGAATCAAAGATAAAAATTCACGCTTTATTTATGGTAACCTGGCCTTAAAATCTATTCAAAACATTCCAACGTCATTTAATTATGAAGGACTTTTTGATGGCGAACTTCCCTGGAGTGGATCGGAGTTTGCAAAAGAATTCATTGATCATGATAAAATTGTAATGACAAAAGGCAAAAGAGTTTGCTCACTCGAAACTTATACATATGGAAAGGAAAAAATCTTATCGTCTTACTTCCAAGAAAAATTACCACTGTATAACGATGCAAAGGAGTGCATAGGCATATTTTTTCATGGATGGAAAGCTAAAGATTTTTCATTAATTAACCTATATCAATATTATAATGATCTACCCACATCTATTATATTCCAGCCACCAACAGATACTTTTACCCAACGTGAATGGGATATTATTTTCTTCTTTTTACAAAATTACACCAGGAAACAGATTGGAAAGATATTAAATATTGCTTATCGTACGGTTGAATGCCATATGACCAATATATATCACAAGATAGGTGTTGACTCCAGTAAACAACTGGAAGAATATTGTCTCATCAATAACTTTAAACGCTATGTACCCGAGAAATTTTTACTATCTTAATAACGCCATTTACTATTTTCAACCATAAAGAACATGATTACATAGTCTATCGCTGCCGGTATGATACAATCCCAACATCAATGGGTAATGATATTATCTCAAATTATACCGGCAGTATTTTCATATATAAAAATATTAATTAAATAAACAGTTTAATGATTATTTGATTTTTAGGAAGAATAATCATTTACTGTTACATTTCCTCATATTTAAAGTTTATCTCTTAAATAAAAATAAAATTCACTAACAGAAAGAACTAACCATTTATCTCTATTATAGAATACAATCATTTTAAATATCATAAACAAATAATTACCTGAATAATTAAATTGCATGATGATAACTATAAAATTCAATCAAAACAATACCATTGTTAAACTAATTTACCTGTGTAAGAAAGTAATAATCTTTTGGGAAAAGTGATTATTTACCCCTCCCGATTCTCTACCAATATCACAATTTTTCTAAAAATTACAATATATTGATATTTTTAACTGATAAATTACCCTCATCCATTGCAGAAAATACCTTTAATTATATTAAGAAGACTCCCAAAAATGAAATCTACAATAGCACACATAACTAAACCATTCTCGTAATAAAGATAGCTATGATAATTATTTTATGAAAAAGCCTGTCATTGCTGGTAATAAAGTATTAAACTGGCAATATGATTCAAATATATTACAACTTAAACATAAATCAGATAAAAAGGAATAATAAGATGAATAATCACATGACTATATCATCTCAAATTATTAACACGCTGTCCGCAAGTAATGAGCCTTGGGGAATCAAAGATAAAAACTCATGCTTTATCTACGGTAATATGGCATTAAAATCTCTTCAAAATTTTTCAAATTCATTTGAATTTGAGGGGTTTTATGAAACTGAACTTCCTTGGGATAGCGCTAAATTCGCGGAAGAATTTATTAATCATGATAAGAAAGTAATAGAAAAACAGCAGAGAATATGTTCAATCGAAACTCATATATTTGGCAGAGAGCAAATCCTATCGTCTTACTTTTTCGAGAAATCACCTTTTTATCATAAAGATGGAGATTGCATCGGAGTCATATACCACGGCTGGGAAGCGCAAAATTATTCATTAGCCTATTTACATCAATACCATGATAAACTACCCGCTTCAATTATGCTCCAGCCACCAACCGATCTTTTTACTCAACGTGAATGGGATATCATTTTCCTCTTTTTACAGAAAAGTACCAGAAAACAGATTGGACAGATACTAAACCTAGCTTATCGCACTGTTGAATCCTATATGACTCGAATATACCGTAAGATAGGTATTAATTCTAGCCAACAACTGGAAGAGTATTGCCAAACCAATAATTTTAATCACTATATACCGGAAAAGTTCTTATTGTCTTAGATTACGTATTTATTTTCGCTTTTTACATGCTGTTCTTATCCATTATTAATGGAGAAAATAGCCAGCTCTGTTGGGATATTTTTATTTAAAAATATGATAGTTATATTCAATAATTTTTTAAGGTTATATATAAACCCAACAGGGCTACCCCTACCTTATTACCATTCAGCGAACAAATACATAGGATAGATATTCATAATAATGATTTATAAAAGATAAAGAATTCTATTTTATTTATACAAATGCTGAACCTACTAAAGACAATAAGTTACCTAAAAAATTTAATATTATTAAGTATACAGAAAAATAATTACCTACATTAGTTAATCATTTCTTACGCCAAAGAAATCGATCACAATCAAACTAATATGGATTTTATTACCAGCTTCCTTACAGATAAATAATTTATTAATTACATGTCAATACTAATTGCCATTATTCATAGCTATAATTTCGTATACAATAGAATAAAACATTACCGTTAAGTATATTTACTTAATTAAAAATGGGGATAATCAGAATATAATCACGAAAATCCTTCTCTTCTGACATCGGCAGCAATTCAATATCACTACCCACTTTATCCAAACCACTTTCCGGGCTGACGTGGTAGCCCAGAACCATCATCCTGCCGCTTTTTTCATCTCTGTTCCAGCGAAAACGAACACGAGTCGACGCTTTACCGAACCGTTCCGCATCTCACTAAGATAATATCGATTTAAGTAATCCTCTTCGTCCTCATTCAATCCTGATGAATAAAACACGGACTGTTAACGGATTCGGTGCCGCCACGGCGGTAGCAGCGGCTTCGATCTTATTTTTGCCACCGCTAAACCACCATTTACACCACGGTAATTTTTTATCCTACAGTTTATCCAGATTGAGCAGGCATTTGTTACCCTGCGGAGGCTATTCGGGCTTTAACACTGTTACTGACGTGAAAGATGACGAAACCTGATATATCCCGATCCTACCAAAGTTACTTGTCGGTTCAGTCTCCATACCGGCATCGGTTCAGACTTTGCCCCGATAGCGCCATCTATTCACATCTCTATTGACTAATCGCATAAAACGTGGGATTAATCGAAATTCTTACCATATTATTACCACTTAAGAATTAATTAATGATCAATAATGCAACAAATTTGAGTTAAAAAATATAGGAATATTATGAAATTGATGAAAATCAGGTCAATTTCTTGCCTCCAGCATTACTTCGCCGGTACCGTCAAAGCAGAAAATCATTGATAAAAACTGCGGGAAATGGAGTAAGAGCGTGACTGTGACAAACATCTAAGTGGAACTTGAAATACAACTTTATATCTTGAGCTATACCATTTTAAGTAAGCTTTTTATTTAATTATTCTTCAAAAATTTAATTTTAAAGAATTTAGCTAACCTTAATTTTATTTAAGAATAGCTATTGTCAACAGCAGGCAAATTCAGACGCGGTTTATAGGCTGAAAATTTTATATAGTTGATTATTCTGACAATTCCACAATATATTTTACCGGATTACTATGACCAGTATATGCCGTTTAGAAAGCGTTCTTTAATTGATCGAATATTATTCCGATTAAATGCCATTTTTTCGCCGTTATTCTGCCATAAAAATAACACCTTCTTTTTCATTCTATTATCGATCATCGTTATAACAATCGCTCCCTCATACTTCGGTTAATGACAGAAAGATTTTGATCTACATCACTTAATTACTTATGACTTAAAAACCTTATTCATTAATTTTACTGTTTAGTAATCAAACTAAAATGTTTCTATAAAAAATAGTATTTTACGTTATATTTATTAATGTCAAAAGTCCCATTATTTAACAATAAAAGGTTTAATTAATAAATATATGTATTTTGACGAGCAGGTTATTATATTCTATTATATTACCAAAGCATTTTAAGCATAATTAGTTAATAAACATGTCAGATAAAGACTGAAATAATCTCTCAGGAGTCACTAATGCAACATATAAAAAACAGACCTGATAATATCACTCCACAATTAATTCATATGTGGGAAAACAGTAATGAACCTTGGGGAGCCAAAGATCTCCAATCAAGATTCATTTATGCCAACTCCGCCTTTTATCAACTACTCAATTTGCCGGAAGACTTGGATATTAGCGGGCTTTCAACAGGTGAATTACCCTCACCTATTGCAGAATATGAAAAAGAATGCCGCCGTCAGGATCAAAAAGTTATTCAAACAATGCAACGCGTTAGTTCACTGGAAACGCATCCATTTGAAGAACATAAGATTAAACAAATCTATCTTTGTAATAAATACCCACTTTGTGATGAAGATGGCAATTGTATTGGGATCATTTTTCATATGTGCAAAACCCAAAACTTTTCTACTGCTTACTACCATGAAAAAACGCCTCCGGCAACGTTGGAATTTATCGCCCCTAATGACAAATTGACGCAAACTGAATGGGAAGTTCTCTTTCTGACTCTGCGCTCATTAGATGAAGATAAAATCGGTGAAGAGTTAATGATAAGTACCGAAGATGTGGTGAATCATATTCAATCAATTTACCAAAAATTCAATTTACCACTACATACAGAATTGAAAGATTTCTGTAGAGAAAATAAACTTGATCTTTATATTCCAGCCAGATTCGTCACTATTGGTAGTATGGAGTTAAGTTGATTATAAGATTAAACATCAAGAGTCTAATTTTAAAACTAGAAAGAGAAAAGGAGTGATAATATGGACAACAAATTAATTATTTCACCTCAAATTATTAATACAATGGAACAGAGTAATTCTCCTTGGGCAATAAAGGATAAAAATTCATGTTTTATTTATGCCAATCAGGCATGTAAACACGTTCAAAACATTTCAAGCTCTTTTGACTACGAGGGAGTTTACGACGATGAACTTCCTTGGGGTGGGGCCGAATTTGCCAAAGAATACATCGTTCATGATCAAAAGGTGATGGAAAAAGAAGAAAGAATATGTTTGCTTTTAACACATAAATTTGGAAAAGAGCAACTTCTTTCGTCTTATTTTTTTGAAAAATATCCTCTTTACCATGAAGACGGAAGTTGTATAGGAACGATATTTCATGGTTGGCAAGCCCAAGATTTCTCATTCACTCGCCTATTTCATGGAAAACTTCCGGCGTCTATATTATTTCAACCACCGACCAATCTCTTTACTCAACGGGAATGGGATGTTATTTTTCTCCTATTACAAAAATATACTAGTAAGCAAATCGGTAGAATGTTAAACCTTTCCTACCGTACCGTTGAAACCCATATTTCACGTATATATAAACGGATTAGTGTTCACTCTAGTCGTCAATTAGAGGAATATTGTCGCACCAATGATTATGATCTCTATGTACCAGAAAGATTTGTGCATCGAGAAAGCAGAATGTTTCTTTAACGCTTAGATTACAAAGGAGATTTTACTGATATGAAAAAGAGCTATGCAATATCACCCCAGATTATTAATACAATAGAAATGAGCAATGAACCGTGGGGAATACAGGATAGCTCTTCGAACTTTATCTACGGCGACTCTGATACAAAAAATTCATTCGTAATTTCATACAACCATTTAATTATAAAGGGTTTTATGATCATGAACTACCCAAAGGTCTGGAATAGTCGTGAGTTAAATTGATTATAAGATTAAACAGCAAAAACCTGATTTTAAGGCTAGAGAAAAAAGGAGTAATAATATGGACAATAAATTAATTATTTCACCTCAAATCATTAATATAATGGAACAAAGTAATGACCCTTGGGGAATAAAAGATGAGAATTCATGCTTTGTTTATGCCAATCAGGCATGTAAACATATTCTCAATATTTCATGTTCTTTTGACTTTGAAGGACTCTATGATCATGAACTACCTTGGATCGGGGCCGAATTTGCCAAAGAATACATCGCTCATGATCAAAAGGTGATGGAAAAAGAAGAAAGAGTATGCTCCCTTGAAACTAATACATATGGGAAAAAACAAATTCTGTCATCTTACTTTTTTGAAAAGTCACCTATTTACCATGATAGTAACTGCATGGGAATTATATATCATGGTTGGCAAGCTCAGGATTTCTCATTCACCCGACTATTTCGTGGAAAACTGCCAGCATCTATTATATTCCAACCACCTACTGATCTTTTTACTCAACGTGAATGGGATGTTATTTTCCTGTTGTTACACAAATATACTAATAAGCAAATCGGTAAGATGTTAAATATTTCCTATCGTACTGTTGAAACCCATATTTCACATATATATAAACGGATTGGTGTCCACTCCAGTTACCAATTAGAAGAATATTGTCGTACGAATGATTATGATCTCTATGTACCAGAAAGGTTTGTGCATCCAGAAATCAGAATATTTTCTTAATTCTTAGATTAGAGGAGTTATCACTAATATGAAGAAGAACTATACAATATCACCTCAGATTATTAACACAATAGAAGTGAGTAATAAACCGTGGGGAATACAGGATAGCTCTTCAAACTCTATCTACGGTAATTCAGTCACAAAAGAACTTACTCGTGGTTTTAAACAACCATTTGATTATAAAGAGTTTTATGATCATTCATTATCCCAAGCTATGGGATAGTCATGAGTTGAATTGATGATAAGATCAAACATCGAAAATCCAATTTTAAGGCCAGAAAAATAGGAATAATAACATGGAAAATGAATTAATTATTTCGCCTCAAGTGATTAATACCATGCAACAAAGCAATGAGCCTTGGGCAATCAAAGACAAAAACTCATGTTGGATTTTTGGCAATTTGGCATTTAGACAAATCCAAAATCTCCCAGATTTATTTGATTATGAAGGGAAATATGACAATGAACTCCCCTGGAATGGTGCTGAATTCGCAAAAGAATTCGTTATTCACGATAAAAATGTTATGAAACAAGAGAAAAGAATATGCTCACTTGAAACACATACATATGGAAAAGATAAATTTCTATCATCTTATTTTTCGGAAAAATATCCAATTTATAATGATGAGAACGAATGTATCGGTATCTTTCTCCATGCATGGAAAGCC
This sequence comes from Photorhabdus namnaonensis, assembly GCF_001684335.1. GTDB lineage: Bacteria > Pseudomonadota > Gammaproteobacteria > Enterobacterales > Enterobacteriaceae > Photorhabdus > Photorhabdus namnaonensis. Next base: position 46,780 of record NZ_LOIC01000020.1, read on the forward strand.
CAAGATTTCTCATTCACCCGGCTATTTCATGGAAAACTTCCGGCGTCTATATTATTTCAACCACCGACCGATCTTTTTACTCAACGGGAATGGGATGTTATTTTCCTCCTGTTGCAAAAATATACCAGTAAGCAAATCGGTAGAATGTTAAATCTTTCCTACCGTACTATTGAAACCCATATATCACGCATATATAAACGGATTGGTGTTCACTCTAGTCGTCAATTGGAAGAATATTGTCGCACCAATGATTATGATCTCTATGTACCAGAAAGATTTGTGCATCCAGAAAGCAGAATGTTTCTTTGACGCCTAGATTACAAAGGAGATTTTACTGATATGAAAAAGAGCTATGCAATATCACCCCAGATTATTAATACAATAGAAATGAGCAATGAACTGTGGGGAATACAGGATAGTTCTTCAAACTTTATCTACTGTAATTCAGCGACAAAAAAACTTATTCATAACTCTAAACAACTAATTGATTACGAAGAGTTTTATGGTCATGCATTACCCTAGGTTATGGCGTAGTCGTGAGTTAAATTGATTTATAAGATCAAAAATCTAATTTTAAAGCTAGAGCAAAAAGGAGTAATAACATGGATAATAAATTAATTATTTCATCTCAAATCATCAATACAATGGAGCAAAGTAATGATCCTTGGGGAATAAAAGACAAGAATTCATGCTTTATTTACGGTAATTCAGCTACAAAACAGTTCATTCATGACTTTAAAAAATCATTTGATTATGAAGGACTTTATGATGATGAACTAGACTGGGATGGAGCTGAATTTGCAAAAGAATTTATTGCTCATGATAAAAGTGTAATGGAAAGAGGAGGAAGGGTATGTTCTCTTGAAACACATTTGTTTGGCAAAGACAAATTTCTGTCATCTTATTTTTGTGAAAAAACCCCTATTTACCATGATAACGGGGATTGTATAGGAACTATATATCATATGTGGAAAGCTCAGGATTTCTCATTCACCCGGCTATTTCATGGAAAACTGCCAGCGTCTATTATGTTCCAACCACCGACTGATCTTTTTACTAAACGGGAATGGGATGTTATTTTTCTCCTATTACAAAAATATACTAGTAAGCAAATCGGTAGAATGTTAAACCTTTCCTACCGTACCGTTGAAACCCATATTTCACGTATATATAAACGGATTAGTATTCACTCTAGTCGTCAATTAGAAGAATATTGTCGCACCAATGATTATGATCTCTATGTACCAGAAAGGTTTGTGCATCGAGAAAGTAGAATGTTTCTTTAACATTTAGATTACAAAGGAGCTTTTACTGACATGAAGAAGAGCTATGCAATATCATTTCAAATTATTAACACAATAAAAGTGAATAATAAACCGTGGGGAATACAGGATAGCTCTTCGAAATTTATTTACGGAGACTCGGTTACAAAGAATTTATTCACACTTTTATACAACCATTTGATCATAAAGGGTTTTATGATCATAAACCACCCTAAGATCTGGGATAATCGTGAGTTAAATTGATTATAAGATTAAACAGCAAAAACCTAATTTTAAGGTTAGAGAAAAAAGGAGTAATAACATGGATAATAAATTAATTATTTCACCTCAAATTATTAATACAATAGATCAAAGTAATGCCCCTTGGGCAATAAAGGATAAAAACTCATGCCACATTTATGTCAATCAAGCATGTAAACGTATTCTCAATATTCCATGTTCTTTTGACTTTGAAGGGCTTTATGATCATGAATTACCCTGGGATGGAGCCGAATTCGCCAAAGAGTACATCGCTCATGATCAAAAAGTGATGGAGAAAGAAGAAAGAGTATGTTTGTTCTTAACACATACTTTTGGAAAAGAACAAATTCTTTCATCTTATTTTTTTGAAAAATACCCTCTTTATCATGAAGACGGAAGCTGTATAGGAACGATATATCATGGTTGGCAAGCTCAGGATTTCTCATTCACCCGGCTATTTCATGGAAAATTGCCAGCCAATATTATGTTCCAACCACCAACCAATCTCTTTACCCAACGGGAATGGGATGTTATTTTCCTCATGTTACAAAAATATACCAGTAAACAAATTGGCAGAATATTGAATCTTTCCTACCGTACGGTTGAAACCCATATTTCGCGTATATATAAACGGATTGGTGTTCACTCTAGTCGTCAATTGGAAGAATACTGTCGTACAAATGATTATGACCTCTATGTACCAGAAAGATTTGTGCATCGGGAAAGCAGAATGTTTCTTTAACCATTAGATTAAAAGGAGTTCTACTAATATGAAAAAGAACTATGTTATATCACCTCAGGTTATTAATACAATGGAGCAAAGTAATGAACCCTGGGGAATAAAAGATAAAAATTCATGCTTTATTTATGCTAATCAAGCTAATTATCGCGTTCAAAATATTTCACGTTCTTTTGATTATGAGGGCCTTTATGATTACGATCTTCCCTGGGATGGAGCCGAATTTGCTGAAGAATACATGGCCAATGATAAAATAGTGATGGAAAAAGAAGAACGAATATGTTCACTTGTAACACATAAATTTTTTAAAGAACAAATTCTGTCATCTTACTTCTTTGAAAAATACCCTCTCTATCATGAAGACGGAAGTTGTATAGGAACAATATATCATGGTTGGCAAGCTCAGGATTTCTCATTCACCCGGCTATTTCGTGGAAAACTGCCAGCAAATATTATATTCCAGCCACCAACCGATCTCTTTACTCAACGGGAATGGGATGTTATTTTCCTTTTTTTACAAAAATATAACAGCAAGCAAATCAGTAGAATGTTAAATATTTCCTACCGTACTGTTGAAACCCATATTTCACGTATATATAAACGCATTGGTGTTCACTCCAGTTATCAATTGGAAGAATTTTGTCGCACCAATGATTATGATCTCTATGTGCCAAAAAGATTTGTGCATCCAGAAACCAGAATGTTTCCTTAACCATTAGACTAAAAGGGGCTCTCACTAATATGAAGAATAACTATATAATCTCCTCTCAGGTTATTAATACGATGGAACAAAGTAATGAACCGTGGGGAATCAAGGATAAAAATTCATGCTTTATTTACGCTAATCAGGCATGCAAACGTCTTCAAAATATTTCAAGTTCTTTTGACTATGAAGGGGTTTATGAATATGAGTTACCTTGGGATGGAGCCGAATTTTCCAAAGAATACATCGCTCATGATCAAAAAGTAATGGAACAAGAAAAAAGAATATGTTCACTCGAAACACATTTATTCGGAAAAGAACAAATTCTGTCATCCTACTTTCTTGCAAAATATCCGTTCTATCATGAAGATGGTAGCTGTATAGGGGTTATATATCATGGCTGGCAAGCTCAGGATTTTTCATTCACCCGGTTATTTCGTGGAAAACTGCCGGCATCTATTATGTTCCAGCCACCGACCGATCTCTTTACACAACGGGAATGGGATGTTATTTTCCTTTTTTTACAAAAATATAACAGCAAGCAAATCAGTAGAATGTTAAATATTTCCTACCGTACGGTTGAAAACCATATTTCTCGTATATACAAACGGATTGGTGTCCACTCTGGTTATCAATTGGAAGAATATTGCCGCACCAATGACTATGATCTCTATGTACCAGAAAGATTTGTGCACCCAGAAAGCAGAATGTTTCCTTAACCATTAAATTAATAGGAGTTCTACTAATATGAAGAAGAACTATGTCATATCACCTCAGGTTATTAATACAATGGAGCAAAGTAACGAGCCCTGGGGAATAAAGGATGAAAACACACGCTATATTTATGTCAATCAGGCATGTAAGCGTCTTCAAAATATTTCAAGTTCTTTTGACTATGAGGGGCTTTATGAGCATGAGTTGCCCTGGGATGGAGCCGAATTTGCCAAAGAATACATGGCCCATGATAAAAAAGTGGTGGAACAGGAAAAAAGAATATGTTCACTTGAGACACATATACATGGAAAAGAACAAATTCTATCATCCTACTTTTTTGCAAAATATCCTCTTTATCATGAAGATGGGAGCTGTATGGGCATTATATATCATGGTTGGCAGGCTCAGGATTTTTCATTTACCCGGTTATTTCGAGGAAAATTGCCGGCATCTATTATGTTCCAACCACCGACCGATCTCTTTACTCAACGGGAATGGGATGTTATTTTCCTTTTTTTACAAAAATATAACAGCAAGCAAATCGGTAGAATGTTAAACATTTCCTACCGTACCGTTGAAAACCATATTTCGCGTATATATAAACGGGTTGGTGTCCACTCTAGTTACCAATTGGAAGAATATTGCCGTACCAATGATTATGATCTCTATGTACCAGAAAGATTTGTGCACCCAGAAAGCATAATGTTTCCTTAACTATTAGATTAAAAGGAGTTCTATTAATATGAAGAAGAACTATGTAATATCACCTCAGGGTTATTAATACAATAGAAGTGAGCAATGAGCAGAGGGGAATATAGGATAGTTCTTCGAACTTTATCTACGACAATTCAGCCACAAAAAAATTTATTCGTAAATTAAAATAATCATTTGATTATAAAGGGCTCCATGAGCATTAACTACCCTAAGGTTTGGGATAATAGTGAGTTAAGTTGACTATAAGATCAAAAATCTAATTTTAAGGCTAGAAAAATAGGAGTAATAACATGGACTATAAATTAATTATTTCACCTCAAGTTATTAACACAATTGAGAAAAGTAATAAACCCTGGGGAATAAAAGATAAAAATTCACGCTTTATTTATGCTAATCAAGCATGTAAACATGTTCAAAATATTTCAAGCTCTTTTGACTATGAAGGGCTTTATGATTATGACCTTCCCTGGGATGGAGCCGAATTTGCTAAAGAATACATAGCTCACGATAGAATGGTGATGGAAAAAGAAGAAAGGGTGTGTTCACTTATAACACATGTACATGGAAAAGAAAAAATTCTTTCATCTTATTTTTTTGAAAAATATCCTTTTTATTATGAAGATGGAAGCTGTATAGGAACAATATATCATGGCTGGCAAGCTCAGGATTTTTCATTTACCCGGTTATTTCGTGGAAAACTGCCGGCATCCATTATGTTTCAGCCACCGACCGATCTCTTTACTCAACGAGAATGGGATGTTATTTTCTTTATGTTGCAAAAATATACTAGTAAACAAACCGGTAGGATGTTAAATATTTCCCACCGTACAGTTGAAACCCATATTTCACGAATATATGAAAGAATTGGTGTTAACTCTAGTTACCAATTGGAAGAGTATTGTCGTACAAATAGTTATGATCTCTATATGCCAAAAAGTTTTGTCCACCCAAAAAGCAGAATGTTTCTTTAACCTTTAGATTAGGAGGAGTTGTTACTAATATGAAGAAAAGCAATGCAATATCACCTCAAGTTATCAATACAATGGCGATAAGCAATGAACCGTGGGGAATAAAGGATAGTTCTTCAAACTTTATCTACGATAATTTAACTAAAAAAATATTTATTCGTAATTTTAAATAACCATTTGATTATAAAGAATTTTATAATCACGCATTACCCCAACTTATGGGATGGTTATGAGTTGATTATAAGAGCAAACATCAAAAACATAATTTTAAGGCTAGAGAAAAGAGGAGTGATAACATGGATATTATGTGTCATGGTTGGCAAGCTCAGGATTTCTCATTTACCCGGCTATTTCATGGAAAATTGCCAACATCTATTATGTTCCAGTCACTGACTGATCTCTTTGATCAACGGGAATGGGATGTTATTCTCCTGATGTCATACAAGTATATTAGTAAACAAATTGGTAGAATGTTAAGTATTTCCTACCGTACAGTTGAAACCCATATCTCGCGTATAAATAAGCAGATTGGTGTTCACTCTAGTTACCAATTCAAAGAATATTGCCGTATGAGTGATTATGCTTTCTACATGCCCAAAATTTTTGTCTATCCAAAAAGTAGAATGTTTCTAACCTTTAGATTAAAAGGAGTTCTTACTAAGATGAATAAGCTCTATACAGTATCAACTCAGATTATTAATACGATGGAGCAAAGCAATGAACCCTGGGGAATAAAGGATAAAAACTCCTGCTTCATTTATGGTAACCTGGCATTAAAATCTATTAAGAATTTTTCAAATTCATTTGAATTTGAGGGACTTTATGATCATGAACTACCTTGGGCTGGGGCCGAATTTTCCAAAGAGCGCGTAGCTCATGATAGAAAAGTAATGGAAAAAGAAGAAAGAATATGTTCTCTTGAAACACATCTATTTGGTAAAGACAAATTCCCGTCATCCTATTTTTGTGAAAAAACACCTATTTATCATGAAGATGGTAGCTGTATGGGAACTATATTTCATGGTTGGCAAGCCAAGGAGTATTCATTGACCTACCTATATCAATATTATGATAAACTACCACCATCCATTCTACTCCAACCACCTTCCGATCTTTTTACTCAACGGGAGTGGGATATTCTCTTTCTCTTCTTACAGAAGCAATCGGGAAAGCAGATCGGGGAAATATTGAGTATCGCCTATCGTGAAGTTGAAGGTCATATGGCAAGGATACATCATAAAATCGGGACTCACTCCGGTCAACAGTTGGAAGAATATTGTCGTGCCAACAACTTTAATCATTACATCCCAGAAAGGTTTTTATTGTCTTAGATTACGTATTATTTCCCAGTTACCACAGACTACCTTTGTTAATTATTTATTGATAAAATAGACAACCCTATGGAAATATGCTTTGCTTTCAATAATATATTTCTATTCAATAACTTAGAAAAGCAATAATTCTCTTAAAGGATATTTATGAATAAATCAGGATTAAAACAAGTCCCTTTGGTTACACCTCAATTTACACATATATGGGACAAAAGCCCTGATCCTTGGTTTGTAAAAGATAAGGAATCGCGTTTTATTTATGCAAATACCAAATTTATTAAAATCATTCGGTTACCAGAAAACTTTAATATTATTGGGCATGCCGTTGATGAATTACCAACACCAGTTAATGGTTTTGCCCATTATTTTAAAGAACATGATCGCAGAGTCTTAGAATGTATGCAACGAGTATGCTCTGTCGGCACTTATCCTCAAGGTAATGGTCGACCGCCTAAATCCTATTTTTGCGAGAAATATCCACTGATGGGGGAAGATAATCAATGTATCGGCATTATTTCCCATGCCAGAGAAATAGAACACTTTACAGTGTCCCATTATATTAAGAATCATACCCCAATATCCGCCTGTCCCAGGCCACCTAATGATTTACTAAACGAGAAAGAGTGGGTGGTTATTTTCCTATTTTGCTGCGGTATGAATAATAATGATACGGCCATTGAAATGAATGTTTCATGCCATTCGGTGGAAAAACATTTTGAAAGTATTTACGAAAAATTATCAGTCAACTCACTGACAGAGTTACGAGCACTTTGCAAAGAGAACGGTTATGACCTCTATATGCCACCACGGTATTTTCTATCTATAGGCCATTTTATATTATAAGTGATTTATTTTACTATTAACTGTTACTTACCTCATTTATTAATTTTGTTAATGATTAGGAATACAATTAATGATATCGCCGACTTTTACATTAATTCAGGGTTTATAAGCCTTGATATCGATTTCCCCATACTCAGAAAATATTGCACATATTTTGGATGGCAGACGATATATACCGCCGATTGCGGCGGATGTTACTGCATCCAGAATAATCCCCTGTCTATGTTTTAGCCTTTTATTACAACAAGGAGACGGCCTGTGCACAACTTTGACTTAGAAGCCTTATCACCGTCTCCGCACCACTTCGATTGGGATTTATCCTTATCATCCGTTTTTCCAACATGGGATCAGACTGACGGAATGTACCGGACAACCGGTAAAACAGCGGCGGGATGTCAAATTTTGATTCAGCGCCTACCGGATAAGGCAGCGCGCCAAGCTTATGAGCGACATGGAGTACCCGTTCGGCAATCTCATCATAAAACTCCACCAGCAGTACTTTCGATTGCGCATTGGCGATAAGCGCCCGTTTTACCTGTGGAATAACTCCCTGATTAAGCCGGACCACTAATGTTTCATTCACCTGAGCCTGTACAGCATGCATCACCGGGGCAAATACCAATCCACGCAATACCTCCAATGCCTGAAATCCCTGTACCTGACTGCCGCCGGAATACATATTACGCCGGATGCGCTCTATTGCCGCTTGCTGGCCGACTACGACACCGACACCTTGCGGGCCAAACAGTTTAAAGCTGGAGAAGGCCGATAATGTAGCCCCCCATTCACAACCGATATGTTCCACTTTCATGGCTGCATAGTTATCGTCAACCAGAACCGGTAGTGATGCAGCATTCATCAGCGATATGATTTCTTCCAATTCATACGCATCATCAATTTTCTGTCGCGTGTGTTGTACCAACCCCGCCACCGGCGAATGTTGCAAAATCGCAGCCCGTATCTGTTCAGATTGATTGAAATCAGCCCGTACCAGACGCAAACCCATTTGCTCGGCAGTAACCGCTGTCGAAGGATATAACGGCGCATCATGAACCAGCAGGCTATCGCCAGCGTTAAGTAATGCCGCTAACCCACAACGTATTGCGCCGGTTCCCGCCCCTTGCACTAACACAGCCGCTTCGGCGGCAAAAAAATCTGCGATAACCTGTTCAACACGTTGTGTCACTTGTGGCCGATTCAATCCCGGCGCCAGCCCTAAATCTCCGGTGGTGAGAAAATCCGCACCGGGAAAATGACAGCAAATAATATCAACTAAACGAAACTGTTTGTGCTGCGCCTGTTCCATGCTCAGACTAGGTAATGGATATGTGTTCAATATCTATTCTCTCGTGTTCTTTCGCACTTCCCCCCTTTATTTTTATCATCACAAAATAAAGGGGAAATTAATTCAATTAACCGATGCCCACCAGATAGATAATGTTAGCTAGTACACCCACCACAATCGTTGCAATAGGCCCAATCGCCATTTCAACCAAAGGACGTTTAGCCGTGCGGTTGAGTAAATAAATGCCCGCCACCACCATGAAGCCCATTCCCGGCAGAATGGCGTTGGAAGCTATCATTCCCCCCACCAATAAGGCAACTTCCAACATGCGGGTAATAACGGTACGAATATGTTCACCACAAGCTTTAACTCCAGGATATTTATCCAACCAGATGGCAATTCTCGCCAGTAGTTTGATTTCCATAAACATAATCACACTGCCAGCAATGAAGGCAATCCACAGATTATTGGTAACTAATCCCGCGACAAATACAAATTTCATGCCGACTGGGCTATAAACTCCAGTAGCAATGGCGGTCATACCAACCAACGGCACAAAGCTGATCGCTCTGGCAAGCGCCACCAGCATAGCGTTAGCCCCTTCCCCCTGCGCCATCAGTTGCAGTGATACAGGCCCTTCCGCCAGCAAACTAAGCGACATCGAAGCCGCTACCGCAGTCAATCCCCCACTGAATACCAGCAACCAGATGTTATTTTGAATACGCTGTATCCGCGTGGAAAATAATCCAACCAGCGTCTCGTTCGCTCCCTTGGTCGAAGCAGATCCCTCGCCAGCTTTGGGTGCGCGCTGTTTCATAGCAAAATAGAACATTACTATCATCGAAATCAGTAGGGCTATCCCGTTAGGGTCCAACTGCACCGGTTTGCTCAATGCGCCGCCAAAACTCAATGATCCTACCGCTTTCGTCGCGATATACCCCACCAATGTCGCAATCAGCACCCATATTCCTTTGCCATATCCATATTGATAGGCCACCACAATCGCAGGAAACAGTGCAAAGCAGGCCACGATAGGATCGCCGACTTTACTCAGGTTGCCCATGAAATTAACCGGTAAATGGGCAAAGATATCGACAACAGATCGTAAACCGGTCATCAGGGCAACGGCATATAGCGCCCCCAAGATAGCGGAAAGTATGAAACCTTTTTTGCTGTTTGCACACCAGGTACCAATAACATCGGTTCCCAATAATAAACTATGCACCAAAATAATCGGGGCGGTCAGCGAGAACGGAATACCAAAGCCGATAACCAGACCAAAACTTAGGGCGAAACTGGTGGCAGCCAGGGTCTTACGATTCATACGCCCTTCCAGATGTTCCGGCATTAAAGGACGTAGCCCATCATGAAATACCGCAATACCACGGTTAGCCATCATGGCAGATATCCCACCGATCACCGCCAACAAACCGGCCTTAAATGGATCAATTTCCATTAAACGGGTGAAAAATTCATATTCCATTTTCCTGTCCTCATGAAGAAAAAATAGCCCCGATAACAACTGGAATAACCGCGTCTATATCCTGACCAGTAAAACCAAATGCGATTTTCCCCGCGTTAACATGGGCAATAATTTCTTCATCAGGCAGGATCTTGCCTGGCATACTGATGGTCGCGCATTTATCAATACCAACAATAGCAATTACCATTGCCAAAGCGCCTCCACCTGTATTACAGGCCCCCAAATAGTAATCCGCATTACCACTTTTAAGCGCTATCGCGGCATCTATGTCGCCCATCACGGTAATGGATGAAACTTTATCCCCGGCCAGACGGCGTAAAGTTTCAGCAATTTTTTCTTTCTCAATTTGTCCTCCAATTACAAATCTCATCTGTTTTTCCTTTAGTTGAAAAATAGCATTGGGTTATCACGTAACATCAAATTAATATCGGTTTGCGTTAATCCGGCCTCTTTTAACATCGGCACAAAGGTGGTGATCAAATAGGCAAAACCATTGCCGCCATTAGCTCTTAAGTGAGAACGACGGGTAATATCCATCGATAACATGACGCGGTTAAGTAAGCCACGTTGGGCCAGGGTCTTTAACATGGTGATCCGCTTTTCATCCGGGTAGTAATCGTTTTTGCCAATCGTGTCGAACTGGATGTAAGCACCCTGCTCAATGATACGCAAAATATTGTCCAGATTATCTTTAAGATCACAGTGACCAATAACGACGCGCTCAGCATCTACACCGTGCTTTTTCAATAATTTCAGTTGCTCAAAACCCATCGTGCTTAATGTCGTATGCGTCGAAACAGGCCGCCCAGTTTCCAGATGAGCTATAGCCGCAGCATGGAATACTTTCTCTTCATCAGGCGTAATGACTCCTTTGCTGGAACCAATTTCCCCAATCACTCCGGCTTTCAACGTTGTACCGTCGATACCCTGTTCAATCTCAGCGATCATTTCATCCGCCAGTTGTCGAGCGGTGGTATGTGCTACATGCTCAGGAAAAAAGGCGGATTGGTAATAGCCAGTAGAAACTATTACATTAATGCCGGAGTCCCGCATCAGATCCAACATAAACTGTGGGTTACGTCCCATGTAACGATTGGTCATCTCCACAATATTGTGTACACCCAAGCTGACCAGTGTTTTCATCTCTTCGCAAATCAGGTCGTACTGATCCAGTCGGCAGTCAATGTTGTTTTTAAATGATGATAAATCGAGGTGCAGGTGCTCATGCGCATAGGTATAACCAGATGCGTCAATTCTGTTTTGCTGAGTCATAAGTAAGACGGTCCGAAGATAAAAAAGAGGATGAAGGTGAAGAGGATGGAAGCGCATCTATTCACAGGTCATTTTTTCTCCATTAATCAGAATAGGGTTTCCCTGGCTGTCATAAAGCCCTTCCAATACCGGATGTCCTGACTGGATACCGCTAACCAACGCCACATCACTGCGAGTAGCAAATATCTGGGTGCGAAAGCACAACATAACAGCACAACCGACCGGAAATTCACCGCTCAGGGGGAAATGGTAATCAATACTGGCGTCATCCATCGGTAACAGGCAAGTGGAGGTGATCTGACCGTTTGGCAGGAATATCAGTGCATTATGCGCCCGCCCACGACGATAATAACCGCCACCATAACAGTAGCTGTTGCCGTTAAATCGGTGAGATATTTCTGTCAGATAGAGCATAGCAATGCGTTCTGGCTGTTCTCCCCGATAATTGGCAAGGATTGTTCCTGTTAGCGCATGCCCCGGCTCGGTATGGGTAACACCATACTTCGCCAGTAACGGCAATGTGCTACAACTTGACGCCGACGGCGCATTTATCTGCGTCGCTTCAATTCCTGCCTGTCGTAAAATGTCTTTTGCTTTCAGTAAAGTAAATAAGTTTGGCGCCGGCAGGGTCTGCTGCTGGACGTCTTGCCACAACAAGCAAGGAAAATGTGTCAACCCTGTCAGTTTTACACCGGGCATCGCCATAATGCGCTGAACGACGGTGTTCAATTCCGATAAATGAAAACCCGCTTCCTGACCAGGATATAAATGATCATGATCATCATAGACTTTCAGCATAATGGGTTGCACATTTCCCTGACGTTGCGCAAAACTGGAAATTTCCTCCGCTTTTTCTAAAGAAAATACTGTGATCACTTCCGGATGTTGTTGCATCACTGAAGAGAGTATATTGCGCGGGATCTGTACCAGATGGCCTACATGAGTCACTGGGATCTTCCCGTTCATCAAGACTCTGGCTTCTTTAAAATCCACCGCGGTAACGCCCTGATAACCCAGTTCTAGCAGTTTACGCGCCAACCAGGCGTTACGACCAACCTGTTTGGTCATCAGATAGAGAGCAATACCATGATGCTCCGCTACCGCAAGTAATCGTCTGGCATTGTCTAAAACCTGATCAACGTCAATAACATAAGTATCTGGTAGTAAGGCTCCTTGCGCCCATAACATCTGGGCTGCCTCAATCAATGCCGGATTTTGTTTGTTCAGTGCATGCATAAACATGCTGTACCTCCTGTACTTCTTCGGCGATCAATGCCACGATAAAAAGCTAGATGTTAAATCATCATTTTTTTGAATATTTGATGGAAAAAAAAATTTCCCTCATCTCTGTTGGGGTTACCACTGCCCCTTCGCCGCCCAAAGGCTAAACAAATTTACCAGAAGGTACCCCTCCTCACAGGGATGTAATTGCACGTCAAAATGTGCCAACAGCGAAGCGTTAATCTCTTGCAAATGAGAAAAGACACTCGATTGACGCACTTCCATCAACAGCTCAATATCCATTGAACTGATTTGTTCTCCCCGGCGTGAGCGCATCAACGCATTAGCCATATGTGTTATTACTATTTCCCCTAGTGCATTTCTGACAGGGATTTTCCAATCATTTTCAAGCTGCGCCACAACCTGTAACATGCCAACATGGATATCCTGATCAATGACATTTCCTTGACAGAGTAGATTCAATCGATTTTCCATTTCGTGAACCTCCCTCCATGCCAAATTAATAACTTGGGTCCTGCTGGCCTGCCAGTACACGTTGTTGATGAGCCAACAACTCTGTTTTATTCACCATAGTACGTAAAAGTTGCTGGATCAGAATGTCATCAGTTCTGGTTAAAACCGCCGCTTCAGAAGCTTGTGAAAAACAGACGTTTCCTTGGAGCGGTACTGCGATAAGCTCCCGGGAACTGAGTTCAATTTCTCTGGTAACGTTCCAGATCACCGCGTCAATGTCACCTTTCGCCACCTTATACAGGCTCTCGTGGTAAGAGATATCCACCAACGTGATATCCTGCCCGGCAAAGTACACTTCAGTCATGATCTTCTGGTCGGCAGAACGATGATCCAGCCCAACACGACGAATATTGTGTTCACCTCCTTTACGATAAATCAGTTGGTGTGCCCCAACATAGGTCTGTGGCCCCAATTCAAGTACAACGCGGACATCACCCTGCTCCAGATAAGTCTGCGCCGCCAAATGTGATACCACCGCCAAGTCATAAATACCGCTACGCAAGCATTCCATCCTGGCATCTGAACCTCTCATATGGGCGAAGTAAAACGGAATGCCCTCAAATTGCGCTTTCAAGCCGCTCGCCAATCCTTCATACAATCGGGTATAAGGCAGCGGCATCGCACAAACCACGTTACTAATGTCAGCATGGGCTAACAGCGCTTTGTGATCCACACTAACCAAATAGCTGCCATTGCGCCCCCGCCGTTCCACGTAAACCGCGCCAGAACTCTCCAATTTTTTTAATGCAAACTGAACTAGCCCAACAGATAACCCATAGTCAGATGACAGCTCTTCAATCGTCTTCAACCGATTACCGCAATGCTCACCTAGCAGATAACGCGCCAGACACGCCTGAGCAACCCCCTCTTTTTTTAACAGACCGCGACTCATAATAATTCTTCATTTTTTTGAATGTATTTATATCTAATTTAAGCAGGCAAATAACAATCGGAAAATAGCAAAAATGCGAATGAGGTCACGAATAAGTAGATAATTTCCTGTAATTTCAATAAGTTTAATTCAATAACTAATAATTTCTGTTTTTTATGCTTTAGTTGTGGTCGTTTCTGGGCGCTTAAGCAGTGCATAGATCAATCCTGCCAATAGGGTACCGACAATAATCGACATCAAATAACCCAATATTGGTGTGATAGCTCCTGGGATCAACAGTACAAACAGGCCACCATGCGGCGCCATCAACTGCGCACTCACTGCCATAGAGATCGCTCCCGTCACTGCACCGCCAACGATACAACATGGGAGCACTCTCATCGGATCGCGGACAGCAAAAGGAATCGCGCCTTCGGAAATAAAACACAGGCCCAACACCAATGCGGCTTTACCACTTTCCCGCTGAACATTATCGAACTTCTGCCGGGCAATTAGGGTCGCCACCCCCATTGCCAGCGGTGGAACCATCCCGGCAGCCATAATAGCAGCCATTGGCGCATAGGTTTGCGAGCTAAGCAAACCGACACCAAACGCATAGGCGGCTTTGTTTATCGCTCCTCCCATATCAGCACACATCATCCCACCCAAAATGGCCCCTAACAGGAGCGCGTTGGCTGTCCCCATATTAGCAAGCCAGTGCGTTAGCCCCGCCATGATACCGGCGACGGGTTTACCAATAACGTAAATCATAATCAGACCGGTGATCAGGCTGGCAAATAGCGGAATGATCAAAATCGGTTTCAACGCTGCCATACTCTGCGGCAATTTCACCTTGGTACTGAGAAATTTCGCTACGTAACCGGCGAGGAAACCCGCAATAATACCGCCAAGAAATCCCGCGTTGGTGCTAGTTGCCAGCATGCCGCCAATCAAACCAGGCGTCAGACCTGGGCGATCAGCAATCGAGAAAGCAATGTAACCTGCCAGTACGGGGACCATCAGAGCAAAAGCTGAACCACCGCCGATTTGCATCAACGCGGCTGCCAATGTACCCGGCTCTTTAAATGCAGTGATGCCAAAAGCAAATGAGAGCGCGATGCACAGACCACCCGCCACCACCATCGGCAACATATAAGAGACGCCGGTCAACAGGTGACGATAGATGCCGTTATTCTCTTCTCCTTGCCCGGTTTTAATACTATTCTGCCCCGCCAGATGGAAAGGTTTAGCTTCGACCAAAGCTTTATCAAATTCTTGCGCTGTTTTCTTCAACGCCAGCCCGGTGGAGGTACGGTACATAGGTTTTCCTGCAAATTTCGCCAGATCTACGTCAATATCCGCGACGATCAGCACCAGATCCGCTTTTGCCACCTCTTCCGGCGTAATAACATTGCCCGCCCCTACCGAACCGCGAGTTTCCACCTTTACCCACCAGCCGCGCTTTTTGGCTTCGATTTCGATAGCTTCAGCGGCCATGAAGGTATGCGCCACACCAGTAGGACAGGCAGTCACCGCGACAATGCGTTTTATATCACCACCGCTGTCAGTTGCCGGTATCTGGTACGGTTGAGCATCAATTTTTGCCTGCTGAAAGAAATCTTTCGGCGCATGCAATGCTTGTTCCGTGTCGCCGAGATAAACAAGCTTACCGTTCAGTGCGTTATCGGCGGGAACGCAATTGCCGGTCACGACCACCAAATCGGCTTCGGCTGGATCTTCTGTTAGTATCAGTCCGCTTTCCTCCGCAGAGGCACTGAGAATTGTTTTCACCAGATAACTTCCGGCAAGTCCGAGTGAAGGATCAATGATAAGCAATGTTTTCATCATGCTTCTCCTGCTATTAGCTCAAAGGGTTGTAGATCGACGCGCGCCATTTTCACAGCCAACTAGGGATTTTTACTTACACGGCCCTTCCCCCAAACCGGAAATAATCGCTTCGCCAATGGCAGCTATCGCCTGCCGCGCATCATCGCCATTAGCAGTAATATGAAGCCGATGCCCTTTTTTAGCGCCCAATGCCATGATTTTCATCAAACTGCGGCCGTTTACCGGTTGACCGACGCCATCAAGATTGATGATGGTAATTTCACTGGAAAATTGCCGGATAACATTAACCAACACGGCGCCAGGGCGAGTATGTAAGCCATGTTCGTTGCACAGGACAAATTCTCCACTGGATATCGCGCTCCGCGCCTGTACGCCACTGGTCAGTAATGCCAGCACTGTCGGCGCATCAGCTTTCAGCAAACATTCCGCTTTTTGTGCTAATAGCAAGTTACCCAGGCGATGTAACACATTTAGCGGCTGGTCGTCAGCAACCGCAACGGTCAATAACATCACCACCGGTTCGTTGTCCCGCGTGAACAATCGGCTCACTGCCACAGCGCTGGTTAAATTACCTTCGGGACTATCGCTTAACCAAATGCCCTGCCCAAGATCCAATGGCTTACTGTTAATCACTTTGCTGACAAAAGTCGTATCCACCGCCCCCGCTTGCTGTAACCGCCCGGCATTTAATGCCTGTAGCGTCATCAAATCGCGGGCGTTAACATCTAGCGTAATCAGGCTGGTATCGAATTTAAACTCAGGCTGCTGAGCTTCGCCCATTAGCAATCTATGTAGTGCCTGTGCTGACTCAATTGTTTTTAGCTGCCCGGCAATACGATCATCGCTCAGTAGGTGCGTTAACTGACGCAGTAGTGCCAAATGTTCATCGGAACGGGCGGCGATACCAATAACCATATAACACATCGCCCCTTGATCCCATTCAACACCCTGTGAAAAGTGAAATACCTGTACATCGGTTTTCATGACCAGATCGCGAGTATCTAGCGTGCCATGTGGAATGGCGATACCGTTGCCAAGGTAGGTAGAAATTTGATTTTCACGTTGCAACATGCCGTCAACATAGGCATCGCTGACATTACCATTAGCGGCTAACATAGCCGCTACCTGACGAATAGCATCCTCTTTACTGGTTGCAATTGCGCCAGTATGGATATTTTGCAGAGCCAACTGGAACATAATTTTCTCCCTATTACCAAAAATAGAATCGTTTCAGTTTACGCAGAGAAAAAAGCATTAAGTCCATAAAAAGAAAAAGAGATAAAAAACTGAAACGTTTCAACGAGTGTGAAACATGACTAATTTTCATTCAATACTTATGTGAAATAAAATCGCAATTTTTTGAGATTACTCACATTTTTCCTGCTATCGTTTTTTGCCTACCTCCCACCAAGGGATTTAGCAAAATCCGCCGTAAACCCTCGCCCAATGCGGGCGGTGATATAAGGCGAAAAGCCCGCAGGGCTTTCAGGTTATTAACCATCA
>NZ_LOIC01000020.1:64341-126708 GCF_001684335.1 Photorhabdus namnaonensis
AGCGGTGATTAACCTCGATATGGCGTTTTCCCACTTTTTTAATCCGAAGCTGAAAGCGCGCTTCCCGGCGTTCAAACGCAAGCATGGCAGGCAGTCCAGCTATCATTGTGTCGGGGTGAAGGTGTTGGACGGAGCAATAAAAATACCCAAATTATCGCCGATAGAAGCCCGTCTGCACCGTGAAATGACCGGAGAGGTGAAAAGCATGACCCTGAGTCGTTCGGCCACCGGTAAATACTACGCCTCGATACTCTGTGATGACGGCCTGGCCGCGCCCGCGAAGCCCGCTTTGATAACCCAGATGACAGGTTTGGATATGGGATTGTCTCACTACGCTGTCAAATCCAGCGGAGATAAGATGGCCAATCCCCGTCATCTTATCAATGCCGGCCGTAATCTGAGGCGTAAACAGAAGGCCCTCTCCCGGAAACAAAAAGGCAGCGCCAACCGTCGTAAAGCACGACAGAGGCTTGCCGCCGTACATGAGCGGGTAGCGAATGCCCGCGCCGATTTTCAACACAAACTGTCTCGTTCAATGGTTGACGAAAACCAAGCGATAATTGTGGAGACGCTGAAATCGGCCAATATGATGAAGAATCACCACCTTGCCCGCGCTATCGGGGATGCGGGCTGGCATGGCTTCATCAAGAAACTGGAATACAAAGCCGCAGAGAAAGGGGTTCATCTGGTCAAACTGGATCAGTGGTTCGCCAGTTCGAAAACCTGCCATTGCTGCGGTCACAAAATGCTGGAAATGCCGCTGCGTAAGCGGCTCTGGCAATGCCCTTTCTGTCGAGTCGAACATGACCGCGATATCAATGCGGCGCTCAACATCGAGCGCAAGGGCATAACAGAATTACAGGCGGCGGGACTCGTCGTCTCTGCCCACGGAGGCCAGCGTAAATCCGTCATAAAGACGGTGGCGGCCTGAGAAGTGGGAAGCCTCGCCGTTTTTACGGCGGGGAGCAGTCACTAAACTAATATTTGCCATTCACCAACCCTCTTAAATTGGTACAGACCTACGTCAGTACGGGTAGTTAAAGA
Source organism: Photorhabdus namnaonensis (assembly GCF_001684335.1). GTDB lineage: Bacteria > Pseudomonadota > Gammaproteobacteria > Enterobacterales > Enterobacteriaceae > Photorhabdus > Photorhabdus namnaonensis. Next base: position 65,386 of record NZ_LOIC01000020.1, read on the forward strand.
AATAAGTTATTAAACCAAAATCGATAAGATATTAGGGAACGACTAGCAGAATGAGTTACGCCGGAGAAATATCATTTTTCCCAAGATCAGGAACAATTATTTGAAAAAATGCTGCATGAAAGGTCTGATATTATTTCAGAAATTCGTCAACGCGATACTTTATTTTTACAGACAGATCTTGTTATCCCTATTCTCTAGATACAATCACGCTGTTTAAGAGGGTTTTTATGTATGCGCCTTAACAGGCGCATACATCAGAATCGCTTATTCAGTTGAACAAGCATTTTCCTGCGGGACGTAATCAAAGTGTAATTCTCGTTGCCGATTCCTTTTTACACCCCAAACACCGTGGAAACGCTCCGCATTACTGGCGGTATATCGCACAGTATGGCGAATATTACTGTGCCCAAGATAATCTTGTATCAACCGAGTATCTATTCCTCTATCCGCAAGCGCAAAACCACAGGCATGGCGCAACATGTGCGGATGCGAATCTATGGAAATCTTAGCCAATCGTCCAAATTGGTTAATAAGCTGATAAACGCGCTGGCGAGTCAGCGCGTTTCCGCTACGTGACAGAAACAACCAATCACTTTCTGCCCCTCGGAAGGTTTTACGAACTTTTAGCCACTCGTTGATCGCCTGGATTTCATAACCCAAAAGAGGATGAATAGTAGAAAATCCGCCTTTTAAACGCCGGATATACAAACTGCCATCATCCAAATCCAGATCAGATAACCGTAGATATCTGGCTTCACTAACACGTAAGCCATGAACAAAGCTCATGTATACCAGACAATAGTCGCGCTCCCCATTAGGGCTCTTTTTCGCTACTTCCAGTATTCTTTCCACTTCGTATTGCGTCAGATGTCTTCGTTGACCCATTATGGTCTATCCCAAATATTCTTTGTTTTAACGCATGTAACACACTGCGTTATCTGTAACTGATTGAGACCCAGAACCAACCCTAAATCCCCCATAGTAAATAAACCTGCGCCGGAATGGCGGCAGATGACTGTATGAAACTTCTGTTTCTGTACTTGATCTATGTTCAAACTGCGTAACGGATAGATATTCAATGTCTGTTCTCCGGTAATTCCCCCTATTCTTACCATTACCAGGTTAAAAGAAAAATAGTGATTCAATTAACCGATTCCCACCAAATAGGGCTTTTCGGCTAGAATTACCAACAAAAATCACTGCAATAAGTTCAATAACCATTTTAACAAAAGGACGTATCAGTCGATTAATTTCTGGTTCAAATCACTAAGGAAGGATGTTGATGCAGCAATGTTTGTCGGCTTTCGATAAACATTCAATCTCTCTATCTTGCCGGAGAAAACCCAGCCGACAGTAAATTTAACAAACTGGTAACATGAGTAGATGATCCTCTATGTAGAATGATTTGGTATATCAGCCTGATACAATATTCAGCTTTCCAAATCACCACCAGATTTCAACCATGTCACCACAATGATGCTATTTACTACCTAAGCCCCGAGCATTATGACTCATTATTGTCCTATTCCGCCAATCTTTTGTAACAAAAATTAGTTTGCGAGCGCACTCACACGTTTAAAAGTTACATGTTACTTTTTCAGTCATTTGTTATTTAAAACAATCGGATAAGTGTCATTTTACCTTCCTGAGCTGTTATTCTTAATCTGTATCTTTAGTTTTATGTAACCAAATAATATTTCTAGCAAGGAACAGAAGTTTAATGAAAAGGATCATTAATGCGTTGCAAAACCTTGGCAAGTCTTTGTACGGCCCGGTGCTAATTCTCCCTATCGTCGGGCTATTTATTGCTTTTGGCAATGTATTGGGAAACGGCAACCTTGCAGAATATTTTCCATTTTTAAACCATTGGTTAATTCAGCAATCTGGGAAATTGATCTCCCAATCTGCTGTTTCAATATTGAGCAATCTGGCGTTGATTTTTGCTGTTGGAATCCCTATCGGGCTGGCAAAACGCAATAAAGGTTATGCCGCATTGATCGGTCTGGTCACTTTCGTCATTTTTATCAACGCCATGCACGTTACTTTAGCATTACAGGGAAAATTAGCGCCAGAAACGCAAATGCGCAATGTTGGCCAAGGCATGGCGCTGGGTGTGCAAGTGTTGGAAATGGGCGCTTTTGCCGGGATACTGATCGGTGCATTGGCTGGTTATTGCTATAACCGCTATTCGTCAAAACAGTTTAATGGTGTGATGGCAATTTATTCCGGGCACTGTTTTGTCGCCATTCTGATGATCCCTCTGGCCGTTATATCGGGTTACTTAATGAGTGATATTTGGCCCTACGCACAACGGGGCATCAGCGCCCTTGCTCACGGTATTCATGAGTCCGGGCCATTTGGCGTCGCCATATACGGCTTTCTGGAACGCATTCTGATCCCCTTAGGTTTACATCATCTGGTTTATACGCCCTTTTTGTATACCGAATTAGGAGGCATTGCTGAGGTATGCGGCACTGTACATCAAGGAGCACGCAATATCTATTTCGCGGAAATGGCCTGCCCGACAGTACATCAACTCAGTAGCAGTGTGGTATGGGATGCGCGAGGGATCAGCAAGATGTTTGGCCTGACTGCCGCCGCGCTGGCAATGTATGTGACAGCCCGCCCAGAAAAGAAAAGTACAGCAAAAGCTGTTCTCATCCCTGCCGCTATGACCACTTTTTTGTTAGGCGTGACCGAACCTCTTGAATTTTCTTTCCTGTTTGTTGCTCCACTACTGTTTGGCGTTCATGCCGTATTAACCGGTTTAGGTTTTATGCTGTTCTATCTACTCGGCGTACATGCTATCGGCGCTAACGGCATAATCGACTTCATACTATACAACTTACCGCTCGGCACCGAAAAATCTAACTGGCCAATGTATATCGCCGTAGGGCTAATCATGTCGGTGATTTATTTTTTTGCATTCCGTTTCCTAATCTTACATTACGACCTGAAAACCCCTGGACGAGAAAGTGACGATCAAGAAACTCGCCTCTATAGCAAGAAACAGTATCACGTTGCCGATGATGACAAACCAGGACAACAAATCATCTGCGGGTTAGGCGGTACAGCAAACATTGTCGCTATCGACAACTGCTACACCCGACTACGCGTAACGGTACATGACATCACGCTCATTGACGAACACAGGCTTAAATCGACCGGCGCAAAAGGTGTCATCTGTCAGGGAAATAACGTTCAGGTAATTTACGGTCTGCACGTCAAAAAGATACGTGAAGCTGTAGAAGAAGCACTTTAACAGGAGCATAAATATGGCTAACGCCCCTTTCGTTTTAACTATCGCCGGCGGCGGTAGTACTTATACGCCAGGTATCGTAAAAAGCCTGATGGTACGGCTAAACGACTTCCCACTAGCGGAAATTCGTTTGTATGACATCGATACTCACCGACAAAACACTATTGCGCCGGTAGTAGAAAAAGTGATATGCGAGCATAGCCAGACGATTCGCTTTGTCGTGACAAACGAGGCAAAAACAGCTTTTAGCGGCACCCATTTTGTCTTTGCTCAAATACGCGTTGGTCAGTACAAAATGAGAGAACAGGACGAAAAGATCCCCTTACGCCACGGCGTAATTGGTCAGGAAACCTGTGGTCTTGGCGGATTGGCTTACGGCCTACGTACTATCATGCCAATGGTGGAACTGATCGATTTAGTGGAGCGCTATGCAGACAACGCTTGGATCGTAAATTACTCTAACCCTGCCTCTATCGTTGCTGAAGGAATACGCCGTCTACGCCCACAAGCGAGAGTACTCAATATTTGTGATATGCCAGTGGCCGCTATGCGCAATATGGCAGCAATTTTAGGCGTGGATCGTCACGATATCACCGTCGATTACTTTGGTCTGAACCATTTCGGCTGGTTTACTAAAATATGGGTGAATGGAAAAGATCATTTGCCGGAATTACGTCGTCATATCGCTCAGCACGGACTACTGACTGCGGATGCAGCACAGACAGACCCGCAACATGCAGATCCATCATGGGTTAAAACCTGGCGTAATATTAAGCCGATAATGGACCATTTTCCTGATTATGTGCCTAATCCCTATTTACAATACTATCTGATGCCAAACCACATTGTTGAGCGCCAAAATCCTGACTATACCCGCGCCAACGAAGTGATGGATGGTCGGGAAAAGAAGTTGTTTAAAGCAGCGGCTGAGTTTAAACGCACAGGCATTTTACCCGACGCTTTCCATGTCGGGGTGCACGGCGCTTTTATTGTTGATGTAGCATGTTCACTGGCTTTTGATTTGCGCCAGCGCCATCTGGTGATTACCGAGAATAGGGGCGCTATCGCTAACTTACCTTATGACGCAATGGTGGAAATACCCGCTTACATTACCGCTCAAGGCCCTGAGCCAGTGCGTATAGGAAACGTCCCTCTGTTTCATCAGGCGCTATTAGCGCAGCAACTGGCTTCAGAACAGTTGTTAGTGGAAGCCGCATTAGAGGGTAGCTATGAGAAAGTGCTGCAAGCCTTCACACTGAATCGTACCGTACCTACTATGCAACAAGCCAAAGCGATTCTTGATGAAATGATCGAAGCTAACCAAGGTTACTGGCCTACACTTAACCAAGCCTGTCACCAAGGTGAAGCAATTTAACCAATATTTAACCTATAATCTGCCTTTTTTACATAAAAAAGAAGATTTTTATGCGAGCCGGCTCACTGTCCGGCAATCATTACCTTGAGGAGATTAAGAAAATTCACCACAATTTGATTATGAACAGCCGAACATACATACCCTATGGATTTCAAGATTCATCAACAAAGAGGCAACTTGAAAGATAACGGGTATATGATATGGCTGCCTGCTACCACTGGATAAATAATGGATAATAGATAATGGATAATCGGTTAGCCCCTTTGTTACAGCGCAGCGAAAAAATAACTCGCGCGGAATACCGCGTATTATCTTATTTAACCACGCATCCATTGTTAATTGGGCAAATTACAGTACGTGAGCTGGCAAAAGCTACGTTCATTTCTCCTGCCACTATTATGCGTCTATGCCAGAAACTAGGGTTCAGTGGCTATAGTGAATTTATTTGGTACTGCAAACAACTGCTATCCGGTGGAATGCCCATTTTCGGGAATACACAACCCCATCATGATGAGATAATTCCTGATGCATTTGAACACTTCGTGACTAATTACCGTAAAACTTTCACTTTGGTCACACCAGAAAGAATGTCGTGTTTTAGCACGCTGCTACGTGAGAAAGAGAGTTTTTTTCTCTATGGTGCTGGTTTTTCTGGGCTATTTGTCAATTATTTGACGCAAAAATTGCAAGTGCTAGGGAAAACAGCTTTTAGATCCGACCCAGGAGATAGCCGTAAAATCTTCCTAAGTAATGCGATGAAATATGAAGTTTTTATCGCTATCTCTCGCAGCGGTCAGACAGAACAGGTGTTGGATAAAGTACGCATTGCTCATAACATTGGTATGACAGTCATTGCATTCACTCGCTCATCTGCTAATCCATTGGCTTCACTAGCTGATGTGCACTTTGCACTATATGACGAGGCAATTTATTTTGATGCGGAAATCAACGAGATCACTTCATTCGAGTCTAATCTGATCATGCTCATTGATTTATTATTATTACAGGCAACGTCTTAATTCACAGAACAAAAACCATACAATATGATTTCGACAGCCAGGGAAAATAAAAATACAGGAAGAGATGTTAACTATTAAATCAAACCGCCATAAAACGATTTAAATAATTTTATCGCTAAACAATACTGATGTTTATATATTCTCATATAGAGGTATTTTTACATAAAATAATAAACTATTTGATTAACGGATTTAGGTAAAAATCGATAAATTTTATCTTTATACGAATTAATTATTGCAATCTGTTATATAATCAGGTTATTTTAAATGGAATCAATAGAAAAACTCTTCAGATAATGATTAAAATACTCATTAAGGAGTTGTCATGTTAAATATAAAAAACAAACAAAATAATATCACTCCGCAATTAGTTTACCTGAGAGAAAAAAACTATAATCTTTGGGGAGCTAAACATTGCCAGTCAAAATTTATTTATACCAATTCGTTTTTTTGCCAACAATGCAACTTATTTGAAAATTCTGATATTACCGAACTTTCAGCAAATGAATTACCTGCACCTATTACAGTACATGAGGATTTACAGCGCTGTATTGATACTCTCGTTCATGTAAATAAAGAAAATTTTTTTTCTCTAACTTATCTGTTTTATGGAAAATTACTAGCATCCGTTATGTGCCAAACACCATATGAACTTTTTCCTCAAGTTAAGCATACGATTACTTTCCTATTTTTACAAAAATACACTATCCAAAAACTAGAGGGATATCGTTGTCTCAATGACTTTAAGCTCAACGCATCAGAGAAATTTTTGCAACAAGAAAGCATGATGTTTTCCTAAATCAAAATATTACATGAATATGACTAGAAAAAATTCCACTACTTCGCTACAAATGATCAATACCCTGGAAGTAAGCAACGAGCCGTGGGGGATAAAAGATAAATCTTCCTGCTTTCTCTATGGTAATGATGCATTAATTAAACTCCAAAATATAAATGCCAACTATGATTATGAAGGTAAATACGATAGTGATATCCCTTGGAAAGGTAATGAATTTGCCAAGGATTTTATTACACAGGATTTTCAGGTAATAAGAAATAGAGATAGCTTTTTATCATTAGAGACACATGTATTTGGCCGAGATAAAGTTTTATCATCTTATTTCCAAGAAAAATTTCCATTCTATGATGATAAAGATGAATGTATCGGTATTCTTCTCCATGCCTGGAAAGTTCAGGATAATTCATTGACTCGGCTATTTCATAGTAAACTGCCTGCTTCTGTTAGGTTTCAATCACCAACTCATCTCCTTACTGAACAGGAATGGGAAATTGTTTTTCTTTTTCTACAAAAGTATAATAGGACACAAATCTGTCAATTACTCAAAATCTCAGATAAAACCATAGAGGAATATATAAGAAAGATTTATAATAAATTGAAAGTTAGCTCAAACTCACAACTGGAGGAATATTGTCGACTAAATAGTTTTGATCTCTATGCGCCAAAAAGGTTCTTATTGTCTTACTTATAAATATCGTCTATTTATTCAAATTTTTTTATAAGGTAATAATGTTATAAAGGTCAAATATGAGTCAATCAGGATGTAAAAAAGTCCCTTTTATTACTCCTCAATTAACTAATATGTGGGATAAAAGCTCAGAACCGTGGTTTGTAAAAGATAAGGAGTTCCACTTTATTTATGCAAATAAAATGTTTATTAAAGCTAATAAGCTACCCGAAAATTTTGATGTTATTGGGTATACCGATAAAGAATTACCTTCACCCGTTAATCAATTTGCTCATCTTTTTGAGGAACATGATCAGAAGGTATTGCAGGGTATGCAACGACTATCATCTCTTAGCACTTTCCCTCAATTCAAAAATGAGCAAGCTACATCCTATTTCTGTGATAAATATCCATTAATGGATGAAAATAAGCAGTGCATTGGCATAATTTCTCATGCCAGAGAAATACATAATTTTACCGTATCTCATTATATGGAAAACAATATTGCTATATCAATACGATTTCAGCAACCTAACGATATATTAAAAGAGAAAGAATGGATAATCATTTTTCTATTCTGCCGTGGCGTTAGCAATAAACATATCGCTGACGAAATGAAAATTTCATATCGCACTGTGGAAAAATATTTCGAAAGTATCTATGATAAACTATCAGTTAACTCAGCAATTGAACTAAGAATACTTTGCAAAGAGAATAATTATGATCTTTATATTCCTCCCAAATACCTTCAATCCATAGGCCATATTTTGCTATAAATAATCGATTTCGTTGCTACATATTTCGCTCTAACCTGTTTAATTAACCTGGATTTTGCTTAAATTCCCTTAACTAATATATGGATAACAATTTGACAAATTAAAATAAAGGGCTAAAAACGTGACTAAATAATCATTTTTTTGAAAATTTACTTTCTTATTTCTGTTGAAGACTTTATATAAAAACGATGAAACCAAGAAATTCTCATGAGCATTGATCGATGCCTTATCATGGTCAAATGGTTTACATCAACATTTTGGCAAGAGACAGGGTGTTTATAACCCTGTTTCAATGCCAAGATCCAGATACTCCACAATCAACGAACAATAATACCTAACAGAATGCCTAATGCGCCAAAGTCAGCATCACTGAATGTCGTGTTGGCAATACCGATATCCCCCAAAACCGGTAACAGGAACACGGGTAAGAAGGTGATCAGAAATCCCTGAGCAAAAGCCCCGAGAATAGCGCCTCTACGTCCCCCTGTCGCATTACCAAAAACTCCAGCCGCCGCACCAACAAAGAAGTGTGGCACTACGCCAGGAATAATGACCGTCATACCTAGTGCATACAGTATAAACATACCGATAACACCAGCCACAAAACTGCTCAAGAACCCTACCAATACTGCATTAGGCGCGTAAGGGAAGACAACCGGGCAATCTAATGCTGGTTTAGCATTTGGTACCAGTTTGTCAGAAATTCCTTTAAACGCGGGAACGATTTCTGCAATGACCATTCTCACACCTTGCAGAATAATGTATACACCAGCGGCAAAGGTAATAGATTGCATTAGCGAGAACATAAATCCATTTTTCCCACCACTGACTTCTCTCACAAAATCACCACCAGCGAATAAGCAACTGATCATGAAAATAATCGCCATCGTAAAAGAGATGGCAACTGGTGTATCACGCAGAAACAGCAAACTTTTCGGAACATTCATCTCTTCTGTTGAATACGCTTTATTTCCCAGTTTGCTGCCAATAAAACCAGATAGAACATAGGAAAGCGTGGAAAAATGCCCAATGGCAACGTCGTCAGAACCTGTTACTTTCTTCATATATGGATGAACAATCGCCGGAAAGAAAACCATAGCAACGCCGACAACCACAGAACCAATAGCCACTAGCATCGTGCCTTTAATCCCTGCTGTCGCCAAAATCACCGCGACCATCATGGACATAAATAATGTGTGGTGCCCGGTCAGAAAGATAAATTTCCACGGGGTAAAACGTGCAATTAAAATATTAATCACCATAGCAAAGAACATGATCATTGCCATTTCTTTACCAAAACTTTTCTGCGCAATGGAAACAATTGCTTCGTTGTTTGGTACTACCCCCTGAATACCAAAAGCGTGTCGGAAAATTTCAGCAAAATCCCCCAGCGAAGAGACGACTAATCCAGCCCCCGCTCCCAAGATCACAAACCCCATAATGGTTTTTACAGTGCCTTTGATACATTCAGTCACCGGTTTCCTTTGCATGATCAAACCAATAAGCGCGATAAGACCGACCAAAATCGCAGGTTCTGATAGGACACTCATCAGAAAATGGAAAAATTCCATGACGTCCTCCCGGTTATAGTGCGCCAAGTTCTGCTAAGGCCGCGGACAAACGTACTTTCATTGCCGATTTATCCACCATATTGTCCAGCACGACAATTTTGCCATCGACGGCCTGAACAATTAGCTGTTCCGTAATATCTTTAGTACCGACAAAAATATCGCTTTGAGTTGCTTTTGCTGACCCCAGATCGACATGATCAACACAGGCATCGATTCCCATCTCTCTCAGAATACTTTTGATACTCATTTCCATCATCAAACTGGTACCTAACCCATGTCCGCAAACGACGGTGATTTTCATACTGTTTCCCCATAGCAAAAAATAACGATTTAATACTGGTTAATCACGGCAAGAATCTCTTCTTTACTTTTGGCATTCATCAGCAATCCAACATCTTGTTGATTATCAAATAGCTCAGCAAGCTGGGCGATCACTTCAATATGACTATTACTGTCAGTTGCTGCTAAGACAATTAACAATTTGATCGGGTCATTTTCCGCAGACCCAAACCCCACTCCATTACTAATCACGGTTAACGCTAAAGCTAATTTATTGACCCCTTCCTCAGGTCTAGCATGTGGCATAGCAATTCCCGGGCCGACAACATAATAGGGACCAATTGCCTCATGCGAGCGATAAATAGCATCAATATAACGGGAAGAAATAGCGCCATTTTCCACCAAAGGCTGACAAGCAACCATGATTGCTTCGCGCCAATTTTCAATATCCGGTATCACTTGGATCACATCTTGGGTGAGTAACCTCTTTAGCATCAATTCCCCCTAACTAAAACCTCATCCCGCTCTACCTACTCTCTGTCTTCTGTCTTCTGTCTTCTGTCTTCTGTCTTCTGTCTTCTGCTAGTGATATTAGTCACAAATGATAGCGCTATCTATGATCGTAATTCATTATTGTGATAGCGCTATCATTTGTTATCTGATTAATTCACCAAAAAGCGAAAGTACATTCATGGTTTTTTCCCACGAATTGCCTGAGATCAGGTAGAATCCCATCGTCAAATTCATAGCCGTTAATTAAAAAAACAGAAAAATATTTTGATGAAAAAGACACGAAAACGCCGTAATACAGGGCGAGTAACATTACAAGATGTTGCTAAGTATGCCGGTGTCGGTTCAATGACAGTTTCACGCGCATTGAGAACACCAGAAATGGTATCGGATAAATTACGAGAAAAAATTGAACAAGCCATACAGGAATTGGGATATATTCCAAATGGCGCTGCCGGCGTACTTGCTTCAGGCCAAAGTAATATTATCGCGGTGCTTGTGCCCTCACTGACAGATAAAGCCAGCGCTACATTTATACAGTCACTGCAACAAGTGCTAAATAAACATGCTTTTCAAGTTTTGCTTGGATGTCATGAATATGACCATAATAAAGAAGCCGAAATTATCATGACACTACTGCAAAGCAATGCAGCAGCACTGGTGATTTTCAGTTCGCAATTGGCAGATAAAACCTACAGCAATATTTCTCATATCAATATTCCCATTATTAATGTTGCAGGCTCTCATCAACAACAAACAGCAATTAATATAGAAACCGATTTTTCCGCGGCCGCCTATACGTTGACTGAACATATGTTAAATAATGGCCGCAAGCATATCGGTTATATTGGCGCCCAAATGGACAACCGTTTACGCAATCAGCAAATTAATGGCTGGCATAAAGCCATGCTGCATCACTATCAGAATGCTGACCAAAATATCACTACCTCGGATACGGCTAGCATGCAATTTGGCCGCCAGGCAGTTACTGAGATGTTATTACGTCAACCTGAACTGGAAGGTGTGATTTGCAGTCATGAAGTGATTGCTTTAGGCGTCATATTTGAATGTCAACGGCGTCTACTTAAAATACCCGCTGATTTAGCTGTTGCTTGTCTGGAAGGTTCAGATAACTGTGACCACACACAACCAACACTAACATCAGTTCGCATTGATTATCCCCAAATAGGCAGGGACACCGGAAAATTACTGATAAAACTGCTCAATCAACAAAGTGAAGATGAAGCAAAACATCAAAACAACCAATATCACCTATTTTCGTATAAGTTCGAGCCTAGGCAAAGTGCTTAACAAAAAGCGCTTAACAAAATGATAACGCCATAATGAGACATCCATTGTGATTAAAGCCTGTAACCGTGGTAACTATTTTACCTGCTGGCATAGGTCATGCGAGGTGAAAGGAAAACCCGCGCAATCCTCGACCTTATTTACTATGTCAGCCACCGTTGTTTCAGCTAAAGCGGTTTCTAGCACACAGGTAACACGCGAAAATTCATCTTCTAATACTGGCGTGATATTGTGCCCAATATAACACTTGGGATTAGGTTTAGAACGGTGCAAGGTAAAGTACTGAGGATCTTCAACTGCGCGATAAATATCTAACAATGAGATTTGCTTCGACGGCCGGGCGAGTAACGCTCCACCGCCCTGCCCCATTTGCGAATAAGTCAGACCAGCCTCCGCAAGGGCGCCTAAGAGCCGACGAACAACAGTCGGGTTAGTATTCACACTTTTTGCGATATCCTCAGAACGCACAGCTTGTCCGTGGTGAAGAGCGATATCGGTGAGAATATGAATAGCAACAGCAAAACGGGTAGATGTTGGCACTGGAAAATCCTGTATACCTTAAGGATGTTACGGAAGAATAGCAAAATATGAACAAAAAGGCCGCGTAGTATGTCACTAATTTCGTCACATAACAAGAAATGAAATTCAGAATGTTAACTTGCCTGATTAACATTCCTACTCCTCCCGTTTTGCCGCCGTATGCCATTGTTCGGCTCAGTTAATATTACAAGCATGGCAACCGACGTTACCGAATAGAATAATCTGCATGAGCACGTTCAATTTTAAGCGTATCGGCAGTTTGTTGTAATTTAGCTAACCGTCCATCCCGCACTGTCCATATATGAACGAAACGAGCAATGAACCGCTTACCACTCTTCACTCGCCCCAAATAATTCCCCAGAACAATGACATGATCATCTGATTCAAAATATTCAGAACCGTCCACAACAAAATCATCAATATCATTTAAAAATGGCACAAAGAAATTATTGAGTATATCTTCGATTCCTTCATAAATCCCACCATATCGGGAACCTTCGGTAATATCCCAAATAACATCACTTGCCATGATCTGGCGAAGGACATCAATATCACCCATAGAGTCATAAAAACGGCGAACAATAGATACATTTAATGAATCTGACATTATCATTCTCCTTCAAACTATCCTGCAATGAAATATGACCGGCTCTTATAAAATGAGCCGGCCGGATATCTTGGGACGTTCAACCAAAAAGCGCCATGAGAACTTTAAATTAACATCCCCGGAAAACAATTCGAACATCTTTCATGTTAGGCTATCCATTGCGGGTAAGATATCCCCTTACCTAGGTAAGCGCTGGATAATCAGTATAGCCTATAGCGCCAGGAACCATAAAAGTTTCCGGTTTTTGTTCATTAAATGGCGCTTCAATTAAAAACCGGTGAGGTAAGTCTGGATTGGCGATGAATAATTGACCAAAAGCCACTGCATCAGCCCGACCGTCAGCAAGAACTTGCTCGGCACTTTCTTTAGTAAGTTCCTCGTTAGCAATATAGGTTGACCCAAAAGCTTCTTTTATCACCTTACTTAAGTCACCATCAACCACAGCATCACGTGAGAAGATAAAAGCAATACCTCGTTTACCAAGTTCACGTGCTACATATCCAAACGTCGCCACAGGATTAGAATCCGCCATAGAGTAGTAGCCGCCACGTGGGGATAAATGCATACCAACACGTGATGATCCCCAAACCGAAATACAAACGTCTGTCACTTCCAGCAGTAATCGCGCCCGATTTTCGACTGAACCTCCGTACTGATCTGTGCGCAGATTAGCATTATCTTGCAAGAATTGATCGAGCAAATATCCATTGGCGCCATGTATTTCTACTCCATCAAACCCTGCCGTTTTCGCATTTTCCGCTCCGCGCCTAAATGCTTCGACAATACCGGGAATTTCCTCAGACTCAAGCGCCCGTGGAACTACGAAAGGACGTTTTGGGCGTAATAAACTAACATGACCATCAGCCGCAATTGCACTTGGCGCCACCGGCCGTTCTCCATTAAGGAAAATAGGGTCCGATATCCGCCCCACATGCCAAAGCTGTATAAAAATACGCCCACCGGCAGCATGCACGGCATCCGTGACCAACCGCCAACCAGCAACTTGTTCATCCGACCAAATACCCGGCGTATCCTCGTAGCCAACTCCCTGCGGAGTTACTGAGGTCGCTTCACTGATAATCAAACCAGCGGAAGCGCGTTGAGCATAGTATTCCGCCATCAGCGCATTAGGGACACGTCTCTCTCCTTCCGCACGGTTACGTGTCAAAGGAGCCATAATGATGCGATTTGGCAAGTCGAGATCACCGATGCGAATTGGGTCAAAAAGTGTAGGCATATCTTTTCTCTCATATAGATTAATAAATGTACTTCGTTGCAAATCATCAATAGATGCATAGCCAGGTCATACCAGAAACAAACAGCGTTAATTAGGGAGTGTGAACTATTTCTCTTGATTCTGTTTCTCTTGATTCTGTTCCCGAGTCTTTAGTAGTAAGTTGCTTCTCTGACATGAATTAATGTAACTTACACAGTTACATAATACAACAGAATAAAAATGTCAGATATTAGAATATTTGCAAGATAATAATGTTATGACACAACAATGACTTTGCTTGAGCATGATATAAGCTGCTTATAGCCTTTGATTTGAGTTAATAAATGAGTGGCATAAAAAAGGCCACGCAATACGCAGCCTTGAAACGCTCTTTAATAGATAGAGCCTCTATCCAATGAGTTTTCTTTTTGCCAGCAAAGAATCAAGGATAAAAGAGTACGGCAAATCAGGGTTATTCTCCGCAATGCGACCAATTTTAGCCCAATGCTCAATTTGCTTAGGTACACTTCTGCTTGAAGCTTCTGCATGAATTTTTACATCATTCACGAAATCATCATCCAAACTTATACTGATAGCCATAGTTTAATTTGCCCCTCTGAGATTTTGTACTACATGCGATATAAAACGCATTTGTATGAAATGCAACATTTTATCGCACTATGCAATCATTGATTTCGATATGTCTATTCCCATGATAAACATCCTTTAATGAATAGACGCAATAACCTAATTTGAAAATACGTGATCCCAGTTTTATCTTTTTTAGCCTCCTCCTATCAAAAATTAGTTATGATTATAAATGGTTTGTCTGATGCTGGCAGGCTGTTGGTTGATATGTAAAAAAATTGTTGCCGGAGGATACATATATGAATTTATTGGATGGTTTACAAAAAAAACTGGACGGTTACTTTCATAAAACAAGTGAAATTAACTATGTAAAAATATTTGATACTCCCAAAATATGGGGATTTCCTTTTGGAAAAGAGATAATGCCACAAGCTATTAAAAGGGAAGCGGAATTTGAGGATGCTATTGTAAGTATTCTGGAAAAAATGCGTTATCGCTGTGATATTTCCTCCTTAAATGCCCCGGATGCAGAGTGGAGAAAAGTTATCCTATCAGCTATTGATCGCGCATTTACCAAAAAAATAAACAGGAAGGACAGAACTCAGATAAGGTTCTTATTCGCTCAAACACCGACATCTTTGTTAAACGGTGTGAATTCATACTTCGAAGGCACCCCTGAATATCTGGCATTGAAAAGTGATATTATTCAATTAATTCAGGAAAGGAGAAAGCATTGGGAGTGTATACCTGAAATATGGATTGGTCGGTTTTTCAGAATAGTAGATGGGCTTAAAGTATCATTACAGAAGAAGGTGCTGCCAGAGGAAATGTTTCCAGAAGATGACACCAGAATGACATGGAATCATACAAAAATTATCGCAGTTGATGGAATTGAGTCATTTGTCGGGGGCCATAATTTAAATATGGATCTCTTTAAAAATTACCCTCCAGTTCATGATGTCTCTGTTAAAGTTATAGGAACGGCATCATTAAGCTCACAATTATTTTTAAATAACATGTGGGAGTCTGATACAGACCTTCTAACTAAAGAATTCTTTGATATAGATGAAAATAAATGGGTTAATGCAAATGGTATTGTGGGAAAGCCAAAAGATCCATTAAAAAAAGAGCACATTACTAAATATATAGACAGAAAAAAAGAAGAATGCCTAAAAAATCCACCTAAGGACCCAGAATATAAGAAAGCAAGCAGGATATTATCCGTAGGTAAATATTGGTCTGGGCCTGATATGCGAACAGATTATAAAAAAGGCTCTGAAATAATGAAAGAGTTTATAATAAAGAATGCAAAGAAGAAAATTCGCATGTCCCAGCAGGATCTTGTCAGTGCATGGAAAAAACAGTGGCGAGATCATCATGTGTGCCGATGGTTGATCGAAGCATTACTTGCCAACCCCGAGCTGGAAGTTCAAGTTGTTGTATCGCCACTTGATGCAGCCGCCGGTGCCGCTGGTGATCAATATTCTTTTGGTTCTGGAGCCAAAAGAACGTTTGAAATATTTAAATACTATTTGACACATGATGAGCACACCGATGAGAAGCTGGAAGATCCGGATGGAATCAGGCTAGCCGCACTGAAAAGAATAGAGATTGCCCCTTTTTTCTTTACAGACAAAGTACCTGAAGAACTTTCGATTGAAGGTACTACATACAAATGGCCAACCCCGGATGAAAATTCTTATACTGCTACGCTAAAAGAACCGCCTCTTGCTGAAAGACCTCCACAGGTAGGTTCTATAGGACGCCCATTCCGGTCCTTAATTAAAGCAAGTGGTCCGGTATATCCCAAAGTTGCCCCTGCTCCTGGGAATCATGCAAAAGTAACAATAATTGACGATGAACTCTACGTGGTTGGTTCTGATAATCTCTACCCGGGATATCTTTCAGAGTTCAACTATCTTATTGAGGGAGAAGATGCAGTAAAAACTTTCATCGAATCCTACTGGGAACCATTGTGGAAATATTCAAGAACACATTCATTTAATTACAAAAATGTTTGATGTAAGCAGCCAGTGTGCTGATATATTCCCGCCAACTGCTGGCGGGAATATAACTTGAAAAGCATTAAGAGGATGACTTTTTCAAATAATCCGGGTTTGCAGCCCATTAAATTATTTATGATCAGATTTTGGCTGTCGCTAAATACTTTGTCATTTCATCATCGGGCACCATACCGCCGCCGGTTGCCCAAACCAGATGTGTAGCCTGCCTCATCTGTTCTACTGAAAGGTTTTTGTTATTCAGATAATCACGGTTTCCACTCACACGAGCGGGACCCGCCATACCAGCTAATGCCGACGGCTCCAACCGGATACCCTCATCACGATTCAGTAACCCCAACAGATTATACATTTCCTGATCTTGAATAGTATAAAATCCATCCAGCAAACGTTCCATCGCACGCCCAACAAAGCCAGAAGCCCTGCCTACCGCAAGACCATCAGCAACAGTGATATTGTCGATACCGATGTCCTGTACACAAATATTGTCATGCAAACCAGTATATACCCCCAATAACATACTGGGAGAATGGGTAGGTTCAGCAAAAATACAGTGCACATGATCACCAAAAGCCAATTTCAGTCCAAATGCAACACCACCGGGACCACCACCAACGCCGCACGGCAAATAAACGAATAATGGATGATCTTCATCAACCACAATATTCATCTGCTCAAACTGCGCCTTTACCCGTCCACCTACGACAGAATATCCCAGAAACAACGTTTGGGAATTTTCGTCGTCGATAAAGAAACAGTTCGGATCAGATTCGGCTTCTTTACGCCCTCTGGCTACAGCTACCCCATAATCCAGTTCGTGTTCCACGACATTGACCCCATGCGAACGTAGCTTTTGCTTCTTCCATTCACGAGCATCGGCAGACATATGCACACTGACATTAAAACCCAGCTTCGCACTGACAATACCAATGGACAGCCCCAAATTGCCGGTAGAACCTACAGCAATGCTGTATTGATTAAAGAACCGTTTAAATTCTTCCGAGAATAGTTTGCTGTAATCATCGTTTTTAGAAAGCAACCCCGCCTGTAATGCCAATTTTTCCGCGTGAGCTAACACTTCATAAATTCCACCACGGGCTTTAATCGAACCTGAAATTGGCAAATGGCTGTCTTTTTTAAGCAAAATTCTTCCTGTGATACTCACACCATAATATTGTCCCAGTGTTTTCTGCATCGTAGGAATAGCCACTATTTCTGATTCAATAATGCCATGTGTGACGGCTGTTTCCGGGAAAGCTTTACATAAATAAGGCGCAAAACGATCCAGGCGTGCTTTAGCATCCCTGACATCATCAGCGTCCAAACCGACAAAAGGCAATCCCTCTTTAAAGGTGGTGTTACAAGGGTTAAACCAAAAGATTTCCTCTAATTCCATTAAATTTTTTACTAACGGATATTCATTTAGTAATTGCTGAATTTCAGTACTTTTCATGTATGTATTAACCCAAGATAAGTGTTTCCCTGGTATATAAAACAACTCTTACTTGCTTGATTATTAAAATTTTTCTTATATTCAATATGTTATGTTTACTACAGCTTCCTACAATATATCAGCACATCATACTTTATTTATTTTTTATCTTCCCCTTATTTTAATTACTACGTTAATGTTCATTTTGTTTATTATTTTAGCTATAAAAGCTGCCTGTTTTACAGGCTTCCCTGGTATTGACACTTCGCACGTCTTATTCTTATTTTTCAAGTTGAGCTGTTACTTCTTTCTATTTACACAATAGTAGAAAGAAGAAACGTCCCAACCAACGCAACTACAGACGCAATAAACGTTGCAGTTGTGTAGTACTTAAAAGTTTCACAGAGCGTTGCTCCGCAATATTGCTTAACCAACCAAAACAGTGAATCAGTCACAATAGTACAGCCGATAGCACCAGAACCAATTGCCAATGTAATGATTTCAGGACTAATATCTGGATATAACGGCAACATAGGCGAAACAATCGCTGTTGCGCCCATCATTGCGACTGTTGCTGAACCAACCGCCGCATGCAAAATAATAGCAACCAACCAAGACAAAAAAATTGGATGCATATCCAGACTCGACAAAATAACAGCCAAGGCATCACTAAGACCGCTTACTTTTAAAACACTATTAAATGCTCCACCCGCGCCTATAATTAATAAGATATTGGCGATAGAGGAGAAACAATCTTCTGTTTTTGTCAACAGTGTACTCATTCCCATATTTTGCTTGATGCCCAAGGTGTAATAGGCAACAAACGCGGCAATGAACATAGCTGTAATAGGATTACCAATAAATTCCAGCACCGCATAAAACGTGGTGCCTTTTTCTATATTTAATTCAGCAATCGTTTTAATCAACATCAACCCAATTGGCAATAACACCGTAAACAATGTCATGCCTAAAGAGGGTAAATTCTCTTCTCTACGAACTGCAATTCCAGAAAACTCCGCCGGAACCGATTTAAAAGGCAGACGGCTACCGAGAAGCTTCTGAAATAGTGGACCACCTACCAAAGCTGCAAATAGACCAACTACCAACCCATAAACAATCACCGAACCAACATCCGCGCCCAGTTTATTCGTCACAAATAATGCAGCCGGGTGTGGAGGAACAATACAGTGAACCACCATCAACGCTGTACATAATGGAATCGCTAATTTCAGCAGTGACGTATTGGTTTTCCTGGCAATAGAAAATGCCAGTGGAATTAACAATACCACCCCTACTTCGACAAACAGCGTAATACCACAAACCAGACCAATTAGCACCATAACGATGTCAGGTGACAACCATCGGCATTTTTGCAATGTGATACCAATACGCTCTGCCGCGCCGGATATCTCCATCATCTTACCAAGAATGGTTCCCAAACCAATCACTACGGCCAAAAAGCCTAACGTATCTCCAACTCCCCCTTGAATGGCGTTCACCATTTCAACAGGGTTCATTCCCATTAAAACACCGACATAAAAACTGGCTAACAATAGCGCGAGAAAAGGGTGAATTTTTAATTTAATTATCGTAAATACGATTAACACAATACTTGTAAGTAACGTACCAATCACCCAAGGTTGTGAATCCACTTAATCATTCCCCACAGTCAGCCTCTGTTCGTCATGCGAATTTTCATTATTGAATATGAATATTCAATTTTTGACAAATGATTAATACATAGCCATGCATGAACCAGATTGAGCCAATTCAGTGATACTGATCAAAATTTTCACTTTATTTGCGATTTAAATCACTAAAACTATCTGAAACACACCGCCTTAATGATACGGTTGCATTATCCGTCGTCGATGAACTAGAAACACGATAAATATGTACACAGATGATAATTTCATGGTTGTAAATAAGTTACTCAATGGAAGCCAGTTATCAAAACTGCATACATTTGAGATAGCCGCCCGCCACTGCTCTTTTGTTCTGGCCGCTGACGAATTAGCTATCAGCGCCAGTGCGGTCAGCCATCGAATCAGTTCTCTGGAACAAGAGTTGGGATTCAAACTCTTCCAACGTTTTCACAGAAAAATTGAATTAACTTGTGAAGGAAAGCGTTTATTTTGGACAATAAAATCGACGCTGGAACATCTCAATCAGGAAATTCTGGAAATAAAAAATCAGGAGTTATCGGGTAATCTGACTATTTACTCCCGCCCGACCTTTACTCAATGCTGGCTAGTGCCTAAATTGGCTGATTTTAATCAGCTATATCCATCCATCAACCTGAACATCTTAGTGGGTAACGAAAATGTGAATTTTCGCGGTTATGGTATCGATCTTGCGATTTATTTTGATGATATTATGTCCAACGAGTTATCACATCAATATCTGATGAGCGAATATATTACCCCGGTCTGTAGCCCGCAATATGCTGAAAAACATAACCTAATGGGAAATATCGATAATCTACAATACTGCACACTATTACACGATAAACAAGCATGGAGCTATGACTCCGATACCAAAGAGTGGAATACATGGGCAGAACACTTTAACGTTACGCTGGACCCATCACATAAATGTATTGTCTTTGATCGCTCCGATTTAGCCGCCGTTGCCGCAATACACCACGCCGGTGTTGCAATGGGCAGAAAAAATATGATTTGGGAAAAAATTGAAAACAATGAATTAGTCGCCCCCTTCCCCAACACAGAAGTATTATGTAAACAATATTACTATACCTGTACCCTACCTCAACAACAGAATGAGAAAGTCAATGCCTTTATCCAATGGCTAAAATCAACTATAGATGAATAAAAATATAGCCAACTATTAACGGATATAACAAACCTGCCTTGTTTTAAGTGGTGATAATGAGCTTTAAGTGGCGATAGTAAATCGCCACAGAAATTTTACGCCGGACTCTACCGTACTTGCAATTCAGTCAAAATTATCGATAACTCCCCTAACGCCCCCGGAAAAGTCTGAACCCCACCTTCTATAAAAGCCCAGCCTTATTAAATTAATCTTAACCCCTTGGTAATGAATAAGTATTGCAACCATAGAGATAATATCTATCGACTGCAATAGCCATTTATTATTTTCACATTTTTACTGGAATTTTATTATCACTATTTCTATCCTTAAAAAATCAGCAATAATGTAATGATTTGAAAATAACATCTAAATTTAATCAAAAAATATATACTAACAATGTAAGTTATGATATTCATCACAACTGCTAGTAAGCAAATCGTTTAAATGAGTTATATACCCTATAGAGACGGGTATAAAGTCGTTTATTTCAGAAGTATGAAGTATATAGAGTGTAATGAAATGCAAAAATTGTTATTAAGCTGTGGAGTGATTTTTTCTGTATCCGCGATAACTTTACCTGCCCAAGCTGAACAAAATACAGCTTCTATCGGATACGCCTACGTGAAACCACAAGATGTAAGTGCACTAAATGGTGCAACGTTGAGTTACCGATATGAGCTTGATGATCAATGGGGGCTATTATCATCATTTACCTTTGCTAAAGGAGATGATAAAGAGACGACAAAAAATTATCACTCAAAAAGTGATGTTAAGTACTATTCCTTAATGGCGGGCCCAACCTATAGGATTAATGATTATGTTAGCTTATACGGTCAACTGGGGTTATCTAGGATTAACGCAAAATCCTCCACTCACTATCGCCCTTCAGACGATTACCGTACCGGATATATCGAAAAGGAATCAGTAAGCAAAAACACGTTAGGTTGGGGAGCGGGCTTTATTATCAACCCGACAACCAATACCTCCATTACCGCCGGTTATGAAGGTAGCCGTTTTAGTATCAAAGACGGAAACGAGAAAGATCACTTATCTACTAACGGTTTTAATATAACTGTCGGCTATCGTTTCTAACTTAATTAATGATCAATGTATCATCACCAAGGTTGAATATCGTATTTACAACCTTGGTGGTTTTATTATAGATAACCGATAAATAGCTAAGATTAAAGATAATCGGCTTGATTTTCCCATTACGGACCACAAACAATTAATAAATAAAACCAATAAGAAATTAAAGAAAATATACAATAACGTATAGATGTTTTTCTACTAGTCATTTTAATCAAGTTAGAAAGCATTATCATAAAAAATCATAGAAAGAAATTGAAGGGATGAAAGAAAAACAATTTCCAAACGTTGAATATATATGATTTAAATATATTTTTATTTACAATACTTTTGATTTTTTATTTCCACCAACAATATAAAAACAGTTAATCTTCTGATCTAATAAAAACATATCATTATTCTTTATCTGAACTAGACTATGGTTGATACAAATGACAAGTAATCATCTGTACAATAATTTAATATACTGATTATAAATCAACATTATTTAGGGAATATATATGAGCCAGAAAAATGATTTTAAGGCGTTTTCTGTTAGTAATGACGCTAATGTAGTTCACCAAGAAAAGTATGAAGAAAACCAGAGTTTACAGACAGGATTCCCACCAAATACTATTTCTATTGATTTATTAAATAAAGTCTTACGCCAGTCGTCAATTATATCATCTGTTATAGCTGATTTTATCGCTACACAATCTGGCAATGATATTCTGGATGATGGAGATATAGTTAAGATCACTGCTCAATTAGATAAAGCGTTAGAACAAAAAATCACAACAGCAGCGCCAAATGCCTCATTAACTCAAAAAGGCGTTGTTCAGCTTACAAATGTAGTTGGTAATAGTGACGCATTAGCTGTTACGCAAAAACTTGTTCAGAATATAATAAACTCATTGAATGAAAATATTAATGGTAAAGTATCCAATACTCGTAAAATCAATGGAAAAGTGTTATCCAGTGACATTAGCATAAACTCCAGTGATGTAGGGAGTTATGATAAATCTGAATCAGACGGGAAATATCAACCACGTGGTAATTATCAACCTGTAGGACTGTCGTATACTAAAGATGAATCTGATTATCGCTATGGCAGTAAAAATACAGCTTTAAGAGCTGCAAATGGTTGGTGGAAATGTGGTGATACCGGGATGATTTATCAATGGGGACGAACGCCTAGTAGTCTTAGTGAGTCATCCGCTAGTTACTCCTTCCCTATCGCATTTCCTAATGCTTGTGCTATAGGAGTAGCAACACCTGATTACTATAAATCTGAAAAAGGTTCCCTTTCTGCATACTTTAACATTATTAGCAATGCGGTTTTTAGATTAACCCTTGATCAAGCTTCAAATGATCAACCAGCTGGAGTTTTTTGGTTTGCTATTGGATGGTAAGGAATGCATGACTTTGCAGGCTTGGAAAAAATACCGAGTCATACTAAATCGGATTGATAATTCAAAAATACCAGAGATTGATTGGCCAAATCTACCGTTATAATTACCAAAAAGGCCGGGAACAGAATAACACCCGGCCTTAACAATTTCATTTATTTGTACTAGATGATTCATTAAGTTCCTTGGGAGATAGTCCTCATTGATAAATTATCCCAGCATCACTACATCATCTTTTAAGAACATGTAAAAAATATTAAATCAGACCCGATATGATTATGACACACGAATAAGTTACCTAGAAAAATAAGTTGTCAGTGAAATATTCACAACTCATTAATTTGATTGGTGGGTTGTCGGGGACTCGAACCCCGGACCAATTGATTAAGAGTCAACTGCTCTGCCGACTGAGCTAACAACCCAATGTGAGTAATTATTCCCCTATACAAAGCTGTCGTCAATATATTATAGCCATTTTTTTCTGAACGAATAATTCATACTCAATTCCAACAGCATTAACAAGTTAAATTGTAACCAATTTGTTTTTAAAGTGAGATCAGGCTGTTATTGCTATAGTAATCTGTGTCACAATATTTTTCGCAAACATCATCATATATAAGGCCACTTAAAGAGCCGTAACAATTTACCGAAGAAAATATTGGATACTACATACTATGGCAGAAAATATACACACTTCACTTTCCGCTAAAACCGGGGAAACGCAGTTACAACGCAATCTAACCAACCGACATATACAACTTATCGCTATCGGCGGCGCCATCGGCACGGGCCTGTTTATGGGATCAGGGAAAACAATCTCTCTCGCCGGACCATCGATCATATTCGTTTATATGATTATCGGTTTCATGTTGTTCTTCGTGATGCGAGCAATGGGTGAACTATTGCTTTCGAACCTGAATTATAAATCATTCAGTGATTTTTCCGCCGATTTGCTCGGGCCCTGGGCGGGTTTTTTCGTCGGCTGGACTTACTGGTTCTGTTGGGTTATTACCGGTATCGCCGATGTGGTCGCGATTACTGCTTATATCGGCTATTGGCAACCGGATTTTCCACAATGGCTGACTTCCCTACTCTGCGTTTCACTATTGCTCTCCCTGAATCTGGCTACAGTGAAATTATTCGGAGAAATGGAATTCTGGTTCGCCATGATAAAAATCGTTGCTATTGTCGCTTTAATCGCGACAGGTGCTATTCTGATTGGCATGCATTTTCAATCTCCAGCCGGTCATACCGCTTCACTGGCAAATATATGGAATGATGGTGGATTCTTTCCCAAAGGGTTAAGCGGATTTTTCGCCGGATTTCAGATAGCCATATTCGCCTTTGTGGGCATTGAATTAGTGGGTACTGCCGCCGCAGAAACTAAAGATCCAATGAAATCCCTTCCCAGAGCCATTAATGCCATTCCGATTCGTATTATCACCTTCTACGTGCTGGCGCTGATAATTATTATGTCGGTTACACCGTGGCGTTCAATCATTGCAGACAAAAGTCCTTTTGTTGAGCTGTTTGTTCTCATCGGTTTACCCGCTGCCGCCAGTATCGTGAACTTTGTGGTATTAACCTCTGCCGCCTCTTCAGCCAACAGCGGTGTTTTCTCCACCAGCCGTATGCTATTTGGGTTAGCAAAAGAAGGCGATGCGCCACAGCAATTCAGCCGCCTTTCACGCCGTTCCGTACCTGCATCGGGGTTAATTTTCACCTGTTTATGTTTATCCTGTGGTGTGGTGCTGATTTATTTAATTCCTGATGTTATGCATGTATTTACCTTGGTAACCACCGTTTCAGCCATTCTGTTTATGTTTATCTGGAGTATGATCCTATGCTCATATCTGGTTTACCGGAAACGTCGTCCGGCATTACATAAGGCTTCAACCTATAAAATGCCATTGGGTATTATCATGTCATGGGTCTGTCTGGCATTTTTTGCATTTGTTCTGATATTACTCACTTTACGGGATGATACCCGTCAGGCATTAATCATCACACCTATCTGGTTTATGGTTTTAATTATCGGTTTTCAAATTGTAAAAAAACGTAGAACACGTTTGTACAGTTAACTTATTCAAATCCTTAATATCTATATGACCTGTTGGAATAATACTCCACAGGTCTTTTTTATTGCTGCAAGCTGAAAAATTCCCACTACACTTACTCTACCGGTTAAGAAAATATTCCTTATTAAAAGCATTAGGCAAATTTTCATAACGTGATCATTTCACCTTATTCCATCAATAATATTTACCCAATGGATTTCAAGATGGATCGCGACGGCAAGGGAGCGAATCCCCGGGAGCATAGCAAACTATGTGACCGGGGTGAGTGAGTGCAGCCAACAAAGAAGCAACTTGAAAGATGAAGGGTATTGATGAATTTAAATAACAGGCTGCTATTATTGTAAACTTCGCAGCCACTTTTTAACCTTGTAGGAGAAAGTGCTATGACTAAAATTCTTGTACTTTATTATTCCATGTACGGTCATATTGAAGCGCTGGCATCGGCAGTAGCAGAAGGCGCTAAAAAAGTCGCTAACGTAGAAGTCACGATTAAACGCGTGCCAGAAACCATTCCACCAGAAGCATTTACCAAAGCAGGTGGTAAAGTAGATCAATCCGCTCCTATTGCATCCGTACAAGAGCTAGTTGACTATGATGCCATTATTATCGGCACCCCAACCCGCTTTGGTAATATGGCCGGCCAAATGAGAAACTTTCTAGATCAGACCGGCGGCCTGTGGGTCGAAGGTAAACTGTACGGCAAAGTCGCTAGCGTCTTCACTTCCACAGGCGTTGGCGGTGGTCAGGAGATGACGATTACTTCAACCTGGACAACGCTCGCTCACCACGGCTTTATTATTGTACCAATTGGTTATGGTATTCCCGAAATTGGCGATATTTCGCAGATGCAGGGAGGAACACCCTACGGCGCCAGTACTATTGCTGACGGTGATGGTTCGCGCATCCCCAATGAAAATGAATTGAAGATCGCCCGTTATCAAGGCGAGCATGTAGCGAAGATCGCTAAAAAACTGAAAGATTAACATGATACGAAGGCGAAGAGACTGAGCTAACGCGCCAGACGCTGGCTGGTAAGGTTGACTAGTGTGATGCATAAACCCACTTTCCGGATCGGTTGTTCTCTCCTTCGTCTTTTTCTGCCGCCTCTTCATGGCTGACCTGAACGTTTCTTCTACAGCATCCATTAACTATGAGTATTCTTTATATCGAATTCCAATATCCAAGCAATTTACTCTTGAATTGAATATGCCTTTTGAAAAAATTATTATTTTCTCAATATAAAGTTGTTTATTCATGCTTATATTCTTATTATTTAAATTGATATCATTACATTGTCAATATATATATTTAAATAGTGACCAAGTGGATAATTCGCTTTTTAATATTGACACAAAAACATCACCATTTAATAAGACCTTAACTTAAATCACATAAATATAATAATTTTCGATCTAATATCCCTCCAAATAAATGATATCGGTAATATCAAAATAAGAGGGCAGATCATGAAAGCATTAGTATTAGAAAAAGCAGGTCAGATTTCAATTCAAGACTGGGAAGCCTCCGAAATAGCGGGTGAAAATGATGTTGAGATAAAGATTCATTCGGTGGGGATTTGCGGCAGCGATGTACATTATTACCAATACGGGCGCATTGGGCCATTTGTTGTCGAAAAACCGATGATCCTCGGGCACGAAGCATCAGGCGTCATCACAGCGGTAGGTAAAAATGTGACTCACTTAAAAATCGGCGATCGTGTCTGTATGGAACCTGGCATTCCTAATCTGCAATCACCACAATCACGGGCAGGTATTTATAACTTAGATCCAGAAATCCGTTTCTGGGCGACGCCCCCTATTGATGGTTGCTTACGTGAAAGGGTTATTCACCCGGCGGCATTTACGTTCAAATTACCTGATAATGTCAGTTTTGCCGAAGGTGCAATGGTGGAACCATTATCTATCGGTATGCAAGCAGCCACAAAAGCAGAAATTAAACCTGGAGATATCGCATTAGTTGTTGGCGCCGGCACGATCGGAATGGTTACCGCACTTGCTGCATTAGCCGGTGGTTGTTCTGATGTCATTATTTGTGATGTGTTCGATGAAAAACTAGAAATTGCAAAACAGTATCCGGGTCTTCACCCCGTTAATAACAAAGTACTTGCTGAGACAGTTAACGCATTAACCGATGGTAATGGCGTCAATATTCTCTTTGAATGTAGTGGCGCAAAACCGGTCATTGCCACTATTTCAGAGCACATTGCACCAGGAGGAATAGCTGTTCTGGTCGGTATGCCTATTGATCCGGCGCCATTTGATATTGTCTCTGCTCAAGCTAAAGAGATCACATTCAAAACTATTTTCCGCTATGCAAATATGTATCCTCGTACTCTCCGTTTACTTAGCTCCGGCAAGCTCAAGGTAACCCCCTTATTATCCGCAACCTATAAATTTAAAGACAGCGTTCAGGCTTATGAACGAGCCGCGGAGGGTCGCCCGACAGATATCAAAATTATGTTGGAAATGGAGTAACGCATGGCGCTCTATGCTGGTATCGATTGTGGTACACAAAGTACTAAAGTCATTATTGTCGATAGCCAAAAAGCGCATATTTTGGGGGAAGGCAGCTCGCCTCATCCAATAATTAGCGACTCAAACGGCCGTCGTGAACAACAGGCTCACTGGTGGACAGAGGCATTGGAGAGTGCCTTTTCTCAAGCGATTGAGCAAGCAGGAATTTCTGGTACAGAAATTGTCGCTCTCGCCGTATCAGGTCAACAACACGGTTTTGTTCCTCTGGATGCGGAAGGCCATGTTTTAGCACCGGTAAAACTCTGGTGCGACACTGAAACCGCGGTTGAAAATCAGGAAATTATTGATGCACTCGGTGGTATCCCAGCCGCTTTAACACAACTCGGATTAATGCCGCAGACAGGTTATACCGCATCTAAAATTCTTTGGTTCAAAAAATATCATCCTGAATTATGGGAAAAACTGAACACTGTTTTATTACCTCATGATTATCTCAATTATTGGCTAACAGGCAGATTAGTCGCCGAATATGGTGATGCTTCAGGAACCGGATTACTGAATATTCGTAAACGCGACTGGGATAACCAAATTGCTCAATTAATTGATCCAGATGGCCGTCTTTGGCATGCACTGCCTGAATTGGTTTCCGCTGAGACTTGTATTGGCACAGTAAAGCCCGAAATAGCAAGAAGATTAGGGCTTTCACCAACAACCAAAGTTGCGTCTGGCGGGGGTGATAATATGATGGCCGCAATTGGAACAGGCAATATCGTTCCCGGCATCACGACCATGAGTTTAGGCACTTCTGGCACCCTATTCACTTACTCTGACAAACCAATTGTCGCTGATTCTGAAATGATCGCAGGTTTCTGCTCCTCTAATAATGGATGGCTACCATTGATTTGCACGATGAATGTGACTTCAGCGACAACCGCCATTCAAAAGCTGTTTAATATGGATATTCAAGCTTTTAATGACACATTGAACCAGAGCAAACCCGGTGCTAATGGTTTGATGATGCTGCCATTTTTTAATGGTGAACGAGTCCCGCCGCTTCCCCACGCCAAAGCCAGTATCCATAACCTGGATATTAACAATATGAATCAACAAAATTTCATTTTGGCGACAGTTGAAAGCGCCACCTACGGGCTACGTTTTGGTATTGAATTATTTCGCAAACAAGGGATTGAAATTAATGAGATCCGTTTGACCGGCGGTGGCGCTCGCAGCAAAAAATGGCGACAAATTGTGGCTGATATCATGAATACGCCGGTTATTTGCGTCACCAATCAAGAAACCGCCGCCCTAGGTGCTGCTATTCAAGCGATGTGGTGTGACTCCTTGACAGAAAAGGAAGATAAACAAGCGCGGCTCGCCCACCTTTGCCAACGTTTTGTTCATCTTGATGAAGAAACCCGCACCGTTCCAATCCCCGAAACAGTCGCATTATATGACGTGCTTTATCAAGATTATTTATCTCTGTTGACTGCTGAATATCCAGAGGTGAAAGTATGAAACATTGGCCGACGATAATTCTCCTAATGAATGACTTAAAGTTACCGGGCATCCAATAATTTCTCATGATGAAAAAAACAAACCTCGCTATTTTAAACGAGGTTTGTTAACGGTCTGGTGAAGGTATTTCACCTTCACGCTTTTTTACTTTTATTTCAATTTACCTTACTTCAACTCATTTAGTCTTATATTGCACCTCAGCATCAATAAAACGCTGTTGCGCTGAGCTGCTCGGCGCTTTACCCAACAGACTCACAACCACAATCGCAATAGAAGCTAAGATAAAGCCAGGAATAATTTCATACAACGCAAACCATTGGTACTTCATCCATACCAATACCGTAACGGCCCCTACCAACATCCCCGCTAATGCGCCATTACGTGTCATACGTTTCCAGATAACAGAAATCAGCACCACCGGGCCGAACGCGGCGCCAAATCCAGCCCATGCATTACTGACCAGAGCCAACACTTTATTGTCTGGATTGGTTGCTATCACCATCGCGATGACCGCCACCAGCAACACCATGAAACGCCCTACCCACACCAACTCTTTCTGACTGGCAGATTTACGGATAAAGGGTTTGTAAAGATCTTCCGTCAAAGCGCTCGCACACACCAGCAACTGACAACTTAAGGTACTCATCACCGCGGCCAGAATAGCAGAGAGTAAAATGCCCGCTATCCACGGATTAAACAGAACAACCGCCAATTCCATAAAGATACGCTCACGGTTGGCTGTGACTGGGCCAGACAGTTCAGGATGCATTTCAAAATAGGCAATACCGAAGAAACCGACAGCAATAGTGCCTGCCAGACATAACACCATCCAAGTCATACTGATACGACGAGCCTTACGGATAGTATGATGGGAATCTGCCGCCATAAAACGCGCGAGAATATGTGGCTGACCAAAATAACCTAATCCCCAACCCAACAGCGAGATAATGGCAATAAAGTTCAACCCTTTGAACATGTCCATATAAGCCGGGCTTTTTGCCTCTATCATCGCCAAAGAGGTATCAATGCCGCCTACAGAGAAAATAACGATGACCGGCGTCAAGATAAGCGCAAAGATCATTAATGAAGCCTGAACCGTATCGGTCCAACTGACCGCCAGAAAGCCGCCAAGGAAAGTATAAGCAATCGTTGCCGCCGCACCGAGCCACATGGCTTTCTGGTAACTGATACCGAACGTACTTTCAAATAACAATCCTCCGGCAACGACGCCAGAAGCACAATAGATAGTAAAGAAGATCAAGATAACCAATGCAGAAATAATACGCAGGATTTTACTGCTATCGTCAAAACGGCTGGTGAAATAGTCCGGCAATGTTAACGCATTATTATTGACTTCGGTCTGGATTCGTAACCTGCCTGCCACTAATTTCCAGTTCAGGTAAGCGCCTAAAGAGAGGCCAATGGCTATCCAGCTTTCTGAAATCCCCGCGAAATAGACTACGCCAGGTAAGCCCATTAATAACCAGCCACTCATATCCGAAGCACCGGCAGACAAAGCCGTTACCACGCTACCTAATCGCCTTCCTCCCAAAATATAATCATCAAAATTTTTGGTTGAGCGATAAGCCAAAAAGCCTATCAACAACATACCAGTAATGTAGACAATAAAGGTGATTAGCATTGGTGTATTTACTGTCATGCAAATTCTCCATAGTGTTATCTGTGTTTTGCAAATCCGCAGTTCTCCTGGGTACACAGAGTTTTCCCTGTCAGGTTCAGGAACGTTGCACCTGATTGCACCTAAAAATGATCCATAATTCTAAATTGAAATAATTATTTTTGTAACCAATTAGAAAGTTACAGTGAATCCTAGATTAGCATCAGGTAATTTAACAACTAATTAACGCTATTTTTTACAAGAAACGTCTACTGAATCACATTTATTTGCTTTAAAAATTATACTTTTTAACCATTTCAGGGTTACACCCCGATATTAGCCACAAAATATTAAACCAATGTGTGTCAGTCAAATAAAGTCACAAAAATAAATATATCCACCTAATTATAATAACTAGATTAATTTCACAAAAATAAAACAAGCAATTCTCATAAGGTTGCACAAAGTTGCAACATGTCAGATATTATCATGCAATTTTAGATAAACCTTACCTATTAAGGAGCGAGGATGGGTAGTACAACAATGGGCGTGAAGCTTGATGAAGCAACGCGCGATCGCATTAAAGCTGCGGCACAACGGATTGACCGCACTCCACATTGGCTAATCAAACAAGCTATTTTTAATTATCTTGAACGTCTTGAAAACGATGAACAGATCGCTGAACTCTCTGCTAATCAGGATATCAAAGACGAGAAGATAATCGCAGAAGAAACGGCAATAGATTCTTCTCATCAACCTTTTCTCGACTTCGCAGAACATATCCTGCCTCAATCAGTAAAACGTTCCGCAATTACTGCTGCCTATCGCCTGCCAGAAACACAGGCGGTTCCCATGCTGCTACAACAGGCGCAATTACCAGAAGATCAGGCGCAAGCGACTCATAGGCTGGCTTACAGCATTGCAGAAAAATTGCGTAACCAGAAAAACAGCATTGGTCGTTCAGGTCTGGTCCAAGGGTTATTGCAGGAATTTTCACTTTCATCTCAGGAAGGCGTTGCGCTAATGTGTCTTGCGGAAGCCTTGCTCCGTATCCCTGATAAAGCCACTCGCGACGCACTAATCCGCGACAAAATCAGTAACGGCAACTGGCATTCCCATTTGGGTCAAAGTTCATCCATGTTTGTCAATGCGGCAACCTGGGGGCTGCTGTTTACCGGCAAACTGGTTTCTACCCACAACGAAGCCAAACTCTCCAATTCGCTGAATCGCATTATCAGTAAGAGCGGCGAACCATTAGTGCGTAAAGGCGTAGATATGGCAATGCGCCTGATGGGTGAACAGTTTGTTACCGGAGAAACCATCGCTCAAGCGCTGGCAAGTGCACGTAAGCTGGAAGAAAAAGGGTTCCGTTACTCCTACGACATGTTAGGTGAAGCCGCTTTAACTGAGGAAGACGCTCAGAATTATATGGTTTCCTACCAACAAGCAATTCATGCTATCGGGAAAGCATCTAACGGCCGCGGCATTTATGAAGGACCTGGAATCTCTATTAAGCTTTCTGCGCTGCACCCGCGTTATAGCCGTGCTCAATATGAACGCGTCATGAACGAACTCTATCCACGCCTGCTTTCCCTGACATTACAGGCACGCCAATATGATATTGGTATTAATATTGATGCCGAAGAAGCCGATCGTCTGGAAATTTCTCTCGATTTGTTGGAAAAACTCTGTTTTGAACCACAATTGGCTGGCTGGAATGGCATTGGTTTCGTTATTCAGGCTTATCAAAAGCGCTGTCCCTTTGTTATCGATACGGTCATTGACTTAGCACAACGCAGCCGCCGTCGGTTGATGGTGCGACTGGTAAAAGGCGCTTACTGGGATAGCGAAATTAAACGTGCTCAAATCGATGGGCTGGAAGGTTATCCAGTTTATACCCGTAAAGTTTATACTGATGTCTCTTATCTGGCTTGCGCCCGCAAACTCTTGTCAGTACCCAATCTGGTTTATCCTCAGTTCGCTACTCATAACGCTCACACGTTAGCTGCCGTTTATCATATGGCAGGCCAAAACTATTATCCTGGTCAATATGAGTTCCAGTGTCTGCATGGCATGGGAGAACCCTTGTATGAACAAGTGGTCGGAAAAATCTCTGACGGTAAATTAAACCGCCCATGCCGTATTTATGCGCCAGTAGGCACTCACGAAACACTATTGGCTTATCTAGTCCGTCGTCTGTTGGAAAACGGCGCTAACACCTCCTTCGTCAACCGTATCGCCGATACCACATTACCACTGGATGAACTGGTTGCCGATCCGGTGAAAAAGGTTCAGAAGCTGGCTGAAACCGAAGGTCAAATCGGTCTTCCACACCCAAAAATTCCTCTGCCTCATAATCTATATGGCAAAGACCGCGCAAACTCAGCCGGTCTGGATCTTGCCAATGAACATCGTCTGGCATCTCTTTCCAGTGCGCTATTAAGTTCTGCTACCGAAGAACGATATAGCGAACCACTACTAGGCGGCAGTTATCACCATCAAGGTGAGTTACCGGCCGCTAAACCAGTTATTAACCCGGCGGCGCCTTCCGATATTGTCGGCTATGTTCGTGAAACCACTGAACAGGAAGTCGGTCATGCGCTGGATGTCGCAACAGAAGCCGGCGCAATCTGGTTTGCGACGCCACCATCAGAACGGGCTGCTATTCTGGTTCGCGCTGCGGAATTGATGGAAAACCAGATGCAACCGCTATTAGGTATTTTGGTTCGGGAGGCCGGCAAAACCTTTAATAACGCGATTGCCGAGGTACGCGAGGCGGTCGATTTTCTCTACTACTATTCGGGACAAGTTCTCCATGATTTCGCTAATGATACTCATCGCCCTCTGGGGCCGGTTGTCTGTATCAGCCCGTGGAATTTCCCATTAGCCATTTTTACCGGGCAGATAGCGGCTGCATTAGCCGCCGGTAACAGTGTATTAGCAAAACCTGCGGAGCAAACCCCATTAATTGCGACGGCAGCGGTCAAAATACTGCATCAAGCAGGTATTCCCCACGATGCATTGCAATTATTACCTGGTCGAGGTGAAACCATTGGTTCTCTTCTGGTGGGAGATGAGAGAGTACGCGGCGTGATGTTTACCGGCTCCACAGAAGTGGCTAGTTTGTTACAACGTAATATTGCCGGAAGACTCGATGCACAAGGACGCCCAACCCCTCTGATTGCCGAAACCGGTGGTCTGAACGCCATGATTGTCGACTCTTCCGCGCTGACAGAACAAGTTGTTACTGATGTGGTCGCCTCTGCTTTTGACAGTGCCGGTCAACGTTGTTCCGCCCTGCGTATCCTTTGCATTCAAGATGATGTGGCAGAAAGAACGCTCACCATGCTGAAAGGCGCCATGTCTGAATGCCGGATGGGTAATCCTGAACGCCTGTCTACCGATATCGGCCCAGTCATTGACGCGGAAGCCAAAGCCGGTATTGATCGCCATATTCAAGCAATGCGTACCAAAGGACGCGCGATTTATCAGGCAGCCCAAGATAATGTGATTGACAATCAAGAGTGGGATCAAGGCACTTTCGTTAAACCAACGCTGATCGAATTGGAAAATTTCAATGAATTAAAACAAGAGATTTTCGGCCCGGTTCTGCATGTTGTCCGTTTTAAACGTAACGAGCTGGATAAATTGCTGGATCAGATTAATAACTCCAACTATGGTCTGACCCTGGGCGTCCATACCCGTATTGATGAAACGATTGCACAAGTTACCGCCAAAGCGAAAGTCGGCAATTTGTATGTTAACCGCAACATGGTAGGCGCTGTTGTTGGCGTGCAACCGTTCGGTGGTGAAGGCTTATCCGGTACCGGGCCGAAAGCAGGCGGCCCGTTCTATTTGTACCGTCTGCTCTCTTGCCGTCCTCAAAACGCGATCAACCAAACATTGGAGCGTCAGGATGCTGAATATCCACTGGATGCCAATGTCCGTTCAGTACTGACGACCCCTTTTGACGCACTGACAGAATGGGCGACCAAGCAGCACAACGAAGAGCTAAATCAGTTGATTCAACAATATAAACTACTGGCGCAAGGTGGTACCACCCGCCTGTTGCCGGGGCCGACCGGCGAACGCAATACTTATACCCTGTTACCTCGTGGTCAGGTGTTGTGTCTGGCGGATAATCAACAGGATGCGTTGATCCAACTGGCGGCAACATTGTCTGTGGGCTGTCAGTTGCTATGGCAAAATGATGAACTACATCAGCAACTATTTCGTCAATTGCCAGATAGCGTCCGTAAATCAATCCATTTGGTTCAGGACTGGCAGAGTGAAGATACGGCATTCGAAGCGGTTATTTACCACGGCGACTCTGATCAACTTCGTCAAGTTTGCGAACAAGTCGCTCAACGTAAAGGCGTTATCATTTCCGTACAAGGTTTTGCCCGTGGAGAAACTAATCTATTGTTAGAACGTCTGCTACATGAACGCTCACTGAGCATTAATACCGCGGCGGCGGGGGGTAATGCCAGTCTGATGACCATCGGTTAATTTCGGCTGTAGTTAAGGGGAACATATCAAAAATATGTTCCCCAAGAATCTTAACTTAATCACCGGTTGTTTACCTACGGATCATTACCATTTCAGATATTCTTTTAGACATATTCTTTTAGACATACTCTTTTAGACATATAGTATTCATCGGTCAGTTCACCATTTATAAATAGTGAGCCAGTTCTGATGCCAGAAAAAATAAAACCTGATGACAAATACAGTTTTATTGCCAATGTATTTTTTATTGCGACGGTTAACTCAAGTCTGCTAATGCCATTTTTCCGTGACCAATCTTGTGCTTTATCGAGTAAATTTCTCGCTATACCTTTGTTTCTATACTCTTTTTTTACCCCAAGCACAATAGAACCCAGATGCCTGTTCCTATTAAACACACCTTTAGATATAACAATAAATCCAACAATGCTTTTGTTATATTCGCATATTAACATTTGCCTGTCTTTACCGAATCCTTTTATTATATCCGCCTGTTCTTCAACACTTGTTTTTCTCTCTCCCGGCTCAAGCAACATAAATTCCGATGTATTATCTAAATCATTAAAAAAAACAATGAGATTGTTTGCATCTTCTACGTTAACTTCTCTAAAAATAAATATTTCTTTTTCCATAGCAAATACCATATTAATGAAATATGTATATACAATATATTGCCGAATACAAAAGTCAATAAAATTCCGAGTTATGTTGGGATAATTAATAGTGAGACGACCAAAAAGATAATAAGGTAAAATAAGCTGGTATTATCGCGATATTTAAAATAATTGTTTCCATCATCTCTATAATTTTAACTCAATGAAATAACAGCAAAAAATCCCGTAACAAATAGGTAATTTCCAACTCCATACAAACAAATAATTAAGTCTATTATCGGCCCTGCTATTAAAAGCCAAGCGTGGCTTTCGTAAGTGTAATTTTTATTTTTAATGTCTGATTTTATATTGATGCCTATGAAAACAACCCGCGTTATTTTTAACGTGGTTTGCCAACGGTTTAAGGGGAACACACCAAAATGTGTTCCCCCAAAATTAATCATCTCTTTGCTGTTTATATTTCCAGCTTAGTGAGCGCCCTGTTGCCAGCTCAAATACTGTTCATACTTGCGCAAAGCAATGTTGTAGTTACTGAATGCCGATTGTGACAGTTTCTCACTCAGTTTTTCCTGAATTTTCTCTGTTGTGAACTCTTTTACAGGGTAATTGCTTGAAGTGAGCAATTCATCCAAACGTCGTAAACGAACCACATACTCACGAACAGTGCTATGACTCATTTCAGTCTGCTCAAACAGGTACTGTTTGAACGACATGATGTCAAAATAATCTGTCTCGCTATTGCAATAAATCTCACTGCAAAAACGACATAACGCGACAAATTTATCTTGCAGCTCATCCCAAGTCTTGTCATCGATCAACTCCGTCATCTCGGAGATGGACTCTTTGTTGATCACTTGGCCCTTAAAAACCAAGGAGATACGGTCAAGAGCTTTGTGACAATGCAAGCAATGAGTTTGACTATGCTTGTAGTCTTTAATGTAACGGCTGAGCGGCCGTTTCTTTTGTGTTGTAACAGACATAAGAGATAAGCCCTGTGTGTAGTCTTAAACAAAAAACAAATAAGCAAAAAAGTTACTTTTCCGGATTTAAGCGTGCCCGCAAGCGTTTAATCGCTTGGCTATGTAACTGACTTATACGGGACTCCCCGACTTCAAGTACTGCGCCAATCTCTTTCAGATTAAGTTCTTCCTGATAATACAGCGTCAGAACCATTTTTTCTCGCTCAGGTAACGAATCGATAGCCTCAATTACCCGTTGACGAATGTCACTCTCCAGCAATTGTTGTAAGGGATTGGTTTCATGTCCCTCTTCAATGACAGGTTCACAGCTTTCACCATGCGTTTCATGCCATTCGTCATACGAAAACAATTGACTGTTATTCGTATCTAACAGTATCTGCCGATATTCTACCAGATCAATCTTTAATTCTTTAGCAACTTCCTGCTCACTGGCTGGACGACCTAGGTCTTGCTCAAGTTTACGGATGGTTCGCGTCACTTCACGCGCACTACGGCGCACACTACGCGGAGCCCAATCACGGCTCCTTAACTCATCCAACATTGCACCTCTGATGCGTTGTACCGCATAAGTGGTAAACGCGGTTCCCTGTAAGGAATCAAAACGTTCCACCGCATTTAGTAAGCCGATTCCCCCGGCTTGAAGTAGATCATCCAGCTCCACACACGCGGGTAACCTAACTTGTAGCCTTAACGCTTCATGGCGAACTAATGGTACGTAGCGCTTCCAGAGGCTGTTTTTGTCCATCACGCCTTCGGCGGTATACAAATCGCTCACAACAACAGACACCTTTGGAAAAAGAGACTAACCATCATTATCCAATCCCCTAACAAGGGCAATCGTTTGAACAATGTAGTAAAAACACTTCTTTTTCACCTATGCGAAATTTATTGTCTGCCTAATAGTATCACAAATTTTAGGCTGTTCCTGATAAACTCCTAAAAAAGAAGGACCGGCGAGCCGATCCTTGATTTTATTTGGA
The DNA here is from genome assembly GCF_001684335.1 of Photorhabdus namnaonensis. Taxonomy (GTDB): domain Bacteria; phylum Pseudomonadota; class Gammaproteobacteria; order Enterobacterales; family Enterobacteriaceae; genus Photorhabdus; species Photorhabdus namnaonensis. Next base: position 103,448 of record NZ_LOIC01000020.1, read on the forward strand.
TTTTTATGTGAATCAGGTTCACATATTGCCTTAGCCGCGCAGCAGAGACATTACATTCTGAGGAATTTGGTTAGCCTGAGCCAGAACCGCAGTACCCGCTTGTTGCAGAATTTGACCACGGCTCATGTTAGACACTTCGGTCGCATAGTCAGCATCTTCGATACGGCTACGAGCAGAACTCAGGTTGTTAACGGTGTTGTTCAGGTTGTTAACGGTAGATTCCAGACGGTTCTGGATAGCACCCAAAGAACTGCGCAGGCTGTCAACTTGTGCCAGAGCCTTGTCCAAAGTTTCCAAAGGCTTTTCTGACGCTTTAGCAGTGATGTCACCGGTTGTTTTCACCTTACCATCTTTATCAATTTCTGCGCTGAAATATTTTACTTTGCCATCTGTATCGTCAGTACCTTTGACAACATATTTGTCAGGATCAACTGAACCATCATCCTTAACGGCTTTATAGACTTCTACACTTTTCAGGCTCTTAACTTTATCGTCGGCAGTATGATCGATAGTTTTCTTCCCACCAGCACCATCGTCAACCTGTGTAATTACTTCTCCATGTGGAACTTCCGCAGAAACAGTGAATGTTCCCAGTCCCAGAACTTCTTTGTCGATTTTTTTCAGATCAATATCGATAACTTCATTATCATTAGCACCAACCTGAATGGTCATTTTGCTATCTTCACGCAAAACACGAACGCCGTTGAACTGAGTTTGCGCAGAAATACGATCAATTTCCTTCAAACGCTCAGCAACTTCTTCCTGGATAGATTTGGTATCACTCGCAGAGTTGGTTTCGTTGCTTGCCTGAACAGACAGTTCACGAATACGTTGTAAGTTGGTGTTAATTTCGTTCAGCGCACCTTCGGTAGTCTGTGCAATAGAGATACCGTCGTTAGCGTTACGTGCTGCCTGAGTCAAACCTCTAACATTTGCAGTGAAACGGTTAGCGATCGCTTGACCAGCCGCGTCATCTTTCGCGCTATTGATACGCAGACCAGAAGACAGACGCTCGATAGCGTTACCCAAAGCACCCTGGGATTTGTTCAAGTTATTCTGAGTCAGCAGGGACAGGCTGTTGGTGTTGATGACTTGTGCCATAGTTAGAGTTCCTTTTTAAAATCAAGTCGATATATAAGTTTGGGGTTTACCCACGGTGTTCATCACCGCCAACAGTTTTATCGGCGCTCCTCAAAGAACCTTTAATTTTTCTTGAAAAAACTTTTTCTTTTTTATCACGTTTCCCTGATAAGCCAAACAGCGTCGGTTCTTCACGACTATTCCTACCATAGAAAAATTATTTTTATTAGTAAACTTTTCCAAAAACTTACCGATAACCGGTTCAATAAAAATTTACTAATAAAGGAGTCAATAATGGCTAGCATTTCTTCATTAGGCGCCGGATCGGGGATGGATTTGGGCTCCATACTGGATAAACTTCAGGCAGCAGAACAAAAGCGTTTAGTCCCTCTAACACAACAGCAAACCAGTTATAAAGGTAAGCTAACCGCTTTTGGTACGTTAAAAGGCAGTTTAGAAAAGCTGGAAACCGCGTCTGAATCACTGAAAAAGTTCGATAAACTTAACACAACCACTGCCAGCGAAAAACATGATGCATTCGTTGCCAGTACGGATTCTAAAGCCACCCCAGGTAACTACAGTATTGAAGTTAAACAATTGGCGCAGGCACAATCATTACAGACAAAAGAAGTCAGTAATATCAAAGAGCATATCGGTGAAACTTTGGGCGAAGGTAAAACCCGGACAATTACCATTACTCAGCCTGGCGAAAAAAAGCCGATGAAAATCGAGCTGACAGACGGACAAACATCCATTATTGAGATCCGTGATGCCATTAATAAGCAGGAAGGTAATGTCAACGCCAGTATTATTAAAGCCAAAGATGGCGAAAACTATTTAGTGCTGACGGCCAAAAAAGCGGGCACTGAATCGGTGATGACCATCACTGTTGAAGGTGATAACAAACTTAGCGAGTTTCTAAACTATCCGGGTACAACGAGTAAACTCACTCAAACGGTTGAAGCGAAAAATGCGAAATTGACCGTCAACAAAATCGAAATTGAGCGTCAGACAAACCATATTACCGATGCACCCGAAGGCGTTAAACTGGATCTGAAAAAAACGACTGAGGATAAAGATAAACCAGGGGAACATAAGCCAGAAATACTGGTCATATCCCGTGATATTGAGCCGATGAAAGAGGCGATTAAAAACTGGGTTGATGCTTATAATGAATTACAAACGACATTTGATTCGCTGACCAAATTTAAGCCAGTAAAACAGGGTGAAGAACCGTCGAAAGATAATGGTGCTTTATTAGGTGACAGCACATTACGCGGAATACAGAACCAGCTAAGAAGCCAGATCTTCAGCTCTCAGGCGGCTAATGATATTCCAACCCTGAATAAGCTGGGTATTAAACAAAAGCTTGACGGCAAGTTGGAAATTGATAATGAAAAACTGGAAAAAAATCTAAAAGAAAAGCCAGCTAATGTGAAAGCATTTTTTATGGGAGACGGTAAAGAAACGGGTTTTGCCACTCAGACACATAAGCTATTAAAAGATGCTCTGGATAGCCATGAAGGTACCTTAGTTACCGCGACTAATGGCATTAACAAGCGTCTAAAAACCCTTGAGAAACAAGTAGACAGGACGAAAGAGAATATTAACGAAACAATTGAACGTTATAAACGCCAATTTTCACAACTGGATAAAATGGTCTCTTCCTTGGGAAAAACCGGTAGCTTCCTATCACAATTACAGCAAATGAGATAATTAAAGGAAATTATGTATCAACGTTCGGCAAGTCAATTGTATGCCCAGATAGATATGGAGAGCGAAATTATGAACGCCTCTCCCTATCAGTTGATTCAGATTTTGTTCAACGGGGCGCTAAGCGCCCTGCGTCGAGCAATTATTCTGATGGAACAAGGTAATATCGCGGAAAAAGGCGCAGCTATTTCCAAAGCGATCAATATCATCGATAATGGCCTCAAACAGGGGTTAGATAATGAAAAAGGCGGAGAGCTGGCACACAATCTCGCTTCCCTTTACGACTATATGACCCAACGTTTACTCCACGCTAATTTACGCAATGATGAGCCAGCCATTACCGAAGTAATAAAGTTACTCACCGAGATTTCAGACGCTTGGCGGCAAATTGGCCCTCATCACAACGCCAGTCAGGATATTGTTTAATGGATAATGAATTGGATCTTTTGTCAGCTTACCAACAGATCCTAAGTTTAAGTGAGCAAATGCTTAATTTAGCTAAAAATGAAAAATGGGATGAGCTTGTTGATATGGAAATCACCTACCTCAAAGCAGTAGAAGTGATCAGCCACTCTTCAATATCATCGACGACTTCTCTTTCGTTACAACAAAAAATGACCAACATTTTGCAGATAATTTTAGATAATGAAAATGAGATTAAAAAACTACTACAGAAAAGACTTGATGAATTAAGTAAACTCATCAAACAAGCAAGCCAACAGCAATTATTAAATGATAGCTACGGCCAATTCCCTGTTGAACCCTATCATACTCTTATGAACTCTACGGAACAAAAGTAATTGAGAAATAAAGGTGATGTACTCTCATCACCATTATTTACCCATTTTGTGAGTTTGGTTTAGGATGTATTGATTTCAATTCAGATTATAAGGAATAGATAAGAAATCTTGGTGATTAAATTGCGTCTGCCAGAAATGAACAATGATAAGTAAGATAAACCTGTACGAAAAATTCCAAGGTACTGTAATTGATTGATGATGTTTAGCAACAAAAGATAGAAAAGAAATATCGTCCTAACCTTGAATCTAATACGACTCATACTAGCCGATACTCCTCTGAAAACCTCGAAATTCATCCACATCATGATATGCCAGAGAATCATATTCCATTGAAAAATAAATAATTTTTATATTTTATTATTTTTACGTTCCCAAAAATGGGAAAGAAAATTATTCTACCCTCCACTTCGATATATTATGGTTTCTACTCATTCAAAGAAAAGCCAGCTCAACATATTTTACCCTCCATCAAAAACTTGACCTCTAACATCCATGACCGTATAGTGTGGCTATACGCAATACAATGCCATAATGTCGAAAATGATTAAGAGTTTCAAACATAAAGGTCTGGAAGAGTTTTTCAAAACTGGCACTACAGCAGGTATTCAACCAAAACATGCTGTAAAGTTACAAATTCAGTTAACTGCATTAAATATGGCTAAAAAACCAGATGATATGAACGCTCCGGGTTGGAAACTCCACCCACTAAAAGGGGCTGATTTAAAAGGTCACTGGGCTATATCGATCAATGGCAATTGGCGATTAACATTTAGATTTGAAGGTGAAAATGTCATTCTCGTCAACTATCAAGATTACCACTGAGGAATAACAAAATGGGCAGAATGTATAACCCGGCACATCCTGGATTTGTTTTACGCGAGTATCTTGGGGATATATCTGTAACTGACGCTGCAAAATCATTGGGTATTACTCGTGCCGCGTTATCCCGTATATTAAACGGCAATGCCGGTATATCCGCTGATATGGCATTACGTCTGGAAGCTGCATTAGGAACCAGCGCTGAAATGTGGACAGAAATGCAATCCCAATATGAGCTATGGATTGCCTCCCAATACAAAAGACCAGAAATAAAACCAATAATTGTACATCCATGACATCAAAGGCCACCTGCAAATCCGGGTGGCTATCCCCAAACAGAAAATACAAAAGGTTGATAACAATAGATATCAATAAGTTAATATACCTACACCTGCATATTCATAATCTCCTGATAAGAAGCCACCAGCTTATTTCTCACCTGGACGCCCATTTGCAAAGCGATACTAGATTTCTGCATCTCCACCATCACATCATTCAATTCAACACCGGGTACACCCAAGGTAAAATCTTGAGTTTGTTTTGTCGCATTTAAACGTGTTTGATTAATTTTACCAATAGCCGCCGTTAGTTGACTGGCAAATCCACCCTGTAACGGCATGGGTTTTGCGATACTTGCTGCCTGTAGCGCCTGAGCCTGCATCTGTTGCAGCACGCCTTCAATTGCTTGAATTGACATAAAAACCTCGTGTTAAACCACCCTATATCCTACGCGATTCAATGCCATATTAACCCAAGGTATATACGGCATATTTTCAGACCGCCACCCTAACATAGCCCCCTCAATCTAAAGCGGGTAATTAAAGTAAAAAGTCAGGGCTTATTGTGCCATTAAAAGATGAGTGAACAGCGAATAATGACAAAACTGAAAATAGGAAGAATTTTTTCGCTTGCGTATGGGGAGTCTGTTTTGTTACGCCACGCTTTTAGTATTCATGTTGAACAGCAAGGCAAGGATCGTCTATGAGTGCCGCAACAACCGACGTTGAAAATCAAACTAAAGGTTTCAGTGCTATCATTAACCAGATAAAAGCTGATCCTAAAGTGCCATTATTAGTTGCCGGCAGCGCAGCCGTTGCGATTGTCATTGCCCTTTTCCTGTGGTTACGCAGCCCCGATTATCGGGTGCTTTACAGTAATCTGAGCGATAAAGATGGTGGCGATATTGTCACCCAATTAACCCAATTAAATATCCCTTACCGTTTTGCCGAAAATGGCGCTGCGATCATGATCCCTGCCGAACAGGTGCATGAGACACGGCTAAGATTGGCGCAACAAGGGTTGCCTAAGGGTGGAGCGGCTGGATTCGAACTACTCGATAAAGAAAAGTTTGGCATCAGCCAATTTAGTGAACAAGTTAACTACCAAAGAGCGTTGGAAGGTGAACTGTCACGCACCATTGAATCTCTGGGGCCGGTGCAAAATGCTCGTGTTCACCTTGCACTGCCAAAACCCTCGCTGTTTGTCCGTGAACAGAAATCGCCCTCAGCTTCCGTTACGGTTGGATTATTGCAAGGTCGTACCTTGGATGAAGGCCAGATAAACGCCATCGTCCATATGGTTTCCAGCAGTGTCGCTGGCTTACCGCCGGGCAATGTCACTATCGTTGATCAGGCGGGACGTCTGTTGACACAAGCCGACGCCACCGGACGCGATCTCAATACCAGTCAACTGAAATACATTCAGGAAGTGGAAAATCGTTTCCAGCAGCGTATCGAAGCGATTCTAACTCCGGTTGTTGGTCGTGGGAACGTCCACGCCCAAGTGACGGCACAGGTGGATTTTTCACGCCGTGAAGAGACAGCGGAAGAATATAAACCGAACCAACCCCCTAATCAGGCTGCGGTTCGCTCAAAACAGTTGAGTGAAAGCGAGCAGAGCGGCGGCTCTCTGGTCGGCGGTATTCCCGGCGCGCTTTCCAATCAACCGAGCCCGCCACCGAGTGCGCCGATTGATAAACCGAATGCCAAAGATGGCAATAAAAACGACAAGAGCGATAAGAAAGCATCATCCGCAAGTAACAGTAACGAGCGCATGGTGAACAATAATCGCAATAACCGCCGTGACGAAACCACAAACTATGAAGTGGATCGGACTATTCGTCATGTTCAACAGCAAGCCGGCGGTGTTGAACGCTTATCCGTCGCCGTTGTCATTAATTATGTCACGGTGGAAGGCAAAAACGGCCCGGAAACTCAGGCGCTAACCCCTGAACAATTGGCAAAAATAGAAGCGCTGACCAGAGAAGCGATGGGCTTTTCTAAAGAGCGTGGCGACAGCTTGAATGTGGTTAACACGCCATTTACTGAAAGCAAAGAAAATATCGAGGTTATTCCTGTCTGGCAGAACCCAATTCTGCTGGAAAAAGCCTTCGATTTCGGTCGCTACCTGTTATTGATTCTGGCGGCATGGCTGCTATGGCGCAAAATGGTGGCGCCTCAACTTGCCAAAAAACGCGCCGCGGAAAAAGCCGCCCTTGAAGCACAGAAAGTTCAGAAAAGACAAGTGACTGAATCTAGTGCGGAAATGGATGAAAAGACGCGCCAGAAACTGACACGTCAACGAGTCAGCGCTGAAATTCAAAGCCAACGCATTCGCGAGCTGGCAGAAAAAGATCCTCGCGTCGTGGCGCTGGTGATCCGTCAATGGATGAGTAACGAACAATGAGCCTGAACGGAACAGAAAAAAGCGCCGTCATGTTAATGACCCTGGGAGAAGATCAGGCGGCCGAGGTGTTTAAACACCTGAACTCCAGGGAAGTCCAGCAACTCAGTATCACAATGGCAGGTATGCGCCAAATTTCTAACCAGCAACTGGTGGATGTATTGGCAGAGTTTGAAGAAGATGCCGGTCAGTATGCGGCACTGAGTATCAACGCCAGTGACTATTTACGCTCGGTGCTAATTAAAGCACTCGGTGAAGAACGCGCTTCCAGTCTGCTTGAGGATATTCTCGAATCCCGTGAAACCACCACCGGTATTGAGACCCTCAACTTTATGGAACCTCAAATGGCAGCCGATATGATCCGTGAAGAACATCCACAGATCATCGCTACCATTCTGGTTCACTTAAACCGCGGACAGGCAGCCGATATCCTTGCGCTGTTTGATGACAAATTACGCAATGACATCATGCTGCGTATTGCCACTTTCGGTGGCGTACAACCGGCGGCACTGGCTGAACTGACAGAAGTGCTCAATAACCTGTTGGACGGCCAGAATCTCAAGCGCAGCAAAATGGGCGGCATTCGTACCGCGGCTGAAATTATCAACCTGATGAAAAGCCAGCAGGAAGAGAATGTCATCGAAGCTATGCGCGCCTACGACAACGAACTGGCACAAAAAATCATCGATGAAATGTTCCTGTTCGAAAACCTCATTGATGTGGATGACCGCAGTATCCAGCGCCTGTTGCAGGAAATCACCACCGACTCCCTGCTCATTGCACTGAAAGGCTGCAACCAGCAACTACGCGATCACTTCCTCAACAATATGTCTCAACGTGCCGCAGAGATTATGCGCGATGACCTGGCAAACCGTGGTCCGGTGCGGATGTCTCAAGTGGAAAGCGAACAGAAAGCAATTCTGCTTATTGTTCGTCGTCTGGCGGAAAGCGGCGAGATTATCCTGAATGGCGGCGACGATAGCTATGTCTGATAAGTTAAACAAAGCTGACTGGCAACCCTGGAAACCAAACGAGCTGACACAGTGGGAAAAACTGCGGGCTAAACCAGAGTCCGTTGATGACTCACAGCAAGATTCTGAGCGTAATGAAATCCTTGAACAGGCGGCAATGCTGGATAACCTGAAAGAACAGGCTCGACAAGCAGGCCATGAACAGGGATTTACCGAAGGTCAAGCGCAAGGTTATGAACAAGGTTACCAAACCGGCTTAGAGGCCGGTCTGGAACAGGGGCGAAAAGATGCCATTCAGCAGCAGCAATCTATCACCGAGCAATGGCAAAATCTGCTAGCGGATTTCCAACATTCACTGGAAGGACTTGACACGATTATTGCATCCCGCTTGATGCAACTGTCACTGACCGCGGCGAAACAGATCTTAGGTCAATCGGCGATTTGTGATGGCACTGCCCTACTCAATCAAATCCGTGAATTTATTCAACAGGAACCGATGCTGAGTGGTAAACCCCAATTGCGGGTTCACCCACAAGATATGCCAATGGTTGAGCAACAACTAGGCAACACACTCTCACTACACGGCTGGCGCTTACTGGCAGATAACAAGCTACATCCTGGCGGTTGTAAAATCAGCGCAGAGGAAGGCGATTTAGATGCCAGTCTGGCAACCCGCTGGCATGAGTTATGTAGGCTGGCCGCGCCGGGGGAATTGTAATGACAGCAAGACTCGGGCGCTGGCTGGCGACACTGGATGCTTTTGAGAAGAAATTAGCGAAAACTTCGCCGGTTCGTCGTTATGGACGTCTGACCAGAGCGACCGGGCTGGTTATGGAGGCAACAGGTTTACATCTGCCTCTTGGAGCAACCTGCCTGATTGAGCGACAAAATGGCAACAATATTGAAGAAGTTGAAAGTGAAGTTGTCGGTTTTAATGGCGAAAAACTTTTACTGATGCCGCTTGAAGATCTGGAAGGGATTGTACCCGGCGCCCGGGTATACGCTCGTCCGTACAGTGAAGATTGCGGCAGTGGTCGCCAGTTACCCCTTGGCCCGGAACTGTTAGGACGGGTTTTGGATGGCGCCGGTCGTCCACTGGACGGTTTTCCTTCACCGGATACCGGCTATCGCGCCCCACTCACCACACCGCCAATCAATCCTCTGCAACGTACACCAATCAGTGACGTACTGGATGTCGGCGTGCGGGCAATTAATGCCCTACTTACCGTAGGTCGCGGGCAACGTATGGGGTTGTTTGCTGGTTCCGGGGTCGGTAAAAGTGTTCTGCTTGGCATGATGGCACGCTATACACAGGCTGATGTGATTGTCGTTGGCTTGATCGGCGAACGTGGCCGAGAAGTTAAAGACTTTATTGAAAACATCCTTGGCGCCGCCGGTCTGGCTCGTTCAGTGGTTGTCGCCGCACCCGCCGATATCTCGCCTCTGTTGCGTATGCAAGGCGCCTCCTACGCTACCCGTATCGCGGAAGATTTTCGTGATCGGGGTAAACATGTATTGCTGATTATGGATTCATTGACCCGCTACAGCATGGCACAACGTGAAATTGCCCTGGCCATTGGCGAACCTCCGGCAACCAAAGGTTATCCGCCTTCGGTTTTCGCCAAACTGCCTGCACTTGTGGAACGTGCAGGCAATGGAGTGAACGGTGGCGGCTCCATTACCGCGTTCTATACCGTACTGACCGAAGGTGATGATCAACAAGACCCGATAGCCGATGCTGCCCGAGCCATTCTGGATGGTCATATCGTCCTCTCCCGTTCGCTGGCAGAATCAGGGCATTACCCGGCAATTGATATTGAAGCCTCTATCAGCCGCGCCATGACCGCACTCATTGATAAGCAGCACTACCGGCGGGTACAGCAGTTCAAACAACTACTCGCAAGCTATCAACGTAACCGTGATCTGATTAACGTCGGCGCTTATGCGGCGGGCAGTGATCCGCTATTGGACAAGGCCATTGAGCTTTATCCCTACATGGCGCAATTTCTACAACAAGATATTGAAGAACGTAGTGAATATGAAGCTGCCTGCATTCAATTACAACAGTTGTTACCTACGTAACGTAACGATTTTCTGTGTGTTGCCATTAAAGCGAGGAATAAGATGCTGCAACAATCACCTCTCATGACCTTGCGTGAACTTGCACAAAATGCAGTGGAAAAAGCCGCCACTCATCTGGCGCAAGTTCGTCAGAACCATCAGCAAATGGAGCAACAACTCGCAACATTGATGGGTTATCAGGATGAGTATCGGGAACGCCTGAACGATACGTTGAGTAACGGTATGCCGTGCACCACCTGGCAAAATTATCAGCAATTCATGAAAACGCTGGAAAAAGCGATTGAACAGCACAAATTGCAGCTCAATCAGTGGCAACAGCGGCTTGATACAGCTTTATCACAGTGGCGGGAAAAACAGCAGCGCCTCAACGCTTTCGATACCTTGCAACAACGGGCAGATAACAACCGAAGATTACATCAGAACAGAACGGAGCAAAAACAGATGGATGAGTATGCCCAACGTAGCGCACAACGGAGAAATAAATAATGAATATCACTCTTTTGCCTGCCGACCTGAAACCGACAGAAAACCAACCTGCGCGCAGTGATTCACTCACTGATGCCGATCAGCTTTCGGCATTTGCTCAATTTCTTAATCTGGAAACCGAACTGGTACAAAAAGGTGGGGGCAAACCAGAAAAAGCGTCATCCAAGGAAGAAGAGACTACAGATGATACAGACAACGATTTGTCGCCACTATTATCCATTTCAAATGAATTATCTATTACCAATAAACTATCGATCTCAAACGAATTATCTATCCCACATGAAATATCAACGGAGTTTATTACCTCCTCGCAGATTCCCTTCGATGTAAAAACAGATGCAAACAAACAAACGGTTCCTGTTGATGAGAAACTTATGTCAGCAGAAGAGCTGGCGGCAAGTTTACCCATACAATTATCCGGGTTAACCATCAAATCAGAAAACCCGAAAAACGGCCTCCAACCTGACGGACTCATCAAGCATAATGATAAAAACCGTCAAATTAGCGCTAAAGAATTTGTCACTACAGGATTATCGACTGAGGAAAACCTTCTGACAGCGACTCCAGAGCAGCTAAAACAAGAAGAAGAGCTTTTTAAAACCAAACTGGGAAACGGACTGATACAACATTCTCCGGTAAAACCCAAGCTTGCTTCGGCAACTCTCCAGCATGGGATTCAACCTGAAAGTGCAACGCAAAATCATCCACGCGAATCCGCATTGATTCAGACCACCGCACAAGCTGAGATCCAGCACGCACCGACCACCACTGAAAATCAGCAAATCTCCTCTGTAGCAACCTCTCCCCTACTCTCCGCAGGGCACAATCAGACAGCCCAGTTTCAGTTATCCAGCGCCGCTACCCCCTTACTGAATGCCCAGTTGGGTAGTGAAGAGTGGCAACAGCAATTAAACCAGCAAATTATTCTGTTCAACCGCAACGGCCTACAACAGGCAGAGTTACGCCTGCATCCACAAGAGCTAGGCGCATTGCAAATCCGTATGTCCATTGAAGATAATCAAGCGCAATTACATCTGGCATCGGCTCACAGCCATGTCCGGGCGGCACTGGAAGCCGCATTACCTGGACTTCGCCACGCACTGGCGGAAAGTGGTATTCAACTGACCCAAAGCAGTGTCGGCAGTGACAACGCCAGTCCGTGGCAACAAGAACAACGCTCTGGTTCACAACATTCAGGCGGAACCGCAAGTCATAATGCTGACACCGCCTCAGAAAACCACTCCGCTACTGAATCCACCGTACATTTAACCCCTCATCAACTGGCGTCAGTACGGGGCGGTGTGGACATTTTCGCCTGATAGTGGAAAGTCTTTATACCTAACAGTGAAGGGTATAAACCCGGCTCACAACAAACGAACGAGTTAGTAGTTTTTTCCCCGTTTGTTCCAGCTATTGCCGACGGAAATACGCGGGATAATGATCACCGATATTGATGGATACGTCAGTCCGCCACGGAACGCGTGGACACTTATCCGCAACAAAAACAGGAACTTGTCTGTCCATGTCTGACTATAGCTACGAGCGTAAACGCAAAAATCCATTTGGGATGATACTGTTAGTACTGATTGCCGTTATCGGCGCCGCCATCGGGGGATACAGTTGGTGGGCGCTTAAACAGGCAAAAGGGAGTGATTCTACAGCGTCCAAAGCCATAGAAGTCCCGGTCTTTATGACTCTGGAGCCTTTCACCGTCAACCTGATCGACAATGAAGATCACTTTGACCGAGTGCTCTACATCGGCGTGACTTTACGTTTAGCCGATGAAAAAACTCGTCAGCGTTTCCACGAGTATCTGCCGGAAGTTCGTAGCCGTATGTTGTTGCTACTGTCACGCCAAAAATCAGCCGAACTGGCGCATGACAGCGGTAAATTGCGTCTGATGGACGACATCAAGCAAACACTTCGCCCAACCTTGGTGCCCGGTGAGCCGGATCAGGTCATCACCGATGTGCTGTTTACCACGTTTATTCTGCGATAATCACCATGAGTGACAATATTCTTTCACAGGCAGAGATTGATGCTCTGCTCAATGGCGACAGCGCCAGTGACGACGCAGAAAATACCGCGTCCAGGGAAAATGAGGTTCGCCCTTATGATCCCAATACCCAACGCCGTGTTATTCGGGAACGTCTGCAAGCACTGGAAATTATTAACGAACGCTTTGCCCGTCATTTCAGGATGGGGTTGTTTAACATGCTCCGCCGTAGTCCTGACATTACCGTCGGCGCAATAAAAATTCAGCCCTATCATGAATTCGCCCGTAATTTGGCAGTACCGACCAACCTTAATCTGGTTCATCTAAAACCGTTGAGAGGGACAGCGCTGTTTGCATTCGCCCCAAGTCTGGTTTACATCGCGGTAGATAACCTGTTTGGTGGTGACGGACGTTTCCCGACCAAAGTAGAAGGCCGTGAATTCACCCACACTGAGCAACGAGTGATTAACCGGATGTTACGCATGGCGCTGGATTCCTATCGTGACGCCTGGAGCGCCATCTTCAAAATTGAAGTGGAGTACATTCGCTCTGAGATGCAGGTGAAATTCACCAATATTACGACATCACCGAACGATATTGTGGTGACAACGCCGTTTCAAGTGGAAATTGGCGCGTTGAGTGGTGAATTTAACATCTGTATTCCGTTTGCCATGATCGAACCCCTACGGGAACGCCTGACCAATCCACCGCTGGACAATGTGCGGCAAGAAGACAGCCTGTGGCGGGAAAGTCTGGTAAAACAGGTTCAACATTCAGAGCTGGAATTGATCGCTAACTTTGCTGATATCCCGCTGAGGCTGTCAAAAATCCTGCAACTTCAACCGGGCGATATCTTACCGATTGACAAACCCGAACGCCTGATCGTTCACGTCGATGGCGTGCCCGTACTCACCAGTCAGTACGGAACATTAAACGGGCAATATGCCCTACGTGTCGAACATCTTATTAACCCTGTTTTAAATGCTCTGGATGAGGAAAAGCCCAATGAGTGATGCTAAGCAACCCACAGATACCGCTGCAACCGGATCTGCCGAAGATATGTGGGCAGAAGCTCTGGAACAACAGGCCGCGCAACAACAAACCTCGGACAGCAGCGCGGCAATATTTGAATCTCTGGAGCCTCAGGATGCACTGGCTCACCTATCGGATATCGATCTGATTCTGGATATTCCGGTCAAATTATCCGTAGAATTGGGCCGGACCAAAATGACCATCAAACAGCTACTGAGACTATCTCAAGGCTCCGTGGTTTCCCTTGATGGCCTTGCCGGGGAGCCGTTGGATATTTTAATCAATGGATATCTGATTGCTCAGGGTGAAGTTGTGGTTGTATCCGATAAATACGGTATCCGTATCACCGATATCATCACCCCTTCTGAACGTATGCGTCGCCTGAGTCGTTAATATGGCTTTCCAGCCCTCTCTGCATAATGACGCGGCACAACCTGCCGCGCAAACCCAAGCGGTTACTCAAGTCGCCACATCCGCGCCGCTTCCCGCAGGTCAGACACTGATGCAGGTCAGCAGCGCGCTGGCGGGAGTGTTGCTGTTAATCTTCACCCTCACTTGGTTAATACGCCGCATGGGGCTGTTTGCCAACAAAGGAAAAAGTCAGCAGCAATTAAGTATCAAAGCCAGTTGTTCTCTGGGACAGCGTGAACGCGTCGTCATTGTAGAAGTTGAAGATAACTGGCTGGTACTGGGCGTCACTGCTCAGCAAATCAATTTATTACACCAGATGCCAATACCTGAATCCAACCGCGATACCACCGAAGGGCAAGCGATAAAACCGGCACTGTTTGGTCAGATTTTAAAAAACACGCTGATGCGACAAGGCAAGAATGATGAGAAAAAGTAGTTCTCTCTTTATGACAAGGGATAAGTTTGCATTGTCATGCCGCCTGGGGATGATACTCGCTGCGCTTATTTTACCAATGGATGCCGTGGCACAGTTACCGGGCATAATCAGTCAGCCGCTGGCAAACGGTGGACAAAGTTGGTCACTGCCGGTTCAAACGTTAGTTTTCATTACCGCACTGACTTTTATTCCCGCCGCCTTGCTGATGATGACCAGTTTTACCCGCATTATTATTGTGTTGGGTTTACTGCGTAATGCTTTAGGCACCCCCTCGGCACCACCTAATCAGGTTTTGCTTGGACTGGCGCTATTTATGACGTTTTTCATTATGTCGCCGGTTTTCGATAAAGTTTATCAAGATGCGTATCTGCCTTTCAGCGAAGATAAAATCAGCCTGGAAACTGCTTTAGAAAATGGCGCCAAACCATTACGGCAATTTATGTTGCGTCAGACAAGGGAAAACGATTTAGCACTGTTTGCTCGTCTTGCTGATCAACCGCCGTTTGAAACCGCCGATGCTGTTCCTATGCGAGTACTGATGCCGGCATTTATCACCAGCGAATTGAAAACCGCTTTCCAAATTGGTTTTACGCTGTTTATTCCATTTTTGATTATCGACCTGGTGGTCGCCAGCGTATTAATGGCATTGGGGATGATGATGGTGCCTCCCGCCACCATCTCACTGCCCTTCAAGCTGATGTTATTTGTCTTAGTTGACGGCTGGCAATTACTATTGGGTTCTCTGGCACAGAGTTTCTACGGTTAACCTGAAAAGAGGCAAACATTATGACTCCTGAATCAGTCATGGCATTGGGAACAGAAGCCATGAAAGTCGCTCTGGCGCTGGCTGCGCCGTTGCTGTTAGCGGCTTTATTATGTGGTTTAATCGTGAGCTTGCTGCAAGCGGCAACACAGGTTAACGAAATGACACTCTCATTTATTCCCAAAATTCTGGCGGTATTTGTCACTACCGTTATCGCCGGACCTTGGATGCTAAACCTATTTCTGGACTACATGCGTGAACTCTACAGCAGCATACCAGTGATAATTGGCTAATTATGATCTCTTTTAACAGTGAAATGCTGATCCAGTTCGTCAGTGAATTTTTCTGGCCGCTGGTTCGGGTGCTTGCGCTGTTCAGCACTGCGCCATTATTCAGTGAAAAACAGGCGCCTAAGAAAGTCAAAATCGGACTGGCAGTGATGGTAACACTGCTTTTGATGCCAAACCTGCAACCTGCGCAAGTGCCTATTTTCTCTGTTGCGGCATTCTGGGTGATGCTCCAGCAAATCTTAATTGGGGCATCCCTTGGCCTGACAATGCAAATTGCCTTTGCAGCCGTGCGTCACGCCGGTGAAATAATTGGTTTACAGATGGGACTTTCATTCGCGACCTTTTTTGATCCCTCCGGCGGCCCTAATATGCCTATTTTGGCACGAATCTTTAACCTCTTGACCTTACTGTTATTTCTGGCCTTTGACGGCCACCTATGGTTATTATCAGTTCTGGCAGATACATTCCGCATTATTCCTGTACAACCATTACAACTCAGCGCTCAAGGATTTTTACTACTAGCACAAAGCGCCAGTATGATATTTATCAACGGCATGATGCTGGCTCTGCCATTAATTACGCTGTTATTAACACTGAATTTATCATTGGGGATTTTAAACCGGATGACACCGCAACTCTCCATCTTTGTGGTCGGTTTTCCATTAACACTGACTACCGGTATATTGGTACTCACGCTTTTAATCCCGATGTTAGCGCCATTTACCGAACGTATGTTTAGTGAATTATTTAATCGACTGGCAGTCATTATAAGTGGGATGGTTATTTAAAGATATTTTTTAAAACAAAGTTTATCTAGAAAAAACCTTCCGTATTTTATACGATATAAATCGTACTATTTTATGCTATAATATCTTATCGATAAGTAAAAGAATGCGTGTTTTAATTACTTTCAGAAATTTTATTAACATAGAAAAATAAAATAGGTTAACGAGATAGGAGCAGTAAATTAATGAATATAGAACAAGAGCTATATCATGCCGCAGTTAACTTAATTGAAAAACGATACCCAAAGGGATGGGGTGGCGCTGCTGCGGTACGGACAGAATCGGGCAAAATCTTAACCAGCATCGCCCCTGATACCAAAAATGACGCCTTATCTCTTTGTATGGAAGTTGGCGCCTATTTAGAGGCGCATAAACTGAATGAAGCGGTAACACACTCTTTATGTCTCTGCCGTGAAGACGCCGGTTGTGAATATATCATTTTGACACCCTGTGGAATATGTCAAGAACGTCTGGTTTATTGGGGAGGCTCTGTAAAAGTGGCAGTAACTAATGAAAAAAACGAGCTGTTATTTAAAACCATACGTGAATTGCAACCTTATCATTGGTCCGCCGTTAATGGAGAAAAGCTTTAATATATGTGATTTATTTTAACTTAGTTATTTTCTTTTATTTTTAAGTATTCCTTATAGTTAATATTCAGTACCACAGTTGTATTTTCTTTTTTCAACAAAATAGACACTCATCGGAAAGCTTAATTCGTTCAGATTCTAAGCATTCTAATTATCAAAAGAAGTGCAGATTTTTAATTTCCATGTCTATAGCATTAAATATTTTGGGTATATTTTGATTGCAAAATATCAGGTTATTTATTACTACCAACTGTACAAAAATAGTTAACCATCTGAGTTATAAGAACATTTAATTATTTATTTTGTGAATTAAACTATAATTAACGCGAATTATGATAAATCATCTACAATAATTCAATATGTTGCTTATGAAATAACATTATATAATCTAAGGAAAAAACATGAGTCTCAAGCCCCAGAATGATTTTAAAGCCTTTTCTATCAGTAATAATGCAAATGTAGTGAGCCAAGAAAGATATGAAGAAAGTCGGAGTTTAAAAAATGGGTTTCCACCAGATAATGTGACTACTCATGAATTAAATAAGGTGTTACGTCAGTCGTCCACGATATCCTCTGTTGTTGCTAATTTTATCGCAACACACTCCGGAGGAGATGATGTTCTGGATGATGGTGATATAGCTAAACTCACAGCCCAATTAAATAGTGCGTTAGAGAAAAAAATCACAACAGAAATTCCCAGTACCTCATTAACACAAAAAGGGATTGTTCAACTTACTAACAAGACAGGCGATAGTGACACACTCGCGGTAACGCAGAAGCTGGCTTCCGATATAAATGATAATGCTAATAATAAACTGGCAAAAGACCAAAACGGCGCAGACATTCCTGATAAAAATGAGTTTGTGAAAAACCTCGGTTTAATATAACCATCAACTGACATCAATCTTTACTTAAGCAGCATTTAAACGGTATGGAATAGTGTCAAAATCAGATTCATCTGTATGCCAATTAATGACCAAAATGACGGTTTACTGTGAAAAGTAGTGATAAGATGAAATTGTAAGCGAAAAAATAAAGCCGGCTAGTTCTGGCTTCATCCTTCAACCCCACCCCGAAGGTGGGATTCTACTTTTGTATGGAAATAGGCACCTATTTAGAAGCTCATAAACTGAATGAAGCAGTAACACACTCTTTATGTCTCTGCCGCGAAGATACCGGTTATGAATATATCATTTTGACACCCTGTGGAATATGTCAAAAACGTCTGATCCATTGGGGTGGCTCCGTAAAAGCGGCGGTAACTAATGAGAAAAACGAGCTGTTATTTAAAGCCATTCGTGAATTACGACCTTATCATTGGTCCGCCGTTAATGGAGAAAAACTCTAATATATGCGTTCTCAGATTCGCATAGTAAATGCAATTAGATCTTCTTTTAAAAAATTGCATTTATTGAATTAAATCTGTCTTCGATATAGTATGCTTAATACTCTTGTATTCTCATTTCTAAATGATTATGGCAGGTTAAACCAAGTGGGGGGCTACCCCAGTCAGCAGGGAGAGCATGACTTAGTAATAAATATAACCGGATCTTCGTGGAGAAAAAGATGACAGTAACCACTATTATTATCTCTCTCATTGCTGTAGGACTTATCAGTTGGGGGATCACAATTTATAACCGGCTGGTTGCTCTGAAAGAGCAGACAAGCAATACATTTGCCAATATCGATGTTATTTTAAAACAGCGTGCAGAACAGATCCCGCAGCTTGTAACCGTGCTGGAAAAGTCTATGGAACATGAACGTGATATTTTTACTCGGTTGAGTGATGCACGACAGGGATATCTTAATGCCGATACCCTCACGGATAAAATCAAAGCCTCCAATGAAATGAACAATGCATTCCGATCTGTACTGGCAGTAGCTGAAAACTATCCGACACTGATTTCAGGTTCCCAATTTTCACAATTGCAAGCATCGGTGACGGATCTAGAAAATAAAATTGCTCATCGCCGCGAAATGTTTAATGACGCGGTAACGGAATATAATACGGCGATTTATCTATTCCCTGATCTGATTTTTGCCCGCATGTTCCATTATCAGAGGCTGCCTTTATTAGAAATCTGTCAGGCAGAAAAAGCCTATGACGGTATCAAGTTTAAATAAGAGCCTATCCCAATAGGCGTAATTGTTGCAGGCCATTCTTATCAATGAACAGTGAACACGGACAGCGCGGAAAAACCGGAGCGTACACGTAGTACGTGAGGATTTTGAGCACTGCCCAGGTTCAAAATGGCAAATAAAATAGACCTATTGGAATAGGCAGTAAATCAGATGGTAAACCTTATGATGACTATGATATTTTTTACTTTTATTTTTGTTTTTTCCTGTGTATTAATCTTTATTATCAACCTTCTTTTAAAAGAAGTCGTGGGGTTTAAACGCCTTCACTGGCTTTCCATTCTTTTAATCGGATTGATCACCACCAGCACGATTTTTTATTTCGATTATCCTTTCAAACATTTTTTCTATATCTTCTTTGGTATCCTTCTTCTTATCCTTGCCATAGCGATTTTAATCAACGTCACTTCGTTTGGGAAAAACGCGGTAGAGTATTATAGACAAGCACGACAGTCCGGTAAATCTGCCAGCAAGGCAACTTGGCAGGCGATTTTAGGCTCAGCGGCTATTGCCATTTTTCTGATTGCTTTTTTTGTTTCACCCAATGCCTTATTTGGCTTATTTTTCTTACTATTTATCTATAGCCGTCTGAAAACAACACCGGAAAAAAAATTCCTTAAATTTCAGCAGATTTTGGCCACATCAAAAATCCGTTCAATCGCTATGGGCTTGGTAGAAGTAGAAGGAAAAATAACAGCAGGAACTCACTTTAAAAGCCCTCTGAGCAGAAAGCTATGCTATGGCTATCGTTATTATGAATATGATATCAGCGAAGATTCAAAAGGCGATAAACGTTATTCTTTGCGTCATTCGGAAGAAAAAATCCGTCGGTTTACTTTAACCGATGATTCAGGATCAGTCCGTATTGATGCAACACCAGAAACCTTGACATTTGTAAATTTTTCTTCTTATCAGAACTATGAAACCAACTCCGTTTCTTACCAAGAGTACTTGTTATTTCCAAATGAAGAGTATTTAATTATTGGTACAGCTATTGAAAAAGACGATCAAGTTGTTATTACTCAGGCGGCTCCTCACAGATTACTGGGGATTGCCTCTAAGGGATATTTGGGCGCCTGGAATGAAGTTGCGCCAATGCGCCGTAATCTTGCAATTACCGTCATTAGCGCGGCAATCCTGATTGCCTTTATTCTGACCGTTCCTTATGAATATCAGTCTCATCATTTAACGGTTTTTTATCGTGAATCTCCATTACTGAAATGGCTATTTTAGAGATAACAACAATGGGTGGATATCTTCTCGCTTTTCTTATTCTGGCCGTCATCCTGATTATCGCGATTCGTTATCTCGTAGGCGTTTTTAATAAAATCGTTATGTTAAAAAGATACCGGGATAAAGCGTTTGCCAATATTGATATTTTACTGAAAAAACAGGTTGATTTAATTCCACAGCTTATCACGATAACAGAACAAGCAATGGCCCATGAAAAATCGCTCTTTCTGCAACTATCAGAAGTCAGGAAAAACTACCCCAGTGCAAAAATAACCGATGAAAAGGTAAAAATAGGTAATACATTATCACACCAGTTGCTGTCATTTCTGATAATTGCAAAAAACTATCCGGCCCTAATTAGTCAGCCATCTTTTCAACATTTGCAAGCGCAGATCACTCTGCTGGAAAATCAGATTGCAGACAGACGTGAATTCTTTAATGAAAGTGTTGCTCTTTACAATACCGGGATCCGGCAGTTTCCCAATATCACTTTCGCCCGGATATTAAGATATAAACCTAGCCCAATGCTGAACCCCATGCAAGGATAAAACCCATGTTCACCATTCCATTTGATTTATTCGGATTTGTTGATGCCATCCGTGGTAATCCGGGTATTTTAATCGTCACAGCGGTTTTCGGCCCTGTGGGTGCAATGTTATGCCTAATTCCCTTTGCTCGAATACCGGTAATTAGCCAGGTTATTCAGACACTGGCTATCAGTCTATTAACCTCTGCTTTTATTAATTTACTCTGTGTCGCGGTCATTTATTTAATCTTTAAAAACGATATTATCCGCCTGTTCTGGAGCTTGATTATTGTCCAAACGGCCTGTTTGTCTTTTTGGTTTATTAATAAAGAAGCCGTGTTTGAACTGGCTGAACAGGATGACGCCATGCGCCAGAGACATTCGAAAATAGAAAGAAAAAATAATACCAAGAAAAAGAAAAGAAAGCAGAGGAAATAAACATATATACTCTATGGATTTCAAGATGCATCGAGACGGCAAGGGAGCGAATCCCCGGGAGCATAGCGAACTATGTGACTGGGGTGAGCAAGTGCAAATAACAAAGAGGCAGCTTGAAAGATAATGGGTATAAACAACAATCTTTTATTTAAGGGGTAAATCCCTTTAATTTAATTAGGAATAAAATCAATATAAAAAAACAAATAGAAACTAATCTTCATTTCTATAATCACATTTAAAACAGAGAAAGAATTTTATTAAAAAATAAACTCCAATCATCATAAAATTTATATCTGATTTCATTATAAAAAATTGAACTCTACTGGGCGCAACCTTATTTTTCTTCTTAAAATATAAGACTTTACCTTGATGACATAAGAATAAATACTTATATTTTGAGTATCCAAAGCGGATATGCTCTTTTAAAATAGGGAAAGAAATGGTTAAAGTCATTTGGTCTAAGGCTGCAATCAAACAGCTAACGAGGATCGATACTCGATATCAGAAGACGATAAAACAAAAGGTGAGTTCGCTAACAGATTTTCCTCTTGTTGGTCTGGATATCAGAAAATTATCAGGATTCAATAACAGATATAGGCTCAGAGTTGGCGATTATCGGGTTTTGTTTGAATTACTGGATGGAGAACCTAATATCCTAGAAATTCAGGAAATTAGGCGACGCCAGATAAAAACCTATTAACAAATAAGTGAATTTTCCCATTTAACCATTTACCTCTAAGGGCTACGTAACTACGTAAACATACGGAGCAAAAGAATATGGCTAGTATTCAATTTATTACAGACGAGCATGGCAAAAAACAAGCCGTTATTTTGCCAATGGACGAGTACGAAAGATTGTTGGCAGCTGCGGATCATGATGAAAATTATCAAATTATTCCCTATACAACGGGACCAAATGACGATGAAACTATTCCTCATGAAGTCGTTTCTATCATGGTAGACGATGAAGTTTCACTACAAGCCGCTTGGCGCATTTATCGTGGACTATCACAAGCTGAGGTAGCGGAAAAACTGGGTATAAAACAAGCTGCCGTTTCTCAGTTTGAGAAATCAGATCGCCCACGCAAAGCAACGATTGAAAAATTAGCGGATTTATATGATTGCCGAATAAGTCAACTAGTGCTCGACTGATTAAAGTTAGTAAAAAGTTACCAATACGACCAGGGTGAGATCTCACCCTGCTGTTTTCCCACCAATGAAATTGCTGCCGGGTATACCACCCGCTTCATCAACCATTCAAATATCCCCTATCGGTTCAATCTGGTTATAATGAAAAACCCATTTCCCGACTTTTAACACTAATTTTGTGAATATAAGGGTCCGGGGTTTTACAATCACAAACAGCGCTGCGCATATTAACTGAGAATATGTTTTTTCCTTAACCAATATTAACGCTACCACCACCAATCACAACTCCACCACAACTCACTGCATCACCGGTTCTCGCCGCAGGTTTACCATCAACAAAAACGGTACTGGAACCACCGGCAATTATGCGTGAATGAGATGAATGTGGCGCTAAATTATCGCCCTGACGAGCTAAAGGAATACCATCAACTTTCACGCTGGTCGATCCCGAAATAACCGATGTCGCTCCACAATCATCATGCGCTGTGCCAATATCACCAATCTTTACCGCATTACCCATATTTCTTCCCCCATATCTGGCAGAATTAACATAATTAGTCTTTATCTTGCGTAACCGATAATAGCTTTCTTTTGCTGTTCCCATCAAGAAAAAATATCGGGTCAAATAACCCGATATTGCCACCATTAAATCACCTGAACAAAACGGCCATTAATTAATGAAAAGATTGGTGCGACAGTAGCCAAAACCGTTTCTCCATCTTCTTCATCAACGTAATAGTAGGATATTGGGGAACTTTCTGGATCTGATTTATTCACCAGTCTGACCATTCTGCCCTGATTCATTATTTTAACCCGGTAGTCATCCCAGTTAATTGGTCT
>NZ_LOIC01000020.1:126718-129459 GCF_001684335.1 Photorhabdus namnaonensis
GGTGGCCCAAGCCCAGGCTTTAAGCGCAATTTTTTGTTGTTCCCTAAGAGTATTTATATCTTTGGCATTATAAGCCTGCCAGACCGCCATATAAGCCTGTTGCAATTGCTGACGTTGTTCTGGAGTATCGGTATAAGGGGTTGCTTTCTCCCATTCCCAATCAGGTAAGCCACTGATTTTTACATTCCTGCTAAATCGGTACAAGGTCATATTAGGAGGAAATTCTTTCGGATTAAAATACTTTTTCTCTACATGCCCATCTTCTACATTTTGAGCCTGTACCACATGGCGTACCACCGGTGTGCTAATTGCAGCATATTTAGCTTCATTCGCGGGTGTTATTGCCACAGGCTGACCATTTTTATCAATTGCCACTTCTATCGCTGTCAACACCTCACTCTTTTTACCACGCATAGCCGTCAGTTCCAGAGTGCATTTGGCCTCAGGGCTAAAGTGATTGCGGTCTTTATCTGATAACGCATCTGAGGAAAACCAACCCAGCGCACCAAATTCCAGACTGACTTCATTTTCACCATTTGCCATTAATAGCATGGAAGCTGTACTGGCGGTACCAAGTCCCCGGCCTTCACGGGCTGAATCTCGGTTATCCATGCCCGTTACGCCATTGGTTTTAATATCACAAAAGGCATACTGAATATCGAATAAACTGCGGATATACAACTGCGGTTCATTTGCATTAGCACCTTGCATTACCATCACACCTAAACCTGACATAGTAATCACGCCTAATAATAGCAATAACCATTTTAATCTCATTTTATCCTCACGTTCCGGTGTAACCCGGTGATAAGTGGAATATTATTCAACTTTAATATTAACCAAATCCACAATCCCAGTGTCGTTTTACAATCACCAAATGCTGTATCGATATTACCGACTTTTATTGCATTTCCCATCAAGTAAAAATATCGGGTCAAATAACCCGATATTGCTATCCATTAAATTACCTGAACAAAACGGCCATTAATCAATGAAAAGATTGGTGCGACGGTAGCCAAAACCGTTTCTCCATCTTCCTCATCAACATAATAGTAAGATATTGGGAAACTTTCTGGATCTGATTTATTCACCAGTCTGACCATTCTGCCCTGATTCATTATTTTAACCCGGTAGTCATCCCAGTTAATTGGTCTCATTTTGAAACCTTTTTCGTTGATATCACTGTAAGCAGATTGATCAGCAAAAATACTTTCTTCACTTTCATCAGTGGCCCAAGCCCAGGCTTTAAGCGCAATTTTTTGTTGTTCCCTAAGAGTATTTATATCTTTGTCATTATAAGCCTGCCAGACCGCCATATAAGCCTGTTGCAATTGCTGACGTTGTTCTGGAGTATCGGTATAAGGGGTTGCTTTTTCCCATTCCCATTCAGGTAAGCCACTAATTTTTACATTCCTGCTAAATCGGTATAAGGTCATATTGGGTGGAAATTTCCGGCTATTAAAGAATTTTTTATCTTTATGTCCAGACTCTACGTTTTCTGCCTGAATCGTATGACGCACCACTGGTGTACTAATAGCAGCATATTTCGCTTCATTTGAGGGTGTTATTGCCACAGGCTGACCATTTTTATCAATTGCCACTTCAATTGCCGTCAATACTTCACTTTTTTTACCACGCATGGCTGTCAATTCCAGATTACACTTAGCTTCAGAATTAAAGTGGCTGCGGTCTTTATCTGATAATGCATCTGAGGAAAACCAACCCAATGCGCCAAATTCCAGACTGATTTTATTTTCACCGTTTGTCATAAATAACATGGAAGCCGTACTGGCAGTACCAAATCCCCGACCTTCCCGGGCTGAATCTCTATTATCCATTCCCGTTACACCATTGGTTTTAATATCACAAAAGGCGTATTGGATATCGAATAAACTGCGAATATACAGCCGCGGTTCATTTGCATTAGCACCTTGCACTACTATCACACCTAAACCTGACATAGTAATCACGCCTAACAATAGCAATAACCATTTTAATTTCATTTTATCCTCACATTCCGGGTAATCCGGTGATAAGTTGAATATTACTCAACTTTAATATTAACCAAATCCACAATCCCAGTGTCGTTTTACAATCACCAAATGCCGTATCGATATCACCGACTTTTATTATATTTCCCATCAAGAGAAAATATCGGGTCAAATAACCCGATATTGCTATCCATTAAATTACCTGAACAAAACGACCATTAATTAATGAGAAAATCGGCGCAACAGTCGCTAAAACAGTCTCGCCATCTTCATCAACATAATAATAGGATATTGGGGAACTTTCTGGATCTGATTTATTCACCAATCTGACCATTCTTCCCTGGTTCATTATTTTAACAGTGTAGTCATTCCAATTAATTGGTTTCATCTTGAAACCTTTTTCATTGATATCACTGTAAGCAGATTGATCAGCAAAAATACTTTCTTCACTTTCATCAGTCGCCCAAGCCCAAGCTTTAAGCGCAATTTTTTGTTGTTTCCTAAGAGTATTTATATCTTTAGCATTATAAGCCTGCCAGACCGCCATATAAGCCTGTTGCAATTGCTGACGCTGTTCAAGTGTATCCGTGTAAGGGGTGGCTTTCACCCATTCCCAATCAGGTAAGCCACTGATTTTTACACTACGGCTAAATCGGTACAAAGTCATATTAGGAGGAAATTCTTTCGGATTAAAATACTTTTTCTCTACATGCCCATCTTCTACATTTTGAGCCTGTACCACATGGCGTA
>NZ_LOIC01000021.1 GCF_001684335.1 Photorhabdus namnaonensis
CTCACCTTATTCACTTTCGCAAACTTCGCCGAGTAATCCATATCCTGAACCGTTAAAGCATATTCGACGTTAATGGCCGTCTGTCGGGTCAGATAAAATGGGTCCGTATGGGTTGTCCACCCACTGCGCAGTTTATTGCCATTTTTAGGCTTGACATTTTCCATCGCCAGACGCGCTTTTTTCTGTTCATCACGCCGCTCCTTTACAGAACGTTCTCCATGAGAAAAATCAAAGCTCAATCCAACCGAAACCATAAAACTGACCGACGGGTAAACCGCTATCGTCGCGTACTGTCGACTCTCCAGGCAACCTTGAGTTATTAACTTATAATAACGCGGCTCACTGTACATATCTGTCGGGTTGGCAAGATTAGATAAATAAAACCAGACACTTTCCAGGTCACTTTCAATCTCAGCGTCTTGCAGTTGATCTTTATAAAATAATGTCACCTCCTGTGGCGCATTAAATTCTAGCGTTTTCTCTTTCTGTCCCCCCGTCAGCACCGCATGATGTTTAGCCGTGTTATTACATTTACCTTCAATCTGTATCGTCCCTTTTTGACCTTTTCCATTATCAATCAGGCTCATCTTAATCGCCGGCTTTTCAGGCCAGACCTGAGTATTCTGACCAAAAGTGACGCTGATTTTATAAATACAGGGGTCCGGGTTGTCGCATGTCATGCAGGCAACACCGGCACGGGATGAAATAGTTTGCTCTACCATATCAATTACCTTTTAATTACCTAATCGGGGATAAAACCCAATTCGCTTTTTAATAATGTTTCCATCCGATAATAACCCGGCCACTGGGGGTCTCTGAGTGCGGTTAACCATGCCGGCGGGATTTGCTCAAACTGATTGATATGTCTCGCCATCAGCAAATAGAGAAACCCGCCAATAGAACGTTCATCCGTAATTTCATTATCACGACAAAAATAAAAACAATCCTCTGCGAAGGTTTTATGTTGAATAAATGTCGCCTCATCCATATAAGCGGGAGAATAATGTGTATCAGGAAGCGGGTTTTTCAATATCCGGTCTGAATGTGCCGACAGGGAGTCGTATGGCAGATCTATGGTACCGGCGCTATTATGGTAATTGACTTCATTAATAAATCGCGTCAGTTTATTAATATATCGTTGTTCGAATAGCTCATTTAACTGAGCATATTGCTTTGTTGTGATCCGCAACATCTTTTGTCTGGAGCATGCCTCTGCGGGAAATTGTTTTCTGGCCGCGTGAAAATTATCTTCATGCTTAACGCCCATCAGAGAAGTGCTAATTTTATTTATCGGCCCCAGAAAACAGTGAATTTCCCAGTCACTGAGGACACTGAGAAACTCCCAGATATTGCGCGGATCATAAAATCGGAAAAATACCGGTTTATCTTGATCGGGTAATAATACTTGAAGATATTTGCGTAAATGCTGACGCAATGTTTTCATATCCGCTTTTGAGTGAAGACAAATCCCCCAACATGTTTGCCATTCCTCTAAATACAGTCCAACTTTTTCTGTCACCTCCACCAGGTAAGGTGCCGCCTTAAGCAGCTCAGGCGGTAAAGATTCGTCATAAAGACAAACCGCAGGGGGATTAAAATTTTCCAAGATAAAAAACAATCGGTATTCAATCGCACCGTCAATGACGACATAATATTTTTCAGCGGCCATCAGTCGTTATCCTCCTTCGGACAGTGTGCAACAAACAAGGAGCCGGCACTGGCGGCAGCTTGCAAAATGACCGGATTCGCCGGGCGCAATAAATCTCCGGGACTGCCCCCAGAGTTCAGATTAATCGATGGACCTTTGATATCGACACCATCAGCATGAATAACGATAAAGCTATTACCTACTTTCAGACTGATTTTGTTGCCACTTTGCACCGTAATATCGCCATTGGTATCAATACTGAGCATACCCTGAACTTTCTGGGCCACATTGCCGCCGGCCTGCAAAGTTTTGTCACCCTCAACCTGAACAACATAGTTCCCGATGGTTTTATGTTCCTGCTGCCCATCAACCGTTATTTTACGGTTATTGGCAATCACCAGTTCGTCATCATGGCCAATACTGGTTGTACGGTTGTAATTAATTCGTTCATCCCGGGAATTAAGCACCTGAATCGCCAGATTCTTCTGAGCATGAATAAATATCTCTTCCCGATCTTTTTCATCTTCAAATCTCAGTTCATTAAAACCGTCCCCTTTATGGGTTTTTGAGCGAATTGACATCTGGGTTTTTGCTATCGGCAGATGGTTAGGCACAACGTTAGTGGCATGATAGGTGCGCCCAATAATAATTGGCTGATCTGGATCGCCATGCAAAAAATCCACCAGCACTTCCTGCCCCACTCGGGGGATAGCGATCATGCCCCAGCGATTACCAGCCCAAGCCTGACTGACTCTGATCCAACAGGAACTGCGGTCATTGAATTCGCCATATTTATCCCAGGCAAACTGCACCCGAACACGCCCGTATTCATCACAAAAGATCTCTTCCCCCTCCGGGCCAACCACTGTCGCAATTTGCAGGCCGTCAATGCGCGGCTTGGGATAAGGTGAAGGACGCCATACCCGGTTACGATCGCCAAAGGTGAAGCTGTTCGTTAAGGTCGTTCCCATTTCACCGAAACGAGATTCATCCGCCTGCGGCTGTCTACCGTAATGGCTGATTTTAATCACCAGCCACAGGGTATTAAATTGCTCTTTCGGATGATCAGTCAGCGTAAACCCTGATGCCGGCGCCAGAGCAAAACAATCACTTTGTGCGCGGCCAAACATAGCGTCAGTGCGGAGTGCTTCCAGACGATATTGACTCAGGCGCTCGCCACGCTCATCTTTAAAGCGCCCGGGAAAATCATAGTAAGTGTAACTGGGCAAATCTGAACGCTGGTGATTAATTTGGCGTTCGTGATAGTAACAGTCAGCCCCCCACCGCGGATTTTTAAACGTACGATCCTTCAACACAATCTTGGCAATCCCGACCTGTTCACGCCAACAGAATCGATTGATACTGCATTGGCTTCCTGTAGCATCCAATTCTGGGTGATAGGGCAATGAAAATTTGTTATTTATCCGATGAGAATCAATGAAAATAATTATCGGTTCACCTCGCTCCTCAGTGAAATCGAAATAATAAAACATCCCTTCATCAGCCAATAAACGCTGGAGAAACGCCAGATCACTCTCATCATATTGCACACAAAATTCCCGTTCAGGATGTTCATAACGCAATTGGCAATAGAAGTTTCTAACGCCATTTTCTTTCAATAATATTTCAATAATCTCAGTCACAGATTGATGCTGAAAAATACGGGAATTAACCCGTAATCCCGCACGCCATAAAGCAGGTTGAATGGTCAAGGAATAATGACTGCGATGACGACCTGTCCTGCTTTGTTCAAACTGAGTCACAATCCCAGTTATACTGCGCTCAGGTTTTCCATCACGATAAACGGTCAGTGTCGCAACATTATCCAGAACATCAGCGAAATTAATATCCGGATCAGCGCTGGTTAATATCGCCTCCAGACAAAATAACTCTGACAGCGCTTCATCTAGAGTAAACTCCACCACGGCAAAAGTTTTCTCCGGGAGAGAGCCGACAGTAAGTGTAAAAATCAATCCTGAATCTGCCATTACATTCCTCCTGATCCCGTGAGGTCGAGGCTCAGGGAATTAAACAGATCATGTAAAACAACCATAATTTCACCCTCTTTTACTTAAATGATTACCGAACATATTCACCGGCAGATTCATTAACCAAACTTTTCCCTGTTCAACATATGAACGGGAGGGTAGGAAATGGAAGAAATAATCAACTTATTTTTTTGAAATAACGATATTTTACTCTAATGAAAAGCCGTGGTTTTGGCGGAAAGTTTCAATATATTGAATGGGTTAGGTTAAAATAAATTATAATGATTTTATTAACCAAAATCGCTGGTCTGAAAACCAGCAATTAATATAAATGAAGAAAACCAAATTATGGAAGCCGTACTGCCGGTACCAAATCCCCGACCTTCCCGAGCCGAATTACGGTTACTGAACCCGGTTACACCATTGGTTTTAATATCACAAAAAGCATACTGAATATCGAATAAACTGCGAATATACAACCGCGGTTCATTTGCATTAGCGCCTTGCATTACCATCACTCCTAAACCTGACATAATAATAACTCCTAATAACAGCAATAACAGTTTCAATCTCATTTTATCCTCACATTCCGGGTAATCCGGTGATAAGTGGAATATTATTCAACTTTAATATTAATCAAACCCACAATCCCAGAGTCGTTTTACAATCACCAAATACTGTATCGATATTACCGACTTTTATTACATTTCCCATTAAGAAAAAATATCGGGTCAAATAACCCGATATTGCTATCCATTAAATTACCTGAACAAAACGGCCATTAATTAATGAAAAGATTGGTGCAATGGTAACTAGAACCGTATCACCATCTTCATCATTAACGTAATAAGATATTGGGGAACTCCCCGGGTCTGATTTATTCACTAGTCTGACCATTCTACCCTGATTCATTATCTTAACACGGTAGTCATTCCAATTAATTGGTTTCATTTTGAAACTTTTTTCTTTGAAATCATTATGAAAATCTTTATCAGCAAAGATATTCCCTTCACTTTCATTAGTAGCCCAAGCCCAAGCCTTGAGAGCGATTTTTTGTTGATTACAGATAATATTCACATCTTTTGCATTATAAGCCTGCCAGACCGCCATATAAGCCTGTTGTAATTGCTGGCGCTGTTCAGGTGTATCCGTATAAGCTGTTGCTTTCACCCATGCCCAGTCAGGTAATCCACTAATTTTTACATTCCTGCTAAATCGATATAAAGTCATATTGGGTGGATATTCTTTCGAATCAAAATATTGTTTCTCCACGTGTCCAGCCTCTACCTTTTCTGCCTGTATCACATGTCGTACCACTGGTGTGCTAATAGCAGCATATTTCGCTTCATTTGCGGGTGTT
This sequence comes from Photorhabdus namnaonensis, assembly GCF_001684335.1. GTDB lineage: Bacteria > Pseudomonadota > Gammaproteobacteria > Enterobacterales > Enterobacteriaceae > Photorhabdus > Photorhabdus namnaonensis. The sequence continues at coordinate 4,997 of NZ_LOIC01000021.1, forward strand.
ATTGCCACAGGCTGACCATTTTTATCAATTGCCACTTCAATTGCCGTCAATATTTCACTTTCTTTACCACGCATGGCCGTCAATTCCAGATTACACTTAGCTTCAGGATTAAAGTGGCTGCGGTCTTTATCTGATAATGCATCTGAGGAAAACCAACCCAACGCACCAAATTCCAGACTGATTTCATTTTCTCCATTTACCATTAATAGCATAGCGGCCGTACTTGAAGTCCCAAACCCTCGCCCTTCCCGGGCTGAATCTCGGTTATCCATTCCCGTTACGCCATTGGTTTTAATATCACAAAAGGCATACTGAATATCGAATAAACTGCGAATATACAACCGCGGTTCACTTGCGTTAGCATCGGACATAGCAATCACTCCTAACAATAGTAATAACAATTTTAATTTCATTTTTTATCCTTTTATTCCT
>NZ_LOIC01000022.1:0-27106 GCF_001684335.1 Photorhabdus namnaonensis
GCAGGCTGAATCAAAAAATAACATTCTCGTTCAGCCGGGCTGCGTATATTACGCTTTTCGCCCGCAGAGTCAAGCGCTTATTCGCTTTCTCTCTGCCTGACCTCACAATGTTTATCAGCGTTGTGTCGGTCAGTGGTGGCGCATTATAGGGAGCTCAGATTTTTATACAATACTTTTTTTCACATTTATCACCAACAGGCGAATTCTTGTCCTTTATGGGCAACATTCAAACCGATATAGTCCAATTCAAGAAGTTTCTTTCATTGCATACTGGTATTTTCCTCACTAAAATCTTATTTAAAGTAAATCTCCATTTTCTCATCAGAGGTATACATGTCCGAAACGTTACGCAGTTACCTTGATACTCAACCGGAAGTTGGTCAGAACGTTATGCTAGATTCGTCTAGTGTAATCATTGGTGATGTTAGACTTGCTGATGATGTCAGTATATGGCCTTTAGTTGTCATTCGTGGGGACGTTAATTATGTATCTATTGGTGCACGTACTAACATTCAAGATGGTTCTATATTACATGTGACACACAAAACAACAGACAATCCTCATGGTTTCCCTTTAATTGTGGGAGATGATGTCACTATCGGGCATAAAGTTATACTTCATGGCTGCACTATCGGTAATCAAGTACTCATCGGTATGGGCTCCATCCTACTTGATGGTTCAGTGATTGAAGATAACGTTATTGTTGGCGCAGGCAGCCTAGTAGCCCCAGGCAAAGTGTTAGAAAGTGGGTACCTTTATATTGGTAGCCCTGCCCGTCAAGTCAGAAAACTAAAACCTGAAGAATTAAAAGGACTATGTTATTCAGCAAGCCACTACGTTAGCTTGAAAAACAACTATTTGCAGGAAGGTAATATGTAACGTCCCAAGCGATCATCATCCTCGTTATTAATTACTAATTCGAATTCCTCTTCTATATCCCAACGATTTTGTCGAAAAAGACTTAGTGGATGATGATCTTTTGTTCCATAACGGTATAAAAGATCCTCGGCACTTATCACGCATTGAACCAACAATCCATTTACCAGTGCGGGAAAAATGACTGTCTGCTCTTGTTCGTTCCACTCTTCTCTATCAGGAAACTGAATAGATTGATTCACGAATGTAATTCCTGTTCCAATGTTAGCAATACAGGTGTAATTTCAGGCAATACGCCATGCCATAATTTAAATGAATGAGCAGCTTGCCCTACTAACATTCCTAATCCATCCGCATAACGAGAAACACCATGCTTCTTAGCAAAGGAAATAAAGGGCGTCAAATTAGCCTGGTAAAACATGTCATAACAGACACAATTTTCATTAAATATGAATGGAGATATAGAAGGAATCTCACCATTAATACCAGACGCAGTAGCATTGATAATGAGCTCAAACTCAGGATTATTAAGTGTTTTCATCTCAACAGGCCGAATATTACCTATTGATGAAAAATCATTAGCAACCTGTGTAGCGCGACTAAACGTGCGGTTTGTTATTGTAATTTCACAACCAAATTCTAATAATGGAAATAAAACACCTCTGGCAGCACCACCAGCGCCAATGATCAAAATATGTTGTCCTTGAGTAATAAATCCAAGTCGTATCAAATCGGTTAATAACCCTATACCATCCGTGTTATCACCGATTAATTGATTATTATCCAGCAATTTCAAAGTATTAACTGCACCACTAAGTCTTGCTCGTTCAGTCAACTCATTTGCCCGAATAAATGCTTGCTCTTTAAATGGCACAGTAATATTGGCTCCTATACCTCCCTGTTTAAAAAATACATTCAATGCCTCTTCAAATTTACTTATCGGCACTAGAATTTTCCCGTAACGATGTTCAATACCTGTTTGCCCAGCAAATAACTGGTGGATACGCGGAGATTTACTGTGCACAATAGGATTACCAAAGACGGCAAATTGATCCATATTTATTCTTCCCCTACCCTTGACGATAAAGCTCACCAGTTAAAGCATCCCGAATTTCTGAAGGATTTTTTCGACCTCCAACATTTCCGTTTAATATAGGAAGCTTATCCCCAAACTGTTGTCTAACTTCTTCTACTGTTTTACATGGCGCAAGACCATTCAAATTTGCACTAGTCGACACCAACGGTTTACCATAAAAAGTACATAACTGCTTCACCAAAGGATGATCACTAACTCTGACAGCCAAGGTAGTGAATTGCCCAGTCAACCATTTAGATGTACTGAATTTGGCAGGGATTACCCAAGTTACAGGCCCAGGCCAACAAGCAAACATAGTCTCTTTTTGTTCTTCTGTTAGAAATTTATCATCAAGATATGGCTGTAATTGTTCATAATTATCTGCGATAAGAATCAACCCTTTCTGCCAAGGACGTTTCTTTAATATAAGCAGTTCATTTACCGCTTTTTCACTATCAGGATCACATCCAAGTCCAAAAACAGCTTCAGTCGGATAGGCAATCACTTTTTCTGCTTTTAATGCAGTTAGTACATTCCCAAATGCAGATAGTCCTTTATTGCTCATTTTATTACTCTACTTAATTACTTAATTTATTTGCTGTTTTCCACACAACTTACTGGCACAAAATAACTTCATACCTTGCAGTGTACGTTTTTCAACCAGCAATGGATAAGAACAAAACATACATTCACTCGCGATTGGCTTACTATTTAATACAAACTGGCAATTAGGGTAACAGTTACACGCATGGAAAATTTTTCCGAAACGTGATTTCCTTTGGAGTAGTTGCCCTTTTTTACATTGCGGGCAGGCTATTAACGTCTCATCCGGCTTATCAATTAGCTCTGCATGTTCGCATTTAGGATAACGGCTACAGCCAATGAACATTCCATAACGCCCTTGACACAAAATCAAATTGGCTCCACACGCCGGACACAGTTGCCCTTCAAGTTCTTTTACCACATGACCATCACTTTGCCCTTTTAATGGGCGAATATATTGACATGAAGGATAACCAGAACATCCAAGAAATGGGCCGTGGATACCATTACGTATAACTAATACAGAACCACATTTAGGGCAATATTCAGTTTCATTAGTGGAGAAAGGAACCCTTTTTGCCATATTATTTTCACTCAAAAAATTATTCTCATATGACGTTGAGCAGGACTCTGGAAATTCAGTTAATTTAACTCACACGCACATAACCACCAGTAACCACAGCCACCTTACCCAGTAGTTCCAGCTCAAGGAGCTTTGTCATTACCTCAGTTATAGGTAATGAAGAACGCTGAGCAATAATATCAACAGGCGTAATTTCCGCTCCTACATTAGCTAGCACATCCGTAAATGGCAACTCAGTTTGCTCAAACTGTGGTTTTACTTCTTCCTCAGCTCTTTCCATATTCAACCATTGTAGTGAACTGTAAACATGTTCCACAATATCCATTGCATTTGTAGATAAATATGCGCCTTGTTTTATTAACCAGTGATTCCCTTCGCTCACTGAATTTCCCAAAAGCCCTGGTAATGCAAATACATCCCTTCCTTGTTCAAGAGCACAACGAGCAGTAATTAACGAACCACTATTTTGACCTGCTTCTACAACAATCACTGCTGAGCTTAATCCACTGATTATCCGATTTCTTTTAGGAAAATTTTTTGCACGTGGCGGCGTATCCGGAAAAAATTCAGAAACAAGAGCACCATTCTCCTCAATTTGCTTTGCTAATGATCCGTGTCTATGAGGATAAATCTGCCCAAGCCCACTACCTAATACAGCTACTGTTTCGCCTCCACTATCCAATGCAGCTCGGTGACAAATACCATCAATACCAATAGCTAAACCACTAGTAATAACTAACTCATATCCAACCAGTTCACTTGCAAAAATTCTTCCCCATTTCTCACCATAATAGCTTGCTGTCCTACTCCCTACCATCGCCACCTGCTTCTTCAAAAGGATATCTGGTTTTCCTGACACAAAAAGCACAAGCGGAGGGGTATGTATCTGCTTTAATAGAGGTGGATACGAAGGATGAGAATATGTCAATAAATGGTGCTCTGGTTGTTCCAGCCACTTAAGGCATGAAGCGAGTAAGGTTTTATTTACTTTAGTAAATTGCAGAGATTGTGCTGACGATAATCCACTATCTTTCAGCACAGTGAGGTAACGATTCCCGGAATGTAATAATTTTTCTGCAACATTTGCTGCTCTCTCTGTTGCCAAATGAGAAACCATCTTCATTCGCAACCACACTTCCATAGCTTCCATGTTGTCATCCTAGCTAAGATTGACGGACAAAACTAAATTGCTCAATTAGCAATCGATACTGTCAATCTAAACGGGAAATGTCTAGAATAGACATAGAATACCATTAACATTTTGGACGCAGATCTAAACATATATGTCAGTATTACAAGTATTACATTACCCAGACGAGCGGCTTCGCACTATTGCAACGCCAGTTGAAACAGTTGATGCAGAGATTCGACGTATCATTGATGATATGTTTGAAACTATGTATGCAGAAGAAGGCATTGGTTTGGCCGCAACACAAGTTGATATTCATCAGCGTATTGTTGTTATTGACGTATCAGAAACACGTAATGAGCGTCTCGTTCTTATCAACCCAGAATTACTGGAAAAAAGTGGCGAAACTGGGATAGAAGAGGGCTGTTTGTCTATTCCTGAGCAACGAGCACTGGTGCCACGAGCCGAAAAAGTCAAAATCAAAGCCCTAGATTACAATGGCCAACCATTTGAATTACAAGCTGATGGCCTGCTAGCAATTTGTATTCAGCACGAGATGGACCATTTAATTGGTAAACTTTTTGTGGATTACTTATCTCCACTGAAACGCCAACGTATACGCCAGAAAGTAGAAAAACTGGACAAACAAAAAAACCGAACCAAGTAAATTAATTAATACAGGAAATAAACGTGTCTGATTCTTTACGTATTATTTTTGCCGGAACACCTGATTTTGCAGCACGCCATTTAGAGGCTTTGTTAATGTCTAAGCATGAGGTGGTTGGCGTTCTAACTCAACCAGATAGACCGGCAGGAAGAGGTAAAAAACTGACACCCAGTCCTGTAAAGGTACTGGCAGAGGAACGTAACATCACCGTTTTTCAGCCAGCTACTTTACGCTCAGAAGAAAACCAACAATGGATTCTAAAACAACAGCCTGATGTTCTCATAGTTGTTGCCTATGGATTGATCCTTCCTAAGGCTGTTTTAAATATTCCAAGATTAGGCTGCCTAAACGTACATGGCTCCCTATTACCACGTTGGCGAGGTGCAGCCCCCATTCAACGCTCGCTCTGGGCTGGCGATACAGAAACAGGCGTAACGATCATGCAAATGGATATAGGTCTTGATACTGGCAACATGCTATATAAAGCAAGCTGCCCTATTACACCTGAGGATACCAGCACCAGTTTATACGAAAAACTGGCCAACATTGGGCCAGATGCGTTACTCGAAACATTATCGTTAATAACATCGGGTAAAAATCAACCTGAAATTCAAAACGAAAATTTAGTTACCTACGCTGAAAAACTAAGCAAAGAAGAAGCCCGTATAGATTGGGAACTATCTGCAACCCACCTCGAACGCTGTATTCGTGCATTTAATCCCTGGCCCATGAGCTTTTTCGAGATGGAAGGACAACCTATTAAAATTTGGAAAGCAGAAGCCATTGAAGAACAAACTTCTGCAGAACCAGGAACTGTATTGAAAGCAGACAAAAAAGGTATTTATATTGCCACTGCTGATGGAATTCTGAACATTACTCAATTACAGCCTGCTGGTAAAAAAGCAATGTCAGCAGCAAATCTACTTAACTCTAAACGTGAATGGTTTACACCAGGCAATAAAATCAATTAAATACTATTTTATGCTGTAAGTATTCTCACAAATTTTCTCTTAATGCTGGCTTTTGTCAGCTTTTTTAACTATGAAAAACACATATAATCTACGAAGTGTTGCCGCAAAAGCAATCAATCAAGTTCTGGACCAAGGACAGTCTCTGAGTACAGTCTTACCCAAACTGCAACAAAATATAACCGATAAAGATAAACCCTTATTACAGGAATTATCTTTCGGAGTATTACGCGTATTACCACAACTAGAGTGGATAATAGGTCAACTAATGGCAAAACCATTAAAAGGTAAACAACGTATTCTTCATTACCTACTTATGGTTGGAATATACCAACTTGCCTATACTCGCATCCCAGCCCATGCAGCACTTGCTGAAACAGTAAATGGGGCCGTAACGCTGAAGTATCCTCAATTAAAAGGGCTAATTAACGGCGTTCTTCGCCAATTTCAGAGACAACAGCTACAGTTAATGGAATGTGTACAAAATAATCCCAGCCATCACTTACATCCAGTATGGCTATTAACTCGAATCCAAAAAGCCTATCCACAACAATGGCAACAATTTATTAATTCTAATAATAAAAAACCACCTATGTGGTTACGAGTTAATCGTATATATCATAGTCGGGATGAATATCTCACTCTTCTTCACAAATCGGGAATTGATGCGGAACCAACGCCCAAATCACCTTATGCTATCCGCATAATTTCACCTTGCCCTGTAACAATATTACCTGGATTTGACAAAGGTTGGGTCACTGTCCAAGATGTATCCGCACAAGAGTGTGTCGAGTTACTAAAACCCACTAATGGAGAGAAAATTCTCGATCTTTGTGCAGCACCTGGAGGGAAAACAACACATATCCTCGAAGTAGCACCAGAATCTCAAGTATTAGCGGTAGATGTTGATGAGCAAAGAATCAAACGAGTAAAAGAAAATCTCCAACGCCTTAATTGCCACGCTACAGTAAAAACCGGTGACGGACGCCACCCTGAACAATGGGCAGAAAATCAGCAATTCGACCGCATTCTTTTAGATGCCCCGTGTTCAGCAACAGGAGTAATCCGTCGCCATCCTGATATCAAATGGTTACGCCGCGAGGAAGATATTACTCAATTAGTTCAATTACAATCTGAGATTCTTGATGCAATCTGGCCATACTTAAAGAAAGGCGGCACACTAGTATATGCAACCTGTTCTATTCTACCAGATGAAAATAGCCAGCAAATCAGCTCGTTTTTAAAACGCCACCCAGATGCAAAACTAGCGGGAGCAGAAGCAAATGATTGTCCGGGAAAACAAATAATACCTGAGTTAAATGGTGGCGATGGTTTCTTTTACGCTCGATTAATTAAACAGTAATATATCTTTGCAATTCATAAAGATAATTATTTGTTTTCAATAAATTAGAGAATACTATGAAAATAATTATTCTTGGTGCAGGTCAAGTTGGCGGTACATTAGCTGAAAATCTGGTAGGTGAGAATAATGATATCACTATAGTCGATACTGATCCTAACCGTTTACACCAACTACAAGATAAATTCGATCTCAGAGTAGTCAATGGTCATGGCTCTTACCCCAAGGTATTAAGAGAAGCTGGTGCTGAAGATGCTGATATGTTAGTTGCTGTAACTAATTCTGACGAAACTAACATGATTGCATGCCAAATTGCTTATTCTTTATTCAACACACCAAATAAAGTTGCGCGAATACGCGCAGCAGAATATATCCGCGAAGCAGATAAACTTTTTCTCCCTAATGATATTCCTATTGACTATCTTATTTCACCAGAACAACTTGTCATAGATTATATTTACAAACTAATTCAATATCCTGGTGCCTTACAAGTTGTTAACTTTGCCGAAGGCCGAGTAAGTATTGTTGCAGTAAAAGCTTATTATGGAGGCTCACTTGTAGGAAATGCACTTTCCTCACTTCGTGAGCACATGCCACACATTAATACCAGAGTTGCTGCAATATTCCGTCAGGATAGACCAATAAGACCACAAGGTTCTACAATTATTGAAGCCGGTGACGAAGTTTTCTTTGTCACTGCATCACAACATATTCGTGCTGTAATGAGTGAGCTTCAACGTTTAGAAAAACCCTACAAGCGTATTATGATCGTAGGTGGTGGTAATGTAGGTGCCGGCCTTGCACTACGTCTCGAAAAAGATTACAGGGTTAAATTAATCGAACGAAATCAACAAAGAGCTACAGAACTAGCTGAATTATTACATGACACCATTGTTTTCTATGGGGATGCCTCCGATCAAGAGTTATTAGCTGAAGAACATGTAGAACAAGTAGATGTATTTATTGCTCTAACCAACGATGACGAAGCAAATATCATGTCCGCAATGCTTGCCAAACGCATGGGAGCCAAAAAAGCCATGGTTCTCATCCAACGTAGTGCATATGTCGATTTAGTTCAAGGTGGTGTCATTGATATTGCAATCTCTCCACAACAAGCGACAATATCCGCGCTACTAGGCCATGTCCGCAAAGCAGATATCGTAAGCGTTTCCTCATTGCGTCGCGGAGTGGCCGAAGCTATCGAAGCGATTGCTCATGGAGACGAAAACACATCAAAGGTTGTTGGTCGAGCTGTAGGTGATATTAAATTACCACCAGGCACTACAATTGGTGCAATAGCACGCGGAGAGGAAGTCATTATTGCCAATGATTACAGCGTGATCGAACAAGGAGATCATGTAATTATGTTTATTACAGATAAGAAATTTGTCCCCGAAGTAGAGAAATTATTCCAACCAAGCCCTTTTTTCCTTTAAAAACCAAAGAAATAGTTAACCCGAATTCTGGATAAGAAATTAACATGAAGCCTGTTCCAGGAGCAAAGTTTTGGTGAACGCCGAAAACAGCTCCGGGGAGGAACAGACTATGAATAACTTAGTTGAAATTTTCTGCGACGTCGATGATTTTTGCCATTTTTTCATCCCTCAACGGGAACAATTTTGTCTCGATAGCGGGCATCGTTTACGCCGCCGACAAGGTCACATGTCTCCCAGTGAAATCATGACCATTTTGATCCTTTTTCATCTGTCACATTACCGGAATTTTAAACATTTTTATCTAGAACACATTTGGCAATATCGCCACAACGATTTTCCCACCTTGTTCAGCTATCCCCGTTTTGTCAGTGTGGCCCCTTCCGTTTTTGCACCACTATGCAGCTATCTGACTCAATTAAAAGGAAAACCCACAGGCATTGCCTTTATTGATTCCACCCGTTTGAATGTCTGCCATAACATTCTCATTCCTCGGCATAAGGTCTTTGCCGGGATAGCCAAGCGCGGAAAAAATTCAATGGGATGGTTTTATGGTTTCAAATTACACCTGGTTGTCAATCACCAGGGGGAAATTCTGGCGCTTAAAATCACTGCCGGTAATGTGGATGATCGGGAACCTGTTCGCGAATTAACAACAGAATTAACGGGTTCGCTTTACGGCGATAAAGGTTATCTCAGTCAGGAACTGGCAGACAATTTAGGCAAAACCGGTGTCACTTTCATCACCCAAAAGCGCCAAAATATGAAAGCACAGCTGCTGGCTGAGTGGGATAAGATAATGTTATCAAGGCGTTCCATCATCGAAACGATTAATGGACAATTAAAAACCGTTTCTCAAATAGAGCATTCTCGCCATCGAAGTATAAAAGGATTTATGTTGACCGTTTTAGGCGGTTTGATTGCTTACTGCCTTAAATGGAAGAGGCCATCACTGAAAATTTTCTATTCGGAAGACGATTTTTCAGTGACGGCTTAAACAGAATTCGGGTTAATTATATATCAGTCATATAATTCGAAAACAATAATTGATACCACTTGGTACGTTTTAATAAGAAGAGTGTGATGAAATTTTTAAATTAATCTATAAATTTACTATGAAAAATAATTTTGCCAATTTAGCTACTAACGTCGGCATCGATATGATTCCAAAAGAACACTGTACCATCATTCGCTGTTTTCTACACAATGAGACTAATAAACAGGTCATTTAGTAAAAAGAAATCAAAGCTATATCAGATACCCTCAATTACTGAAACAAGAACACTATTAGAAATTCATAACTTACTGAAAAATAGCAAATTAACCTATTAAACTAAAAGACCAGTAGTAAAGAGTCTAATAACCCCTTACTACTGGTCTCCCAGCTACTTGCTTTACTATGTTTTCCTTTCCTTTGGTAACTTCCCTTTCCCTTTTTATTTTTTTCAACCCGTTGTTTAAATAGTGGATCACGTAATAAAGCTTCTAGAGCACTATCCTTTATTACACCTTTTTTATGGTGATATGTAGTCATCATATGCCTCTATCATATTAATTTATCTGAAAACATAACAATTGTACTCTCTGAATTTTCAATAATAAAGAAAAATCACTTATTTCTTATTTAAAGCACCTTGTTCTAACGTTTCAAGAATAGAACAATAAGTACTTATATGAGAGCTACCACAGCAAGCATCACTTAACATCTTAAGTGAATCACGCATTTTTCGCATTTCAAAAAGTTTTTCCTCCACTTCCATTAACCTAGCATCCACAATTTGCTTCGACTCTTCACAAGTATGATGTGCTGGATCTACACGGATAGACAATAATTCTGTAATAGCCTCCAATGTAAACCCCAATTGCTTAGCATAACGTATAAACCGAAGGCGCTGTAGATCTTGCTCTGTATAAAGTCTATATCCTCCTTCTGTACGGTTCTGATGTTCCATCATTCCTTGTTTTTCATAGAAACGCACAGTATCAGGAGTTACATTCGCTAATTTAGCCAGTTGGCCAATACGATACATCTTTATATCTCCTACAATAGATCACATTGCTTGAGATATCAGCATAGCAGGATGAAAAGAAATAAGTTAGAGATTCATTATATACAAACGTAAAAAAACCGGGATAAACCCGGTTCTTTTATATGCCCCTACAGATTACTCCGCAGTCGCAACTTCTGTTTGAAGCTCAATGGCACAGTCAACAAGCTCGATGTATGCCATCGGAGCATTGTCACCAGCACGGAAGCCACACTTAAGAATACGAGTGTAACCACCTGCGCGGCTCGCAAAACGCGGGCCCAGCTCATTAAACAGTTTTGCCACGATTTCGTTATCACGAGTACGGGCGAATGCCAGACGACGATTAGCTACGCTGTCGATCTTGGCAAGAGTAATCAGCGGCTCAACGACGCGACGCAGTTCTTTCGCTTTAGGCAGAGTCGTCTTGATGATTTCATGACGAACCAAAGAACCTGCCATGTTGCGGAACATAGCTTGGCGATGGCTGCTGTTGCGGTTCAATTGACGACCACTCTTACGATGGCGCATGACCTTATCCTTCTCAGTAAAACCTTAACCTGTGATCTAGTTATTCATCAGCAATACTTGCTGGCGGCCAGTTTTCTAAGCGCATGCCCAGAGATAAGCCACGTGAAGCCAGTACGTCTTTGATCTCTGTAAGAGATTTTTTACCCAGGTTAGGTGTCTTAAGTAACTCAACCTCGGTACGCTGTACCAAATCACCGATGTAGTGGATAGCTTCTGCCTTAAGACAGTTAGCAGAGCGGACAGTCAATTCCAGATCGTCAACAGGGCGCAGCAGGATCGGATCAAACTCTGGCTTCTCTTCTTTTACTTCTGGCTGACGTACATCACGTAAATCAACAAAAGCTTCTAGCTGTTCAGCCAAAATAGTAGCTGCACGGCGAATCGCCTCTTCAGGATCGATTGTACCGTTAGTTTCCATCTCGATAACCAACTTGTCCAAATCGGTACGTTGTTCTACACGCGCTGCTTCAACATTGTAGGCAATACGCTCTACTGGGCTATAACAAGCGTCTACTAACAAACGACCAATAGGGCGCTCATCTTCTTCCGAATGAATCCGGGCAGAAGCCGGCACATAACCTCGACCACGCTGAACTTTAATGCGCATGCTTATAGAAGCAGTTTCGTCAGTCAGGTGGCAGATTACATGCTGCGGCTTGACGATTTCGACATCTCCGTCGTGGATAATGTCGGCTGCAGTCACAGGGCCAATGCCAGACTTATTCAAGGTAAGAATAACTTCATCTTTTCCCTGAACTCTTACCGCCAGCCCTTTCAGGTTGAGGAGAATCTCCAGGATATCTTCCTGTACACCTTCTTTGGTGCTGTACTCATGCAGTACACCATCAATCTCAACCTCAGTCACCGCACAACCCGGCATAGACGAAAGCAGAATACGGCGCAGTGCGTTACCTAGAGTATGGCCAAAGCCACGCTCTAATGGCTCAAGGGTCACCTTGGCGTGCGTCGAACTGACTTGCTCGATATCAACCAGGCGCGGTTTTAGAAACTCTGTCACAGAACCCTGCATTGTGTCCTCTCTTTGGTGCTAAGCTTTACTTAGAGTAAAGCTCGACGATCAGGTGTTCGTTGATGTCAGCAGACAGATCAGCACGTTCTGGAATACGTTTGAACACACCTTCCATCTTCATAGCATCAACCTCCAACCAAGTTGGTTTCTCACGCTGCTCAGCCAGCTCTAAAGCCGCCTTGATACGAGACTGCTTTTTCGATTTTTCGCGAACGCTGACTACGTCATTCGGGGATACCTGATAAGAAGCGATGTTAACAACGCGGCCATTTACCATGATAGCCTTATGGCTTACCATTTGGCGTGACTCAGCGCGAGTCGCCCCGAAACCCATACGGTAAACAACGTTGTCCAGACGACCTTCCAGCAAACTCAGCAAGTTTTCACCTGTGTTGCCTTTAAGACGAGTTGCTTCTTTATAGTAGTTACGGAATTGACGTTCCAGAACACCGTAAATACGACGAACTTTTTGTTTTTCACGTAACTGCACACCGTAGTCAGACAGACGCGGTTTACGTGCGCCATGCTGCCCAGGTGCTTGTTCTAATTTACACTTGGTGTCAATCGCGCGAACGCCAGACTTCAGGAATAGATCTGTACCCTCGCGACGGCTCAGCTTGAGCTTAGGACCCAAATATCTTGCCATTTTCTTTCTCCAATCGAACCTAAAAAAGTAAACGTATTAAACGCGACGTTTTTTAGGTGGACGACAACCGTTATGAGGGATCGGAGTCACATCAGTAATGTTAGTAATGCGGAAACCTGCCGCATTTAACGCTCGAATAGTTGACTCACGGCCAGGACCAGGTCCTTTAACCATAACTTCCAGGTTCTTAATTCCGTATTCTTTCACTGCTTCAGCACAGCGCTCTGCTGCAACTTGAGCTGCAAACGGAGTAGATTTACGAGAACCACGGAAACCGGAACCACCGGCAGTTGCCCAACCCAGGGCATTACCCTGACGGTCAGTAATGGTCACGATGGTGTTGTTGAAAGAAGCATGGATATGAGCCACACCGTCAGAGACTTGCTTTCTTACACGCTTACGTGCACGAATAGGTGCTTTTGCCATTATACAATACCCCGATTATTTCTTGATCGGCTTACGTGGACCCTTACGGGTACGTGCATTGGTCTTAGTACGCTGGCCGCGAACAGGTAGACCACGACGGTGACGTAAACCACGATAAGTACCAAGATCCATCAGACGTTTGATGCTCAGGGTTACTTCACGACGCAAATCGCCTTCTACAACGTATTTAGCAACTTCGTCACGCAGCTTATCAATTTGCTCTTCAGACAGCTCGCTGATCTTAACATGTTCAGCAATACCCGCCGCAGCACAAATAGCTTGAGAGCGAGTTTTACCAATTCCGTAAATCGATGTTAAAGCGATCACGGTATGCTTCTGATCAGGAATGTTAATGCCTGCTATACGGGCCACTATGCACTCCTAAGTTATTTATTTACCGCAACACCATTCTGAAAAGCCCGTTTTCAGGATACTCAAACAGTGTTGCTGTGATATAAAAAAGATTGGCTGGCTAATTTAGCCAGCTCAAACCGACTTTGCAAGAAAAATATGCTATTTTATTAGCCTTGGCGTTGTTTATGCTTAGGCTCTGCACTACAAATCACACGAACGACACCGTTACGCTTAACGATTTTGCAGTTGCGGCATAATTTCTTGACGGAAGCACGAACTTTCATTTTTACTCTCCGTAACTTCTCAAGCAAACCAATTAACGGTTATAACCTTTAAGATTTGCCTTCTTCAATGCAGACTCATACTGACTTGACATCATCAGAGTTTGCACTTGAGCCATAAAGTCCATGATGACTACAACTACGATAAGTAGCGAAGTACCACCAAAATAAAATGGCACCTTCATCGCATCACGCATGAACTCCGGGATTAAGCAGATAAAAGTAATATACATCGCACCAACTAAAGTTAGGCGCGTCATTACTTTATCAATGTACTTGGCTGTTTGCTCTCCCGGACGAATTCCTGGTACAAATGCACCGGACTTCTTCAGGTTATCTGCTGTTTCTCTCGGGTTGAAAACCAACGCAGTATAGAAAAAACAGAAGAAGATGATTGCAGACGCGTAGAGTAACACATAAAGCGGTTGCCCAGGCTGCAAATACATTGAAACAGTAGTCAGCCAGTTCCAACCAGTTCCTCCCCCGAACCAAGACGCTATGGTACCAGGGAACAGAATAATGCTGGAAGCAAAAATTGCAGGGATAACCCCAGCCATATTCACTTTCAACGGTAAATGTGTGCTCTGTGCAGCATAAACTCGGCGACCCTGTTGACGTTTCGCATAGTTAACAACGATACGCCGTTGGCCACGCTCCATGAAAACAACGAAGAAAGTTACTGCAAACACTAATACTGCAACCAACAGCAACAGGAGGAAGTGCAGGTCGCCTTGCCGAGCTTGCTCGATGGTATGGCCAATGGCCGGCGGCAAACCCGCAACAATACCAGCAAAGATTATGATAGAGATACCGTTTCCAATACCGCGCTCAGTAATCTGCTCACCCAGCCACATTAGGAACATAGTCCCAGTAACCAGGCTCACAACAGCCGTGAAGTAGAAAGCAAGCCCTGGATTGATCACCAGTCCTTGCATTCCTGGCATATTTGGCAAACCAGTAGCAATACCGATTGACTGGAATATAGCCAGCACTAAAGTACCATAGCGAGTATACTGGCTAATCTTACGACGACCAGCTTCCCCTTCCTTCTTAATCTCTGCCAACGTTGGATGAACCACCGTCAACAACTGAATAATAATAGACGCAGAAATATACGGCATTATCCCCAGTGCAAAGATAGAAGCACGACTTAAAGCACCACCAGAGAACATGTTAAACATTTCTATGATGGTGCCCCTTTGCTGTTCGAGCAATTTGGCAAGCACAGTGGCATCAATACCAGGGATAGGAATAAAAGAACCAATGCGGAAAACAATTAACGCGCCAATAACAAACAACAGCCTACGTTTCAGCTCGCCTAGTCCACCTTTAGCACTTTGAAAATCTAATCCTGGTTGTTTAGCCATCTGTTACTTATTCCTCAATTTTACCGCCAGCAGCTTCAATTGCAGCACGAGCGCCTTTAGTAACACGAAGGCCACGCACAGTTACTACACGATTGATTTCACCAGAAAGAATAACTTTCGCGAACTCAATTTGAATGCCAACAATATTAGCGGCTTTCAATGCGTTCAGATCGATAATATCGCCTTCAACGGCAGCAAAATCAGATAAACGAACTTCTGCTGTAACCATCGCCTTACGTGAAGTAAAACCAAATTTTGGCAAACGACGGTATAAAGGCATCTGACCACCTTCAAAACCACGGCGTACGCCACCGCCAGAACGAGACTTCTGGCCTTTGTGACCACGGCCACCGGTTTTACCCAAACCAGAACCAATACCACGACCTACACGTTTAGGCGCATGCTTGGAACCTTCAGCCGGAGACAGAGTATTTAAGCGCATCTGTTACTCCTCAACTTTAACCATATAGGAAACCAAGTTGATCATACCACGTATAGCAGGAGTATCTTCACGCTCTACTGTATGACCGATACGGCGCAGACCTAAACCAACCAAAGTTGCCTTATGCTTAGGCAAACGGCCGATTGAACTGCGAATCTGTGTTATTTTAATAGTCTTAGCCATGGTCATTACCCCAGAATTTCTTCGACGGATTTACCACGCTTAGCTGCGACCATTTCTGGAGACTTCATGCTGTCTAAAGCATCCAGAGTTGCACGAACCACATTAATAGGGTTAGTGGAACCATAGGTTTTAGCCAGTACGTTACGAACACCAGCCACTTCCAAAACAGCACGCATAGCACCGCCTGCGATGATACCAGTACCTTCGTGAGCAGGCTGCATGAACACACGGGAACCAGTGTGTGCACCTTTTACTGGGTGATACAAAGTGCCGCTGTTCAGTGCGACGGTTTTCATATTGCGACGGGCTTTTTCCATCGCTTTCTGGATTGCTGCCGGAACTTCGCGTGCTTTGCCGTAGCCAAAACCAACGCGACCATTACCATCACCTACAACAGTAAGTGCGGTAAAGCTGAAAATCCGGCCACCTTTTACGGTTTTAGATACGCGATTTACCGCAATCAGCTTTTCCTGCAGTTCGCCAGCTTGTTTTTCGATGTGAGCCATCTTACACCTCTACCTTAGAACTGAAGGCCAGCTTCACGGGCAGCATCTGCCAGTGCCTGGACTCGACCATGATATTGGAAACCAGAGCGGTCAAAAGATACATCTTTAATACCTTTCTCCAACGCACGTTCAGCAATTGCCTTGCCAACTGCTGCTGCTGCTTCTTTATTTCCAGTGTATTTCAGTTGCTCATTGATAGCTTTTTCTGT
This sequence comes from Photorhabdus namnaonensis, assembly GCF_001684335.1. Taxonomy (GTDB): domain Bacteria; phylum Pseudomonadota; class Gammaproteobacteria; order Enterobacterales; family Enterobacteriaceae; genus Photorhabdus; species Photorhabdus namnaonensis. The sequence goes on from NZ_LOIC01000022.1 coordinate 16,637, forward strand.
AGTAGAAGCTGCCACCAAAGTTTCAGAACCGTTTGGTGCTATAACCTGCGCATAAATATGGCGAGGGGTACGATGTACCACCAGGCGAGTTGCACCCAGTTCCTGGAGCTTGCGGCGTGCGCGGGTCGCACGACGGATACGAGCTGCTTTCTTATCCATAGTGTTACCTTACTTCTTCTTAGCCTCTTTGATACGCACGACTTCGTCGGCGTAACGAACACCCTTACCTTTATAAGGCTCAGGACGACGATAGGCACGCAGTTCTGCCGCAACCTGACCGATTACCTGTTTATCAGCACCCTTTAGTACGATTTCAGTTTGTGACGGACATTCTGCAGTAATGCCTGCTGGCAGTTCATGGTCAACTGGATGTGAGAAGCCCAAAGACATATTGACAACATTGCCTTTTACTGCTGCACGATAACCAACACCTACCAGTTGAAGCTTCTTAGTGAAGCCTTCGGTAACACCGATAACCATAGCATTCAGCAAAGAACGAGTTGTACCCGCCTGTGCCCAACCACCAACATAACCATCGCGTGGAGCGAAGGTCAGTTGATTATCTTCATGCTTAACTTCAACTGCGCTGTGGATTGTACGACTTAGCTCGCCGTTTTTACCCTTAATCGAAATAACCTGACCGTCGAGTTTTACCTCTACGTCGGCAGGAATAACGACGGGTGCTTTTGCAACACGAGACATTCTTTCCTCCCGAATTAAGCTACGTAGCAGAGAATCTCGCCACCAAGACCAGCTTGGCGAGCTGCACGATCAGTCATTACACCTTTAGAGGTAGAAACAACAGCGATACCCAAGCCAGCCATAACTTGTGGCAGCTCATCTTTTTTCTTATAGATGCGCAGACTTGGGCGGCTTACACGCTGAATACTTTCTACAACAGCCTTACCTTGGAAGTATTTCAGTACTAATTCCAGCTCTGGCTTGGTGTCGCCTTCAATTTTATAATCTTCAATATAACCTTCTTCCTTCAGCACTTTGGCAATTGCCACTTTCAGCTTGGAGGAAGGCATGGTGACCGCAACTTTATTCGCGGCCTGACCGTTACGGATACGGGTCAGCATATCCGCGATGGGATCTTGCATGCTCATCTGTCTTTACTCCCGTGATTCAATTGGTGACAATTACCAGCTAGCCTTTTTAAGGCCCGGAATTTCACCGCGCATAGCGGCTTCACGGACTTTAATTCGGCTCAACCCAAACTTCCGCAAAAACGCATGCGGACGACCAGTTTGGCGGCAGCGGTTACGCTGACGAGAAGGGCTGGAATCACGTGGCAGTGTTTGCAGCTTAAGAACAGCATTCCAACGCTCTTCATCAGATACATTCACATCAGAAATGATAGCTTTTAATTCCACACGTTTAGTGAAGAATTTTTCAGCTAATTTCGCACGTTTTACATCACGTGCTTTCAATGATTGCTTAGCCATGAATACCCTGCCTTACTTGCGGAACGGGAAGTTAAAAGCAGCCAACAGTGCGCGGCCTTCATCATCAGATTTCGCAGTTGTGGTGATAGTAATATCCAAACCACGAACACGATCCACTTTATCGTAATCGATTTCAGGGAAGATGATTTGCTCACGTACACCCATGCTGTAATTACCACGACCATCAAATGACTTAGCAGACAAACCACGGAAGTCACGAATACGAGGTACAGCAATAGAAATCAGGCGCTCAAGAAACTCCCACATACGTTCACCACGCAGGGTCACTTTACAGCCGATTGGATAGCCCTGACGGATTTTGAAGCCTGCAACTGATTTGCGTGCTTTGGTGATCAATGGTTTTTGACCAGAGATTGCTGCCAGATCCGCTGCTGCATTATCCAGCAGTTTCTTATCAGCAATCGCTTCACCAACACCCATGTTCAGGGTGATCTTCTCGACCCGAGGGACTTGCATGACAGAATTGTAGCCAAACTGAGTCATCAGTTTTTGGACTACCTCGTCTTTGTAGTAATCATGCAGTTTCGCCATCGTATTACTCCAAATTACTTGATAGTTTCGCTGTTAGATTTAAAGAAACGAACTTTTTTTCCGTCTTCAAATCTAAAACCTACACGGTCAGCCTTACCGGTTGCCGCATTGAAGATCGCAACGTTTGAAACCTGGATTGCAGCTTCTTTTTCAACGATGCCACCTGGTTGGTTCAGAGCCGGAACAGGCTTCTGATGTTTTTTAACCAAGTTGATACCTTCAACAATGACTTTCCCAGTAGAAAGAACCTGTTTTACTTTACCGCGCTTACCTTTATCTTTTCCGGTCAACACAATAACTTCGTCATCACGACGGATTTTCGCTGCCATTGTCCGCTCCTTAGAGTACTTCTGGTGCCAGGGAGATAATTTTCATGAACTTTTCATTACGAAGTTCACGAGTTACCGGCCCAAAAATACGCGTACCGATAACTTGCTCACTTGTGTTGTTTAACAACACGCAAGCATTGCCATCGAAGCGAATGACAGAACCGTCAGGGCGACGAACACCCTTCTTGGTGCGCACCACTACCGCTTTCAGGACATCACCTTTTTTCACTTTACCACGAGGAATTGCTTCCTTGATGGTGACTTTTATGATGTCGCCGACGTGTGCATAGCGACGGTGCGAGCCACCCAGAACCTTGATACACATTACGCGACGTGCACCGGAGTTGTCGGCCACGTTCAGCATAGTCTGTTCTTGGATCATTTTAGTGCTCCGCTAAATGTCAACTACTACTGAGCCCACTTCACTACTATAAATTTAATATGAAGAGGCCGTTCAGATACCCCATATCATGAGGGCGCAGCATTATAACACCACATCTCAGATATAGATAGAAAAAATAAACGGCCCATCGCCTGAGCCGTTTACTCTATTCGAGCCAGCTTACAGAATCGCTTTCTCTACAACGCGAACTAAAGTCCAAGATTTAGTTTTGGACAGTGGACGGGTTTCGCGGATTTCCACCACATCACCGATGCCACATTCATTGTTCTCGTCATGTACATGCAGTTTAGTCGTACGTTTGATGAATTTACCATACAGAGGGTGTTTCACCTTACGCTCAATAGCAACAACAATAGATTTCTCCATTTTGTCACTTACAACACGACCTTGCAGAGTACGGATTTTATCGGTCATTACGCACCCGCCTTCTCAGTCAATAAAGTCTTAACGCGTGCGATATTACGACGCACTTGTTTCAACAGATGAGACTGTTGTAGCTGGCCACTTGCAGCCTGCATGCGCAGGTTAAATTGTTCACGCAGCAAATTCAGCAGCTCAGTGTTCAGCTCTTCAACGCTTTTTTCGCGCAGCTCTTGTGCTTTCATTACATCACCGTCTTAGTTACAAAGGTGGTCTTGATAGGCAGTTTCGCTGCTGCCAGCTTGAATGCTTCACGAGCCAGCTCTTCAGGCACTCCGTCCATTTCATAAAGGACTTTACCAGGCTGGATTAAGGCAACCCAATATTCTACGTTACCTTTACCTTTACCCATACGCACTTCGAGTGGCTTTTCAGTGATAGGTTTGTCTGGAAATACACGTATCCAGATTTTACCTTGACGTTTAATTGCACGAGTCATAGCACGACGTGCCGCTTCAATCTGACGTGCAGTCAGACGGCCACGGCCCACAGCTTTCAGACCGAAAGTGCCGAAGCTAACATCCGCACCTGCTGCCAGGCCACGGTTACGGCCTTTGTGCATTTTACGGAATTTCGTACGCTTTGGTTGTAACATCAGCGACTCTCCTTACTTGCGGCCTTTACGCTGCTGCTTTTTCGGTTGTGCAGCCGGTTTTTCCGCCTGTTCAACAGCAGCCATACCACCCAAGATCTCACCTTTGAAGATCCATACCTTAACGCCGAGTACACCATAAGTGGTGTGCGCTTCTGAAGTGTTATAGTCGATATCTGCACGCAGTGTGTGCAACGGTACACGACCTTCACGATACCATTCAGTACGCGCGATTTCAGCACCGCCTAAACGGCCACTGACTTCCACTTTAATGCCTTTAGCGCCCAAACGCATCGCATTCTGGACTGCGCGCTTCATAGCGCGACGGAACATAACACGACGTTCTAGCTGTGAAGTAATACTGTCAGCAACCAGTTTCGCGTCCAGTTCAGGCTTACGCACTTCAGAGATATTAATTTGCGCAGGAACACCAGCGATTTCCGCTACAGTTTTACGCAGTTTTTCTACGTCTTCACCTTTCTTACCGATTACAATACCTGGGCGAGCCGTGTGAATAGTTACACGAATACTTTTAGCAGGACGTTCAATAACAATGCGTGAAATAGACGCTTTTGCCAGTTCTTTATTCAAGTACTGGCGAACTTTAAAATCGCTGTCTAGGTTGTCAGCGAATTCTTTAGTATTCGCATACCAAGTAGAGTTCCAAGGTTTGACAATACCTAAGCGAATACCATTAGGATGTACTTTCTGACCCATTGCTAGTCTCCAGAGTCTCAGCGATCGGACACAACCACAGTAATGTGGCTGCTGCGCTTCAGGATGCGATCTGCACGACCTTTTGCACGAGGCATAATACGCTTCATGGTCGGGCCTTCGTCTACGAAAATCTTCGTGACCTTCAGATCATCAATGTCAGCACCATCGTTGTGTTCTGCATTAGCAATAGCAGACTCAAGTACTTTCTTCACTAAACCAGCAGCTTTCTTATTGGTATAGGTCAGAGTTTCCAGAGCTTGCGACACTTTCTTACCGCGAATCAGGTCAGCTACAAGGCGAACCTTCTGAGCAGAAGAACGAGCGTGGCGATGTTTAGCGATAGTTTCCATCTCTTCCTCCTACCTTAGCGCTTTTTAGCCTTTTTATCGGCCGCATGGCCGCGATAAGTACGGGTCGGCGCGAATTCACCTAGTTTATGACCAACCATTTCGTCGGAAACAAAAACTGGTACATGCTGACGACCATTATGGACAGCGATGGTCAAACCGATCATGTTAGGAAAGATCGTTGAACGACGGGACCAAGTCTTGATAGGCTTTTTGTCTCCGCTTTCCACCGCTTTCTCTACCTTCTTCAGCAAGTGCAGGTCAATAAATGGACCTTTCTTGAGAGAACGTGGCATGGTTTATCCTCTAATTATTTTTTAGTACGGCGACGTACGATGAACTGATCAGTACGTTTATTACTACGGGTCTTCTTACCTTTAGTTTGAACACCCCAAGGAGTTACAGGATGTTTACCAAAGTTACGACCTTCACCACCACCATGTGGGTGATCTACCGGGTTCATCGCCGTACCACGAACGGTAGGACGAATGCCACGCCAGCGACTTGCACCAGCTTTACCCAGAACGCGTAGCATATGTTCTGCATTGCCAACTTCACCTAAAGTGGCGCGGCAATCAGACAGAACTTTACGCATTTCACCAGAACGCAGACGCAAAGTTACATAAGAACCGTCACGAGCAACGATCTGAACGTATGCACCAGCAGAACGAGCCAACTGACCACCTTTACCCGGCTTCATTTCTACGTTATGTACGGTAGAACCAACAGGGATATTGCGCATTGGCAATGCGTTACCAGTTTTGATAGCTGCATCAGCACCAGATTGGATTTGATCACCAGCTTTCAGACCTTTAGGTGCAAGGATATAACGACGTTCACCATCTTTATACAGAACCAGGGCGATATTCGCTGAACGGTTTGGATCATATTCCAAACGCTCAACTACAGCAGGGATACCATCTTTATTACGTTTAAAGTCAATCAAACGATAGTGCTGCTTGTGGCCACCACCAATATGACGAGTGGTAATACGGCCATTGTTGTTACGACCACCGGTTTTGCTGCTTTTTTCCAGCAATGGAGCATAAGGTTTACCCTTATGCAGCTCAGGGTTAACCACTTTAACAACGTGGCGACGGCCCGGAGACGTAGGTTTACATTTAACAATTGCCATTGTTCTTTACTCCTCCGACTTACTCTGCACCACCGATGAAGTCCATATTCTGGCCTTCCTTCAGTGTGACGTAAGCTTTTTTCCAGTCGCTACGACGACCAATACGCTGACCGTGACGTTTAGTTTTGCCTTTAACCAGCAAAGTGTTAACACCTTCAACTTCGACTTCAAACAGTTTCTGCACAGCAGCTTTGATTTCTGCTTTAGTCGCGTCTTTCGCAACTTTGAGAACGATGGTGTTGCTCTTCTCCATCGCAGTAGAAGCTTTTTCAGATACGTGCGGTGCGCGCAGTACTTTCAGCAGACGTTCTTCACGGATCATGCCAGCATCTCCTCAACTTGCTTCACAGCATCAGCAGTCATAACCACTTTATCGAAGGCGATTAAGCTAACTGGATCAATACCAGCTACATCACGAACATCAACCTTGTACAGGTTGCGAGCTGCTAAGAATAAATTCTCATCAACTTCATGAGTGATAATCAGCACATCTTCCAGAGCCATATCTTTCAGTTTCTGAACCAGAAGCTTGGTTTTAGGAGCTTCTACAGAAAACTTCTCGACAACGATCAAACGATCTTGACGTACCAGTTCAGACAGGATGCTCTTTAAAGCACCACGGTACATTTTCTTATTAACTTTTTGACTGTGGTCCTGTGGTTTAGCTGCAAAAGTTACACCACCAGAGCGCCAAATTGGGCTCTTAATAGAACCAGAACGTGCACGGCCAGTGCCTTTCTGGCGCCATGGTTTCTTACCTGAACCAGAAACTTCAGCACGGGTTTTCTGAGCACGAGTACCTTGACGTGCACCAGCTGCGTAAGCAACAACTACTTGATGCACAAGCGCTTCATTGAAATCACGCCCGAAGGTAGTTTCGGAAACAGTCAGCGCGCCTTGCGCGTCTTTCATTACCAATTCCATTCCTATCTCCTCGACGTTACGCCTTGACAGCCGGTTTTACGATCAGGTTGCCGCCAGTTGCACCTGGAACAGCACCTTTGACCAGCAGCAGGTTGCGCTCAGCGTCAACACGTACTACATCTAGGCTTTGAACAGTTACACGTTCATTACCCAGTTGGCCTGCCATTTTCTTGCCTTTAAATACCTTGCCCGGAGTTTGGTTCTGACCGATAGAACCCGGAACACGATGAGACAAAGAGTTACCGTGGCTAGCATCTTGGGTACGGAAGTTCCAGCGCTTAACAGTACCAGCAAAACCTTTACCTTTAGATGTACCAGTAACGTCGACTTTCTTAACGTCAGCGAAAATCTCAACGCTAATACTTTGACCTACAGCATATTCTTCGCCTTCAGACAGACGGAATTCACGCAGGATACGGCCAGCTTCAACGCCAGCTTTAGCGAAATGACCTGCTTCAGGTTTGTTTATACGGTTAGCTTTTTTGCTACCAGTAGTAACCTGAATTGCACGATAACCATCACTATCCAGATCTTTAACCTGAGTCACACGGTTATCTTCAATTTCGATAACAGTTACAGGGATAGAAACGCCATCTTCAGTGAAGATACGAGTCATACCCACTTTTTTACCGACTAAACCAATCATTGTTTCAACCTCTCAATCGTTCAATGACCTGATTAACCCAGGCTGATCTGCACGTCTACACCGGCAGCCAGATCCAGACGCATCAGAGCATCAACGGTTTTCTCGGTTGGCTCAACGATGTCAACCAGACGCTTGTGAGTGCGAATTTCGTACTGATCACGCGCATCTTTATTAACATGCGGAGAAATCAGAACGGTAAAACGCTCTTTACGAGTCGGCAGCGGGATCGGACCACGAACCTGCGCACCAGTACGCTTAGCGGTCTCGACAATTTCCGCAGTTGATTGATCGATCAAACGATGATCAAATGCTTTCAGGCGAATACGGATTCTTTGGTTCTGCATGAGACCAGAGCTCCAACTATTTTATAAACGTAAATAATTACTCCTCGTACCCATTTCGATTGATGAGAGAGTGTAATCGTTCAATATATAACCCCCCTATCGGGAGTATTTTAAATGGCAGCAAAGCAATACTGCACATTTACTGGTTATCAAACCAGACTTACACATAAGTAAGACCGCATATTATACGCAAATCAATTAACAAAGCAAGATACAGATGAAGATTTGTCCGGAATAGAGTCAAAGGAGCATGAAACAAGATGCCCTAACTTAATAGATAGGGCATTTTTTCGTACCTATTCTCCTTCAAGGATCTGTGCTTGAGTGTAATTTTGAATCCCCATACGTTCAATTAATTCAAATTGAGTTTCCAACCAATCAATGTGTTCTTCTTCTTCATCTAGGACATCAATCATCAAATCACGGCTAACATAGTCATGAATCGAATCAGCATAAGCAATCGCTTCTTTCAAATCTCTAGCTCCCTGCAATTCGAGCTGTAAGTCAGATTTGAGCATTTCTTCGATATCTTCTCCGATGTTAAGTTTTCCTAGATCCTGCAAATTAGGAATTCCTTCAAGAAAAAGGATACGTTCGATGTACCTATCAGCATGCTTCATTTCATCGATAGATTCATGATATTCCTTATCATTCAGGCGAGTAAGGCCCCAGTTTTTGAACATCCGGGCATGTAGAAAATATTGATTAATTGCAACAAGCTCATTTCCAAGAAGTTTGTTCAAATGAGCAATCATTTTTTTATCACCTTTCATAGTTCACTCCTCCGCTTCCAGTACTTAAAGTGTAGTACCTATTCCGCAGAGTAGTAGTAAACTTATCTCTTTTTTATCAAGCAACGTTATCTATCTTAGGCAGCTGTGCAATTTCCTCATTAATTAGCTCTCGGGCTTGGCGTATGCATTTGCCACAATCACGGCCTACAGGCACAATACGTTTTAGTTCTCTAATAGAGTGAATATGATGTTGACGCACCGCGTTACGTATTGTTTTGTCACTCACCGCATTACATAGGCAGACATACATAAATAACACTCTCTGGTACACATTATAGCGCATATTAAATAATAATGAGTCTCATTTCAATAATCATTCGCATTTTAATTTTCTAATTCAGGTTCTCCCAAATATCCTTTAGCTTCGTTAAATGGGAGTAGTTCTCTCATTTATATAATATTTTGATTATTAATACTTTTATCCCTATCGGGAACTTTCTTAAACTTATTCCATCCTAAAACTATCTCCTGCATCAGCAACTTTTTTCGTTAGGGCATACCAACAAATGCAGAACAAGCATGAGTCAGATATTACTCCTGTATATAAACTCATCTAAGTTTGAAGGCAAATGTTTATTCGGGAAAATCACGGGTTGGGGGTTGGTTACCACTAACGCATTCTACAGATGAATGATAAATATATACTCTAAGAATACCTAGCAGAACAGCCAGATAACGATAACACCACTAGGAACAAACGGCCGAAATCAAAAAATTAAGACACTAAGAGATAACCGAATGGGATGGTTCATACAGGGAATTTAAGGAAAGGTGATATCAATTAAAACACTGACTAACAGACACCCAGTGTAACACAACCAAGTGTCTGTCCTAAAACAAGTCAGAATACAAATCTGTCCTAAAGTTAAGTACTTAACTCTTAGCTATTAAGCAATAATTTTAGCAACAACACCAGCACCTACAGTACGGCCGCCTTCACGGATAGCGAAGCGTAAACCCTGGTCCATTGCGATTGGCGCAATCAAGGTCACTTTCATCTGAATGTTATCACCTGGCATCACCATTTCCACGCCTTCTGGCAGCTCAATTGTGCCGGTTACGTCAGTTGTACGGAAGTAGAACTGTGGACGATAGCCTTTGAAGAATGGCGTATGGCGGCCACCTTCGTCTTTGCTCAGAATATAAACTTCTGATTCGAAAGTGGTGTGTGGCTTGATTGAGCCTGGTTTTGCCAGTACCTGACCACGTTCGATTTCGTCACGTTTGGTACCACGCAGCAGAACGCCAACGTTCTCACCCGCACGGCCTTCGTCCAGCAGTTTACGGAACATTTCTACGCCAGTACACGTGGTTTTCGTTGTGTCTTTGATACCAACGATTTCCACTTCTTCACCCACTTTAACAATACCGCGCTCTACACGACCGGTTACCACGGTACCACGACCTGAAATCGAGAATACGTCTTCGATTGGCAGCAGGAATGGCTGGTCAATCGCACGCTCTGGTTCTGGGATGTAGCTGTCCAGCGCTTCTGCCAGCTCCAGGATTTTGCTTTCCCACTCGGCATCGCCTTCCAGCGCTTTCAGCGCAGAACCACGGATAACCGGAGTATCGTCGCCTGGGAAATCGTACTGAGACAGCAGCTCACGCACTTCCATCTCAACCAGTTCCAGCAGCTCTTCATCGTCTACCATGTCACATTTGTTTAGGAATACGATGATATAAGGAACGCCTACCTGACGACCTAACAGGATGTGCTCACGAGTCTGTGGCATTGGGCCGTCAGTCGCAGCAACTACCAGGATTGCGCCGTCCATCTGAGCCGCACCGGTGATCATGTTTTTCACATAGTCGGCGT
>NZ_LOIC01000022.1:27210-31695 GCF_001684335.1 Photorhabdus namnaonensis
CTTTTCTTTAGACATTAGATTGTCCCTCTAAGACACGGAATCGGTGGTTCCACCACATCAACCAAGCAGTTGCTCGTTGAATATCGTTTACAGGAATAAAATCGGGAGACAAGGACATTAAGGAAGTGGTGCTGATAGGCAGATTCGAACTGCCGACCTCACCCTTACCAAGGGTGTGCTCTACCAACTGAGCTATATCAGCACATCTTGGAGCGGGCAGCGGGAATCGAACCCGCATCATCAGCTTGGAAGGCTGAGGTAATAGCCATTATACGATGCCCGCATTGAACTCGGCTACCTGATTTTAATCAGCTGTATGTTGATCTTGATATACTTTACTTTCATTAAGCTAAAAGAACATCAAGATTAAATCTGATTCTTTGGTGGTGGGGGAAGGATTCGAACCTTCGAAGTCTGTGACGGCAGATTTACAGTCTGCTCCCTTTGGCCGCTCGGGAACCCCACCTTTTCCAAATTTTTAATGGTGCCGGCACCAAGAATCGAACTCGGGACCTACTGATTACAAGTCAGTTGCTCTACCAACTGAGCTATGCCGGCATCAAGTGCTGCGCATTCTAGGCAGTGTGAGCGCACTATGCAACAAAAAAATTGCTCCCCTTGATTATTCGGTCATAAAATACTCATTTTTGTTCAATTAGCTGTTTTTTTCAATATATTTGGCTCAAATAATAAACACAAAATTACCTGTAACTATCAAGGAATTGATCACAGTGCCCGACAAAGCTTGATAGGTCGCTTCATCTTGTGTCATTTAAATTTCCATCATGATAAACAAACAGCTAAAGCTAACATTAAGTAAAGCAACTCAATTTTTTACGATTCTGCATTTCTTACAAAAAAACCGCTAAAAATATAAAAAAGCCTACGCCTGCCGCTCATCAGTCGATATCATGCAATTTATTTTTTGTCGGGTACAGGTTGTTTATTACAACTTGTCCAACCTGCACAAACAGGCAGATGTTGGTTTATGAATAAAAAAGAACCTTTTTTGGCTACTCCATATTTGCAATTCAATCGTGAACAATGGGCAACCCTACGTGATTCAGTTCCACTGACATTAACAAAGGAAGAGTTAATTGATTTAAAAGGAATTAATGAAGAAATTTCTTTAGAAGAAGTTGTTGAGATTTATCTTCCTTTGTCTCGCTTGCTCAATTTTTATATTAGTTCAAATTTACGTCGTCAAGCAGTGCTCGAACAATTTCTAGGTACTGATGGACAAAAAGTCCCTTATGTCATAGGAATTGCTGGCAGTGTTGCTGTTGGTAAAAGTACTACTGCACGTCTATTGCAAGCCCTGCTGAGTCGTTGGCCTGAACACAGAAGTGTAGAATTAATTACTACAGATGGTTTTCTACATTCTAACAGCGTGCTAAATGAACGTGGATTGATGAAAAAGAAAGGATTCCCGCAATCATATGATATGCATAGTTTAGTGAAATTTGTATCTGATATTAAATCGGGGTCTAAACAAGTATCCGCACCAGTTTACTCTCATCTTACCTATGATATCGTACCAAATGAGCAAAAACTCATTAAACAACCAGACATTTTGATTCTAGAAGGTTTGAATGTATTACAAAGCGGTATGGATTATCCTCATGATCCACACCATGTATTTGTCTCTGATTTTGTCGACTTTTCTATCTACGTCGACGCACCTGAAAAATTACTCAAGAGTTGGTATATCAGTCGTTTCTTAAAATTCCGCCAGGGTGCTTTTTCCGATCCAGACTCTTATTTCCACAGCTATTCCAAGCTATCAGAAGAAGAAGCTATAAACACTGCATCTGATATCTGGCAAGAGATCAATGGACTGAATTTGCGACAAAATATTTTACCAACTCGAGAACGCGCAAGCTTAATCATGACAAAAGGTACTAACCACACTATTGAAAGCGTAAGGCTACGTAAGTAAAAAATAGCTTCCGAACCCGGAAGATATTTCTCTTCCGGTCGTTTCTAACAACCTCTTAAAGAAATTTCTCCGCCGATATATGGGGTTATAACACCATTCTGATCAAGTAACAAAGCACCTTGCTGATTAATACCCCTAGCTATACCATACACTTCCTGACTACCAATAATTAATTTCACCGGTCTATTCATAAAATTATCTAACTCAAACCACCGAGAAACAAATGAAGACAAACCTTCACTTTCAAACTGAATTAGAGCTTTCCTTAAATCAAGTATTATTTCTACAGCTAATTTATTACGATCAATTTCAATTCCTGCTTGTAACAAATTAGTCCATTGCTGATTAATAGACTCTTCGTCCTTATGATCCATCGAAATATTTATACCCGCACCTATCACAACCTGAGCAGCATCACCAGTCTTTCCTATTAGTTCAACTAAGATTCCCGCCAATTTCTTATCATCAAGATATAAATCATTTGGCCATTTTACCCTAATTCCATCCGCGCCAAATCGATGTAATACTTCAGCAATAACAATGCCAACAACCAGACTCAATCCGATTGCAGCAGCAGGTCCTTGTTCAAGGCGCCAGTACATAGATAAATAAAGATTTTTACCAAAGGGCGAAACCCATTTCCTTCCACGCCTCCCTCGGCCAGCATACTGGTACTCTGCAACACAAGCATCCCCTGATTTCAAATCAGATAAACGTTCAAGCAAGTACTGATTAGTCGAGTCAATAACTGGCAAAACAGTTATACGATCCTGAGGCAAGTATTGAAAAATAGTAGATTCATCAAGTAACTGCATAGGTGCCATAAGGCTATAACCCTTGCCTGGTGCTGTTTCTAGTTCAATTCCCCATTCACGGATTGTCTGTATATGTTTATTAATTCCAGCTCTACTCATCCCTAAATCTTGTCCCAACTGTTGGCCGGAATGAACGTCACCGTCAGATAAAATCTTAATCAACTTTAATGGCACGGTTATATCTTTCATGAAATACATTCCACAGCATCAATTTCGCCTTTAGTACCAATAAAACGAACCTCCGGTTCAAGTAATACACCAAACTTACTTATCACTTGCTGGCGAATGTAGGCAGCCAATGAAACTACATCCTTGCCTATAGCATTTTCCTGATTTATCAATACCAAAGCTTGTCTAAGATGCACAGATGCACCTCCAATGCGATAACCTTTTAAATTACAATGTTCAATGAGCCAACCCGCCGCTAATTTAAACATTCCATGTGTGTAAGGATATTGGGGGCTATCAGGGTAATTTTCTTTTATTCTCGCCGCAACTTCCGCACTGACAATTGGGTTTTTGAAGAAACTCCCCGCGTTTCCTGTCATTGCAGGATCAGGTAATTTACTGGTGCGCATTGCACACACTGAATCAAAAATCTGCTGAGGAGTTACATTGTCTTTCGACAGCCTAGTTAGCTCACCGTAGTTCAATATCGGCTGCCAATTCTTTTTCAACAATAATCCTACGGAGAGAATAGAATAATTTGCTTTATATTTATGCTTGAAAACACTATCTCGATATCCAAACTGACATTCACCAGCACTAAGGCGCGTTTGCTCCCCCGTTTCTAGATTAAGAACATCTACATATTCACACACATCTCTAAACTCAATACCATATGCACCAATATTTTGAATTGGTGCCGCACCAACGCAACCAGGAATTAAAGCCAGATTCTCTAATCCATAGATTTGATTTTTAAGAGAATAGCAGACTAATTCGTGCCAATTTTCTCCTGCCCCTACATGTAAATGCCACGATTCATCTGTTTCCTGCTGTTGAATCCCCATAATCCTATTCAGAATCACAGTTCCTTCAAAATTTGCAGTAAATAAGACATTACTGCCACCACCAAGCAGTAACACAGGTTGCTTTTCGCTTTTGGCTTTCTGCCATAAAGCTAATAAGGATTCGGCAGATTCAGCTATATCTAAACGTTTAGCATAGACTGATAACCCAAAGGTATTAAACTCTTTAAGAGAAAGCATTTACTCAATACTCAATAAAGCTATTTAATAAATAGTTTATCAGCTATAGACGTGGAAAACAGTTGGAAAAATAAGTTAGTTCTTTTTTAAATGCAAAAAGGCCACCCCTCTGGATGGCCTTTCCGTTTCAAAATAAAGTCTGGCAGTTCCCTACTCTCACATGGGGAGACCCCACACTACCATCGGCGCTACGGCGTTTCACTGCTGAGTTCGGCATGGGGTCAGGTGGGACCACCGCGCTATCGCTGCCAGACAAATTCTTTAATTCGTTATTATGGTGCTGATACCCAGATTCGAACTGGGGACCCCACCCTTACCAAGGGTGGGGTCTACCAACTGAGCCATATCAGCAATAGTTGCCCAAACTCACTGTTGGTGCAAAAAATTAAACGTGCTTCACGCTGCCGTTCATCGCAACACCACGCTAAAGTCAAGCCTGGCAGTGTCCTACTCTCACATGGGGAGACCCCACACTACCATCGGCGCTACGGCGTTTCACTGCTGAGTTCGGCATGGGGTC
>NZ_LOIC01000023.1:0-25429 GCF_001684335.1 Photorhabdus namnaonensis
AGGAGCATATCAATAAAGCCAATGATATTGAAATATGTTTACGGGATTTACAAATACTACCATTGATGACAGAGTTATAAATATGACAGACAGAGCTTTAATCCATTTAAACAACCTAACTGATTTAGAAAAATCATCTATTCACTCCAACATTAAAGTATTTCATACTCCTTGTTATCCGAATAATTTCTAATAGGAAAAATGAATGACTATTTTATCTTTAGATATAGAAATATATACAGATTGGAAAAAGCCATTAACTCCAGACATTGCAGTTAATGATACCTATAAAATCGTAAAACAATTGGAAGATATCTTCTTTGGATACTCTAAAGTATGGTATTTAGGCGGAGATAGCCGCGAAGAAGCATTAACTCGGGTAGCTTTTGATGATAGAGGAATAACAGACGAATGTATAAGCGACTTTAAAGAAAATTATACAGAAGAAGATCCTACGGTTATATCAGGTGTCTGGGATGGAGGCGAGGATGGGCAAGCATGTTCAATCAGTTACTTTAATTATCATGTTGAAAGACAAGGCCAAACAAAAATAGAGATTAATATATCCATTAAAGAAAAAGAGTTTCACTTTCTTAAGTTGATTGATTTTACCAAGTTTCTGGTTTTTAGCCATAATTCACCTTATATTATGGTAGAAGCTAATAATTATAGAATAAAAAGAAAACAGGTCTTCCCAGATCGTTTAAGTGCTGGCTGGATGCTCTACTTACCAATTGAAATAGATCCGATTTTAGTCCCAATGGCAGAAGAAATAATATCTATTTCTGATAAAAATGACAAAAAAGGCTCATTGATTATCACTACAAAAGATATTTTTGATATTGAAAACCAGGAGCATATCAATAAAGCCAATGATATTGAAATCTGCTTACAGGATCTACAAATATTACCTCTGATAACAGAGGTATAACTATGGCCAGCAAAGCAGCTATCTAATTAAACGACCTAACTAACATTTAAGCAAGGGTGAAAGTAAATGACTACATTATCATTAAATATGAAATTATATACAGATTGGAAAGAACCATTAACTCCAACAATAGTTCTTACCGATTTATATAAAATTACACAACAAGTAGATATATTTTTTAGACGCCATAAAACTTGGTATTTACCAGGAAATACTCGTCAAGAATCTTTACAACATATTGCTTTTGATCAGCAAGGAGCAACAAAAGAAGCAATAAAAGAGTTTGAAGAAGATTATACAGAAGAAAATCCTATAATTATTAAAGGGATTTGGGATGGCGAAGATGATGACTATTCATGTTCAATTTGTTATATGAATTATCGTCGAGATCGGTTAGGGCAAACCCAAATAGATTTTCATATATCTATTGAAGAAAATGAATTTCGGCTATCACGATTAATCAGCTTTATTAATTTTTTGATTTCTACTCATAGTGCACCTTATATTATGATAGAAAACAATACATATAGAATAAAAAGAAAACACGTTTTCCCAGATCGTTTAAGTGCTGGTTGGATGCTCTATTTACCAATAGAAATAGACCCAATTTTAGCTCCAATGGCAGAAGAGATAATGCCTGTTTCTGATAAAAATGACAAAAAAGGCTCATTGATTATCACTACAAAAGATATCTTTGACATAGACAACCAGAAGCATATTAATAAAGCCAATGATATTGAAATCTGCTTGCGGAATCTACAAATATTGCCTCTAATAACAGAGATATAACTATAGCAAGCAAAACAGTTATCCGTATAAACGACACAACCGATCATGGTGGTAAAGTTATTACCGCCATTAATAATTAGGTTTATCAAGGCGTGTCTATTGCTAAAAGATGATTAAGTAAACTGCCCTAAGTGCAAAGGGGGTTTTCCTATTGTGGATGGAAAAAACCAATATTCTGTATCTCAAAGTCTACGGCCTGGACGAGAACAATCAGCTTATCGGGCGCGGTTTTATTCCTAACGTCAGCAGTTTTCTTTTACTTTCACCTTACCACCATGCGAAGTCGAATCACCGACCAAAATAATAGAACATGACATCTTTCCCTACATTAACTAATAACTAAATATTAATTTCAGCTTCCAACATCTGGCTATCATGGCGCCATAACTCGATTAAGGAAAACTTATCTCAATAAAACGCATTGAAATAAATTACATAATCATGTTAGTTAAACACCTATAAAATTTACCTTATTAACTGTTTTAAGCAAAAAATTACGCATAGTTAAATTATCAACCTTGATATCCATAAGATAAAAATATAAATTTGCATTAACATTTGGTCACAAAGAACACAAAGGTAGATATGGGAAATTTTGAAGATTTCTATAGGGAAGCACTTTCACAAATTAACCGTTATCAATAACGACACCAGTGAATACTGGGAATTTTACAATATGCCTGGGCATCAGAAGATCATGTAATTGAAGGAAACATTATGAAAACCGGACTCCGCTTTTCCTGCACCATCGGCAATCTGCCGCCCATGACTTTTGCGGTAGTGAATTTTACCTTAGATGAAGCGCTTTCATCGTTATTTACCCTGTCTCTCACATTAGCGGCAAGCCGTTCAAATATAGACACGGACACCCTGCTGCTCCAAACCGGGCGGTTCACTGTCACCCGTGACGATATTCTGCAACGTGAAGTGAAAGGATTGGTTGCAAGTGCGGTTGTTGGCGCCACAAACCGACATCAAACTCAGTATCACCTGACAGTCAGACCAGAAATGTGGCTGCTGACACTCGATCAGGACAGCCGTATCTATCACCAGCTCAGTGTCCCCGATATTTTACAAAGCATCCTGAAACAGAAGAAACTTCGGGCCAATATGCATTTGAATAACCCACACTCAACACGGGAATACGTCACCATGAAAAGGGAATCATCCTATGATTTCTTTACCCGCCTGGCGGCTGAGGAGGGGATTTTCTTCTGGTTCGCCGATGACGGGCTCTATCTGAGTGATAGCTATCTGAACATGAGAGCGCCGGATACGTTGATTTATAACCCGGACGTCACCAGCGCAGTAGAAGAAAATGTTATCTATAAATGGTCTCTTGGCTCCTACATGCGCCCGGAATCTACCGACCAAAAAGACCGAAATTATCACAACCCCAATTATGCCTTACAGCATAACGCCACGGATTTTGAAGCGGAGAACGGCACGCCATTTCATATTTTCGAAAGCTACGGCCGTTTTCAGAAAGACAAAGAGGGCATTCCATTTACCCAATACCGGCTGGAAGCTTTGCGTGTTGACAGCAAATCAGGGCAAGCGGACAGTAATTGTATTCGATTAATGCCGGGCAGAATTTTTACACTAACCCACCACCCGATTGACGCCATGAATGATCGCTGGCAAGTCATCTCTTCCCAACATATCGGGCATGTCCCCGCCGTTCTAGGCGATAACGGAACCGGCACTACCCTGAATTCACACACCCGGTTCATTCCAGGCCGCAACGATTGGCGTCCGCCATACCGCTATAAACCATTGGCCGACGGCGATGAAATCGCAACGGTTGTCGGGCCCGGCACTGAAGAAATTTACGTCAATAAAGATGGCGCGGTTCGCGTCCACTTTCACTGGAACCGTTATGACGCGCCTGATGATCAGGCTTCTTGCTGGGTGCGGGTTGCACAAGGGTGGAATGGCAACGGATTTGGTTTTCTGGCAACACCGCGAGTGGGTCAGGAAGTGATTATCTCCTATCTCAACGGCGATATTGACCGGCCTATCATTACCGGATGTACTTACAACGGCCTTAACCGCCCGCCACTGAATTTACCCGCGGAAAAGACACGCACCACGTTCAGAACCAAAACGCATAAAGGTAACGGCTTTAACGAATTACGTTTTGAGGATGAAAAAGGGCGGGAAGAGATTTATATCCACGCTCAACGTGACCAACTGATCCAAATTAACCACGATAAGACACAAAAAATAGAGCACGACGAAAGCCACACGGTCATGAATGATCGTCGGCATAAAATCGGCCATGATGAATTTAT
The DNA here is from genome assembly GCF_001684335.1 of Photorhabdus namnaonensis. Lineage (GTDB taxonomy): Bacteria > Pseudomonadota > Gammaproteobacteria > Enterobacterales > Enterobacteriaceae > Photorhabdus > Photorhabdus namnaonensis. The sequence goes on from NZ_LOIC01000023.1 coordinate 4,015, forward strand.
CCGTGTCATGAATGAACAACATATTCAGGTGGATAAAAATCAGTTCGAAACCATTGAGAAAGACAAAATTACCCGGATCAACAATAGCTGGAAGGAAGAGATCTACGCCTCCCATTTCCAACAAATTGGTGAAAACAAACAGTGTGATATCAAAGGCAATTACCAATTAAATGTCATTAAAGGCATTCACTCACACACCAAAATACATACCCTGCAAGCCAGCGATACATTGATCCTCAGAGGTAAGGCAGGAAGCATCACTCTGGATGCTCAAGGCATCACACTAAACGGCAACATCTTTCTGAAAGGCCCGGTGGTAGTGCAAGGAGGAAGCGCAGGCACCGTGCCGACATTGACCGGCGCAGCCAATGAAGGACAGCCCATCGCTCAGGATTGCAAAGGAAAAGCCGATGCACAGAAGGAAACATCAGAGTGAAAACGCTATCCTCATTTAATTCAGCCTATTACTGGGTTGCCAATTGCACCTACCAAGCGATAGGTAATGAAAAACATCCTGCCGGACAATATTCAGCCAAAGCATTAATCTATGCGCCGACTGAATACGAGGCACTAACAAAGCTGTGCAATTACGTTATTGGTTTCGGAATAGAAAACGGTCAATACCAAGACATTATTGCCTTACAGACCTATTTGATGGAAAGCACTCTGCCCGAATTACGGTTAATACGCCATATCCAACAGATAAGCGATCAACACCCCGTAATATTGGTAGAACAGGAAAATGTTGACTCTCCACTGCCTGCCGCTTGTGGTGATCTAATCTTGACACAAGCCACTGATACACCTGTTTATGGAGATAACGAACATCTCTACGCGGTCATTGATGCGGCAATATACCAACAGGCAGGACGATTTATCATTCCTGATCTGCTCGCTTCCTCCTTACGCTGGCAAGGATTATTTCAGGGAGAAACTCAAGTTTCACTGGAAGATAGCGCCCCTTATCTGGTTGAACTGCATAAAGACAGTAGTAATCAGCCAGAGCTACAGCGATACATTATGAATGCCGATAACCGGGCAGAGTTGAGCTTGTTTATCCACAGCGAACAACCTTTTGAAACGCTGCTGAATCATCTGCGTAAGTTCACCTATTTAAAAAATGAGCTGACTCAGACGTGGGCATTTTTCCGTTTCTATCATCCCAACACACTGACAACACTGCTTAATACCCTGTCCGACGGGCCATTAGCCCATTTTATGCAAGGGATCAACGCAATGTGGTTCTATGGTGATAAACCCGATACCCGCCACATTATCACCATCACCGAAAACGTCCGGCAGGCAAAACCCATGCCTGTCACGCTCAATCGCCGCTTGTGCGAACTGTTTGATCAACAAGCGCAACAACGCCTTACATTTAAAACCATTGATTTTATTCAGGAAAACCTGGCTGAACGCTGTCAGGTGAATAAAAACACCCTGCCTGCTTTTGTTTTACAGCAGACGAATCAAGCTTATCTGCAAGGGCTAACGCAACAGCGGGCCATACTCTATTATGTTGCCGCCAGGTGTTTAATGCCCGATGATGAAGTTCACTGGCAACAGTTTTGGGACTCAGCCTGCTCGCAAACAGAAACGCAGGAAATACGGGCACATTCACTTTTCAAACAATGCGACACACTGACAACCAAGGAAATATTATGACCACTGACATTCAGGAACGTTTCGACAAATTAATAGAAAAAGCTTACGAAATGTTCCCACAAAATCTTGAAGCAGATACTTATATTCAGCCCTGTGACTGCGATGTTAAACCGATTTACCCGGTTCGCTATGCTTATGTGAACTTTTTCGGCAAGGAGCTGGAAAAACCAGAAGCGCCCCCGGACATCCACACCCTGATGTTCTCTTCATCACTCCAACAAACCAAAGGCTATGCCGCCCGCCTGCTGCGTCCCGGCTGGATATACATTAAGGAAGAAGACCCGCTTACCGCTCGCGGCAGCAAGGCCCGGGGCTATCTTCATATCTTTAAATACTGCGTGTCAGAGAAAGAGGTTAACGGCAAAAAACAGCGGGTAGAGAAATTTAGAAAATATATGTTTCTCAACCGCAGAGATGCCAGTGAAGGGCTTATCCCTGAGCCGGGCATTCGGGGTGAAGGTCATTCATTCCTGTTTGTCGCCAAAGATGTCATCAATATCAGTATCGCCTACAGTGAACACCCGTGGCACTCCTCGGTACTGGCTAAGATTGACAGTAGTCTTGAACTGCGGCAGAAAACCATGCAGTTCATCAATCTCGAACAGAAGCAATCCCCCTTTGCGGTTAACGCCTCAGACAAGTATTTTCGAAAACTGATTGTCGATTACAAAATCCGGCAGGAACAGTTTGCCAACATCAAGGCCATCATTGAAAAAGACATCAATGAACTGGATTTGGCTGACGTCAGTATTGATACGCTGACCACTCAGGACAGCTACGAAATGGACGCCGGTAAGATTATCCAGGAAATCAACAGTTATCTGCACTTCAATGAACAGGCGCGGATTGTGATCCTGCATGACCCGGTAGGCCGTCAGCGGGACATTGTGGAAGCCTACTCTATCCTGAATTTGTGGCAACAGAGCTATAACGCCTCCAACATCTACCCACTGACCATCGGTTTCTATGTCGAAAAGCTCAAAGCCACCAAAAACCCGGAGCTGAAAAAGAAAATAGATGACAGTATTGATTCTGATGCCTGGGAAAATGACTGGCCAAAACTGAAAAAAGTCACCGAAGATTTTGAAGCGCGTCAGGCGATGTTTATGAAACTGTTTGAAGCCTTTGCGGATAACCCGGACCTCAGTTATCAAGTCGGCGGGCTGCAAAATTACTTTCACTACTTCTTTTCACTGCAAGATGAAAAACAGACGCTGGAAGAAGAGGATGCGCTGGAGTTCCGGTTTTTCAGTGAAATTCTCTCCGGTCTGCTCGGCAACCTGCAATCATCCTTGCCCGGCCAGCAGGTTTTAGCAAAGCTTGCGGCCAAAGAGTCAGACGGCAACGGGGATGGCAACTTCTGGCGCACCATTACCACCGGGGTTGTCACCGTACTGAATAACGACAAAGTAAAATCACCGCTGCTTAAGGGCCCGTTTATTAGTGGCGTCGATAATATTCTGCTGGGGATGGGGACCTTTCTGGCAACCGTCTGCGCCTATACCAATCAGACAATTTATCAGGGTTCAAGTTATGTCCGGCAGATTCCCCAGAAAGCCATTGACCAGATAACCCAACAACTGGTTCCGGCCCTGTTATCCACGCTAGGCGTAGTGATTGAACCGGATGGCAGAGTGGCACTCAGTGAACAGAGCTATCAGGAAGTACTTAAGCGGCTGGAATCGAAAACGAATCGCCACCGACCTGATCCGGCAGTACGTCAACAGGCTATCGGGGAACGGATGATTAACTGGAGTAAACGCCTGGGATCACTCGGCAATAAACCGGTAATCACTCTGCCCGAAGTTAAGGCCAGTGTGGACTCGCCGGTTCAGCTTTTTACCTTAGAAGGGGCTGGTAAACCCTCTATTGGTTTACTGTTTGATTCTTCATTGACCGGTGTCAGCCTGTTTCTGAATGCCTTCACCCTGGCGGACGTGGTTATGCAGACAGAATATGCCCGCAATAACCCTTTACAGCCTGGATCTTCCTATATGAATCTGCTGCGCTTTAGTACCGCGGTAATTGGTATGAGTGCTGATTTGACTTCTCTCGGTTCAACGCTGGCTAGCAAAGTAAACTCTCCCATAGTGAAAGCATTGATGAATGGGCTAAAAGTGCCTGCCATCAATGCGGCGATGGTTAGTCAATTTTCCCGTGTTGCCGGTAGTGTAGCGGGATACTTAGGAGCAATTATCTCCTTCTATGATGCAAGTAACGCTTTCAAAGTGGGTAATAACCTAGAAGGTTATGGCCTGGTAGCGATAGGAACAGGTTCCACCATTTTAACAACTGCAATCTGGATCGGAGCGGCGGTAGGCTCCTTCCTGACTGCGGGTGTACCTACTGCGATAGTCGTCGGGGCTAGTTTGCTTATCGGTGGCAGTATTGTACAAGCTAGCAGTGCCTGGTCAGATTTGGAGAAAGTGCTGAATAACTGTTTCTGGGGAGCAGGGGACGAATATGCTTTCTGGGGAGAAAATGGGAGACCTAAAATTTCCAAACAATTAGAAGTTGCTCGTGAAATGGATCATCTTACCAAAGATCACTTTCTTATAGAAAACCAAGAATTTTTAAATCTCTTTATCCAGCCACAACTGAAAATACATCAAGGCTTTGGCGTCACCACCTATTGTTTTACTCTACCTGCTTTTCAGATGAATCTCTCAAATATTCGAGGGATCTTTGTGACTTCACCCAAAACCTCTTATTGGGGAGAAAAAGTCGATTATATTGAGATTAACCGCCGCAAATATACTCCCGATGCTTTTCGCAATGCCAAATTCAAGGAAGCTCAGGAACAGGGAAAACTTACCCTAAATGGCGATACTGCAACACTAGAGATAGTAGTCCCTGAAACTATAGGAGTTTATTCACACATTAGTGAATTGTACTGGTATTATGAGCAATCGGAAGATATTCTCTCCCCTCTACGCTATTTCTGGGGAGAAAAACCGACAACAGAAAATACCATTAAAGGCAGTTTTGACGGGGAACACATACTATGAAACAGCGATTAAAAAATTTACTCAAAAAATGGTTTCCCACTATCCATCCATTGCCAGCCAAACGGCTGGCCAGCTGGGAAAAAGAAATTCTGGCGGCACCACCAGATATTAAGGATGCAGAAACCATTAAGCACGTGGAGATACTGGATTACCTTGATAATAAAGAATGTCATATTCGTAATACTCAACGCCGCGCCCGGAGTATTGCTTTAATTCCGGTTACACTGGGGATTATTAGTAGCCTAGTGTTAAACATTAACGATTTTATGGAATCAAGAAAAAAAAGCGAATATAACCTCTATCGTTGGATAGAATTAGTGAAAAAGAAATATGGCGAGGAATTTTATCTACGCAATGATTTACCCGATTATATGGAAGATGCCCGCTATATTGGCAACGACAAAGAGATCTCTCTAAGAAAATACCTGCATTACCGCTATACCTATTATGAAAATAGTAGTTATCTTTTCAAGGTCGATATAGGTTTTCTGTTACTCTATCTGCTGATTATCCCACCTTTTGTATGGGCTATGTTTTTTTCACGCCGACAAGCTCCATTAATTATTGACCGTGAACGGCAGATTTTTTACACCTGGTATAAAGGCAAAGCTTATGCCGCTCGTTATCCACAAGTAGGCATGGCAGAAAAAACTAATATTATGTTCCTCAAAGTCTACGGCTTGGACGAGAACAATCAACTTATCGGGCGTGGTTTTATCCCTAACGTCAGCAGTTATTCTTTTGCCTTCTTAAGTAGTGGCAATGATAAAGGTCTGGCAGTCGCCTTTATGGTGAAATTCTTATTAAACGGCAAAGAGGCGGTCAGTAAAGTGGATTATAAACGCCATGAGCCGCTTATCTGGTGGAGTAAAGATAAAAGACCTGCCGATTTAGAAGCTCAAATTCCGTTGATTCTGGCAGAATTGGATCGCTTAGGTCCCCCTGATGAAGATCTTTCCGAATGAAAGTGAAATTAAAAAACTTGCTTAAAAAATGGTTTCCCACTATTCATCCAATGCCAGCCCAACGGCTGGCCCGCTGGGAAAAAGAAATTCTGGCAGTCCCTCCAGATATTAAGGATAAGGAAACCATTAAGAATATGGAAATACTAGATTACCTGAATGATAAAGAATGCCATATCCGCAATCCTCAACGCCGTTTTAGAAATATTAATCTAATCCCTGTAACATTAGGGATTATCAGTAGTCTTATTCTTAACATTAATAGCTTTATAAAAGAACGAAGAAGTGGTGAAGAAAACATTCATCATTGGGTTAATATAGTGAAAAAGGAATATGGTGATAAATTTTATCTACGCAATGATTTGCCAGATTATATGGAAGGAGCCTGTTACATCGGTAATGATAAAGAAATTTCACTAAGAAAATACCTACACTATCGCTACAATTTTTATGAATATAGCAATAATATTTTAATAACTGATATGGTATTTTTATTGCTTTACCTGCTGATTATTCCACCCTTTGTATATTGTATATTTTTTTGGAAGAGTCAGGCACCATTAATTATCGACCGTGAACGACAGATTTTCTACACCTGGCATAAAGGTAAAGCCTATGCTGCCCGTTATCCACAATTAGGTATGATGGAAAAAACCAATATTCTGTATTTCAAAGTTTACGGACTGGATGAAAATAACAACCTTATCGAACGTGTCTTTATCCCTAATGTCAGCAGTTATACTTTTGCTTTCTTAAGTAGTGGCAATGATAAAGCTCTGGCAGTAGCCTTTATGGTGAAATTCTTATTAAACGGCAAAGAGGCGGTCAGTAAGGTGGATTATAAACGCCGTGAGCCGCTTATTTGGTGTAGTAAAGATAAAAGACCCGCCGATTTAGAAGCTCAAATTCCATTGATTTTGGCCGAATTGGATCGCTTAGGTCCCCCTGATGAAGATCTTTCCGAATGAAACAACGATTAAAGAACTTACTTAAAAAATGGTTTCCCACTATTCATCCTTTGCCAGCCCAACGGCTGGCCCGTTGGGAAAAAGAACTTCTGGCTGCACCTCCAGATATTAAGGATAAAGAAACCATTAAGCACGTGGAGATATTGGACTACCTTGATAATAAAGAATGTCATATTCGCAATACCCAACGCCGCGCTCGGAGTATTGCCTTGATCCCGGTCACACTGGGGATTATTAGTAGCCTAGTGTTAAACGTTAACGATTTTATAGAGTCACGAAAAAATAATGAAGTATGGATACATGGTTGGGTAGATTTAGCGAAAAAAAATATGGCGATAATTTTTATCTGCGTTATGATTTACCAGACTATATGGAAGAAGCTAGTTATATTGGTAATGACAAAGATATCTCTCTCAGAAAATACCTACATTATCGCTATAACTTTTCTGAATATGGTAATGATGTTTTTATCACTGACATGATATTTCTATTACTCTATCTTTTAATTATTCCACCTTTTGTATGGGCTATGTTTTTTTCACGGCGACAAGCACCATTAATTATCGATCGTGAACGACAGATCTTTTACACCTGGTATAAAGGCAAAGCTTATGCCGCTCGTTATCCACAAGTAGGCATGGCAGAAAAAACTAATATTCTGTTCCTCAAAGTCTACGGCCTGGATGAGAACAATAAACTTATCGGACGTGGTTTTATCCCTAACGTCAGCAGTTATTCTTTTGCCTTCTTAAGTAGTGGCAATGATAAAGGTTTGGCCGTCGCCTTTATGGTGAAATTCTTATTAAACGGCAAAGAAGCAGTCAGTAAGGTCGATTATAAACGCCGTGAGCCGCTTATTTGGTGGAGTAAAGATAAAAGACCTGCCGATTTAGAGGCACAAATTCCATTGATTCTGGCTGAATTGGATCGTTTAGGTCCCCCTGATGAAGATCTTTCCGAATGAAAAAACGATTAAAAAATTTACTCAAGAAATGGTTTCCTACTATTCATCCTCTACCAGCCAAACGGCTGGTACGCTGGGAAAAAGAAATCTTGGCTGTACCTCCGGATATTAAGGATGTTGAAACTATTAAGCACGTGGAGATACTGGACTACCTTGATAATAAAGAATGTCATATTCGCAATACCCAACGACGCGCTCGGAGTATTACTTTGATCCCGGTAACTCTAGGATTAATTACCAGTATGTTATTAGCAGCAAATGATTTCATAGAAGAACGAAAGAGTAATGAATCAGAAATTTATCATTGGGTTGATGTAGCTAAAAAAGAATATGGGGAGAAATTTTACCTACGTGATGACCTGCCTGACTATTTAAACGGTATGAACTATATTGGTGATGATAAAGATCTGTCCCTGAGAAAATACTTACATTATCGATATAATTATTATCGATATAGCGACTACCTTTTTAAAGTCGATATAGGTTTTCTTCTGCTCTATCTGTTGATTATACCTCCTTTTATCTGTGCCGTCTTTTTTTTACGCCGGCAGGCGCCATTAATTATCGATCGTGAACAACAGATCTTTTACACCTGGTATAAAGGTAAAGCCTATGCTGCCCGCTATCCACAAGTAGGCATGGGGGAAAAAACTAATATTTTTTATCTCAAAGTCTACGGCCTGGATGAGAACAATCAACTTATCGGGCGTGGTTTTATCCCTAACGTCAGCAGTTATTCTTTTGCTTTTTTAAGCAGTGGCAATGATAAAGGTTTGGCGCTGGCTTTTATGGTGAAATTTTTATTAAACGGGAAAGAGGCGGTCAGTAAGGTGGATTATAAACGCCGTGAGCCGCTTATCTGGTGGAGTAAAGATAAAAGACCTACCGATTTAGAAGCTCAAATTCCGTTGATTCTGGCAGAATTGGATCGCTTAGGTCCCCCTGATGAAGATCTTTCCGAATGAAACAACGATTAAAACATTTACTTAAAAAATGGTTTCCCACTATTCATCCTTTGCCAGCCCAACGGCTGGCATGCTGGGAAAAAGAAATTCTTGCAGTACCACCAGATATTAAGGATGCAGAAACCATTAAGCATGTGGAAATATTGGACTACCTTGATAATAAAGAATGTCATATTCGCAACACCCAACGCCGCGCCCGGAGTATTGCTTTGATCCCTGTTACATTAGGAATTATTAGTAGTCTTGTTTTGAATATTAACGGATTTATCGAAGACCGTAAAAATGATGAAGCAGAAATTTATCGTTGGGTAGCATTAGTAAAGAAGAAGTATGGAGAAGAATTTTATTTTCGCAATGATCTACCTGATTATATGGAGGACGCACGTTATATTGGGAATGATAAAGATATCTCTCTGAGAAAATATCTTCACTATCGCTATACCTTTTATCCAAGCAGTTCACGGATTCTCAAAATTGATATAGGCTTCCTGCTTCTTTACATAATAATTATCCCACCGTTTGTCTGGGGCATATTTTTTTCACGGCGACAAGCTCCATTAATTATTGATCGCGAACGACAGATCTTTTACACCTGGTATAAAGGCAAAGCTTATGCCGCTCGTTATCCACAAGTAGGCATGGGGGAAAAAACTAATATCTTTTTCCTCAAAGTCTACGGTCTGGACGAGAACAATCAACTTATCGGGCGTGGTTTTATCCCTAACGTCAGCAGTTATTCTTTTGCTTTCTTAAGTAATGGCAATGATAAAGCGCTGGCAGTCGCCTTTATGGTGAAATTCTTATTAAACGGCAAAGAGGCGGTCAGTAAGGTGGATTATAAACGCCGTGAGCCGCTTATCTGGTGGAGTAAAGATAAAAGACCTGCCGACTTAGAGGCACAAATTCCGTTGATTTTGGCCGAATTAGATCACTTAGGTCCCCCTGATGAAGATCTTTCCGAATGAAGCAACGATTAAAAAACTTACTCAAAAAATGGTTTCCTACTATTCATCCTTTGCCAGCCCAACGGCTGGCACGCTGGGAAAAAGAGATTCTGGCGGCACCGCCAGATATTAAGGATGCAGAAACCATCAAACATGTGGAGATATTGGACTACCTTGATAATAGGGAGTGCCATGTTCGTAACACTCAACGCCGTTTTAGGAGTATTAACTTGATCCCAGTAACCCTAGGGATTATTAGTAGTCTGGTGTTAAATGTTAACGATTTTATGGAATCGAGAAAAAAAATGAAGCGTGGATTCATAGTTGGGTAAACTTGGCGAAAAAAAAGTATGGAGAAGAATTTTATCTACGGAATGATTTACCTGATTATATGGAAGATGCTCGCTATATTGGTAATGATGAAGAAATTTCACTAAGGAAATATTTATATTATCGTTATACTTTTTACCCAAGCAGCACCCGATTGCTCATAATTGATATAAGTTTCTTTCTGCTCTATCTATTGATTATTCCACCCTTTGTATATTGTATATTTTTTTGGCAGAGTCAGGCGCCATTAATTATTGACCGTGAACGACAGATTTTCTACACCTGGTATAAAGGTAAAGCCTATGCCGCCCGTTATCCACAATTAGGCATGGTGGAAAAAGCTAATATTTTGTATCTCAAAGTCTACGGCCTGGATGAAAATAATAACCTTATCGGACGCGGCTTTATTCCTAACGTCAGCAGTTATTCTTTTGCCTTCTTAAGTAGTGGCAATGATAAAGCGCTGGCAGTCGCCTTTATGGTGAAATTCTTATTGAACGGCAAAGAGGCGGTCAGTAAAGTGGATTATAAACGCCGTGAGCCGCTTATCTGGTGGAGTAAAGATAAAAGACCCACTGATTTAGAGGTACAAATTCCGTTGATTCTGGCAGAATTGGATCGCTTAGGTCCCCCTGATGAAGATCTTTCCGAATGAAGCAACGATTAAAAAACTTACTTAAAAAATGGTTTCCTACTATTCATCCACTGCCAGCCCAACGGCTGGTACGTTTTAAGCAACATAACGGGATCGATAGCTGGTCGGCCATTATTATGGCAATACAGCGGGGAGACTCATTCGCGGATAAATTCGAAATCAATAGCGGCATCGATTTTACGGACCAAGTGATTTTTGGGCACCAGCTCGTCAAGCGAGAGCGTTTCTGGCGGGAAAGTCTGAGGAGGCGGTGTTCTTAACATAGCGGCAAGCTCCGTTTGGTGAACGGAACTTAATTAAAACAAAGTGCCGGATAAAAAAACCAGCACTTTGTCAATAATCTGACTGACTAAAGTCGGTGGTTTTAACCTTTCATATGGAAGAATAAAAAAATCCGCCTGTACTTAATATCATACAGTTCCCTCGTCCTTATAATCCTTCTTACTAAGAAGAATAACCATCAAAAAATAATATATAGAAGGAACACAATGGATATCTATCAGGAAAGTATCAGTTTTTTAGGTAACGGTGCCGATTTCGATGAAAATGGATTATTTCAATGTGAGTTATCATTCGATACTAATGACCATGGTGAGGCGCTTTTCTTAACCATATTTAAGAATGAAACAACCATTAATTTACACATATCTCTGACCAGTCCAGTTGAATTACCAACGCCTCTTCCAGAAGCGATTGCAGTCACGATCGGTGAACACGCGCTGGAACCTTTTAGAGGCGGCTTTGGTATTGGCTTAATGCCTGATAGCCGTAGATTAACGATTTATAAGATTATTTCTCTATCAAATAAGCCTCAAAATTATGTGCAAAACGTCTTTCAGCAACTGTTAGAAAAAATGGAGCAATGGCACCATTTTATTGAACAAACGAATAACGCAGAAACGATCCCAGAAAAACTACCTGTCGGGATTTTTATTTAATCCCTACAGCGAACGCCCCTATTTATAATATAAGGTTAATTTATGTCAACAATTCAAATTAATAGTCAGCACAGAGGTAGTTTAGACTTCGCGGATATTCAAAATATCAAAACCAATGCGAAAGAAGGTGATACGGTTAAGTTTGGCTCTGTATTTGGTAAAGAATACAGCGTTACTAAAAACAGTGATGGTGAAGTTAGCCTAAAACAAAAAGAGAATCGCAGCTTTTTCAACCGCTTCTTTAGCAATACAGATTCATCGAAAAACAGTGATTTAAAACTGAACCTGATGAACCAACAGCTGCACAAAAAAGAGAACAGCGGCAACGTTAAGGTCTTAACATTAACCTACAACCAGGCTAACCAAAAGATGCCGGAAGAGACTAAGAACTACTTCCAGAATCTGATCCAAAAAGGTGATTATGATGTGGTCTTGTTTGCTGAACAAGAGTCTAAATTGCTTGCTAACGACCTAGAACTTGATGGCATGAACCTCCTTAGCCAAAACAAAATGAAAGTAATGACCAAAGGTCTTGGTGAAGGTGTTAGTTATACTTCTATGTCTGTTTTTGCTAAAGATGGCGTCGATATTAACGTGAAAAAAGAGTCTGAGTATCGTCACGGTATCGGTGGACGAAACATGGCATTCTTCATGGGTATCACTGGTAACAAAGGCGGGGTGAAAACCGATTTAGAGATCAATGGCCAAGCTTTAAACGTGATTTCCGCGCACTTAGATTCTAACAAAGAAGTAAAGCGTGAATTCGAAGGAAACAAGTTGATGGAGGGGATCAAACCGAATGAAGAGGTTCTGATCACCGGCGATCTCAATGAGCGTGAGAAGCGGGTTGCTGAAGGCTCTGATGTGCTGTACGACCCAATTGCACACGATGATACGCATTTAGCAAAACATGGCTTTAAGTTCAAACCACTCGATAGCCATACTTACATGCAGCTTGATAAGCACACTGGCAATATTAAACAGAAAGAAGGTCGAGATCGCCCTGATTTCGGTGAGCTCGATAATACTGGTTTAACCAACAAAACGGGTAACTTACAGAACCATGAAACCAGTGTGATCACTGATGGATTTGTGAATGTCAGTGACCACAAACCAGTGCAGTCTACGTTTGAGGTAAGAAGTTTCTCTCAAAAACTCATAGAAAGCGCGATGACTCAAAATGCCGGTGACTTCAAAAATGACGCGGCGTACCTAAAGCCTGGTACTGATCCAGCTAACGCGACGTTTGACGATGTCACTTCCGCTAACCAGGCACGTCTGGGTTTAGAAAGCTTAAGTCCCAATGAACAAGAGTTCGTAAAAGAGAACTTTTCGAGTTTTATTATCGGTAAAGATGCACTCTTCAGTCAGTTAACTAGCGGCTTTATGGAAGAGATGAGTCAACTTCACTCATCTGATCTTGTTAAAAACCCAGCTCAACTACAAACGCAGCAAATTGCATTGAGTGAAAAGTACGAACTTCTCAGTGATAAAGTGAATGCTGAATTTAATAAACAATTCGTTGCCAATCTCTAATAGCAAGCTAACAATTACTCTCTGTTAGATATTAAAAGCAAAGAGTGGTCAGTTTTTGAAAGGGCGTTTATTCCGAAAAAAGTATGCCAAATTGAAAAATTGGCATACTAATCAGCTCGAACATAACGAAGGCGATTCTACCTTAATCGGGTGATGCCTCCGATCGGTTGAAGCGGTATGATGGGTGCTTTTGAGACTCAGCACTTCATAGCATCCATCACCGCTCGTGTCCTCAAGATTGGCATTAACACCGTCCTGCGCGCCCTAAAAAAATCGCACCAAGGCAAGTAACTACCGATTGGAATGAAGATTTTACGAGCAGCTTTGAGCGATAAAATTTCTATGAATAACATACATCAAACAGCAAATAAGACCAGCTTTATGCTGGTCTCAGACCGCAGACAAACCTCATTGAAAAGAACGAGGTTTGTTTTTTTCATAATGAAAAATGTTATGACCATTTTCCTCATTAAGCCCATGTGATCGTCCTCCAAGGCGCCATTTTCGCCTCCGCCGTACCACATGCCCCCTTTATCCAGCAATACAAAGGCGCAACTAATTCGCGGATGAATTCAAAATCAATGGAGGCATAGACTTGGCGGACCAGGTGATTTTTGGGCGCCAGCTCGTCAAGTGAGAAGGTTCCTGGTGGAAAAGTTTGGGGGGGTTCTTAACATGGCGGCAATCTCCGTTGGGTGAACGGAACTTAATTAAAACAAAGTGCCGGATAAAAAACCAGCACTTTGTCAATAATCTGACAACGCCAATAGCGCTGTGATTACAGTGGATAATAAATTAAACCCGATATATTTTGCACAAATAGTGGGAAACCGCATCATCAGCGTTTGAACCAATCACTTCCATATCTGGCAAGATATCTTTCAAACGCTGGTGAGCATCCCGCATAATACAGCCCTTACCTGCCACCATCAGCATTTCAAAGTCATTCATGCCATCACCAAAAGCAATACAATCACTCAGTTTATAACCCATAGATTGGGCTACCCGCTCAAGCGCATGACCTTTCGACACCCCACCCGCCATCACTTCCAGGCAATTGCGCAACGAGAAACTCACATTGACTCTATCGCCCCAACGCGTTTTGATTTTCTCTTCCAACACAACCAATAGATCATGATCTTCGCAGGTAAAATAAACTTTGCATACATCATCGGTTTTAAAGTCGTCACGCTCAAAAAGTTGATAATGAAACACGGATTCCTGAAAGAACTCTTTCTGTCCAGGGCATTCACGATTCATATACCAGTGATCATGGCAGTAATAATTCGTCAGAATATCAGCGTTATCAAACTCCATTAGACACAACTCATGCACAATTTCAGGATCAACATTGTGACTGAAAACCAATTCACCCACAGCATTGTGTACCCGAGCGCCATTGGAAGTAATCATATAGGCATCAATGCCAAGAACATCTCGGATTTGCGCGACATCTACATGATGACGACCAGTGGCAAAAATAAAATGAATGCCTTTATTGGTCAGTAAATTAAGGGTTTCCTTGGTGTAAGAAGTTAATTTGTGATCAGGGGACAGCAAAGTGCCATCTAAATCTGAAGCAACAATATGATACATAGTTATCGTTCCTATAATTGAATCAATTCCGGTCAAAAAAATCACAAATGGCATTAAGTGCCTGGCTACGTAATTTATCTTTTTCAAACAGGATCTCATGACGCGCCCCTTGAATAATCAAAGGTGACCGTCCTTCAATGAAATCCTTCACTTTGTTACGTGATTCACAAAAAGCCCGTAATTTCCAATTGTTAACGACCTTATCTTCACTGGCTTTTAAAATTATCAATGGTGTCTCAATTTCTCCGGCTTTTTCCATCAACATATCGCCAATCCAAATACTTTCCCGTATCCAGTGATATGTCGGACCACCTATACGTAATTCTGGATAATCCGCATAATAACGGAGGTAACGGCTATAACGCTCATAACTGTGTGTCAGAAGGTTTATCGAATAAGGCAACGGACGCCATTTCCCAGTGAGTACCGCATAATGGTTGCGCATATCCGGCCGCTTTTCAGCCCGGTTAACCAGGAAAGTCGCCAACCAACGTGGCATAGGAAAGTTAATACCAAACATAGGCGCGCAAAGGGCCGCCGCATCAAATACTTGACTGTGACGTAATAAAAATCCCCCTAATATTGCCGCCCCCATTGAATGGGCTAACGCATAACAGTGAGAATAATGACGAGGAAGAATTTCTTTTTCGATAAATATTTCAACGTCATTAATATAGTCGTCAAATTTTTCTACATGCCCTTTTTGTGGATCTTCAAGCATCCTGCTGGATCGCCCCTGCCCACGATGATCAATAATAAAAACGTCGTAGCCAAGGTGATGAAAATCAAATGCCACTTCCGAGTATTTGATATAACTTTCACTACGCCCAGGAAAGATAACGACCGCTCTATAATTTTTTATTGTTGCGCAAAAACGGACATAGCGTATCAGTATATTATCTACACCGATAAATTCACGCTCTTCCCTGACCTGCCAAAAATCCAATAAAGGCCCGTTGGCAAAAGCAGAGAACTGTGCCTCACGATTGAGCCAGCTTTCTTTTAACATTTCTGGCGTCATCAATTATCCTCAGACTATTCAAGCTCCTCTAGATGTTCACAAATTAAGGCCATAAAGACGTTACCAAAACGCTCCAGTTTACGTTGCCCCACACCGTTGATTAATAACATCTCATCAGCCGTAACCGGGCATTGCTCCGCCATTTCAATCAACGTGACATCGTTAAATACAACAAAAGGCGGGATATTTTCTTCGTCAGCAATAGATTTCCGCAATCTACGTAACTTGGCAAATAGTTTGCGATCATAATTACCACTATATGATTTACTTTGCTGATTACGCCCTTTCAGATTCTGTATTCGTGGAACAGCCAGTTTTAGTGAAACTTCACCACGCAATATCGGACGCGCGGCTTCCGTTAATTGTAATGCAGAATAGTTGGCGATGTTTTGACTGATAAAGCCTAAATGAATAAGCTGCCGCAATACACTAACCCAGTGTTCCTGACTCTGATCTTTACCGATACCATAAACCGGTAAATGATCATGTCGCATATCACGGATACGCTGATTATTCGCGCCTCTAAGCACTTCAACAATATAGACGATACCAAAGCGCTGCCCAACCCGGTAAATACAAGAAAGCGCTTTTTGGGCATCCACTAAACCATCATAACTTTTCGGCGGATCAAGGCAGATATCACAGTTACCACAAGGGGTTTGTTTACTTTCACCAAAGTAGTTCAATAACACCAGACGGCGGCAAGTTTGTGCTTCGGCAAAAGCCCCCATCGCATTGAGCTTATGCCTCTCAATATCTTGCTGTGTACCCGCCTCTTTCTCTTCCAGACAACGGCGAAGCCATACCATATCCGCGGGATCATAAAACAGCACCGCTTCCGCCGGCAAACCATCACGTCCAGCACGTCCCGTTTCCTGATAATAGGATTCGATATTACGTGGAATATTAAAATGCACCACAAACCGAACATTAGGTTTATTAATCCCCATACCAAATGCCACGGTCGCCACCACCACCTGCAAATCATCACGTTGAAACGCGTCCTGCACCCGCGCACGCTGGCTGTTGTCCAACCCAGCATGGTATGGCGCAACACTCAGGCCACGTTTTTGTAAACGCTCTGATATCTCTTCAACTCTGCTGCGGCTGTTGCAGTAAACAATGCCGCTTTTACCTTTTTGACCGCGAATAAATAACCACAGTTGATCTAATGGTTTGTATTTTTCTATCAAGGTGTAACGGATATTGGGACGGTCAAAACTGCTGATATGGATAAGTGGATTATTAAGATTCAGTAGTCGGACAATATCATTACGGGTAGTTTCATCAGCGGTCGCCGTCAACGCAATGACAGGCAATGTCGGAAAGCGTTGCCTTAGCTGTCCCAACGCCCGATATTCCGGCCGGAAATCATGGCCCCATTGTGAAATACAATGAGCCTCATCCACAGCCAGCATTGCGGGTTGCCATTCCAGAAGTTGCTCAAGGAAGTTATCCATCATCAAGCGCTCAGGGGCGATATACAGCAATTTAACCATTCCCTGACGGCAACGTCGGATTACATCAATTTGCTGTTCACGGGCCTGAGTTGAATTCAAGCAATCCGCCGCAACACCATTTGCCCGCAGTTGATCCACCTGATCTTTCATTAAAGAGATCAACGGCGAAACAACCAAAGTTACCCCTTCCTGTACCAGCGCCGGAATTTGGTAACACAATGATTTACCGCCACCAGTCGGCATAATGACCAAACAGTCACGCCCTTCAAGAATGGTATTGATAACTTGTTGCTGGCCAGGCCGGAATTGCAAATAACCAAAGGTTTTCCGCAATACCTGCTCTGTCAGTGATATCGTATTAATGACCTCTGCGGTAGACACACTTTTCCTCAACCATATTAAAAAATCACAGACGCTGTTCAAAACGTCTGGGCATTATGCTATCTCACTCTCGAAATAATTACAGCATGTCATTGAACATCATCTCGGTATAAAAGCAGGTTTAATTAAAGGTTACAGCCGATCAAAAATTCTCCCCCAATTCATCTTACTCATCCCAATGCAGCACTATAACGCCGCATTTTTGACTGCTATTTAGGCAAAAATAGAGTAAATCCTTACACTTACACAGTTGTTAATGATAATAATTTGTATTAATGTTATCAAAATTGAATACCCCAAAAGTCACCTGTCTAAGAGAACCGGAACGAATACCTGGAACAAGGATGCTTATATTCGAAAATTTCAGAATTAAGCGTACCGATTTGTTTCCAGCGTATAGCGACTATGTTGGATAGGATTTTTTGATTATGAATAGGGATTGTTATCACCATGAGTTCACTACATATTAACTCTGATAATCACACTCTGCACCTCAACGCAGAAAACTGGCTCCATGCCAATCGCCACCTAGTGACAAAAATATTACGTGAGCTGTGTCACGAAAAGTTGATTAATCCTACCTATCATGGACAACAGCAATATTCTCTAACAATAGGTGACTACCAATACCATTTTCAAGCGGAGGCTTATCAGCTCGATCATATCGATATTGATGCCGCTTCTGTAACCAAATTCAAAGATAATCAATCTCAACCACTCGATGCCATTCAACTGATTATTGAGTTGTATCCACTGTTGGAAATTCCGGAAAAAATGCTGCCGATTTATCTCGACGAGATATCCAGCACGCTTTACGGTCACGCTTTTAAATATCAGTACAACCGACTGACAGCCCAAGATTTAGCTCATGCCGATTATCAAGTCGTCGAAACAGCAATGAGTGAAGGCCACCCGGTCTTTATTGCAAATAATGGCCGAATTGGTTTTGACGCGGATGATTATCAGCGCTACGCGCCCGAAAGCGCTAACCCCGTGACTTTAATCTGGATTGCGGTACACAGGAATAAAGCTACCTTTTCTGCGATATCTGATCTCTCATACCAGCAATTAATAGAAGAAGAGTTAGGGAAATACCTGCCAGCACAATTTGAACGTCATCTTAATACGTTGGGATTATGTCCATCCGATTATTATCTGATGCCTCTTCATCCCTGGCAGTGGCAGCACCGTATCGCCATTAGCTTTGCGGCAGATATTGCCAATAATAATATTGTTTATCTTGGCGAAGGTTATGATCGCTACCTCGCGCAGCAATCTATCCGTACTTTCTTCAATATTACTCAGCCAAAGAAGAACTACGTTAAGACCGCCCTCTCGGTGTTGAACATGGGCTTTATGCGTGGACTCGATCCACACAGCATGGTCACAACCCCATCAGTCAATGAATGGCTCAGTAACTTAGTCCATAATGACAGTTTCTTCCAACAGAAAGGTTTTACCGTATTACGGGAACGTGCCGCTCTCGGTTATTTCAATAACTACTTTGAATCAGCCATTAAGAAGGACAGCCCACATAAGAAAATGCTGTCAGCACTGTGGCGCGAAAGCCCAATGACGCTGTTGAAAGATAACCAACGCTTGATGACAATGGCTTCGTTACTGCATGTTGACCATCAGGGTAATTCCGTTATCGCTGCTTTAGTAAAGTATTCAGGATTAGATTCAGAAGAGTGGGTGTCACGTTATCTCGATGCTTACCTTTCTCCATTACTGCGCTCTTTCTTCACCTATGATCTGGTATTTATGCCACACGGTGAAAACCTGATGTTGGTGCTGGATAATAACAGCCCGACAAAAATGTTGATGAAAGATATTGGTGAAGAAATCGCTATTTTGAATGGCGATCTTCAACTACCTAAAGAGATTAATTTCCTGCATGTCACTATCGAAGACGACATGAAGATTAACTATATCTTCCTTGATATTTTCGATTGTTTCTTCCGCTATTTGATTCCACTGTTGCAAAAAGATCTCAATCTACCAGAAGAGCGTTTCTGGTTACTGGTTGCACGCTGTGTCCATAATTATCAATCACAACATCTACATCAGATTGAGAAATTCCGTAAGTTCGATCTGTTTAAGCAGGAATTTGTGCGTACTTGTCTGAATCGTCTGCAAATGGCGAACAATCAACAGATGATTGATCTCGACGATCGTGAAAAGAATCTCAAATTCGCCGGAACTTTAATTAACCCGCTATACGCTTTGCGCCATGAATACTCAGTTACTCTTCATCAGGCCGAGCGGAAATAAATAAAAATATCAACATAGATATACCCTATGGATTTCAAGATGCATCGCGACGGCAAGGGAGTGAATCCCCGGGAGCATAGGTAACTATGTGACCGGGGTGAGCGAGTGCAGCCAACAAAGAGGCAACTTGAAAGATGACGGGTATAAATACCAAAAGACTTAATTTGGGGATGTAATGAATAGTAAGAAAGTGATGTATCCGTTTTTGCAAAAGGATTCTATGATTAAAAAAACAACTCTTGCAATGACTATACAGTTAGTACTGATGGGAAATAGTTATGCAATCACGGAAAGTGCGCAAAATGACAAGATACTCGTCACCGCTTCACGACCAGAACATGAAGGTGTGACCGAAGACACCGGCATGTACAATACCACATCGATGGTCACCGCCACCGGTCTCAACCTCTCGGCGCGTGAAACGCCACAGACCGTCAGTGTCGTGACCAAACAACGTATGCTTGACGAAAATATGGACAGTGTTAATCGCGTCATCGACAGCACAACCGGTATGAGCGTACGCCAGTTTGACAGTGATCGTTTCGGGTTTACTTCTCGTGGCATGTCTATCAATAACATCCTGCGTGATGGGGTTGCGACCTACTACGATACCCGCTTTAACTACGGTGATAATCTTCTGGATACTGATCTGTTTGATCGTATTGAAGTGGTACGTGGGGCGGCCGGTTTGATGGTCGGCCCCGGCAATCCTTCGGCAGCCGTTAACCTGATTCGTAAACGTCCGACCCGTGATTTCCGTGGCGAATTCTCTGCCGGTGCGGGTTCTTGGGATAAATGGCGTACTGGCCTTGATCTCTCTGGCCCGTTAAATGACAGTGGCAACCTACGCGGGCGTTTCGTTACCGCCTATCAAGCGGCCAACTCCTTTATTGATCGCAATAACAACGAAAGATACCCGTTCTATGGCATTCTTGAAGCGGATTTGACCGAAAATACCTTGCTGACTATCGGCGTGGATTATCAACGTAACCACACCCGTGGCGGTATGTTTGGTGGTTTGCCGATCTATTTTGCAGACGGCAGCAAAACAGACTATAAACGCAGCGACAGCTATGCGCCTGATTGGGCTTTTTCAAAAGTTCGGACCTTCTCTACCTTTACCAGTCTGCAACATAACTTTGACAATGGCTGGAGTGTGAAAGGCACCTTTACTTACGATAATAACGCTTTGGACCAAAAAGTGCTGTGGGCGACAAGTTTTCCTGACCGTAGCACCAATATTGGTATGGTGCCAGGTAACATGACACTTATTGATGGCAGTCGCCGTCAGCAGAACTACGATCTACAGGTGAATGGTGACTACCGGTTATTTAACCGTACCCATCATGTCAGCTTCGGCTTAAACCATCAGCAACAGGATTTCCAGAACGACTATTTCAGGGCAACTTGTATGCCCAAGGGCAGTTGCACCGGACTGGGTGACTTCACCTCTCCTGGCTGGCAATATCCTGAACCAGAGTGGAGTAATACGCGAACTTATGGCTCAAAAGGGCGTAATGAACAGACCGCAGGTTATGCCGTTACTCAGATCTCTCTGGCAGATCCACTGACCTTGATCCTCGGTGGTCGAGTAACCAGTTGGCAGACTCGCGGTGATAATTTCAATACTCCACAGAATGCCAGCTATAGTGACGAACTTGTTCCTTACGGCGGGCTGATCTACAACATCACTCAAGATTTGTCGGTTTACACTAGTTACACCGGAATATTCAACCCAGAAAACCGCC
>NZ_LOIC01000023.1:25439-40668 GCF_001684335.1 Photorhabdus namnaonensis
ACAATCAGTTACTTGCCCCAGTATCTGGACAAAACTATGAAGCGGGTCTAAAAGGTGTCGCTTTCGATAATAGTCTCGATTACTCGCTAGCACTGTTTGAAATCCGTCAGGATAATCTGCCAGAGGCAGATACCGTGAAGTTGCCGGATAATTCCATCGCTTACTATGCAATAGACGGCACCAAAACCCGCGGGTTCGAAGCAGAAGTCAGTGGTCAACTGACGGATAACTGGCGTCTTTATACTGGTTACACGCAATTCCGGGCAACAGATCCTAATGGTGTGCGAATCAATACCAATACGCCAAACAGGTTGTTTAAACTGTTTACCACCTACACCCTTCCAGGTGCGATGAGCAATCTGACCATCGGTGGTGGTGTTAACTGGCAGGATAAAACCTGGTTGACCGTTGATGGGCCTGGAAAAACATCCATGCAAGCGGAACAAAACAGTTTCGCTGTGGTGAACCTCATGAGCCGTTATCAATTCACACCGGATCTCTCTTTGACGGTTAACCTGAATAACGTCTTTGATAAGACTTACTACACTCAGTTCGGCCAATATTCTCAGTATTACTATGGCGCACCTCGCAACATTGAAGCGATCTTGCGTTATAAGTTCTGAGTTTAAAGTCGTAATGACACTGCGGACGGCGAACCTTATGTTTCTATTTATTTGAAGGAAGGCAAACAATGAAATTGAAGCGTTGCAAAGGGTTTGCCGTACCGCTGATGCTGTTACTCATTCTGTTGGCTGGCTGTGATAAACCAGCCAGTACAAACAATGCACCGCCAGATAAGCCCGGCTATCCCAAACAAATTACTACCGTATTGGGTACAGCGGTGATTACACATCAACCTCAGCGCGTTGTCGCCCTCGGTGCGGGAGCCGAAGATATCGTACTGGATCTCGGTATCGTGCCGATCGGTATTGAATCCCATCGTTGGGGCGGAGATGAACAAGGCTATCTACCGTGGTTTAAACAAGCGGTGCAACAGCGTGGCGGAACTTTACCCACCGTAATAGACATGTACCCTGAGTTGGACATTGAGAAAGTCATTAACCTTAAGCCTGATCTGATCGTGGCAACCCAATCAGGCATCACCCAAGAGATTTATGACCATTTGTCACATTTCGCCCCAGTGATCGCTTATCCGTCTCACCCTTGGCTTACGACACCACAACAACAGATTGAATTAATTGCTCGGGCGCTAGATAAACAGTCGCAAGGAGAACAACTCACCAGCGAGCTGAATACCATATTACATGAGGCAAGCGATACCATCCCACATATCAACCGCTATACTTTCGCCTATATCAAGGCGGGTATCAGCAGTAATATGCTATCGGTATACATCAAAGGCGATCCTCGTGTCGATACCTTAGTCCATCTTGGTTTAACGTTACTGCCATCGGTCAGCACACTGGCCGATCCCTTCGGCAGTTTCGCCGCCAATATAGGACTGGAAAATGCGGATTATCTTAATGATGCTGATATCTTAATAACTTGGTTCAATAATGAACAAGAGCGTAAGGCAGTGGAAGCACAGCCGTTGTTTCAATCCATCCGAGCTGTACATCAGGGCGGTTATATCCCACTAACCGACCAATCATTGGTTGTTGCCATGTCTTACGGCACTCCGCTCAGTTTGCGCTGGGGTTTAGCACAATTTATGCCGATTCTGGCAGAGGCCATTAAATCATCATGACAAATCCTAAACGCCGATTCCTACTGCTGCTTGGCCTAGGTCTCATGATACTGCTGACCTTCATTTGTATTATTGCCAGTCTGAGTCTGGGCGCCAAAACGTTACCGCTATCAGCCATATGGCATCACTACTGGTTAGGCGACAGCGGCAGCTATAGTGATTTAGTCATCAATGCCCGCAAACCGCGCACGTTAATCGGCATCATGGCCGGCGCCGCACTAGCGCTTTCCGGGGCCGTAACACAAGGATTGCTGCGTAATCCGTTAGCTGAACCGGGCTTACTAGGTGTTAACGCCGGAGCTACCACGGTAGTCGTCAGTTTCTCTTTCATCCCCATGCTGGATGAACTTTCGCGTTTCTGGACAGCATTTATTGGCGCAAGTCTGGCCACATTGCTGTTCTACCTACTCAGTGGCGGACAACGTAATAGCAATCCAGCACGCATGGTATTAACCGGTGCCGCCATTAATGCCTGCTTATTTGCTTTTGTCCAAGGCATTGTATTAATGAATGCCCATGTATTGGATAACTATCGCTTCTGGACCATTGGATCGCTCAGTGCAATGTCTCTGGCAGAAGCAAGTTCGCTGATACCTTATCTATTATTTGCTTTGATATTAACCCTTTCACTCAGCTCCTCTCTTAATGTCATGGTGTTTGGTGAAGGTATCGCCAGCTCACTTGGCGCTAATGTCGCCCGCACCCGCGTATTGTCGCTTATTTCCGCCACCATGCTGGCCGCGGTGGCGACAGCGATGGCAGGCCCTATTGCCTTTATTGGCTTGGCTGCTCCTCACTTGATGCGGGCTTTAGTTGGCAGCGATTTCCGCTGGCTACTGCCCTATTGCTTGTTCGCCGGGCCTTGCCTCTTGCTTACTTCCGACATACTGGCGCGGTTGGTGATAGCGCCCGGCGAGATCATGGTGGGAATTATCACCGCGGGAATCGGTGGGCCATTGCTCTATCTGGTTATCAAAACCCATCGTGGAGTTAATTATGTCGCGGATTAACCTATCTAGACCGGCAAAAACGCGAACCTTTATGTTGGGAACCGCTGTTTTTCTTGTACCTCCACAGCGGACTCAAAGAGCCATCTTATTGATATTGTTACTGCTTGCAGTGCTGTTTTATCTCTCTTTGGTACTGGGTAAGCAAGGTATCGATAACCCGTGGCTAGCAACCTCAACCCCTTATCAGGAATTTATTCTCACACAGCTACGCTTACCCCGCGCGTTAGTGGCTATCGGCGCGGGTGCAACTCTGGCACTCTCAGGTTCACTTTTTCAACTAACGACCCGCAACGCACTCGGCAGCCCAGATATTATCGGCGTTAATGCCGGCGCTGCTGCTGGCATCGTCGCCACACTCATCATCTGGCCTGGAGTATTACCGATTCCTTTAGGTGCGCTGCTAGGAGCCAGCTTTGCAGTATTGTTGGTCTACGCCGGGAACATTAATAGTTCTGGAAAGATGCAGACAACCAAGATTGTCATCTCTGGAATCGCTATCGCCGCTCTCTGCATGGCATTTGTTAATTTCGCTATCTCGAATGTACGCCTTGAGCAAGCACAACAACTCGCTTCGCTGCTGCACGGTAGCCTCGCCAACCGAGGTTGGCAAGATGTTGGGTTAATTTATGGCACGATACTGTTTGTCCCCTTTCTCCTTTGGTTAGGACGGCAATTAAACTACGTCAATCTCGGCTATGAAGTTGCTAATACGCTCGGTGTACCAGTCCGTACCATTCAGCTTATGAGTTTATTACTGGCGGTATTACTGGCCTCTATGGCGGTACTGGTTGTCGGGCCGGTAGCGTTTATCGCACTTTCCGCGCCGCAAATTGCCCGCCGCTTAGTACGGGCAAAAGGTGCTGCTCTGTTCTGCTCCGCATTAGTGGGAGCATTATTACTGCTCGCTTCTGATTTAATTACTTTGCTGCTTCCTACTTCGGCACGTCTGCCAGTAGGCGTTATCACCGCAGGGGTAGGCGGTGTCTATTTGATGTATTTGCTGTACGCTGAATTAAGGAGAACCAAGTAATGTCACTTGAGATGAATTCCCCAACTAGCGCTTCACGATTGATAGCCCAAGATCTTTCTCTGGCATACGGAAAAAAGACGATTGTCGAGTGCTTGAATATTGCTATTCGTGATGGTGAATTCAGCGTCATCATTGGCCCAAATGGTTGTGGGAAATCGACCCTGCTACGCGCCATTAGCCGAGGCATCCCCCCACAGCACGGTGAAATTCTGCTCGATGAGCGCAATATTCGACATTACAAACCCAAAGCGGTAGCACGTGAACTATCTCTGCTAACACAAGGGGCAGTCATCACCGAAGCGTTGACCATATACGATTTAGTTTCACGTGGGCGTTACGCTCACCAATCCTTTTTACGGCAGTGGTCAGCAGAAGATGAACAAATCGTTAATGAAGCCTTACATGCAGTCGAGCTCCAAGACATGTCACATCGGTTAGTGAATGAACTTTCCGGCGGCCAGCGTCAACGCGCCTGGTTTGCAATGACATTGGCACAGCAAACACCGATCGTACTGTTAGATGAACCAACCACTTATCTGGATATCACTCATCAGATTGAAATGCTTGATCTCTGTCAGCGTCTACATTTACAAGGAAAAACGTTGGTACTGGTACTGCACGATATTAATCTGGCACTACGTTACGCTTCACATTTAATTATGATGAAAGATGGTAAAATTTATGCCGAAGGGGTACCAGAAGAGATTATCAACGAACAGAGTATCGCCGATGTGTTTGGCCTCTCTTGCCGTATTATTTGTGATCCAGAATCAGGTAAGCCATTGATTATTCCAAAATATAATCCGATCTGAGCCGGGAATGAGCTGCCTATATTGCTGTATTAACAAGCAATATAGGCGCCCAAAAGATTTACCACTTGATAATGACAATGATAATAATAATAATTATCATAATTATATTTACAATGATTAGTCATATGTAAGATACTACAATCAGGCAGTATGAACATGCAAACAGGGAGTTGGTGGTGTCAAATACAAACGATTCAATTACCCCTTTAACCACAGTGGTAATTGAAGATATTATCCAGTTATTTGAACAAACGTTTAGCCATTTTACTGCCACCATGAGAGTAAATGCAGATAATATCCCTGTTGCCAGCATGAGTTTCCCCCAATGGTCAGATACAAGAGAATTTCCGGTATTAATTCAGCGCTATCAGGATGAATACTACGGTGACAACAATATAAAACCTAACCAAAAAGCGCTGTATTCTTTATGGGCGCAATGGTATTTTGGTTTGGTTATTCCCCCGATGATGTTAATGCTGCTGGAATATCCACAAGCAGTGGATACTCATTACAATCTTTTTCGGGTTGAATTCCATGACAGTGGCAGGCCAGATATTGTTTACTATCATTTAACTTGGTTGAATGAAACACCTTCATCGTTACTCCATCGTCATTATTCTCTCTTGGATCGCCATATTATTCCGGTATGTGAAAAGATCGAATCATATCAAGGGATAAATGGACGGCTCCTATGGAATAATATCGGTTATATTATGCATTGGTATCTTGCTGAATTCAGCACAAGAATAAATAGCAAGTTATATCAAGAGATTATAAATGGTCTTTTCATGGAACCACAACTACCCGATGGTAGAGATAATCCACTTTATCGTACTGTTATCTTACGGCACAACAATATGCAGCGTCGCACTTGTTGCCAAAGAAATAAACTGCCTGGCGTCGGTAATTGCCATGATTGCCCTTTGGAATCCAAGGTAGAAAGTAGACACTAACATTCTATTCTATAATTTTTAATTCTTATCTGTTCCGGCAGAAAGAGATTATTATGATTTAATCGCGCTATTATTCAAAAATTATTTAATCTAACCAAATATTACACATAATAAAATCAATTATGTTGGGCAATAACCAAATTACAACCTATATATGAAATAACAAGGATATATAATGTACGGAGACACTCTGCTATTAGACCATTCACTCACAAAAGATAGTCATATAACGGACGAAGATTTTTCCAGATATTTCTTAAATATGCATAGTGCTGGAGACTATCTTGATGACGCTTATAATGTCATTACCAGAATAAAGAGAATATTACAGCAGGTGGATAAGCCTTTCAGTGGGATATTACCCAATGAGTTATCTCCACTATTTTCTAAAGTGAATTTAGATCTCCCCCTTACCTCTTTAAACCAGGCTTTAGATGAGTTGCAGCAACTTTATATTAAAGATGCTGTTTATTTTCATCATCCAAAGTATGTCGCCCATCTTAATTGTCCATTGGTATTACCCGCCGTTCTGGCTGAAACCATTATTGGCGCGATTAATTCCTCATTGGATACCTGGGATCAAAGCGCTGGCGGGACACTAATAGAGCAAAAAGTTCTCGACTGGACACGAGATAAAATGGCATTAGGTACAAATGCCGATGGTATCTTTACTAGTGGCGGCACCCAATCAAATCTGATGGCAATGCTACTAGCACGGGACCATTTTTGTCATCAACGCGATCCTGAACATAAAAATCAGCTACATGGTCTGCCGGCGGATTTTCATAAACTGCGTATTTTTACCTCGACAGTCAGCCATTTCAGTACACAAAAGGCCGCCGCTATCCTTGGTTTGGGGTACAACGCCGTGGTCTCTGTTCCTCATGACAGTGAGTTCCGTATGGACCCTCAAGCATTGGAACAAAACATTAACCAATGTATCGCACAAGGCAACATTCCTCTCGCCATTGTCGCGACAACCGGCACCACGGATTTCGGCAGTATTGATCCACTTCACCCTATCGCAGCTATCGCCAAGCAGTATGGTATCTGGCTACATGTGGATGCGGCATACGGATGCGGTTTACTGGTTTCGCCTCGTCGCGCTCATCTACTGGAAGGCATCAATTTAGCGGATTCTGTCACGGTGGATTACCACAAGTCATTCTTCCAGCCAGTCAGTTGCAGTGCTTTCTTCGTCAAAAATAAGAAACACTTATCCCATCTGACTTATCATGCCGAATATTTGAATCCGCTAAGTGCGTTACAAGAAGGCACACCTAATCTGGTCAATAAAAGTATCCAGACAACTCGTCGTTTCGATGCATTGAAAATGTGGCTGACATTACGAATTATGGGCGCAAAACGACTTGGACAAGCTTTTGATAAAGTTGTCGATACCGCTCAGGATGCCTATCGATTAATGGCGCGGAATCCCTATTTTGAACTTATCCATTATCCAGAGTTAAGTACTTTGGTTTTCCGTTTTATTCCTAAACAAAAATTACCCGCCACAGATATTGATGCCGTCAATGCAGCCATTCGTAAGGCGCTATTCCGTGAAGGCAATACGGTCATTGCGGGTACCAAAGTTAATGGCAGACAATATCTGAAATTTACTTTCCTTAACCCGGCAACAAACCAGCAACATCTACAAGAAATTGTGCATAGCATCGTAATGCACGGAAACGATTTTCTGGCAACCCATAATAACAACTAAACGAAGATTAATACTGTTCACCAGGAGAAATTATGACAACTCGTCTTTATGATTTTATCGCCATTGGCATAGGCCCTTTTAATCTCGGACTGGCTTGTTTAACTCAGCCGCTAAAAGATGTTCATAGCCTGTTCATCGATCAAAAACCGGGCTTTGACTGGCATCCGGGAATGATGATGGAAAACTCCACCATGCAAACCCCGTTTATGTCAGATCTAGTGACCCTGGCATCACCCACTCACCCACTTAGCTTCCTTAATTATATTAAGCAGAAAGGAAGAATATATTCCTTTTATATCCGGGAAAGTTTTTTCCTGATGCGTAAAGAATACAACCAATATTGCCAATGGGCAGCAGAACAGTTATCCAATTTACGCTTTAACACTCGCGTTGATAGAATCAGTTATGATGAAGACGCTTCGCTATATACACTACATTGTTCAGATACGTTAACTGGGCGACAACACCAATTTATTTGTAAAAAATTGGTATTGGGTACCGGGCCTTCACCCTATATTCCAAAGTGCTGCCAACCCTTCTCTGATCAGATGGTGACATCAGGTAATTACTTGAAGAGCAAAGCAGCCTTACAACAAAAACAATCTATTACCGTTCTGGGTAGTGGACAAAGTGCCGCGGAAATTTTTTACGATTTACTCAGCGATATTGATAAATTCAATTATCAGCTTAATTGGCTTACCCGTTCACCACGTTTTTTCCCGCTGGAATATACCAAACTGACTCTGGAAATGACTTCACCAGAATATGTAGATTATTTCTATAGCCTCCCGGGCGAAAAGCGTGATGCATTAAATCTGTCCCACAAGCAGCTTTATAAAGGTATCAACAGTTCATTAATCAATGATATTTTCGATTTAATGTACACCAAACGATTAAACGGTGAATTAAACGTTAATTTATATACTAATAGTGAATTACAACAAGTTAGCCATGCTAACAATGGCCGTGACCTAACATTGGCATTATTCCAACACGAGCAGGAGAAAGCATTTTCTCTCGACACAGAAGGGGTCGTTCTGGCAACCGGCTATCAATACCAAATTCCAACTTTTATTGAAGGTATACGTCACCTTATCCATTGGGATGAAAAAGGGCGTTATGGTGTACAACGTAACTACAGCATTGATCAGAACAACACCATTTTCATACAGAATGTGGAATTACATACCCACGGTTTCGTCACGCCGGATCTGGGGATGGCCTGCTATCGTAACTCGTGCCTGATTTATGAAATTACCGGTATTGAACATTACCCGATTGAGAAAAGTATCGCTTTCCAGCAGTTCAGCGTCGACACCGAAGGAGCATGCTAATGTCCGTTTTTAATCCTACCCTGTTTGAAAAATCCCTGCCTGAAATAGGCAGCTTTGCATTACGTCCACTGGATCTGGAACGGGATATTCCTACATTAACTAACTGGGTTACCCGGGATTATGCTCATTATTGGGGAATGCAAGATAATACCGAACAACAAGTATGGGAATTTTATCATGATTTAGAATCCAACCATCCTGGCAGTGTATTTATTGGCATCTATCGGGAACAACCTGCTTTTCTATTAGAATGTTATCGCGCACAAGATGATCTGATTGGAAAATATTATCCAGCACGCCCAGATGATATGGGAATGCATATTCTGGTTGCCCCGCCGCAAGAAAAAATCAAGAATTTTACTTGGGGAATTTTCCAAACCATCATGGCCTTTATTTTCAGCGATCCTGCCGTGGCTCGAATTGTCGTTGAGCCTAATATACATAATGAGAAAATTCATAAACTTAATCTACGGGCGGGTTTTGTTTATCAGAAGGCATTGGTATTACCTCATAAAACAGCCAAATTGGCCTTTTGTACCAGAGAACAGCACCAGATTGCGTTACAGCGGGAATACCAAGCGACAACATCAACTCCCCTGGGCTCATTGGTGACAAATGCCACACATTTGCAACCCGCCGTCTGGCAAAAAGTTAATCGTCTGCACTTGTGTAAAGCTATTTCTGAATTTTCACATGAATGTTTACTCGCACCTCAACAGTTAACTGAAAAAGCAGACAGTGACGGATATCACCATTACCGTTTGGATAGTGCTGACCTCTTGGTCAGCTATACTTTCCGGGCGCGGCGTATGGCACTGGATCACTGGCTGATTGATGCCGATTCGTTACAGAAACATGCCAACGGGGAAGCTGTAGAACTCGATTCCTTGCTATTCATTATTGAGTTTAAACAACAGCTTGGCATCAGCGATGTCGTCATGCCCACCTATCTGGAAGAAATTACCAGTACTCTCTATAGCAGCGCTTTTAAGCATAATAGAATCGGTATCAGTGCAATGGATCTCGTGAACACTGATTTTCAGGCGTTGGAAGGGGAGATGATGGAAGGGCACCCCTCTTTCGTCGCCAATAATGGCCGGATTGGTTTTGATATCGGTGATTTTCAGAACTTTAGTCCCGAAGCCGCCTCTGTTATGCATTTAGTATGGCTGGCCGCACATAAGAGCAAAGCTCATTTTGCTTGTATAGAGCAACTCAACTATCAACAGTTGCTGGAACAAGAGCTAGGCACAACCACAGTAGCTGAATTTGACCGGCAGTTGATCGCGCTTAACCTTAATCCCGAAGACTATTTCCTGATGCCAGTTCACCCTTGGCAATGGCAGAACAAGTTGGCATCAATATTTGCGCCTGATATCGCTAATCAGAAATTGGTCTATCTTGGTATTGGTACTGATACCTATCAGGCACAACAATCGATCCGTACCTTATTCAATCGCACTTATCCTCAGCGATATTATGTGAAAATGGCGTTATCCATTCTGAACATGGGATTTATGCGCGGTTTATCACCTTATTACATGGCGACGACACCGGGCATTAATGACTGGCTATTCGATTTGGTAACACAAGATCCGATCTTGCAACATTATCGTTTTAAAATTCTACGAGAAGTCGCCAGTGTTGGATTCAAAAACAGCTATTACGAGCAAGCAATCAGTAGTGATACGCCTTACAAAAAAATGATGGCGGCACTGTGGCGAGAAAACCCATTGCAATTAATTGAACCTGGGCAGCGAGTGATGACGATGGCTGCGTTATTGCACAGTGATCAGCAAGGGAATGCCCTGTTGCCTGCGTTAATTTCAGCATCCGGCCTGTCCACTCAAGAATGGTTGCGCCGCTATTTAGAGAGTTATCTTGCGCCGCTGTTACACTGTTTGTACGCTTATGATCTGATGTTTATGCCACACGGCGAAAACATCATCATGGTATTGGAAAACCATGTTCCACAGCACATCTTCATGAAAGATTTAGCGGAAGAGATTCTGGTCATGAATCCCGACGCCGATTTACCGGAAAAAGCGAGCCGAGTCAAAGTAGACATGCCAGAAGAGATGAAAACACTGACCATCTTATCTGATGTGTTTGACGGTATATTCCGCTATCTGGCTGCCATACTGGATGAACAGGGTGACTATTCACAGGATCTTTTCTGGCAAGCCGTAGCAGATTGTATTTTAAGCTATCAGCACAACCATCCCGAATTGAGTGAACAATTTGTGCGTTACGATCTGTTTACACCGGAGATTAAACGCTGCTGTCTAAACCGCCTGCAAATAGCGAATAACCGCCAGATGCTTGATTTAGCTGATCCGGCGCAAAGTTTACAGTTTGCTGATAATCTGATTAACCCAATCGCCAAATTTGGTCATTCGTAAAATAGAGCTATCAATGAGCATGGAGAACGGTGCTTCATCCGTAACATACTCACTATTCTATATAAGGCAGTACCTACAGTACTGCCTCAGACCGCTGACAAATGTTTGCTGTTAAAAATGTCGTATGCTTGCTATGATGAAAAAATAGCCAAAGGAGGACGGCATGACTACAAAAACTCGTATTCAGTCACGACTGAAACGCTCAAAGCGTTATGTTTTCACTCGTGACGATTTCAAAGATCTCTCAGGCTACGATCAGGTTGGTAGAGCACTTCGCGAACTAGTGAAAGAAGGGCAATTACTAAAAGTGGGTTATGGGATCTATACCAAAGCGCGGCAAAACGCGATTACCGGGAAGTTAATGCCTGCGGCACCCGGTGGTTCCGCTGCGGTGGTGATTGAAGCACTGGAACTTCTGAAAGTGGATTATCGCCTGGTAGGGGCCAGCAGTGCCTACAATAACGGTAAATCCACTCAGATCCCCGCTTCGCTGGAAATCAAAACTTCACCGCGTTTTAAGAGAATCTTGTCAGTAGGGAACAGCAAATTAAATGGATGATTTAACAAAATTATTCCCTGATGTTGCAGATGCGTTGGGGATTGAATCTGTCGCAATTGTAGAGAAAGATCATTACATCGTTGAGTTGTTGCGTCTACTCGGGCCTTTGACCTTTTATACCCATCAACTGGTTTTTTCCGGAGGAACTGCGCTGTCGAAAGCGGGAATATCCTTGAACAGGATGTCAGAAGATGTGGATATCAAGTTGGTTCCTGTCGCTGATTTCTCACAACAATACTCCAGGAATCAGCGTAAAAATATCCGTAAAGATATTATTCAGGTAATTACTGAAACGATTATGGCTTCGGGTACTTTTCGTTTTGATGAAGAGCATCCTAAAGTCACTCGGGATGAATATCGTTACAATGAGATTCCAGTGCGTTACCCGCAAGTATACGCACAAGCTCCCTGCTTACGACCATTTATCAAACTGGAATTGATGGAAACGGAGTTGCTTGAAGCACCGGAAGCTCGTGATATTCGTTCACTGATAACAGATTTGACGAACAAGGGCGAAGTGGTGGGCGCTTTTCCATGTGCCACCATCGCCAGTACACAGGCTGAAAAGCTGATTTCTATGATACGCAGAACAGCTGCAAGTATGCGGCATCTGGAGCGTGGAGTGGATGAGTCACTGGTACGCCATATCTACGACAATTTTTGTATTGTCAGAGAAAAAGGATCTGATATCCCTGTATTAAAGCGCTTTGTACAGGAATGCATTAAGCAGGATATTGAACGTTACGGTAACCAGTACCCACAGTTCTGCGAATCTCCCATTGAAGAACTAAAAATGGGGCTGGAAGAGTTAGTGAATAATCCTGTTTATAAAGAGCGCTATCAACAATTCGTCGTGCCAATGGTGTTTGATGAACGTCTGGTCTCATGGGAAGAAGCCTGTACCTGTTTCCGCCGAACGGCATTAGATGTGCTTGATGCATAGAGCCAGGGATATGCTCGGATGTTGGTATCTTATCCGACAGTGTTTGTCCTGATTCGAGTCCCAAAACCAAGCGTGACGAAAAAAAGCACAGATCCGTTTCAGCTTACCTATAGTTGTATTCAATTATGTTTATTCAGATTATTACCAGACATTCCTTATGAGCTGGCAAGGTTAGCAATAAAAGCATAATATTAACAAGCCATTAACCATACAAAGTCACATTGGTAACATATATCTTTATTTAGGAATAAAATTAAATGTCTACAACACTACTAACCCTGGAAGAAGCCCGGCAAGTGATTGGTCATGCTTTTGTTCATGATATGCCTTTTAACCAATTATTAGAACTTGAACTAATCCGATTTGAACAAGATTACGTAGAAATACAATTCCGTAACCAAAGTAAACTAGTGGGTAATATCGCACAAAAAATTTTACATGGTGGTGTAATTGCCTCAGTGCTGGACGTATGTGGTGGATTGGTCTGTATCGGTAACGCTTTGACCCGTTTGGTACCCGCATCACTAGAAGAATTAGAAAAACGATTATCAATAATGGGAACAATTGATTTACGCGTGGATTACCTACGGCCCGGCCGCGGTGAACTATTTACCGCCACCAGTAGCATTATCCGTAATGGCAACAAAGTTTCTGTCGCCAGAGCGGAACTACATAATGAGCAGAGAGACCATATCGCCAGTGTAACAGCGACCTACCTGGTAGGATGACAATATAATTTTAATCGCTTGCGTAATATTCAGCCCGGTGACATATTATTTCTATGTTAACGGGCTAAAAACCCATTACTTTTCTTCTAATTTTATTAGCATCAGGACGATATGAATAAGCCACAAACTACCAAAGGAGTACTGTACGCCTTCGGTGCCTGTTTTATCTGGGGAATCGCGCCAGTTTATTTTAAACATATCCAGCAAGTACCTGCTGACGAAATCCTGACCCATCGTATTATTTGGTCATTTTTCTTTATGTTGCTACTGCTAACATTAACTCGTCACTGGTCACAGGTAGCCAAGGTTTTCCATCAACCTAAAAAAGTATTATTTCTGGCCGTAACGGCCACTGTCGTTGCCTGTAACTGGCTGATTTACATCTGGGCGGTGAACCACGGTCATATGCTGGAAGCTAGCTTGGGTTATTTTATTAGCCCATTGGTTAACGTCTTATTCGGCATGCTGTTTCTGAGTGAGCGTTTCCGCCGCATGCAATGGGCTGCGGTTATTCTAGCTTTCACCGGCGTATTAATCCAGCTATGGCAATTTGGTTCTATACCGGTCATTGGATTAAGTTTGGCCATCACTTTTGCTCTGTATGCCCTGCTGCGTAAGAAGATGAATGTTGACGCTCAAACAGGCATGACGATTGAAACACTGTGGTTACTGCCGGTTGCCGCCATTTACCTATTTGGTTTTGCCAACACCCCAACCAGTGATCTAAGTAATAACTCAGCAACTCTCAATTTATTTCTGATTGCCGCAGGCATTATTACTACTGTGCCATTACTGTTATACACCGAAGCCGCTGCCCATTTGCGTCTGTCTACACTGGGTTTCTTCCAGTATGTCGGCCCAACGCTGATGTTCTTGCTAGCAACCTTGGTTTATGGTGAACACATAGGCACTGACCGTCTGATCACTTTCGGCTTTATCTGGGCTGCATTAGTGCTGTTTACACTGGATGCAGTGTATACACAGCGTAGATCGCAGAGATAGCAAATTAAATGAGAATAACCATCAGATTAGCCAATACAACCGAACAGATCGCACTTGAAGCGCTCCAATTACGTGCATCTCTTATGTGGGAAGAAGATAGAGAATTATTACTAGCAAATCCCTACATGATAGAACTGCCGATGAAACATATTGAAGCAGGGTATGTTTACGTTGCAGAACAAGCTAGCGTAATTCTAGGGTTCAGTGTTGTATTGCCTCAATCTGATGGAAATACTGAACTTGATGGATTATTTGTTGAACCGACCTTTTGGCATCAAGGCATTGGCAAGCAATTGGTGCAAATCGCATTGAATGACCTTTATATAAAAGGCAAAGCATCATTACAGGTGATGGCTAATCCGCAAGCAGAAGGGTTTTATATTGCCCTTGGCTTTAAATATTTGGGAAAAGAATATACTCAATTAGGAACAGCAATTCGTATGATTAAATACATACGATGAAATAAGCTAATTCTATTTTTTAAATTAATGCCTTTTATCGTCACATCTATTTTATCTTTAACAATCAAATACTTTTTTTCAAAAAATATTTTGATTTAATTCATCCTGTTTTCACACTTAATATAAAACTGTAGGGTTAAGGTTAATAATATTTAAATTAAAGAAATTAAAACTTCAACCATATTAAATGTAGAAAATGATAGTAAAAGCTTCTTTTAACACAGAAAGCATTCCAATTTAAGCATTTTATAATAATGTTAAGATTGTTTCCACTCAATAATCAATTTTTTTAAAATAAAACCCAATACTTCACAAAAATATTATTAAATCATTAACGTATTAACGTATTAACGTATTAACGTATTAACGTATTAACGTATTAACGTATTAACGTATTAACGTATTAACGTATTAACGTATTAACGTATTATTTTCATATCTCTATTATGACCGCCACAATACAATATATTATGGCGGCCGTATAAATAAGATTTCATAATAGTGCTACACTCATTTTTTGTCTTCCTGGTTTTTGCTGTGATGAAAACGATGCCAAAAAGGCATCAA
>NZ_LOIC01000024.1:0-26202 GCF_001684335.1 Photorhabdus namnaonensis
TGATGGTTAATAACCTGAAAGCCCTGCGGGCTTTTCGCCTTATATCACCGCCCGCATTGGGCGAGGGTTTACGGCGGATTTTGCTAAACTCCTATTTTTTCGATTTAGCATTATGCCTGTTGGCATAACGCTTCTCTCCTGTTAAAACTGAGCACTGTTTTTTTAATTTAAATCTAATGGCAAAAATATGATGAATAGCAGCCAAACATTGGTTGTGAAACTGGGGACGAGTGTACTGACAGGCGGCTCTCGTCGCCTGAATCGAGCGCATATTGTAGAACTGGTAAGGCAATGTGCTCAACAGCATGAAAAAGGTCATCGCATTATTATTGTGACTTCCGGCGCTATTGCAGCAGGGAGGGAACATTTGGGCTATCCGGATCTCCCGGCGACGATTGCATCCAAGCAATTGCTGGCGGCGGTCGGGCAGAGCCGGTTGATTCAGTTATGGGAGCAGCTTTTTTCTATTTATGGTATTCATGTTGGGCAAATGTTACTGACCCGAGCGGATTTAGAAGATCGCGAACGTTTTTTAAATGCCAGAGATACCTTACAGGCTTTACTCGATAATCGTATTGTGCCTGTAATTAATGAGAATGATGCGGTTGCGACGGCAGAAATTAAAGTGGGTGATAATGATAATTTATCTGCGCTAGCGGCAATTCTAGGGGGTGCGGATAAGTTGCTATTGCTGACGGATATTGAAGGGCTATATACCGCTGATCCGCGTAGCAATCCAGACGCAAAACTTATCCCGGAAGTTCATGACATCAGCGATGAATTACGTATGGTTGCCGGTGATAGCATTTCGGGTTTAGGGACGGGAGGAATGGCAACTAAACTTCAGGCGGCGGGGATTGCAGGTCGCGCGGGTATTGATGTCATTATCGCCGCTGGTAATAAACCTGATGTCATCTCTGATGTCATTGAAGGTAATCCGGTAGGTACTCGTTTTCATGGGTTGGAAAGCCCAATGGAAAATCGCAAGCGTTGGATTTTTGGCGCGCCTCCGGCGGGTGAAATTATTGTAGATCATGGTGCTGAAACGGCAATCTGCGGAAAAGGTAGCTCTTTATTACCGAAAGGGATTAAAAATATTAAAGGTGATTTCTCCCGTGGAGAAGTTATCTGCATTCGTAGCCTGTCTGGTAAGGATTTGGCGCATGGTGTTTGCCGTTATAACAGTGATGCTCTACGTTTAATTGCAGGCCGCCATTCACAGCAGATAAGCCAAATCCTCGGTTATGAATATGGTGCGGTTGCGGTTCATCGTGACGACATGATCGTGAGTTAAGGATTCATAATGTTAGAACAAATGGGAAAGGCTGCCAGGGAAGCTGCATGGCAACTGGCACAGCTAAGTACAAAACAGAAAAATCAGGCATTAGTCCGCATTGCAGATTTACTAGAGCAGGAAAGCGCAATCATTTTTGCAGCTAATCAGCTTGATATGATTCAGGCCCGTGGACAAGGCATGAGCGAAGCATTGTTGGATCGTCTGTTATTGACGCCGGAGCGTTTGACAGCGATAGCTCATGATGTTCGTCAGGTATGCCGTTTATCTGACCCGGTAGGGGAAGTCATTGATGGCAGTTTGCTTGACAGTGGCTTGAGGTTGGAGCGTCGCCGTGTACCGCTGGGCGTGGTCGGGGTGATTTATGAGGCACGTCCTAATGTCACCATTGATGTTGCATCTCTGTGTTTGAAAACCGGTAATGCAGTTATTTTGCGTGGTGGTAAAGAGACTCACAACACTAATCAAGCGACAGTGAAAGTCATTCAGCAGGCACTTGAACAGAGTGGATTACCTGCCGCAGCCGTGCAGGCGATGGATAAACCGGACCGTGAGTTAGTTATTCAGCTACTGAAACTGGATCGCTATGTGGATATGTTGATTCCACGTGGCGGTGCAGGGTTGCATAAGCTGTGCCGTGAGCAATCGACCATTCCAGTTATTACCGGTGGAATTGGCGTTTGTCATACTTTTGTCGATGAAAGTGCTGATTTCGATAAGGCATTAACTGTAATCACTAACGCTAAAGTGCAACGTCCGAGTGCCTGTAATGCTTTGGAAACCTTGCTGGTACATCATAAGATTGCGGCTGATTTTCTGCCTGCATTGAGCAAGAATATGAAAGCGCAGGGAGTGACTCTGCATGCGAGTAAATCAGCAATGGCGTTTTTGAAGGATGGACCGGCTAAGGTCGTGGATGTTACGGAAGCAGATTACCGTGATGAGTGGTTATCTCTGGATATGAATGTGGAAATTGTCACTGATATGGAGCAGGCAATTGATCATATTCGTACCTATGGTACGTCCCATTCTGATGCTATTTTGACTCAATCTTTGCACAATGCTGACTATTTTGTTCGTCAGGTTGATTCTGCCGCGGTTTATGTGAATGCTAGCACTCGCTTTACTGATGGCGGCCAGTTTGGCTTGGGTGCGGAAGTTGCCGTTAGCACGCAAAAACTGCATTCCCGTGGTCCAATGGGATTAGATGCGCTAACTACGTATAAATGGATTGGTTATGGGGATGATTTAATTCGTAAGTAATGTGCTTATTGTTACCCCAGAAGTGTGTCTGATTATATTGAAGTTTCGATAAGATCATGCTTTTGGGGTGGCTTTTACCGGATATATTAACTTTTAATTTTACGTTGATGTAAAGTTCTGGTTACTATAGGCGTTAATATATTTTTAACGATGAAATTTATCAAGGATATCAGGCAGTGAACCAAATATTGTTTATTGTAGGTGCACGTGGGGCAGGAAAAACGACGGTTGGAAAATTATTAGCCAATGAATTATCGTACACATTTATTGACACTGATCACTATATCCAACAAACCAATAACATGACCATTGCGGATATTGTTAACCAGCAAGGGTGGCAACAATTTCGGCAATTAGAAAGCCAAGCTTTACAACAAGTTAGTCAAAGCAATCGTGTTATTTCTACCGGTGGAGGGATCATTCTTTCCGCTGCAAATCGCCAATATATGCGACAGAATGGCACGGTGATTTATCTTCAAGCTTCAGCGAGCATTTTGGCTGAACGATTAATGCAGCAACCAGAAAGTACCCAACGCCCTAGTTTGACGGGAAAATCTATTGTTGAAGAAATGGAAGAAGTGCTTGCCGCCAGAGAAAATCTCTACTGTGAATGTGCGAACCATATTATTAATGCGCAACTTTCACCGGAAAAAATTACAACTTATGTGAAAGAAATTATTCTCTCTGGAATAGTCTCCTGACACTATTCAGGTATTTTTTATAGAGAAATAAGACTATTACAGTGTCGAATAATAAATAGTATCTTCTATTTATTTTTTCAAATGGGTTGAGATACGAATATGTTGTTTAAATTTCTAAGGCTTGTTTTTCGTTTAATGTTTCGTTTAACAGTAGAAGGAGATATTAAACAATTTAACCACCCAAAATGCCTTATCACGCCTAATCATGTCTCTTTTCTTGATGGTGTTTTGCTGACGCTTTTCTTGCCGGTTAAGCCAGTATTTGCTGTCTATTCCAATATTGCAAATCGTGGTTTTATGAAACTGGTAAGTCGCTATGTTGAAATAGTCCCTTTGGACCCAATAAATCCAATGGCTGTCAGGGTGTTGGTTAAGGAAATAGAAAAGGGGCGGCCAATAGTTGTTTTTCCCGAGGGGAGAATTACTGTTACCGGTTCTTTGATGAAAATCTATGATGGGGCGGCTTTTATTGCGGCGATATCCGAAGCCGCTGTAGTTCCTGTTCGCTTTGAAGGGTTAGAAAGAACCCTATTCAGCCGATTAAAAGGTATTTTCAAACTTCACCTTTTTCCGAAGGTGACAATGAAAATCCTGCCTGCGACACAATTGCCGATGCCGAATGCGTCTGGTTCGGAGCAACGACGTCGTTTAGCCGGTGAGCGTTTGCATGAAATAATGATGAGTGCACGAATGGCGACCCGACCGCGAGAAACAATATTTGAATCTTTACTGGTTGCACGGAAACAATTTGGTCGTTTTAAGCCCTGTATTGAAGATATTTCTTTTAAAGAAGACAGTTATAACAGTCTGCTTAAAAAAGTACTGGGCGCCAGCCGTGTTTTGCAGCGTTTTACCTGCCAGGGGGAACGGGTTGGTTTTCTTTTACCTAATGCCACTATTATGGTCGCTGCGATATTCGGGGCATCTTTGAGAGGAAGAATACCGGCTTTATTAAACTATACAACCGACAGTCATGGATTGAAGAATGCGGTAGAGATTGCCAGTATTAAAACTATTGTGACTTCCCGACAATTTCTGGAAAAGGAGCGATTAACTCATTTATCTGAGCAGGTTACCGAGGTTAATTGGGTTTATCTTGAGGATTTGGAAGGTACAGTGACTTTTCAGGATAAATTGTGGATCTTGTGGCACCTCTTTTTTCCGAAGCGGGCGATGGTGGCGCAAAAACCAGATGATGATGCTTTGGTGCTATTTACGTCCGGTTCAGAAGCTGTATTAAAAGGTGTGGTTCACAGTCACGCTAGTTTGTTAGCCAATGTGGAACAGATAAAAACCATTACTGATTTCAATCCACTTGACCGTTTTATGTCTTCTCTACCGCTATTTCATGCATTTGGATTGACGGTTGGCTTATTCACTCCGTTGTTGTCTGGTAGCCGAATATTCCTCTACCCAAACCCATTGCATTACCGGATAGTGCCAGAACTGGTATATGAGCGTAACTGTACCGTATTATTGGGTACATCCACTTTCCTGGAGAATTATGCCTATTTCGCTCATTCATATGATTTTGCGCGTCTTCGTTGTGTTATAGCTGGTGTTGAGAAGCTCACTGAAAATACGAAACAGATTTGGCAAGACAAATTCGGTATTCGCATTTTAGAAGGATATGACATGACAGAATGTGCGCCTGTCATTGCATTGAATGTGCCGATGATGGCTAAAGTCGGCACTGTTGGGCGGATTTTGCCGGCAATGGAATCCCGTTTGATTCCAGTAGCAGGAATTAAGGAGGGGGGACGTTTGCAACTGCGTGGCCCAAATATGATGAAAGGGTATCTGAGAATTGAAGATCCAAATCATTTAGAACCACCAGCGGCAAAAGATGAGTATGGGAATATTCAGTCTGATTGGTTTGATACTGGAGACATTGTTTCAATTGATAAGCAGGGATTCTGTACTATTCTCGGTCGGGGGAAACATTTTGCTAAACAGGAAGAAGTCGTGTTATTGGAAAGTGAAGCTGAACAGGAATAATAATCGTGAATGAATCCGTCGTTGTTCAACCGCTATTAACCCGTGGCATGAAAGCCGTATTGGTGTCACAGTTTTTTTCAGCTTTTGCCGATAATGCGCTGTTGTTTGCGATCCTGGCGCAGTTGAAAGCCCAGTTTTATCCTGACTGGAGTCAGCCGATATTACAGATAGTGTTTGTTTTGGCCTAT
The DNA here is from genome assembly GCF_001684335.1 of Photorhabdus namnaonensis. Taxonomy (GTDB): domain Bacteria; phylum Pseudomonadota; class Gammaproteobacteria; order Enterobacterales; family Enterobacteriaceae; genus Photorhabdus; species Photorhabdus namnaonensis. The sequence continues at coordinate 5,445 of NZ_LOIC01000024.1, forward strand.
ATTCTGTTGGCGCCTTTTGTGGGGCAAACAGCCGATCGTTTCCCGAAAGATCGTGTGATGTTGTTTGCTAATAGCGTCAAGTTGTTGGGCGCGTTTACTATTTGTCTGGGATATGATCCATTTCTGGGTTATGCCTTAGTAGGAGTGGGGGCTGCGTCATATTCACCGGCTAAATACGGAATCTTGGTTGAATTGACCGATGGTGATCGTTTAGTAAAGGCTAATGGTTTAATGGAGGCTTCAACGATAATCGCTATTCTTACGGGCTCTGTTGCCGGAGGTTTTTTATCTGATTGGAACCTGACTATCGCACTGCTTGTTTGTGCGCTGATGTATGGTATCGCTGTTGTCGCTAATTTCTTTATTCCCCGGTTATCGGCTGTACGTCAGGATAAGGGCTGGAATCTGAAAAAGATGCTGACAGACTTTGCTTCATCTTGTTGTATTCTTTGGCATAACAAAGGCGCTCGGTTTTCTTTAATTGGCACCAGTTTGTTCTGGGGGGCGGGTATAACAGTGAGATTCCTATTGGTCTTATGGGTACCTGTTGTGCTGGGAATTTCTGACAATAGCACGCCGACAATACTTAATGTGATGGTTGCTGTCGGCATTATTATTGGTGCAGGTGTTGCTGCCCGTTTCATCACCCTTAAAACAGTCCATCGTTGTATGCCTGCTGGTGTTTTAATCGGCGTGATGGTGGTCATTTTTGCGGTTCAGCAAAATATTTGGGCTTCCTACGTCTTATTAATCATTCTCGGTATTTTTGGCGGTTTGTTTATTGTTCCACTGAATGCATTATTGCAGGAAAGCGGCAGACAAACGGTTGGGGCCGGTTATGCCATCGCAGTACAGAACTTGGGTGAGAATATCGCCATGTTATTGATGCTTGGCTTGTACTCACTGGTTATTAAAATAGGCGTTCCGGTTGTTACAACAGGGATAGGTTTTGGTACTCTGTTGGCGTTGACAATCACGAGTTTGTGGATTTGGAACCGGTTTCAAAGAAATTGATCTTTTACCGGATAAAGAGTGTGTTATGAGTGAAAAAATTCTAACTCAGCTTAGTATTGAACTGGGAGAGAAGTTGAGACAGCAAAAACTGTGGGTGACCTGTGCTGAATCTTGCACCGGTGGCTGGTTGGCGAAAACAATTTCAGATATTGCCGGTAGCTCTGCTTATTTTGACCGAAGCTTTGTGACATACAGTAATAAAGCTAAACATCAGATGCTTGGGGTGTCAGAAGCCGTTTTACAGCAACATGGAGCGGTTAGTGAACAGGTTGTGAGAGAAATGGCCGCGGGAGCACTGAAAGCCGCGCGGGCGGATCTGGCGGTTTCAGTCAGTGGCATCGCCGGGCCTGATGGCGGCAGTGAAGAAAAACCTGTTGGTACCGTGTGGTTTGGATTTGCGTATCTAACGGTAAATGGGGTAGAAGTTGTGTCCCGCAATTGTTGTTTTGACGGTGATCGAAATGAAGTACGCCTTCAAGCTGTCATTTATTCTCTGAAAACATTGTTATCAGAGATTATAAAAAATTAACTTGATGCTGTATGATTATACAGTATAATAACAAACAATGTTTTAGTATCAGAAATTATTCATCGGCAGTGAGAGAACCCTTTCATTGCTTACGAGGGAGTAAAAATGGCTATTGATGAAAATAAACAAAAAGCACTAGCGGCGGCACTAGGCCAAATTGAAAAACAGTTTGGTAAAGGTTCCATCATGCGTTTGGGCGAAGACCGTTCAATGGACGTTGAAACTATCTCCACGGGTTCGTTGTCACTGGATATTGCATTAGGTGCTGGCGGCCTGCCGATGGGGCGTATTGTTGAAATCTATGGTCCGGAATCTTCTGGTAAGACAACGCTGACATTACAGGTTATCGCCGCGGCGCAACGTGAAGGTAAAACCTGCGCGTTTATTGATGCTGAACACGCTCTTGATCCTATCTATGCTAAGAAGTTGGGTGTTGATATTGATAATCTGTTGTGTTCTCAACCCGATACGGGGGAACAGGCTCTTGAGATCTGTGACGCGTTGACACGTTCCGGCGCTGTTGATGTCATTATCGTAGACTCCGTTGCCGCCTTAACGCCAAAAGCCGAAATAGAAGGGGAAATTGGTGATTCTCATATGGGGCTGGCAGCTCGAATGATGAGTCAGGCAATGCGTAAACTGGCCGGTAATTTGAAAAGCTCCAATACGTTGTTGATTTTTATCAACCAAATTCGTATGAAAATTGGCGTCATGTTCGGTAACCCTGAAACCACAACCGGTGGTAACGCGCTGAAATTCTATGCTTCTGTTCGTCTGGATATTCGCCGCATTGGTTCTGTGAAAAATGGCGAAGAGGTTGTTGGTAGTGAGACCCGTGTGAAGGTAGTAAAAAACAAAGTGGCAGCGCCATTTAAGCAAGCAGAATTCCAGATTATGTATGGCGAAGGCATTAACACTTATGGTGAATTAATCGATTTAGGCGTGAAACATAAACTAGTGGAAAAAGCGGGCGCATGGTACAGCTATAATGGCGATAAAATTGGTCAAGGCAAAGCGAATGCCACCATCTACTTGAAAGAGCATCCTGAAATTTCTGCTGAACTGGATAAAAAATTACGTGAAATGCTGTTGCATAATGCTGGCGAATTCAGTAGTGCGGCTTCTGATTACGAAGGCGATGAAAACGAAGAGATGAATAACGAAGAATTCTAATCTGACTAATTATATCGGTAGTCTGTAATTCTCGAATTAAAGCTGAAAAAGTTTTGTCACCAAACTGATACCGCGTTAATAATGGCGCGGTTTCTTCTCTCAGAAAGTAAGTATTATCCATATTATGCGATCATGCTTTCAGAAAATACCCAGACGATTTACAATGTTGTCAGCGAATGGATGTATCTGGGATTTTACTTCTAATAGAAGAACTTTTATCTTATCCCCACTTTGTTTATTCGTGAGTTGAAAGTAGGTGATGGAATATCCCACCTAACCAATTCATAAATCTGTTTTTTCCAGCTTGATTTCGGGACAATTATGAGCAAAAGCACCGCTGAGATCCGTCAAGCGTTTCTCGACTTTTTTCATACTAAAGGGCATCAAATCGTACCAAGTAGTTCTTTGGTGCCAAATAATGACCCAACACTGCTATTTACCAACGCAGGGATGAACCAGTTTAAGGATCTATTTCTTGGACAGGACAAAAGATCTTATTCTCGAGCAACAACAGCTCAACGTTGTGTTCGTGCCGGTGGTAAACATAACGATTTAGAAAATGTAGGTTACACCGCACGCCATCATACTTTCTTTGAGATGCTCGGTAATTTCAGTTTTGGTGACTATTTCAAACATGATGCTATTAGCTATGCTTGGGAACTTCTGACGGGCAAAGATTGGTTCAATTTGCCGAAAGAAAAATTATGGGTGACTGTCTATCAGACAGATGATGAAGCCTATGATATTTGGCAGAACGAAGTCGGCATACCAGCGGAAAGAATTATCCGCATTGGCGATAACAAAGGTGCGCCTTATGCATCGGATAACTTCTGGCAAATGGGTGATACCGGTCCTTGCGGCCCTTGCACTGAAATTTTTTATGATCATGGTGAACATATCTGGGGTGGGCCGCCAGGAAGCCCGGAAGAAGATGGTGACAGATATATTGAAATCTGGAATATCGTCTTTATGCAGTTCAACCGTCATGCCGATGGTACGATGGAGCCGTTGCCAAAACCATCAGTAGATACAGGGATGGGGTTGGAGCGCGTCGCCGCTGTATTGCAGCACGTCAATTCTAACTATGAGATCGATCTGTTCCGTGATTTGATTACTGCTGTTGCTAATGTCACTGGTGCTACAGATGATCTGAGTAATAAATCTCTGCGGGTTATTGCTGATCACATTCGTTCATGTGCGTTTTTGATTTGTGATGGTGTTGTTCCTTCTAATGAAAACCGTGGCTATGTTCTGCGTCGTATTATCCGCCGAGCTATCCGTCACGGTAATATGTTGGGGGCTAAAGATACCTTCTTCTACAAACTGGTTGCGCCATTGATAGACGTGATGGGTGCCGCGGGAGAAGAACTTAAACGCCAGCAAACCATTGTTGAGCAGATCTTGAAAACAGAAGAAGAGCAGTTTGCTCGCACTCTGGAACGCGGTCTCCAGTTGCTAGACGATGAACTGGCAAAACTGTCCGGTGATATTCTGGATGGTGAAACGGCTTTCCGTCTGTATGATACCTATGGTTTCCCGGTGGATTTAACCGCTGATGTTTGCCGTGAGCGTAATATTAGCGTTGATGAAGCGGGATTTACCGTGGCAATGGAAAATCAGCGTCGTCGTGCTCGTGAATCAAGTGGTTTCGGTACCGATTATAATGAATTGATCAAAGTTGATGAATGCAGTGATTTCTCTGGTTACGATCATAACGAACAGCAGGCAACAGTAACTGCTATTTTCCGTGATGGTGAATCAGTCGATCAAATTCAAGCGGGTGAAGAAGCGATTGTTATATTGGATAAGACCGCTTTTTATGCTGAGTCTGGTGGACAAGTTGGTGACTCAGGCATTCTGAGTAATACCGATTGTGCTTTTTGTGTTATTGACACACAAAAATATGGTCAGGCTATTGGTCATATTGGTAAGCTTGAAAAAGGTACCTTAAGTGTAAACCGTAACATCAATGCGGTTATTGATATTGAACGTCGTGATGCAATTCGTTTGAATCACTCAGCAACCCATCTGTTACATGCTGCGTTACGTCAAGTTTTGGGTGAACACGTATCACAGAAAGGCTCTCTGGTTAACGATAAATACCTTCGCTTTGATTTTTCTCACTTTGAAGCGATGAAACCAGGACAGATCCGTCAGGTTGAGGATTTGGTTAATGCCGAAGTTCGTCAAAATTCACCTGTTGTTACTGAATTGATGGATCTTGAAACAGCAAAAACCAAAGGCGCGATGGCACTGTTTGGTGAAAAATATGAAGAACAAGTTCGCGTACTGTCAATGGGGGATTTTTCCACTGAATTATGTGGAGGGACTCATGCAAATCGTACCGGCGATATTGGCTTGTTCCGTATTATTGCTGAATCTGGAACGGCTGCGGGTATCCGTAGGATCGAAGCGATTACAGGTAAAAAAGCGGTGGAATCTGTACATCAACAGGTTGATTTACTTCAAGATATTGCTCAATTAGTGAAAAGTGATATCCATAGCCTGAGTGAAAAAGTACGGGTGACGCTGGATAGAACCAAAGCGTTGGAAAAAGAGCTTCAACAGCTTAAAGATCAGCAGGCTGCACAAGAAAGCGCTTCTTTAGCAAGTAAAGCGAAAGAAGTGAAGGGTGTGAAGTTGCTGGTCAGTCAGTTAAGCAATACAGAACCTAAGGTGTTGAGAACGATGGTTGATGATCTAAAAAATCAACTAGGTTCAGCGATTATTGTGCTTTCTACTGTAAGTGATGATAAAGTCAGCTTAATTGTTGGTGTCACAAAGGATCTGACTGCTAAAATAAGAGCAGGTGAGTTAATTTCTTCTGTAGCTCAGCAAATCGGTGGTAAAGGCGGTGGTCGTCCTGATATGGCCCAGGCAGGTGGCTCTGATGTTGAAGCGTTGCCTTCTGCTTTGGATAGCGTGGAAGAGTGGGTAGCATCGCGGCTATAAGCGGTATTACCTGAGTTTAAGGGGCATCATAGCGTTGTTTTTGTGGTGCCTTGAAGTCTTGTTGTGAAATTGTTAAAAGGTTAAGCGCATATTTATTTATTTTGGCTAAACTATATAGGTAGGAAATGCGCTTAAAATTGCTTATACTTTAAGCATATACCATTGTTTTACGTTTTCACGGTGTTTGATGGATAATAGCGGGGAAACCGAAAGACCCGACTCTTTTAAATTTTCAAGGAGCAAAGAATGCTTATTCTGACTCGTCGAGTTGGTGAAACGCTCATGATAGGCGATGAGGTAACAGTTACAGTACTGGGGGTTAAAGGTAACCAAGTTCGTATTGGTGTAAATGCCCCTAAAGAAGTTTCTGTTCACCGTGAAGAAATTTATCAGCGGATTCAGGCCGAAAAATCTCAGCCAACAACTTACTGACTCTAAGTTGGCGTCCTATCTCTGTCAGAACCGGGCGCCATTTTTGAGGGATCTCACCTCTGTTGTATTTTTTGGTCTTGCTAATTTCTTAAATTCTTGTCTATTTTCCCATCTTTTTTGTTTTTCTATCGCCAGAACAGCGTGTTCCTATCATGCTATTGTGGCGAATAATGATTTGTATGTACTTCAATTGAGGTTGTGATAATTTACTGCTGATAAAGCACACTTTTTGACGGCAAACTAAACATCTTGTGTGTGAAGTGTTCAAATAAACACAGGTTTAGAAAAATTGTTTGACTTATAAGTCTGGGAAAGTAATATGTGCGCCACGCAGTGACGAGGAGCTTAAACAAAAGTTCTGAGTCGCGATTCGAAAGAAAGCGTACGGTGAGATGGCCGAGAGGCTGAAGGCGCTCCCCTGCTAAGGGAGTATGCGGTTAAAAGCTGCATCGAGGGTTCGAATCCCTCTCTCACCGCCATTTAAACCACGCATCCATAGCTCAGCTGGATAGAGTACTCGGCTACGAACCGAGCGGTCGGAGGTTCGAATCCTTCTGGATGCGCCATATTTAGCCTTAAGATGAAATCATCTGAGGCACCATTCAGGTAATAGAAGCAACTACTGCCTTTTACCAAGAGTGAAAAACTGAACACGCATCCATAGCTCAGCTGGATAGAGTACTCGGCTACGAACCGAGCGGTCGGAGGTTCGAATCCTTCTGGATGCGCCATATTTAACCTTGAGATGAGATCATCCAAGGTGCCATTCAGGTGATAGAAGCAACTACTGCCTTTTACCAAGAGTGAAAAACTGAACACGCATCCATAGCTCAGCTGGATAGAGTACTCGGCTACGAACCGAGCGGTCGGAGGTTCGAATCCTTCTGGATGCGCCATATCAAGCCCTGCTTTAACAGCAGGGCTTTTTCCTTTCTGGCTGTCTGTGTTGCCATAACCAACACGCTCTCTGTATGACGCTGAAATGTTTTTGCTGCTATATCTAATCAGCGACAATTTGGCTTGTTTAAGATAAAGTAAACCCTTATAAAAATTCTTCTAAAACACTACGGGAGGTCGAATTGATCCCGGACGTATCAAAGGCTCTATCATGGCTAGAGGCGCATCCGACAATTTTAAATGGAATTCGTCGCGGTGTTGAACGTGAAACATTGCGTATTACTTCCGATGGTAGTTTAGCCATAACGGAACATCCTAAAGCACTTGGTGCAGCGCTTACGCATAAATGGATTACTACTGATTTTGCCGAGTCACTATTGGAGTTCATAACACCAGTTAATGATGACATAAAATATACGATTTCTTTTCTTAGCGATATTCATCGTCATACGGCGCGTATGCTGGATAAAGAAAAAATGTGGCCATTGAGTATGCCATGTTTTATTGATGCGGAGGAGAACATTACTCTGGCTCAATATGGTACATCGAATGTTGGCCGCTATAAGACTTTATACCGTGAAGGGTTAAAAAATCGTTATGGCGCGTTAATGCAGACCATATCCGGGGTTCATTATAATTTTTCATTGCCAATTGAGTTCTGGCGCGCCTGGGCTGGTATTGAAGATGCAGAGAGTGGTAAAGAGCAGATCTCTAATGGCTATTTCCGCTTGATCCGTAACTATTATCGCTTTGGGTGGGTGATCCCATACTTGTTTGGCGCTTCTCCGGCAATTTGTTCCTCGTTCTTACGTGGAAGAGAGACTTCTTTTCTTTTTGATCGGACAGAAGGTGGAACTTGTTATCTGCCTTATGCGACTTCACTAAGAATGAGTAATCTGGGGTACACCAATAAATCACAAAGTGATCTGAATATTACGTTTAATAACCTACACACCTATATTGACGGGTTGAAAAAAGCGATTCGCAAGCCATCTGATGAGTTTGCTAAATTGGGTATTAAGCAAGGCGATAAACATATTCAGCTCAATACCAACGTCTTACAAATTGAAAATGAGTTGTATGCGCCAATCCGACCTAAACGTGTCACAAAAGGGAATGAATCTCCGTCTGATGCGTTGTTGCGTGGGGGAGTAGAATATATCGAAGTGCGTTCATTGGATATTAATCCATTTGCAGCGATTGGCGTCAATGAAACACAAATTCGTTTTCTTGACCTATTCTTAATATGGTGCGTGCTTGCCGAAGCGCCTGAGATGAGCAGTGATGAATTAGATTGTTGCCGTAAGAACTGGGATAGAGTGATCCTTGAGGGGCGTAAACCAGGGCAAATGATTGGTCTTGGTTGTGGAAGTGTGGAAGAACCGTTAGCAAAAGTTGGCAAAAAGTTATTTAGTGACTTGAAACGGGTTGCTGCAATATTGGATAGTTGTTCTGGCACACAATATCAAAAGGTTTGCGAAGAATTAATTGCTATGTTTGATGATTCATCACTGACTTTATCGGCTCGCGTGCTGGAAAAAATGAAGGACCAGGGCATTGGTGGCTTTGGACTGGAACTGGCAGATGAATATCATCAGCAATTGATCAATGAAAAATATGAGGTTATTAGCGACGAACAGTTTGCTATAGAACGCAGGGCCTCCGTAGAGCGACAAGACGCGTTGGAACATGAGGATACGATGAGTTTTGATGAGTATCTGAAACAACAGGCAGGATGCTAGAAAAGAAAACGGCCACAAGTAAAAGTGGCCAAATGGGATTTTCTAGAGAATAGGGATAATAATAACGCGTCTTTCATTCTTTATGACCGGTGGCAGATGAAAAAGTTTCATTTGCTTGAAGAAAAATCTGAATTTTTTGTGGAGATGAAGAAATGCCTTTACTGGATAGTTTTACTGTTGACCATACTCGTATGAATGCGCCAGCCGTAAGAGTTGCTAAGACTATGAAAACGCCTCATGGCGACACCATCACAGTTTTCGACTTACGTTTCTGCATACCTAATAAACAGGTTATGCCTGAAAAGGGTATTCATACACTTGAACATTTGTTTGCTGGTTTTATGCGCAATCACCTCAATGGTGAGGGCGTTGAAATTATTGATATATCGCCAATGGGATGTCGAACAGGTTTTTATATGAGCTTGATTGGCGCACCGGCAGAAATGCGCGTTGCGGACGCGTGGAAAGCGGCGATGGCTGATGTCTTGAAAGTGAAAGATCAGAGCCAAATCCCAGAGCTAAATATTTACCAATGCGGTACTTATCACATGCATTCACTGACAGAAGCTCAGGATATTGCACGTCATATCCTTGATTCAGACGTCCTCGTTAATAAGAATGACGAGTTGGCATTGCCAGAAGAAAAACTAACTGAATTAAAAGTGTAGTTCCATAGCAGTGATAATATTTCGGGTTCCTGAGATAAAGTATACCCTATGGATTTCAAGATGGATCGCGACGGCAAGGGAGCGAATCCCCGGGAGCATAGGAAACTATGTGACCGGGGTGAGTGAGTGCAGCCAACAAAGAGGCAACTTGAAAGACGACGGGTATATTAACAGGAATTTGCCGTTGGAGGTTGGTGATATGCCTCCAGCGGTGTTAATTTTTCGTAGCGATTTAAATAGCTTGTGCTTCTTGCTCAGGAAATTGGCTAATGGGAGTAACTCGAACTTGTTTAATGACATTATCGTTCACTGAAAGTACTTCAAAATTATATTTGCCGATTTGCACTTGTACATTAAGAGCAGGTATTTCTCCTAACTCTTCAAGCACCATACCATTAACCGTTCGTGGTCCATCAACAGGCAATGCCCAGTTAAAGGCTTTATTTAATTCGCGGATATTGGCTGTCCCGTCAACCAAAATAGTGCCGTCGCTTTGTGGTGAAACTTCTTCTGCCAGAGAAGGGGACATTGATGTCGTAAAATCACCGACAATCTCTTCGAGGATATCTTCAACAGTGACCAGACCTTGAATATCACCGTATTCATCAACGATAAGCCCGGCTTTTTCCTTATTGCGTTGGAAATTCACTAACTGGATATTAAGTGGTGTGCTGACTGGGACATAATAGATTTTATCTGCTGCTTTAATCAGATTTCTTTTGGTGAACTCTTTTTTTTCTGTCATCAGTCGGTAAGCTTCACGTACACGAAGAATGCCGATAGCGTCATCAAGCGAATCACGATAAAGCACGATCCGGCCGTGAGGTGAATGAGTTAATTGCCGTATGATGGATTTCCAGTCATCATTAATATCAATGCCAATAATTTCATTACGGGGAACCATAATGTCGCCGATTGTGACTTTTTCCAGATCTAAAATTGAAATCAGCATATCCTGATGTTGCTGTGATAGCTTGGCATTTGATTCATTTACAATAGTGCGGAGTTCATCTTTGCTAATTGCGTGACTAGAGCCAGTAGGGTGTTTGATACCAAGGCAACGCATTAACAATAAAGTAATTTTATTTAGCGTCCAAACTAACGGCAGCATGATTTTCTGTAACGGGCGGAGCAAAAAACTGCTCGGAAAAGCGACTCTTTCAGGATATAGGGCGGCTATCGTTTTTGGCATAACTTCAGAAAATACCAGTACGATAAACGTCAGAATACCGGTTGCAATAGCGACCCCGGCATCGCCATAAAGACGCATACCAATGATAGTAGCGAGTGCTGAGGCAAGAATATTAACCAGATTATTACCGATAAGAATCAGGCTGATAAGCTGCTCAGGATGACGAAGTAATGCTTCAACTCTGTGGGCAGAGCGATTCCCTTGTTTTGCCAGATGACGTAAGCGATAACGATTCATTGTCATCATACCTGTCTCGGAGGCGGAGAAATAAGCTGAGACAATGACCATGATGACTAAAATAATCAGTAATGTGCTTGTTGAAACATGCTCCAAAGCAGAATTCCTTCCAAGTATTGATTGGACATCGTACTCCTAGTAAACCATGATTTCCTGTAATAATCGATTGCCGAAATAGGCGAGCGTCAGGGTCAACGCGCCGATCAGGTTAAACCAGATAACGCGTTTACCGCGCCATCCATCATGGTAGTGGCCCCATAATAAAACGATATAAACAAACCACGCGATGATGGACAAAATTGCTTTATGGATGTTTTCGCTACTGAAAATATTATCTATGTAGAGGATGCCGGTACAGAGCGTCAGTGTTAGCAATATCACGCCAACCTGAGTGATATGAAACATTTTGCGCTCAATGAACATTAATGGGGGCATATCTGGCGTAAAAGAGAGTTTTTTATTTTTAAGCTGATGATCCAACCATCCAAGTTGTAATGCATATAATGCAGCGATAAGTAAAGTTGCGTAACCAAGAAGCGCTAAGCCAATATGAATAGATAATTCAAAGCTGGCCTCTAGATGGGTAATGAATTCACCTGGCATCAGACTCGCCAGGACCAAATTTATCATGGCAAAACTGTAGACAATGGGTAGCAGGAACCAGGCGCGGCCGTGAGAAGCAACAATTGTCATGATGATACAAGTCAGTAAACTGACAATCGAACCTAGATTTAGGAGAGTGAGATTTTGCCCACTGCTAACGTGGAAGATCTGATACTTAAGTGCAATGGCATGACAAGTTAAAGCGACAATCGCAGAAAGTAATGCCAGCCTGCGGTATCCTTTCGATTTCCGCAGTAAGTTGGGAATAATCAGTATCAGGCTGAGTAAATAAGCGAATAAAGAAATTATAGAAAATACTGGCATAGCATTAGCCGTTTTAGCGATAGTCTTTGGTTGAATTAAAGCTTAAGTATACCGCCAGCAAGGATAGCCTCCAACCGTTGTTAATCATCGGTGCGAATCTCTGTGCAGAGATCCCTTACCATCGTGTTATAATTTGCGAAATACGCCTTACAGGTAGCCCATTTTAAAAAAATTGAGCAGAGACAATGTTTGATAATCTAACCGACAGACTATCGCGCACATTGCGCAATATCAGTGGCCGTGGGCGACTGACCGAAGACAATATTAAAGAGACACTGCGTGAAGTTCGCATGGCTTTACTTGAAGCTGATGTTGCATTACCTGTAGTGCGTGATTTTATTTCGTGCGTTAAAGAGAGCGCGGTAGGCCACGAGGTGAATAAAAGCCTTACTCCCGGCCAGGAGTTTGTCAAAATTGTTCAGAACGAACTCGTTAAGGCGATGGGGGAAGTTAACAGTGAACTGAATCTTTCTACTCAGCCTCCTGCCGTCGTATTAATGGCGGGTCTGCAAGGCGCAGGTAAAACGACCAGCGTCGCCAAGCTTGGTAGCTTTCTAAAAGGAAAACAGAAGAAAAAAGTTTTGGTGGTATCTGCTGACGTCTATCGTCCAGCCGCTATCAAACAGCTTGAAACCTTGGCGCAGGCAGTTGGAATTGATTTCTACCCCTCTGACGCTCAGGAAAAACCCGTTGATATCGTGACTCAAGCGGTACAGCACGCCAAATTGAAATTCTATGATGTGCTTTTGGTGGATACGGCGGGTCGTCTGCATGTTGACGAAGCGATGATGGATGAAATCAAGCAGGTTCATAAAGCCATTAATCCAGTGGAAACCCTGTTCGTTGTTGATGCGATGACGGGGCAGGATGCGGCTAATACCGCGAAAGCTTTCAATGAAGCATTGCCACTGACTGGTGTGGTGTTAACGAAAGTCGATGGTGATGCCCGTGGCGGTGCTGCGCTATCTATTCGTCATATTACCGGTAAGCCGATTAAATTCCTGGGTGTTGGTGAAAAAACGGATGCGTTGGAGCCGTTTCACCCGGATCGTATTGCCTCTCGCATCCTTGGAATGGGCGATGTCATTTCTCTGATTGAAGAGATTGAAAGTAAAGTCGATCGCACCCAGGCTGAAAAGTTGGCTTCTAAATTGAAGAAAGGTGACGGCTTCGATTTAAATGACTTTCTAGATCAGCTAAAGCAGATGCGTAACATGGGGGGAATGGCCAGCATGTTAAGCAAAATGCCGGGAATGTCTCAAGTGCCAGATGCAGTGAAATCCCAGATGGATGATAAAATTCTGGTAAAAATGGAAGCGATTATCAATTCCATGACGCGCAAAGAGCGGGAAAAACCGGAAATAATAAAAGGTTCTCGTAAACGTCGTATTGCCAATGGTTCAGGCACTCAAGTTCAAGATGTTAACCGCTTACTTAAACAATTCGACGAAATGCAGCGCATGATGAAAAAGATGAAAAAAGGCGGCCTGGCAAAAATGATGCGTGGTATGAAAGGCATGATGCCACCCGGATTTATGGGCCGTTAATCGATAAAGTCTCGAAGAATATCCACTTTGGATTGCTTTTTGCGCCAAAGTGAGTAAACTTTTCGGGCTTTTTATCTGACAACCGGACTTCGTTCCTCGATGAAGTCTGGTTGTTTTGTTAACTAATGAGGATGTTATGGTAACAATTCGTTTAGCTCGTGGCGGCGCCAAAAAGCGTCCGTTTTACCAAGTAGTCGTGACCGATAGCCGCAGCCCGCGTGATGGTCGCTTTATCGAGCGTGTTGGCTTCTTCAACCCTATTGCAACAGGGAAAGCAGAAGCACTGCGTTTAGATCTGGACCGTATTGAACATTGGATTGGTCTGGGTGCAACTGTGTCTGATCGTGTTTCTACACTGATCAAAGACGCCAAAAAAGCAGCTTAATCTGTCGCGGTGGTAACTATGAGCAAGCAAACCTGTTTTGAACCGCCTGTAAACCCAATTGTATTGGGAAAACTAGGTTCAACTTATGGTATTCGTGGTTGGCTCAGAGTTTTTTCTTCCACCGAACATGCCGAAGACATTTTTGAGTATCAACCGTGGTTTATTCAACGGGCAGGCCGGTGGCAACACATTGAACTGGAAGCCTGGAAACACCACAATCAGGATATGATCATCAAAATTAAAGGTATTGATGATCTGGATGCTGCGAATTTACTGACTAATTGCGAAATTATTGTAGATTCAGAACAACTGCCAGAGCTGGATGCGGGTGATTACTACTGGAAAGACTTAATAGGTTGCCAGGTAATTAACACCGCGGGTTATAACTTGGGGACTGTCAATGACATGATGGAAACCGGTTCTAACGACGTAATGGTAATTAAAGCAAACCTGAAAGATGCATTCGGTATCAAGGAACGGCTAATTCCGTTTCTTGATGGGCAGGTTATCAAGAAAGTCGATCTCGCTACTAAAACCATTGAAGTAGATTGGGATCCTGGTTTTTAAACTCCGGTTATAAGCGGTTGAAATGAGTGGGACGCGATAATGTGGATTGGGGTTATTAGCCTGTTTCCTGAAATGTTCCGCGCAATAACCGATTATGGGGTAACTGGCCGGGCAGTGAAAAATGGCCTGTTAAGTATTGAATGCTGGAATCCACGGGATTTTACCTATGACCGGCATCGTACCGTTGACGATCGACCTTATGGCGGTGGTCCAGGCATGTTGATGATGGTTCAGCCTTTACGGGAAGCCATTCATGCAGCAAAAACTGCGGCGGGCGAAGGTGCAAAAGTGATTTATCTTTCACCTCAGGGGCGCAAACTCAACCAACAAGGGGTTTGTGAGCTGGCAACAAATGAAAAACTGATTTTGATTTGCGGCCGCTATGAAGGGATAGATGAGCGGGTGATCCAAACCGAGATTGACGAAGAGTGGTCTATCGGTGATTACGTACTCAGCGGTGGTGAAATCCCTGCAATGACGATGATCGACTCAGTTTCTCGGTTCATTCCGGGTGTTCTGGGGCATCAGGCATCGGCGGCGGAGGACTCTTTTGCTGATGGATTGCTGGATTGTCCGCACTATACTCGCCCGGAGGTATTAGATGGTATGGAAGTTCCACCAGTGTTGCTGTCTGGAAATCATGCTGAAATTAATCGCTGGCGGCTGAAACAATCGCTTGGCCGGACCTGGCTTAGAAGACCTGAACTTCTGGAAAACCTAGCTCTGACTGACGAGCAAAGGATATTGCTAACAGAGTTCCAACGGGAACATCTAGCTGAAGCAACTAATTAATCCAGACATATCCCCGAAGGGAATGTCTCTGATATATCAGTTTACCTAGGGTAAGAGAATTATTATGAGCAACATTATTAAACAACTTGAACAAGAGCAGATGAAGCAAGACGTACCTTCATTCCGTCCGGGTGACACCGTGGAAGTTAAGGTATGGGTCGTAGAAGGTGCTAAGAAACGTCTGCAGGCATTCGAGGGCGTGGTTATCGCTATCCGTAACCGCGGTCTGCACTCTGCATTCACTGTTCGCAAAGTTTCTAACGGCGAAGGTGTTGAGCGTGTATTCCAGACTCACTCCCCAGTCGTAGACAGCATTAACGTTAAACGTCGTGGTGCTGTTCGTAGAGCTAAATTGTACTATCTGCGTGAGCGTTCTGGTAAAGCCGCTCGTATTAAAGAGCGTCTGAACAGCAAATAATACGCTTTCGTTACATCCGAAAGTTATCATTAAAAGAGGTCAGCAATTGCTGGCCTCTTTTTTTATCCTCAATTTAAAACCACGTTTTGTGGGCGTGGTCATCAATTTGGTTTTGGCTCTGTCTTATTGTAATGAAGAAACAGGCTGAATACGGGCGGGTTTTTGGGAGGATTTTTACTCACCGATAAATTATTCGGCAATACATTATTATCAGATCGTAATAATCTTAAAGACAATTATTTTGAGATTCTTAGAATAATTTCAGGCGTGATTAACTGACGATAAGGATTTGCTTTGAAAACTTTTCAAATACATAACAAAACAATGGCTTACCGAGATGAAGGTGAAGGTTTCCCGTTATTACTAGGGCATAGCTATTTGTTTGATTCTACTATGTGGGCGCCTCAGATCGAGGCTTTAAGTAAAAAATACCGGGTGATTGTTCCTGATCTCTGGGGACATGGAAATTCGGGGGAGCTACCAGAACAACATAGTACTTTAGCTGATTTAGCTCGGGATTACCTGGCGTTGATGGATCAACTTAGCATTAAAGAGTTCGCTATCATTGGATTATCTGCTGGCGGTATGTGGGGAATTGAGTTGGTAGAGATGGCGCCGGACAGAGTTAAAGCACTGGTTTTGATGGATACCTTTGTCGGATTAGAGCCTGAAGTGACTCATACAAAATACTTTGCCATGTTGGATGCGATAGAGCAGGCTGGTGCAATTCCTCAATCTATTTTGCAACAGCAGATAGCGCCAGCCTTCTTTAGTCAGCAACCGGCTCAACATTTGGTTGATGAATTAACTCAGCGTCTGGTAGTCATTCCTGCGGAGACATTGCGTAATAGTGTTGTTCCGTTAGGTAGAATAATATTTGGGCGTGAAGATAGAACGCATTTGTTGGAAAAACTGGATATTCCCTCTCTGGTTATTACTGGTGAACAAGATACGCCTCGCCCGCCTCTGGAAGGTTATTTGATGGCTGAAATATTGCACTGTGATCATATTATTATCCAGGATGCAGGGCATATTTCCACATTAGAGCAACCCCATAAAGTGAATCAGGAATTAATTGCTTTTTTACAGCAAGCTCTGTAACAAATATTTTAATAAAGAGGCCGGATTTTCCGGCCTCAGACCGCTGACATTAGTGTATTGACTTTCCTTAATTAAATTAATGAAAAAGAGGATTGGATATAGCTTAATATTTTATGGGTGCATTCGGTAACTTTATATAAAATATAGACTGAGATTATTGATATTATCTGTTTTTAATAATAAAAATGAGATAAATATATTTTTCACCTAATGATTTTAAATGGAAAAATAAAGTATTAACGATCATAAAATATTGCTATTTGTTCTGATATTAAAATTATTTTAAGATAAGTATTTTTAATGTTTTTCCATATGAAATAATTTAAATATTATTAATTGGTTATAGAATAGATTTATCATTGAATTGACTCCTTTTTCATTTTTTGTAAACAATAATTTACAGTGTTTTAGATTTGTTTACACTTTTGGATTGTATTCTTTACGACGCGTGATATGTTATTAGTCAAATGCATAAAAACAAATGAGTACAGAATGATAATTTGAGGAGAAAATCGACATGTTCATGCAAAGAGATGTACTTAATAACGTTCACATCAGTGGTGAGCAAATTCTTATCACTCCAAAAGAATTAAAGCAACAATACCCACTGAGCAATGATGATCTGCATGCTATTGCAAACGCGCGTAAAACCATTGCTGACATTGTTCAGCTCCGTGATCCCCGTTTGCTGGTAGTGTGTGGTCCTTGTTCTATTCATGACGTAGACGCGGCTTTGGATTATGCTCACCGTTTGGCCGCCCTTTCTGCTGAATTGAGTGATAGCTTGTACATCGTCATGCGTGTCTATTTTGAAAAGCCTCGTACAACCGTGGGTTGGAAAGGTCTTATTAATGATCCATTCATGGATGGTTCATTTGATGTGGAAGCTGGCCTGCATATTGCCCGCCGCTTACTACTCAGTTTGGTTAAAATGGGATTACCTCTTGCAACAGAAGCTTTAGATCCGAATAGTCCACAATATTTGGGGGATTTATTCAGTTGGTCTGCAATTGGCGCGAGAACCACGGAATCTCAGACACACCGGGAAATGGCTTCAGGTTTATCTATGCCTGTTGGTTTCAAAAATGGGACTGATGGTAGCTTGAGCACGGCAATTAATGCGATGTGTGCCGCCGCTATGCCACACCGTTTTGTGGGAATAAATCAATCGGGGCAGGTGTGTTTATTACAAACTCAAGGAAACCCGAATGGGCATATTATCTTGCGTGGAGGTAAGACCCCTAATTACAGCGCCCAACATGTAATGGAATGTGAACAGCAAATGATTCAGTCTGGATTATTGCCATCCTTGATGATTGATTGTAGTCATGGTAACTCTAACAAGGATTTTCGTCGCCAAAGTTTGGTTGTGGATTCTGTTGCGGATCAGATCATTTCAGGGAATCGATCTATTACTGGCATTATGTTGGAAAGCAACATTAATGAGGGTAACCAATCTTCTGAACAACCGCGTAGTGAAATGAAATATGGTGTATCAGTTACTGACGCGTGTATTAGTTGGCAGACGACAGAGGCAATTCTAAGAAAATTACATCAGCAACTTAGCAGGCAATTGTCGCAAAGAATGACAGTACTGAAAAAAGCGGGATAATAAATATGGCGGCTGAATTATCTCAATTGCGGGATAAGATTGATGAAGTGGATAAAGCTTTGCTGGGCTTGCTGGCAAAGCGTCTGGAATTGGTTGCAGAGATTGGTGAGGTAAAAAGTCAGAATGGGTTGTCAATTTATGCGCCTGACAGAGAAATGGCGATGCTTGCTTCACGTCGGCAGGAGGCTAAAGAGTTTGGTGTTCCGCCGGATTTAATTGAAGATATTCTGCGCCGTATTATGCGTGAGTCCTATACCAGTGAAAATAACAAAGGGTTTAAAACACTTTGCCCTCAATTGGGGCCAATAGTCATTGTTGGTGGTTTAGGCAAAATGGGGAAACTGTTTGGCCGCTTGTTAACATTGTCTGGTTATGAAGTCAAAAATCTGGAACCACAAGATTGGCCTGACGCGGAGCAGATTCTGGCGGGAGTGGGTATGGTGATTATCAGCGTACCTATTCATTTGACGGAAGAGGTTATTCGCCGTTTACCGCCATTACCTGACCATTGCATTTTGGTGGATTTGGCGTCCGTTAAACAACAGCCATTACAAGCTATGCTTGATGTGCATAAAGGTCCAGTGTTGGGATTACATCCTATGTTTGGGCCGGATGTCGGTAGTTTGGTAAAACAAGTTGTTGTTTACTGCGACGGACGTCAAAAGGAAGCTTATCAATGGTTTTTAGAACAGTTGTTGATTTGGGGGGCTTGCTTGCATCAGATGAATCCTGAACAGCATGATAAAAACATGAGCTTCATTCAGGCGTTGCGCCATTTTACGACATTTGCTTATGGGCAACATCTCGCACAGGAAGGTGCTGATTTACAGCAACTATTATCAATATCTTCACCTATTTACCGTTTGGAACTGATCATGGTCGGGCGGTTGTTCGCGCAAGATCCTCAGCTCTACGCGGATATTATTATGTCATCACCAGAGAATATTGATCTTATACGCCGTTATCATCAAAGTTTTGGACAAGCGTTAGAGATGTTGGAAAGCCAGGATAAACGGGCTTTTGTCAGCAGTTTTGAAGATGTTAGTGAATGGTTTGGTGATTATGCGCCTCATTTTATGAGAGAGAGCAGGGTATTGCTTCAACAAGCGAATGATAGCCGCCAATAGCTATATCCTATGGATTTCAAGATGCATCGCGACGGCAAGGGAGTGAATCCCCGGGAGCATACGAACTATGTGACCGGGGTGAGCGAGTGCAGCCAACAAAGAGGCGATTTGAAAGATAACGGGTATAAAAAGAACCGGATATGACAATACCTTGTTCAAATTGCTGACAAGTTTAATGGTATTAATGAGGGTGAAAGGCTTTGCAGATTAGATCACATTAAAGGCATAAAATGGAGGCGTAGTTTAAATTAGACCATAGAAAAGCAATGCTATTGGACGGATTAAAGACGTGTAAAGCAAGTTTAAACTGGCGTATTTAAGGTATCGCAATTTTACATGGTAGATGTGCAATATAATAATGCTGAAAATAGCTGAGTTATTATTTGGTTAAATTATTTATTTTCGGGTTTTGTTACGCAGTTTTTTTATCATCGAATTATTTAACTGGTTTAGTAAAAGGTTATTCACCGGTTGAAAACGTTATTAAAGATGGTTTTTGGGGAGATATATTTTCTGGTAAACGGATAAACCTATTCATATTTTTATTTGTCTTTTTTTCTAGGTATGTAAGCATTGATAAAGCCAGTTTTTATTTTTTACTGATAGCTTTATGATGGGCAGTTTTTAAGCTGTTATTAAAAGTCATGGTGTTAACTTCTGGGTTTAATCGGTATAAGGTTTTAATCGTGTTTTAACCCCCTTTAATACCTGCTTTTTAGTTGGTAAATGAATCTGGGTGGAAAAAAACTGAACCGGATTTAATCTGACAGATACCGGTATAAATAATTGGTAATTGCTAGCGCTGAGATAGTATAGCTTTTAACAGTTTTTTTCTCTCTTTTAATGCCCTGTTTTATTAAAGTTTAACCATCATGGTATGTGGTTTTACGCTTAATGAGCATTAATCATATCCGTTTTAAGCATTAACAAAACCGATTTTCGTTTATTATTTTAACTGATAATTTTATGATGTGTAGTTTTCAAATTATTATTAAAAGTCATGGTATTAGCTCCTGGGTTTAATCGGTATAAGGTTTAACCGTGTTTTCCCCCTTTTCACCCCTGTTTTTTATTAAGTTTAATTATCCATCATGGATATCGTGTTTTATATTTAACGGACATTAATCATACTAGTTTTTTATCTTTACTGACTCCGTTTTATTGACAATGCTGAACAGTCTTTATCAGTCACCACTCTTTATTTTTTTTCTTAAATCAGCTAGTAAATGGTTTAATGGTGTAAAGATATTCTTTTAGCAAAATCTGCCGTAAACCCTCGCCCAATGCGGGCGGTGATATAAGGCGAAAAGCCCGTAGGGCTTTCAGGTTATTAACCATCACGTTCACTGCCAGCCCGTGGGGGACACGGCCAAAAAAAGCGGTTAAAATACATAAACTATCCCGATGAGCGCTGATGATGTTAAGAGCCACCAAAGTCCGCATTTA
>NZ_LOIC01000024.1:26334-36095 GCF_001684335.1 Photorhabdus namnaonensis
CCTGAGTCGTTCAGCCACCGGCAAATACTACGCCTCGATACTCTGTGATGATGGCATGGCCGCGCCCGAGAAGCCCTCTTTGATAACCCAGATGACAGGTTTGGATATGGGATTATCTCACTACGCTATCAAATCCAGTGGAGATAAGATGGCCAATCCCCGTCATCTTATCAATGCCGGCCGTAATCTGAGGCGTAAACAGAAGGCCCTCTCCCGGAAACAAAAAGGCGGCGCCAACCGTCGTAAAGCACGACAGAGGCTTGCCGCCGTACACGAGCGGGTAGCGAATGCCCGCGCCGATTTTCAACACAAACTCTCCCGAACAATGGTTGACGAAAACCAAGCGATAATTGTTGAGACACTGAAATCGGCCAACATGATGAAGAATCCCAGGCTGGCTCGCGCTATCGGCGATGCGGGCTGGCATGGCTTCATCAAGAAACTGGAATACAAAGCCGCAGAGAAAGGGGTTCATCTGGTGAAGCTGGATCAGTGGTTCGCCAGTTCGAAAACCTGTCACTGTTGCGGTCACAAAATGCCAGAACTGCCGCTGCATAAGCGGAGCTGGCCATGTCCTTGCTGTGGTGTCGAACATGATCGTGATATCAACGCAGCGCTCAACATCGAGCGCAAGGGCATACAGGAATTACAGGCGGCGGGACTCGTCGTTTCTGCCCACGGAGGCCAGCGTAAATCCGTTGCATCGACGGTGGCGGCCTGAGAAGTGGGAAGCCTCGCCGTTTATACGGCGGGGAGCAGTCACATAATCAACTCTCTTTTCAGGGCTTAAATCCTGACAGATTAACCGTTTTATCCCCATTTTATGAAAAGTTGCATCGATTAAGTTAAATCAGCTTTTTATACAAAAGCATTAATCTTTCTGTATTTGTGTTTTTAAATGGTCAATTAAATGTAAAATAAACAGAATAATGTACAGACATCTTTTTAGATATCCTTTACCTTTTAAAAATTTGGCATTAATTGGCGCCTGTTCTTTTAACATTTTCTTGATTAATAACTGAGTTAATCGCCCATAAAAAGACGCTTGCTATCGCCCCAAAAAGCGAATGCAAGCAAAAAAGGAAAGTAAATAGTATTAAACAGATGATAAACCTATGAGGCTATTCTCATTCTGAGGCGTTTTATTTTTGAATTAAAAACTCATTTAATGAATGACCTTCATTGAGGAGTTTTTGTAAACCTGATGGTTTTTTCCCGTTTCCTGACCAGTATTTAACTTCTCCATTTTCATTAAACTGATACTTAGGTTTTCTCGTCTTTCCTTTTCCTGCATTTGATTTTTTAGCTTTAAAACTAGAGACGGTAACAGGTATATTAATGGTCTTAAGATCAAGGCCGGTTTCTTCAATCAGCCTTAATATTTCTAAACGTTTTTGTTCTTTTTGTTCCGCTTCTAAACTCATTAATCTGAAGATTTCTTTGTTTTCTTGAACGACTACCTCTAATGCTTTGTAAACATCATCTAACCATTCAACATCTTTTGTTTGCGCAAATCTTCTTAATGTGGATATTCTTGATAAATGGTTTGATACAATCTCATATTCTTGTTCTATGGTTAATGTTGTCATTTTGTCACCTTGTTAATAAGTTTAAAACCTGTCTTTTCTGATGTTTTCTCTTCCGGTGTCAGTATAACACCAGATTTTTTACTTGCTTTAAAAAAGCTTTAATCATTTCTGTTTTACCTTTAATGATTAAAGTTTTTGCCTTCTTTTTCACGATATGCTTGCGGTTTTTTCCAGGCTTTAAAACCGTGGCGACAGATAAAACGTGGTTTTTATTAACACCGGTTTTGTCACATTCAGATAAACGTATTTAAGCTGAGAAAGTCGGGGTTTACGAAATAAATAAAAAGCCTTTAAACCGAAGGTTAAAGGCAGTAAAAATTTTCTCATTGATAATAAAAATGTTGAAAGCCAATAATCTGAACCGGATATTTTAATACCCGGTTCTTTTTAATCAGGAAGGATTAACCGGCACCACACTTTCTGTTGGATAACATCCCAATACCTTTAATGAATGAGTGATTTTCGCCAATGCTTTCAGAACGTGTTGCATATTAATTGAACGAATATTAGCTTGGACATCAATATAAAACATCTCTTCCCACGGATTCCCGTTAATCGGGCGAGATTCCAGTTTACTCATAATAATATTATGTTTTTTCAGCACCATTAACGCATCTACCAGCGCGCCTGCCTGCTGTCCGGTTGCCATAATAAATGTCGTTTTGGCCGGTACCTGTTCTGCAACTTCAATAGGCTGACGGGCAACAATAATGAAACGAGTAATATTATGTGATTGATTGGCTAGATTCTGTTCCAGAACTTGTAACTGATAAAGTGCGCCGCCCGCTTCACTACCTAAAGCTGCAATTTCTGGTGAATTCTGTTCAGCGACTTCTTGCATTGCTGCGGCAGTGCTTTCGCAATATTTAATTTTCCAATGTGGGAATTGATTAATATATTGGCTACATTGTTGGAATGGTTGAGGGTGACTGTAAACCGTTTTGATCTCTGATAGCGTTGTGTCTCTTGCAACGAGTAGGCAATGGTCAATAGGAAGGGTTATTTCTCCCACAATTGACAAATTGGTATGTTGCAACAAGTCATAAACATCATTGATGGAACCAGAGCTGGTATTTTCAATGGGTAACATTCCGTAATCCGCTTGGCCTGTTTCAACTAGGGAGAAGATATCCTGGAACTTATGGCAGTTACATTCAATTAATTGATTGAAATGGCGTGCGGTATATTGGCGGGCTGCGATATGAGAGTAGGAACCTCTGGGACCGAGGAATGCAATACGCGCTGAATCTTGGGGTGTTTGATTTAGGTGTTGCTGCAATAATGCTTGTTGAGTGAGTACGGAATCTTCAATGATCATCTGAAAGAGACGCGAAATATAAAAGCCATCAAGCCCGTAGTTTTTCCCTTTTTTAATTAGGACATCTAGTAGTTCTCGTTCGCGATCCTTGTCTCTGATGGGGCGATTATCCTGTAACTTAGTTTGTGCGATATCAAAAGCTAATTGGCGACGCTCTGCTAGTAAAATCAGTAACTTTAAATCAAGTTCGCTGACTTTTTCCCGTATTTTCAGCAAATTATTTTGATCCATAAATGGGTTCCTAATGGGTTATTCACATTCTGATAATAATAGGTTTGCAATAGACAGAAAAAAGCCTCCCGATGGGGAGGCTTACTGTTCGTCTTCTCACTCTTTTTTCAACGACGAAAGCCTCCCTCAGGGGAAGGTAAAAAAGAAAGAAGAGAAAAACAGGTTTGTATTCATCATATTCTCATATTCATAGTTTATGTGACCGATCTTTGTCCAACCGGGCGAAGCTTTCCATTATGCTTTCCATTTCATCGGCAGCCATCCGCACTGGACAAGGGGTTACGGTAATTTTCGTTAATTAACCTTATGTTGTTGTTTCTGTCAACAAAAAACGCGTCCAAATTGGACGCGTTAGAGGCAAGTCATTGTTATTTTATTGTGATATTTCTGGTTCTGTTTCTAGTTGTGCTTCTAGGTTGAGGTTTAATTCTTTAACACTGTTGTCAGTACGGCGTGCTTCTCCCTTATGCTGAACTTTGTTCAATTGGCGCTCCAATTTTGTTAATAATTCATTGATAGCAATATACATATCTTCATGTTTCGCACCGGCGACTAGCATACCATTCGGTATACTTATGGTTGCATCAGCCCTAAAAATTTGAGGCCCTTTTGATAGAATAATATGAGGATTTATCAGATTTACTTGCCATTTATTGAGTTTGCTTAGACGTTTTTCCACGTGGTTGCGAATTGCCGGGGTAATCTCCATTTGTTTGCTGGTAATATTCACTATCATATAGTTACCTCTCATTATTGATTATCCACCTTCAATAATTTCAGCATACATTTCTTTTTCATGGAAAAGGTGATCTAAATCACTATTTAATCAGGTATGAGGCAACTAGTTGAAGTAATTGTGATTAGTGGTAAAAATACAAAGAATATCTATTGCAGGATTGAAGCTAATAAGACACTATTGACAAGTTGAGTCTTTTATTCTCCTAATGAATAAGCGGTTTTTTTGGATTTGACAAGTAAAAATAAAACAGCGGCGCCAACCGCTGTTTTATCATCTGCTTTTTTATACAGGATTAGCAGCAATGAGTTTTGCTACTTTATCTGCCTGAGCTGTTAAACCCAAATGTGTATAAGCTTTTTTCATGTAAGGCAGTGCTGCGAGAGTCGGCTGTGTATCAGGGTAATCACGTAACATTTGCTCAACCCGATTTACCACCGCGACATAGGCGCCGCGTTTGTTATAATATTCCACAACAGAAAGTTCATACTTTGCCAGGCGCTCTTTGATAAACATTAAACGCTTAATAGCATCGGCAGTATATAGGCTGTTAGGATGATAGCGGACTAATTGGCTAAAATCTTTGAATGCTACCCTGGCGTGTTCAGGATCACGATCTGAGCGGTCAATGCCGAAGAAACTTTGCAATAGACTGTTATCTAAAGCTTGTGAAGTTAATCCACGCATGTACAGAACATAATCAATGTTGGGGTGAGTTGGATTCAGGCGAATGAAGCGGTCAATAGAAGCAAGCGCCATTGGCAAGTCAGAGGATTTATAATAAGCATAAATCAGATCGAGTTGTACTTGCTGTGAATAAGGGCCGAATGGATAGCGATTATCGAGGGTTTCCAATTGCTTGATCGCATCTCCATAGCTACCATTTTGCAGCTTTTCCTGACCCTTAGAGTAAATTTCCGCGGGTGGGCTGTCGGGGACAGCATTTTTATTACCAGCGCACCCGGAAAGTACCAGGCTCAATGTGGCTGCCGCCACCAGATATTTTATGCGTATCATCACGTGTTGATTATCCTCTGAGTGTTTTCTGGGAGACTATCCATGAAGCTCCCGGCAAAAGATCGAGTTACAATAGCACACTATATTAAATTAAACGGCTCTGCCGTCAAAACTCAACGTAAGTGTAGAAACAATATATGGCACAACAAATTCGACTTAATACAACAGTCGCCGAATCTCAGCTCGGCCAACGTTTAGATCAGGCTTTGGCTGAATTGTTCCCTGATTATTCAAGATCACGCATAAAAGATTGGATCTTGGATGACAGAGTTCAGGTTAATGGCAAATTAATCAATAAGCCAAAAGAAAAAGTGCTGGGAGGTGAAGAAATTGCAATTGATGCCATCATTGAAGAAGATGCGCGTTGGGAACCTCAGGATATTGCGTTAAATGTTGTCTATGAAGATGATGACATTCTAGTCATAAACAAATCGCGTGATTTGGTCGTTCATCCGGGAGCAGGAAATCCAGACGGTACGGTATTGAATGCGCTGTTATATCGTTATCCTGAAATTGCCGATGTCCCTCGGGCGGGCATTGTTCACCGTCTTGATAAAGATACGACAGGGCTGATGGTCATTGCTAAAACGGTTCCCGCTCAAACACGTTTAGTCGAATCACTCCAACTACGCGAAATTACCCGTGAATATGAAGCGGTGGCGATAGGTCGTATGACCGCTGGCGGAATCGTTGAAGAACCCATTTCTCGTCATCCAACAAAACGAACGCATATGGCAGTGCATCCAATGGGAAAACCGGCTATTACCCATTATCGGGTAATGGAGCATTTTAGGGCGCATACTCGTCTGCGCCTCAGACTGGAAACAGGCAGAACACACCAGATACGTGTTCACATGGCCCATATTAGTCACCCATTGGTAGGCGATCCTTTGTATGGCGGTCGTCCTCGTCCTTTGAAAGGGGCTTCTGATGAATTTCGCGAGGTAATGCGTAACTTTGATCGTCAGGCATTGCACGCCACGATGCTGCGCCTTTATCATCCGATAACCGGCATTGAAATGGAATGGCACGCTGAATTACCTGAAGATATGGTGATGCTGGTTAAGGCATTAAAAGCAGATGCAGAAGCGTTTAAAGACGAAATGGATTGGTGAATGACCCCGCTTATTTTTCCAAACTGGCCGCAACCGACGACAGTAAAAGCCTGTAGTTCTACCCGTTTAGGGGGAATGAGCTTATCACCTTACAATAGCCTGAATCTGGGTAAGCATGTTGGTGATAAACCTGATGTTGTTGAACAAAACAGGCATATTTTAGCGGAAATGGCAGAACTGCCTCAGCAACCAGTCTGGTTAGAACAGGTTCATGGTACGCGCGTTGTGAGACTTAATGGTCAGCCGCTGGAAGATAAGAGAGCTGATGCTGTTTATACCAATATTCCTGGGCAGGTTTGTGCCGTGATGACGGCGGATTGCCTGCCTGTACTATTTTGCAGTTCTGCCGGTGATGAGGTTGCCGCTGCCCATGCGGGGTGGCGAGGTTTATGCACTGGCGTACTGGAAAACACTATCGCTCAATTTAAAGCTAAACCTCACCAGATCCAAGCTTGGTTAGGGCCGGCGATTGGTGCGAAAAAATTTGAAGTCGGCAATGAAGTTTTGCAAGCGTTCACTAGCCAGCATGCTGATTTGAGCCAAGCTTTTATACCTTTTGGCGAAAAGTATTTAGCGGATATCTATTTGTTGGCAAAACTAAAATTGCAATCTGTTGGTGTGAATGCGATTTTTGGCGGGGGTGAGTGTACTGTCACTAATAAAGAGAAATTTTTCTCTTATCGGCGTGATGGGATCACCGGACGTATGGCAACTTTAATCTGGCTGATATAACCTATCCCGTAGGGCGATCCGTTGGCGCATAAGAGAAAATATCTCACAATTTGCTTTTCAGAATAACCTTGAATATTTGAGGAATGGCCTCATTTAATCTCCAGTAGCAACATTCTGAACAGTATTGGAGGTGTTATGCGTCTGGATCGTCTTACTAATAAATTCCAGCTTGCTCTCGCTGACGCCCAGTCCCTTGCACTTGGGCATGATAATCAGTTCATCGAACCAATTCACTTAATGAGTTCACTGTTAAAACAAGAGGGTGGCTCTATTCGCCCATTATTAACGTCAATTGGAATCGATGCGAGCCGTGTCAGCAATCAGCTTGAGCTGGCTTTAGAACGTTTGCCGCGGGTACAGGGGGTTGGTGGTGATGTACAACCATCCAATGACTTAGTTCGTCATTTAAATCTGTGCGACAAACTAGCGCAAAAAGCCGGGGATAATTTTATCTCCTCTGAATTATTTGTTCTGGCAGCATTGGAAGAACGTGGCACGTTAAGTGACATATTGAAAGCTGTTGGCGCAACAAAAGAAAAAATCACTAAGGCAATAGAACAAATGCGTGGTGGTGAAAAAGTTGATAATCAGGGAGCGGAAGATCAACGCCAAGCCCTGAAAAAATATACTATTGATCTGACTGAACGTGCTGAACAAGGCAAACTTGATCCGGTGATTGGCCGTGATGAAGAAATTCGCCGCACTATTCAGGTATTACAACGCCGTACCAAAAATAATCCGGTCTTAATTGGTGAACCCGGGGTCGGTAAAACGGCCATTGTTGAAGGGCTTGCTCAACGAATCATTAATGGTGAAGTTCCTGAGGGGCTTAAAAATAAGCGCGTCCTTTCCTTGGATATGGGGGCGCTATTAGCAGGGGCTAAATATCGTGGTGAATTCGAGGAACGTTTGAAAGGCGTGCTGAACGACCTTGCTAAACAGGAAGGCAATGTCATTCTGTTTATTGACGAATTGCATACTATGGTTGGTGCGGGTAAGGCTGACGGGGCAATGGATGCTGGCAACATGTTAAAACCAGCCTTGGCTCGTGGCGAACTTCACTGTGTTGGTGCGACAACACTGGATGAATATCGTCAATACATTGAAAAAGATGCAGCGCTGGAACGCCGTTTCCAAAAAGTTTATGTCGCAGAACCTTCCGTAGAGGACACTATCGCTATTTTGCGCGGTCTGAAAGAACGTTATGAGTTACATCATCATGTACAAATTACCGACCCTGCAATTGTCGCGGCAGCAACATTATCTCACCGTTATATCTCAGATCGTATGTTGCCGGATAAAGCTATCGACTTGATCGACGAAGCGGGTGCCAGTTTACGTATGCAAATGGATTCAAAACCGGAAGCGTTGGACCGTCTGGAACGTCGGGTTATCCAATTGAAGTTAGAACAGCAGGCGCTGAAAAAAGAGTCTGATGATGCCAGTAAAAAACGGCTTGAAATGCTTAATGAAGAGCTGATCGTAAAAGAGCGCGAATATTCTGAACTGGAAGAAGAATGGAAAGCTGAGAAAGCCGCGCTAACGGGTACTCAGCACATAAAAGCAGAATTGGAAAATGCCCGTATCAGCTTGGAACAGGCGCGCCGCGGTGGTGATTTAGCGAAGATGTCTGAAATTCAATATGGGAAAATACCTGGATTGGAAAAACAGCTTGCCGCAGCCACACAAGCTGAAGCTAAGCATATGAAACTGCTTCGTAACAAAGTTACCGATGCGGAAATTGCAGAAATTCTTGCTCGTTGGACAGGTATTCCTGTTGCCAGAATGCTTGAGAGTGAAAAAGACAAGCTGTTGCGCATGGAACAAGAGCTGCATAAACGTGTCATTGGTCAGGATGAGGCAGTCAATGCAGTATCTAATGCGATCCGCCGTAGCCGTGCTGGATTAGCTGATCCAAATCGTCCGATTGGCTCATTCTTGTTCCTTGGTCCAACCGGTGTTGGTAAAACTGAGTTGTGCAAGGCGTTAGCGAATTTCCTGTTTGACAGCGATGATGCAATGGTGCGTATCGATATGTCTGAATTTATGGAAAAACATACCGTATCAAGGTTGGTAGGAGCGCCGCCGGGGTATGTTGGTTATGAAGAAGGCGGTTATCTAACAGAAGCGGTTCGTCGTCGACCTTACTCCGTTATTCTGCTTGATGAAGTGGAAAAAGCGCACTCGGATGTATTCAATATCTTATTGCAGGTGCTGGATGATGGTCGGTTGACTGATGGGCAAGGTCGTACCGTCGATTTCCGCAACACGGTTGTCATCATGACGTCTAATCTCGGGTCAGACATGATCCAGGAGCGTTTTGGTAGTCTGAATTATGATGAAATGAAAGATATGGTGATGGGAATTGTTAGCCATCATTTCAGACCTGAATTTATTAACCGTATTGATGAAGCTGTTGTGTTCCATCCATTGGGGCGTAGTCATTTATCAGAGATTGCAGATATCCAATTGCAACGTTTGTACAAGCGTCTGGAAGAACGTGGTTATCAGGTGACGATTACTCAGCAAGCGCTGGACATGTTGGCGGAAGCAGGGTTCGATCCTGTTTATGGTGCACGGCCATTGAAGCGAGCTATCCAGCAGGAAATCGAAAACCCATTAGCTCAAAAGATACTTTCCGGCCAACTATTGCCAGGAAAACGAGTTACTCTGGATGTGGAAAATAACCATATCGTAGCGAAGCAATAACTTTATCTTTAACGAGAGAATAAAGTCAGTGAGAGATAAGGGGGCAGAAAACTGCCTCTTTTTTTATCATTTTGCTCATTAAATCGCAATTTAGCCCTGTTTTTGCTTAATTGGTGTTCGGATGGATTCTTTTTGTAATTAAACGCTTGCCAGCGTCAAAGAATTCCCTATAATGCGCCACCACTGACCGACACAACGCTGATAAACATTGTGAGGTCGGGCGGAGAAAAGCGAATAAGCGCTTGACTCTGCGGGCGAAAAGCGTAATATACGCAGCCCGGCTGAACGAGAATGTTATTTTTTGATTCAGCCTG
>NZ_LOIC01000025.1 GCF_001684335.1 Photorhabdus namnaonensis
TGGTCAGGCGCTGGCAGGTGGCGCTTCCCCTTACCTGGCTGGCGTGATTAAAGACCTGACTACCGACCCGAAAACCCATCAAGTCGATATCGTCACTAATACTCTGGCCCACGCAATTCTGGGGGCTGTGGCCGCCGAAGTCAGCGGTAACAATGCGCTGGCGGGTGCGGCAGGAGCGGCGGGCGGTGAACTGGCCGCGCGAGAACTGATGAAGCATATTCACGGAGAAAATGCTAAAGTCAGCGACTTAAGTGAAGAGGAAAAACAGACCATCAGCACTCTTTCTACCCTAGCGGCAGGGCTGGCAGGCGGCATTGCCGGTGACTCCACCGGAAGCGCCGTTACCGGTGCCCAGGCCGGGAAGAATGCGATTGAGAATAATGCGTTGAGCCTGCCAAAAGGCATGGCGGAGTACGGTCGGGCACAGAGTTCACTCGCCATGCAAATGCTCAGGGAGGGGGCAACCCCGGATGAATTATCGGAAGCGTTGGCAAAACAAGCGAGAGGTACGCACCCTGAAGGGCAAGATCCGGCCAGAGGGCTGATTGTGGCGTGGGGGAACTTCTTCGGTGTGCCGTTGGATGTGGTGATGTCCAATGAGAAAATGACGCCGGAGAAAGCCGCTGAAATTGTAGCCGGTGGCATCCCGACCAGTGAAGCGAAGGTGATGCAATATGTGGCGGCTAAAGCATTCTTGGCGCTGGCTAAAAATCCTGTTTCGGGTAGCAAAGCAGAAGGTTCATCACCACAATGGAAAGTAGGAGAAGGGAAATTTAGTCCGAAGGATCAGGGTACGGTGACGAATGTTGAGCATCCGGTTGGTAAGTTTGATAGAAAGTCACTACCTAATGGAAAAGAAAACATTGCAAGTGACAAGACAATCAAAAATGACGTATTAGAGCATCAAAGGGTTGGGAGTGGCGAGAAAGGAACTGGTAGTGGAAATAAAGTAGATCAACTACCTAATAAAACTGTTGTTGATATTGATGGGAAAGAAATATCTGTTTATCCAAATAGGAGTAAGCCAACAGCGACACAAGAATTTCCTTCAGTAGCTAAGGCTCATGGTTTCAATGATATTGTTGACAATTATGCTGGCTTAGCAACACAAACGAAATTGAAAAATGGAGCCACTCTTTATCAATTGCCAGGAAAATTAAATGGGGTTGAAGGACGATTTGAGTGGATAGTAGATCCAAAATTAGGTGGTGTAAGCCATAGAATGTTTGTTACTGGCGGAACAGTGAATGGAGTGCCATCAAAACCATGATGAATGATATGTACTTGTTAGCTAAAAAAATGGAATTACTTGATTGGGGAATGATTTTTCTTGGAGCCAAGGGAAACCCTGTTGGTCGTTTATCTGCTCTTAATATAAGTGAGTTTGCATGTAATGAATTAACAAAACTTGATCTGTCTGATTCAATTCTGGTCGAGGTGTCTGAAGCTGCATTTTGCACAGAAATCAATCGTGAAGTGATCGATAGCTTAGAAGTCATATGTGATAAAAAAAATATAAATATACAGTTATCAGAAAGGAAATGGAGATATGTCGCTTTATATATCCTATTACTCAATGAATTGCCTGATGATTACGTATATGGTCTTCTCAAATTAAACGAGTTTTGGAACCTTTGGGGAGATAGTGTTGATTCACCGAATATAGTCCAAGGTATTGGTAATAATCTTTCACCGACAGAGTACTATTCGGACGAGAATTACCACCTATTGATAGAAAAGCATCGTAACTGGTTAGATAGAGAGATTAAGCAATTGCAATAGAGTTGATACAGATCCCAGCCTAAGCGCTGGGATCTTCCCTTTAGCGGTTAGCCGTTCTCAACGAGCCGGATAATCAACTGCCCCCGTTCAACGGTGATGTTCACCGCCTGTCCGGTAGTAAACCCGGCTTCTTCCAGCCAGCCGCCCTTGAGGTGCAAACTGGGATGTTGGCTGTAATAGCAGATCACGCCCGTGCTGCGATTTTCCTAGCGGGCGCTGGTATACCCCACCTGAATAGCTGCGCCGGACTTTTGAAATCCGCAGACAAAGACAAAAACACCCTCGATACCGGCACTCTGGGCTTTGGCGATATCAAAAACAAAGCGGATTTTAAAACCGAACACCATAGCGTGAGTATCAGCACTGGCGGCTCAGTAGGCGGCATGTTACTCAGTAATATGGCGGCCAATACCCTGGGCGGCGCTAACCGGGAAGGCCACGCCCAAAGCACCACCCATGCCGCCGTCAGCGACGGCGCCCTGATTATCCGGGACAAAGACAGCCAGCAACAGGATATCACCACCCTGAGCCGGGATACCGACCATGCCAATAATGCTCTCAGTCCTATCTTTGACAAAGAGAAGGAGCAGCAACGGCTGAGACAGGCCCAACTGATTGGCGAAATCAGTGCGCAGGTGATTGATATCGCCAGCACCGAAGGAGCAATTATCGCCACCAAAGCGGCCCACGCCAAACTGGAGAATATCAGTGACCCGGATAGAGAAGCGGCCCGAAAGAAACTGGAAAACGCCGGCAAAACTAACATTACGCCTGAGCAAATTAAAGACCAGATTTACAAAACCGCCTATAACCAGGCATTGAATGAGTCTGGCCTTGGTACAGGAGGGAAATATCACACTGCTTTACAGGCGGCTACCGCGGCCATTCAGGGACTCGCGGGCGGAAATA
>NZ_LOIC01000026.1 GCF_001684335.1 Photorhabdus namnaonensis
CGGTCAGGCTGCGCAGCCGGTCCTGGCTGTCATAACCCAGACTGACGGTCCGGTTCTCTTCATCCAGCACCCGCACCAGCCGCTGATGTTTATCATATTCCTGTGTGCGGCTGTTGCCGTCCGGGTCGGTTTCGGCCGTCACCAGCCCGAAGGCATTGCGGGTCAGCGTGGTTTTCCGGCCGTCCGGCGCAATAAATCCGGCAGGCTGGCCCTGTTCATCATACAGAGGCAGCCAGGTGCGTTGCAGCGGGTCGGTCATGCCGGTCAGTTGCAGGCTGTCAGCCTCATAGCTGTATTGCCATACCGCGCCGTCCGCCTCCGTCAGCGAAGTGACCCGGCCGGTGTCCGCCAGATAAGTCAGCGTCAGGGTTTCCCCCTCTGGTAATATTTGTCTGACCAGATGGCCCCAGCGGTCATAGTCATAACGGGTCACGCCGCCGCACGGGGTGTGGATTTCCGTGATTAATTGCTGGTCGTTGTAATGCCAGGTGGTGGCGTGCCCCTGTGGGGTGGTGGAGCGGGTGATGCCGGGGGCATAATCCAGGTGGACCGGATAGAAGCCGCCGGCCCCCACGCTGTCGGTACAGCGCCCCTGTTTATCATAACGGTAATCCACCCAGGTCTGGTCGCCATCGGACCAGCGGCTTATCAGGCCCTGCGCGTTATATTCATAGTACAGATGAAAATGCTGGGCGCTGTCCGCTTCCGCCAGCCGGCCGTCATCATGGTAGCGATAACGGGCCATCACTTCCTGTAACCCTTCATCGGTACGGAGAATCTC
>NZ_LOIC01000027.1 GCF_001684335.1 Photorhabdus namnaonensis
AGGTTTGGGATTTTTGGCAATTGATCAGATCGCAAAAATCGGACTGAGTTCCCTTCCAGTGATCTATTATTTTGAAAATTTATTTAGTTGCCCATTATACAACTCACACTGATCATACAACTCATAAAAGCACTGATGTTGAGCAAGCTATCATCACTCGTGTTCAAACGTTGTTACCCAGCTATATGTGGCCTAGTCAGTTTATCCAGCATGAACAGCTACCTTTAACAAGCAGTGGTAAAGTGGATCGTCGATTTTTGATGGGTTGGAAAGAGGCTGAGAGATTAGAAGAGGTGGTATCCAGTGAACTCTCCGTGACAGAAGCGCTGGTGGCAGAGATCTGGCAACAAATTCTAGGGCCATTTGACGTTGTGCCTGATGCTGATTTTTTTGCGTTGGGAGGCGATTCATTATTGGCTATTCAGGTTATCGCGGAAGCTGAAAAACGAGGACTCAATCTGACACTTTCTACCTTATTTCGTACCTCGACACTTAGGGAAATGTGTAAAGATTTGGTGCTCCCAGAACAAACAGATAATGGACTAGCTCGCAATCCGACATTGTGTGGGGTTTGCCGCGGTTTGGCACAAACAGAAGAAGCTCTCAGTCAGCAGAATGAGAACCCACTGATAAATGAAACGGATAAGCAAAGGTTGCCTGTTAATATCGAAACTGCTTATCCGGCGACGAGATTGCAGCTAGGGATGCTGTTTGAGGGATTATACAGTGGTAAAGCAATCTACCTTGATGTTATTGCTCGGGATGTCAACTTGCCACTGGATGAAAAAATACTTCACGACACGCTTCAGGCAATCGCCAAAAGGCACCCAGTTCTCAGAACAAGATTTGATTTGGCCTCTTTTAGTGAAGTGATGCAATTGGTTGAATCACTATCATCATTGCCACTTATAGTGGAGAACTACACAAATCTTGATGATGAACAGTTGGCTGCACGTCACGAAAAAGTAATGGTTGAGTTAAGCCAACCATTTGATCCCGAAGAGGCTCCTTTAATGAGGGTACATGCGGCGACATTGAATAAAGGGCAATTTCGGTTAGCTTATGCCTTTCATCATGCGATCCTTGATGGTTGGAGTGAGTCTGTTTTTATCCTTGAGCTTTTGAGATTGTATCAATCCAATTTAGCTGGCGAGTCTGTTTTATTGGAGCAACCAGCACCATTGTCAGAGTTTGTCAAACTTGAGCGTGAAGCGCTAAGTAACGACAAGGCGAAACAGTTTTTTAGTCAATATTTAGCTAAAGGAAAAACGGATAGATATCAAGATACTGATCATAGGAAAGCAGTATCGGTCTTGCCGGAACGAACAGTGAAGCAATTGCTAAAAAATGTATCAGATTGGGGCATTCCGTTAAAAAGTATGTTTTTTGCTAGTTTCTATCTGACAACAGCCCATCAGTTACAAGATATTGGTTTTGTCGCAGGGATGTCTGTTAACGGTAGACCTGAGAGGGAAGGCGCGGATTTGACTCTTGGACTGTTCCTTAATCATATTCCGATAAAGTTGAATCTTGACTTTGCCAATAACTGGCAGGTGCTGGCAAGACAGGCTTTCGATGCTGAAAAAGAAATATTGCCTTTTAGACGTTTTCCATATTCAGAAATACAAACTCTGTTAGGAGGGCCACCCTTCGAGGCTACGTTTAGCTACGTTCATTTTCATTCTCGCAATGAGTTATTAGAACGAGGGTTGGTGAATACTAATGAAGATGTGCGTGACCATACCAGCTTACCGATTAGGGTTGAGTTGATAAATGATTTGAAAGGAGAAGGTATTTTAATAAATGTGACAGCAGATGAAAGACGCTATGGCACGGGATTCGCTTTAGCGTTGGCCGAACGGCTTAGTGAAAAGATAGAAGACATGGCTTTTTTATCCGGGCAGATTATTTAATTATCGTTGGATAGTTAATTTTTTGGTACTTGATTCCACAGTTTTTAGTTGCTGTAAACGCAGAAGTCTAATCTACGAGTGACTTACATTAGCCTCATTCAGAAAACGTTTAGAGGAGAACTTAAACAGATGGAAGAATTAATAACACAACAGGATGATTATCAGATTTTTGAGCAGTATGAATCAGAAGTACGTTCCTATTGCCGAAATTTTCATAAAGTATTCCATAGAGCCTCCGGTTCCTATTTATATGACCAAAATGGCTCGCCATATCTTGATTTTCTCAGTTGTGCAGGGGCGTTGAATTATGGGCATAACCATCAAGCACTAAAACTGGCTGTATTTCAGTACATCAATGAAGATGGTATTCAAGGTGCATTGGATTTGCACACTAAAGCGAAAAAAGACTTTATCACTGCTTTTCAAGAAAACATTCTGGTGCCCAGAGGGTTGACCTATAAATTACAGTTCACTTCACCGACTGGTACCAGTGTTGTTGAATCGGCGATTAAGCTTGCGCGTAAAGTAACCCAACGTTGTCGAGTCGTTGCTTTTACCAATGGTTTTCACGGTATGACAGGAACCTCATTAAGTTTGACAGGTAATAAGGATAATCGTCAGCCTGTGATGGATGCTTATGTGGAGCGTTGATGAAGTCTTAGCTAAAGTAATAGATATTTTAGATCCTCGATTAAATTGATTGTCAAATTGAGGGGCTTCCATAGGAGAGCGCAAAAATCTATGGTCCCCCCGTTTTTACAACCGGACTTTTATTGAAAAAATAAGAATTTAAAAATATTCTGTCAGGTGAAGTTAGGAATTTCACATTTGAGATATTCTTTTATCTTTGATTGCAGATTTAGCGCCTTTAATTAAAGTAGATAATATATGCATGTTTTGCTGATTTATTTGTTGCTCAATATGCTGCGCCACATAGGCGGCATCCTGATCGATCCCGAGAAAACGTCCAGAACCCCATGTATATAACCACGGCAAACCAATAAATGTGACATCTGGATCAATGGTAATACCGCGGTTATGTTTTGGATAACCATTGGCTTGAAAAATATCTAAATCAATCCATGAATAATCTGGTTTAAAACCAATACACCAAATCACTGAGGTGATATTTTCTTTTACTAAGTCAATGTGTGTGATTTCCTGCTCAGGCTGCCAAACCGGTTGATATACCGACGCGGGTTCGTCGGTTGCAATATTGTTTTTCTTTAAATACTCATCAATCGAGGCATTAATGCGATTGTAAGTGGTATCGGCAAGGTTCAGGTTTTCCGATAAATCTGGTCTAAACCAGAATTGACCCTCTTTAAAGTCATTAAAATGTCCGAACAGTTGCATACCTTCTAAGGCAAATTTACGTAGGTCAATATCGCGCCCGCCGTCACGCCCGGTGACATAGTGGTTGGTGCTGTTACGCACTTCTTCACTATAGCGATGATTTTCGACGGTAGTTTCGTAATACCCCATATCAAACAGCCATTTCACCACATCTTTGCCACGATAGAAGCGGGCACAACGGGGTGCGTTGCCTGTCGATAAATAGACTTTTTTGCCTGCCAGATGTAAATCTTCGGCAATCTGTGCTCCGGATTGACCTGATCCGACGACCAATACAGCACCTTCAGGCAGTTGATCTGCATTTAAATATTCTTCCGAATGCATCACTTTCACATGTTTAGGCAGGGGAGCGCTTAATTTTGGATAAATCGGGGTGTGATACCCACCGGCTGCGACGACAAGCTGTTTGGCTGTGGTTATACCGTGATTGGTTTTAATGACAAACTCATGTGCCGCCGCTTTTTTCACATGTTCTACCTGAATATTTAAAATGGCGGGAGGATGAGTCTTTTCAATAAATTCGTCAAGATATGCCACAATTTCAGGCTTTTTCATAAAGCCGTCAGGGTCGTTCCCCTGATAAGGATGTTCAGGCAATAGACACTGCCAGTTCGGTGTCACCAGGGTAAAATTGTCCCAACGTTTATGACGCCAGCTATGGGTTAATTCGGATTCTTTTTCCAATACCACATGGTTAATGCCCGCTTTTTGCAAATAGTGACTGATACATAAACCAGCCTGACCACCACCAACAATGACCACATCGTAATTTGGCTGTAACATTTGATTTTGGATACTTAGCATGGAATATCCCTCTCATTGATTCTTCATTTCAATAATTTCAATTTGCTCTTCCGGGCTTAGCCCGAAGAACTTGGCTTGGCGTTTAATAATCGCCAGATTGTCCACGGCCGAACTACAGAAAAAGCCATAACGCGCCCGTACCCTTTCCGAGGCGGCATGTAGACCATTTTCAACCTGATGTAAGAACTCGGTACTTGGGTAACGTTGACCAATGGACAGGTATTCATAAATCACTGTTGAGGGTGAGTAATATTGAATCAGCTCCCCATTAGGCCATTTCACAGTAAAATTCACACTGGGCATAACATCGACTCCTGCTGACTTTTAGATTTAATCGGTATGGATTGAGCCTGTAACTTTTTTAAAGCATCGGCATAACAAAAACCGGTGAATACTTGGCGGTTAAAATCCCAAAATATGTCGCGCCGCTTTTGTTGTTGCACGGCAACCACACCACAGGCATTGGTTTCGCCAATCACCGCGCAGGCAATGTCCTGACGGTGAAACAGCTCGATTATTGCTTCACATCCATTTGCATCGGCCGTCAGTAAAAAACCAAAACTGGGGAAAATTTGTAGCCATTTAAACCAGTCCACATCATCAGGTTTGGGAATGGCATCTAAGTTGATCTGTGCCCCCGATGCTGTCGCTTCGAGTAGCATTAACAGGCTGCCTAAAATACCGGCATTGCTAATATCACGGGCGGCATGAGCCAGATTTGCCTCCGCCAATTGCGGCAACAAGGCAATTTGTGACTGTAAAATGCGGTCAGGCACACGCTCAAAGCATTTCCAATAAGTGGTATTGGGGTGGAATCGCCCTTTTAGATTTAAAGCGATCAGAATTTTTTGTTGTGGTTTGACATGCAATACTGAGAGTAGTTTTCGCGCTATGCCTTGAATCGCAACTGATAGAGTGGGCTGATAAACTACGCCAATATTGGTATGCCCACCGACCAATAGCACACCATAAGCGTTGCAAGCATCCTGTATACCTTGCATTAACAACTGGGCACTTTCGCTACTGGTATGCCAAAAGCTATTCACCACTGATAATGCCCGGCCACCCATTGCGGCAATATCACTAATATTCGCCATGACCGCTGACCATCCGGCAAAATAAGGATGATCGGCAACAAAACTGGGTAACATGCCTTCACAGGCATGCAATATATATTGACCATTCAGCGGCACTGCCGCCGTGTCATCTCCGGGATAGGCATATAAGCTAT
Organism: Photorhabdus namnaonensis; assembly: GCF_001684335.1. Classification (GTDB taxonomy): domain Bacteria; phylum Pseudomonadota; class Gammaproteobacteria; order Enterobacterales; family Enterobacteriaceae; genus Photorhabdus; species Photorhabdus namnaonensis. Next base: position 5,305 of record NZ_LOIC01000027.1, read on the forward strand.
CCAATGAATCCACATGGCAAGTTGTATTAATTGAAACATGGTGAGCAATCGTCTGTTTGGACTGCATAGCAGGCGTATGTTTTAACATTTCGAGTAGTTGATTGAGTTCCATCATTGCGCCTCCTTCTGCATATAGGTTTGCATCGGGACATGCGGTAACGGATAGTTTTCAATCTGTGCCTGCATCAGCACATGTGGAATGTTGGCAACGGTCAATTGGCGCAAACTATCCCAACACAACCTTTGGAAATAGTGTTCATTTTGACTTTGCACGGTGGCTAAAAAAGTACGGCATCCCAGGTTTTTGGCGGTCGATACCGCGGTATTAATTAACGCTTTGCCAATGATATGGCGACGTCGATATAAAGGTTCGACGCATAAACGCCCGCCATACCATGTCTGTTCGCCATCCGGGAAAATCCGTACTGCGCCAATCACTCGGTCATGTTCACCAAACATTTTCTCAATGGCAACAATGCCTAATGCTTTAACGTCGTATTCGTCACGATCTTCTTGCAAGATTTTCTGTTCATCGCGAAAGGTCATTTCACGCAAACGATAATATTGGCGACGCTCCCAATCTTCCGACACAATTTTGATAGCAATGTCATCGCTAACAAATTGTTTCAGCCCTTTATTTTGCTCAAGCAGCCAAGGATAGTGAGAAAGTTCCATATCACATTCTCCTTATTCATACGCTTTCAGCGAAGAGCAAGCGCCACATTTAGCACAGCCTGCTTGAGTATTTTCTGAGTTCAAACCCTGTTGCTTGAGTTGCCGGCCAATTTTCGGATAGAGCGACTGCATAAAAGCTTGATCAGGTTTAGGGTGATGTTCTAATGGTGTGCCTCGAATCGGTACAAACGGTACCACGAATGGATATACCCCAATTTCAGTCAGTTTGGCGGTCATCTCCACGATTTCCCGTTCGGTATCGCCCAATCCTGCCAAAATGTAGGTACTGACCTGCCCTCGACCGAACACCTCAACGGCTGCCTCAAATGCCGCAAAATATTTTTCCAACGATACTTCGGCTTTGCCCGGCATAATTTTCTGTCGTACACGTTCGCTTACCGCCTCAAGGTGCATGCCGATCGACACCGCGCCTGCATCTTTTAGACGTTGAAACCAGACAAAATCATCGGGTGGTTCGCACTGTACCTGTATCGGCAAATCTACTTGCGCCTTAATCGCTTTAACTGAGTCATATAAAATTTTGGCGCCGCGATCTCCCGTGTTTGGCGTACCTGTGGTGATTACCATTTGCTTGACGCCATCCAGTTCAACGGCTGCTTTCGCTACCTCAGCCAATTGTTCCGGGCGTTTACGGGGCAAGGTTCGACCCTCTTGTAGAGACTGATTAATCGAGCAAAATTGGCAGGCAGTTGCCTTATCCTTCATACGAATGCAATGCTGTAACACCGTTGTCGCCAACACATCACGGCTATGTAAGGTCGCAATTTGTTCGTAGGCAATGCCTTCGGCGGTTTTTAAATCATAAAAACGTGGTCGTGCAGGTGCGGTTAAGGTCGCTACAGGAATCCGGTTTTTAAAGACAATCACCTTGTCAGAGTGCGGTTCAGGCTTTGCGGTGTAGGGAGAATCTTGTGCCGCAAGGTTCAGCACAGGAATCATCATGGTCTGCCCGCCAAGGCTCAGCGCCTTATGATCGCTTGGCCCTGCGCCGCCTTTACGGGACAAGCCAAAATCGCCTTCCCAGTTCAGACCATTACATTGCAAGTCGGTTAATAATTGCAAATTGGTTAATAGTTGTGTTGCAGACATCTTTAACCCCCTATCGATCGGGTTTACATCAATACGGTTTCGGCATGTTCTTCATTAAACTTTGAGAGCTTTTCGAGATGACTTTGAGTTGATGTTTCAACTTTCAGTTCGTGTAATACCTGTGTTGGACGACGATCAATCAATAAGCTGAGCAATTCAGGACGGCTGTAATGTCCAATCGAATCCATCATGCGTTTGCGTTTATCAATCAGGCTAAAGTCCAGATCGGCAATGCAATAACCTTCACCTTGTGTGATCGGTTCAGCCAGGAGTTTGCCTTCGGGAGAAACGATGGCGGCAAAACATCCTCCTGAAATTGGACCGATATTACAGCCGGTATCCTGCATAATTTGCTGTTGTTGTTCGGGATGCAGCCATGCGGTGGCATTGACCACAAAACAGCCGGATTCTAAAGCATGGTGTTGAATGGTGGCGCGGATTTGATCGGCAAAGACTTGCCCTACCAACGAACCGGGAAACATGGCCGCATGAATTTGCTCACCATCAGCCATCAAAGCAAACCGTGCCAACGGGTTGTAATGTTCCCAACATGCCAGCGAACCAATACGTCCCACCGCAGAATTAATGGCGCGTAAACCACTGCCGTCGCCTTGTCCCCACACCATTCGTTCATGGTAAGTTGGGGTAATTTTGCGGCGATGCTGAATGATTGAACCGTCGGCATTAAATAACAGTTGCGCGTTATAAATCGTACTGCCCGCGCGTTCATTAATGCCAATCGACACCACCATGTTGGCTTCAAGGCAGGCTTGACCAATCGCTAAAGTTGCTTCGGAAGGGACAACCACCGATTCATTCAACAGCTTTAAATGTTCTTTGCCCATAGCAAATGGCGGTTGTACAAAGGAGAAATAAGGGTAATAAGGCACGACGGTTTCAGGAAAGACTGCAAATTGCACTCCCTGTTTTCCAAGCTCTAGAATAATGTCACAGATTTTTTTTACTGTTGCGGCTTGGCTATAAAGCACTGGGCTACATTGCACCGCGGCAGCTTTAATGATTCGGTTCATAACCTTATCCCCTTATAGTTTATGTTTACTTAGGCAGTCCAGGTATCAATGATTAAGGCATTGTCGCGACGCATCAGCAGTCTTAAATCCATCACATCCAATGGATTAATTGGCCGAATTCCCGGAATAAGCGCTTTTTCGGTTTGACCATACATCGCTTGCAACGCAAAACGGCAGGCATAGACTTCGCCGCCTTCTGCCATAAAGGCTTTCAACTGATTATTGACGGCTAAATGGCCCGGAAAAGCTTCCGCCCCTAAAGTTGGAAAACCGCGTTGTACACCCAATTGCACGCCTGGGCCGTAAAGCAAAATTTTGGTTTCAAAGCCTTTGCGCAACAAACGTTTTGCCTGTAACACATTGACCAAGCCAATTGATCCCTCAAATGCAACGGTATGGAAAGTCACCAATGCTTTTTCACCCGGCAGGGCTTTGACGTCCTCAAACACTTTTTCTTCATAATCAACGAGAAAATCGCCGTCTTTATATTGTTCGATATCAATGTTTGGCATAGCAGCCTCCTAGTTCAATGTTATTTGGGAATGAACCAACATGTAGTCTAGTCTGATTGTATTAATGCGAGAGCTGTGCCAAGTTATATTTTGGAACGGAAGTTAATTCTTATCACATTGAAAAATATCATTTAATTTTTATAAAAATATTTTTCATGGAGATAAATTGAACTACTAGGGAATTAGGATTTTTCGTAGTATTATGAAATTTCATAGCTTAAATTATGAAACTTCATATACCCTATGGATTTAAAGATGCATCGCGACGGCAAGGGAGTGAATCCCCGGGAGCATAGCGAACTATGTGACCGGGGTGAGCGAGTGCAGCCAACAAAGAGGCAACTTGAAAGATGACGGGTATAGTATGAATACGACTGACTTTATCTCAGACTGGGTAGTTTATGAAGACTCGACTCGCCCGTTGGTATTTGAACACACGTCACAGGCATTAATTGTATTGGACCCACATCAAAACCAGTTTATTGATGTGAATATTAGCGCCACCCGATTATTACAATATGAACGTCATGAAATTATTCAAAAAACGGTGACTTCCATTTTTGGTCATTTCAGACAACTGCCGTATCTTGTGGCGTTTACCGAAGGCGCTTTGGCGAAAGGGTGGGCTTGGAACAATGAGCTGTATATCTTTGATAAAAACGGTGAAAAAATCCAATTGGATATTACTTCTGTTTCATTGCCCTATAAAAATAAAACCTTGCTGATATGGTCACTGGTGGATGTCAAAGATTTAGAACTGCGCCAACTCAATAAAAATACTGATAAAGCCATTTGTGCAGGTTTAAAAGAATCGCAAGCCTTACAAGAGCTACTTATTGACTCCGACACAGGCAAGCATTTATTGCTGAGTTCAGTCGGTGACGGTATTTACAGTATTAACAAACAAGGCTTGTGTACTTTTATTAACCCTGTCGGGGCTAAAATGTTGGGGCTGCGACCTGAAGATGTATTGAGTGACAATATCCATAAGATTCATCACCATACCCGTGAAAATGGCGAACCCTATCCTGAAGAAGAGTGCCCGATTTATGCGGCGGTGCATGACGGTATTGTGCATGAAGGGGTTCAGGAAGTTTTTTGGCGTCGTGACGGCAGTTGCTTTCCGGTGGAATTTACCAGTACTCCGGTGATTCGTGATGGTGAAATTATTGGCGCGGTAGTGGTGTTTCGCGATATTACCGATCGACTGAATACCGAAAAACAATTAACCCATGCCCTTGAAGAGCTACAAGATTTAAAAAGTCGACTTGAACAGCAAAATGAATATCTGCAAGAGGAAATTTTACATGAAAATCAATATGATGAAATTATTGGCAGTAGTGCATCCATTTTACAGATTATTGAAAAAATCAAGGTGGTGTCCCCAACTGATGCTAATGTGATGATTTATGGTGAATCAGGTACAGGCAAGGAACTGATTGCTCGTGCTATTCACCAATCCAGTCACCGTCAACAGCAACCACTTATTCGAGTCAATTGTGCCGCCATTCCTTCGGAACTGTTTGAAAGTGAATTTTTCGGACATGTCAAAGGTGCATTTACTGGGGCTGTGCGTGACCGTGCCGGACGTTTTGAATTGGCAGATCAGGGTACGCTGTTTTTAGATGAAATTGGCGAAATTCCTATCGAGCTACAAAGTAAACTGCTGCGTGTATTGCAGGAAGGAACTTTTGAGCGGGTTGGCGAAGAAAAAACGCGACATGTGAATGTGCGGATTATTGCCGCCACCAACCGCAATTTAAAAGAAGAAGTTAAACACAAGCGCTTTCGTGAAGACCTCTATTTCCGTTTAAATGTATTCCCGATTTATTCACCAGCTTTACGTGACCGTAAAGAAGATATTCCACTTTTGGTTACGCATTTTACTAAGTTGATTTGTGATAAGCGTAAAATTAATTATCTACCATTTTCACAAAGGCATATTTTAGAACTACAGCAATATGACTGGCCTGGTAATATTCGTGAATTGCAAAATGTCATTGAACGCGCGTTAATTATAGCGAAACAAGGCACTGTTTCCTTCAGATATTTGTTAGAACAAGATCAACAGCAAAATGAAATTACGCATCAGAATATTCACAATAAATTTCAACAAATTGAAGTCGTGCTGACCATGCGGCAACTGAAAGAATTGGAAATTAAAAATTTCTCTCTTGCCGTTAAACAATGCAAGGGGAAAATTTTTGGTGATGATGGCGCAGCAAAATTATTGGGAATGAACCCAACGACATTGATTTCACGCTTAAAGAAATTGGAGATTGATTATTAAAAATTTCATCTTGGGCTTGGAAAGTGTGGTTTAGCAGAAAAAACCCGCGGAAGAGCGCGGGTTTAGCTTGTATGGGAAAAGGGTTCCTTCAAAAGGATGACTGAGGAGTTTCTTTCTGGGAACCCCCAATTCTTATTTTGTTTTAAAGGTACTGAATAGCTTGGGTGAATCCACCAGCACACCGTCGGCACCAAGCTCTTTAGCTTGTTTGAAATCTTCCTCTGTTTTAATGCCAAAGAGAATGATGTTAGCGCCACCTTTAGCACGGAAACACTCCATTGCTTCCTTATCCCATGACAATACTGATTTGGAACGTGCTTCACCAAGAGTATATTTCTCAACAACTTCGACGTTACGACGCATTTCCAAACCATACCAGCGAGCGGTGTCGGTATTTTCAGGAATATCGCACTGATGAGCCATTGTAATATTTGCCAGCATGGTGCGGGTTTTATCACGACTTTCAAAACGCTGAATTGTTGCTGGTAATGCGTTAAGGTAAGTTTCATCGGTAGAATAGAAACGGGTACGAGCAAGCGCTTTTTGTTTGGTCAGCACTTTCTCAAGCGCTTTGGCCTGCTGTGCTGGATCTGCGTCTGGTGATTTCAAATCAATATAGAAGAAAGTATCCGGGTATTTTTTTAAGACTTGTTCTAATGTTGGAATACCTAATCCTTTATTACGGAATGGATGATGATTATCAGGGCCAAATTTGTAACCGGCGTCAAATTTAGCTAATTGACTGGCTTTATATGCGGAAACAAGTCCACTTTTATTGGTCAAGCTATTTAGGTCTGATGGACGGTAGAGTACTGGAATACTATCCTTTGAAAGCTGAACAGTGATCCAAATAGCATCTGCTTTATTCTCCAGGGATTTAGAAATTGCGTACTCGGTATTTTCAGGTGCGTCACTGGTACCCGCACGATGAGCGATAATTTGTGGTATTGTTGCAAAAGTGCTGGCAGAACAGCAAAGTAGGATTGCAGCGGTAATTCCGTGTCGCATCGTTTTCTCCATAATATCCAGTTATAGTCAAATTGAAATTATTAGTTTTGTTAATGATTTCATTGTGAAATCAATTTTGAATGTAACACGGTTTTTTGAATTTTAAGTGAGAATTTGAGTTTTTTTACATTTGTTATGTGCTCGTTACAAATACTGCTTTACTGAACAGGAAGAAACCTGAAGTTGATCAGCGATTTCGCTATAACGCAGACCTTGTAGCTGTGCTAGTAGAAAAGCTTGTTTTACCCGGCCAGGGAGTTTATTAAGAGTGATATCCAGTTTTTCAAGCTGTTCAAATGTGTCGATTCTGCTTTCCGCAGAAGGCATGGTTATTGCTAGTGTCGAGTTTATATATTCCAAACTCTCTTCGGTTTTTATTCGACGGTAATAGTTGGCAACCAGGCAGCGAGCTATGGTCGCCAGAAAAGGCCGTGGTTGGCGGATGTCTGACAAATTTGAATTTGATAGAACATTCAGGAAAGTGTCCTGAGTGAGATCTTCCGCATGACAGGAGCAAGGGACTTTTTGGCGTAGCCAGTGGTATAACCAGTCATGATGTTCAAAGTAAAATTGTTGCGCAAAACTATTAATTTCAGGAATGGCTTTCTGGGCTGCCATTATGATTTCCAATAACTTAGGAAGATGATAATGATTATTATTTTTATATGTGGGCGTCTGTCAAGCTGTTGGCCTTAAGTGAGTTCCCTCATATGTAGAGGGAACTATCAGGTGAGAAATCAGAACTTCTGGGAGATACTAAATTTAATATTGCGTCCAATCCCAGAAACTGATTCACCGAGGTATGGGCGATAATCACGATTAAACAGGTTATTTACCGTGACACGTGCTTCAAGACCTTGCCAGAAAGTAGGTTGCCAACTGGCGAATAAACCATGCAGTGCATAACCTTTGCTTTTTTTTAGTGCCCAGTAACTTGCTTCTGGATCACCGCTTGTAGGAGAACGATCTTGCTTACGGATGAAATCACCAGTCCATCCCATTGTCATTTGCCACTGAGGGATTTTTACACCTAGCATAGTGTGAGCGGCAGTTGGTGGGATTTCAGCAATCCATGTTTTATTGCCCCAAGGATCGCGTGGTGAAGCATCTCTCTGACCACGCATAGTTGAATAAGAGAATTTGCCGAATAAATAATTGCTGTTATAGAAAGTTTCGATTTCCAGCCCCTGAATTGTGTATCCCGGTAAATTACGGTAGTTGGATATTGGTTTCTCACAACTTGATGATTTATTGTTGATCTGCGCCCGACACATCACTCCACGGCGGACAAATATTTCATTTTTGCCGCGGTTATGGAATAGTGTTGTGCGGATTTGCAAATTATCTCGTTCCAAGATCAAATCGTCGAAATCCAATATTATACCTGCTCTCAATCCCGTTATTCTTTCTACATCCAGATTACGGCTACTGCCAGTAGTATTGGTACGGGCGGATTGTACTTCATATTGTTCATCTACTAATGGAGCACGCCATGTACGGCTGATATCAGAAAATAGAGAAAGATGATTAGTCGCCTTCCACATAATACCTAAATGGGGAGACCAGCCGGTATAAGTAACACTGCTGTAATCGTGCCCGATATTTGGCGAACTATGGTTGTAGATTGCCGCGATATTTGGCTTCCCCGTATTGGTGATATGGTCATAGCGAACACCGGGTGTCACAGTAACACTGCCGATAACCATTGAATCCTGCAAATAGAAACTATTAATTCTTTGCTCTCCTGATGGCATATAGCTTGGTTGAAAATAGCCGTAGTTATAATCAGGATTTTTGTCTTTACTCTTATCGTGAATAAGAGTATTGCGTTGATTTTTATGCCAACGAACTCCAGCTAATAATGTGTGTTCTATCGGTCCGGTTATAAAAGTACTTTCATTATTTATATCTACTAGGTGATCCACATAGTCGATCCAGCTTTCATTTCCTAATGAGCCAAGAAAACCGCTGTGGGCTTTTTTAGAGCGTTTATCATGCTGTTCTGTTTTGGAATAAGCATAAGTTGCTGTCAGATTAAGTAAGGGATTATCTTCCGGTGCAATATTCCATTTAGCTGTGTAATTTTGGTCTGTTTGATCACGATAAACCAACTTCCGGCGCCAGGCTTCATTCCAACCATATTTTTCAACGTCGGATTCTGACGGAACGGCTATTTCATCACGTTTTGCCGCCCAAGGCTGCCAACCATCAGAATCAGAACGCATCGCAGAAAGTGTCAATGTATTAGCATCGTTCAGGTAAAAATTCGTTTTCAGTAAATAGGAAGCCTGATCACTTTTAGAGAACGCAAAACGGGTACCATCCGGTCGTTTAATATTGCCGCCATCTCGTTTGCTCATATATAACAGGCCGTCAGCGAAGCCTTCTATTGTCCGGCCATAAACTGCGCTGCTATAAATATTTTGGCGGTCATTGGTGTGATAACTGTATTTCAGTAATCCGCCAAAATCTTCTCCTGGCTGTAATAAATCACTGGCATCTTTGGTGACAACTTTAACTGTTCCGCCAAATCCGCCATTACCATCAAGTAGATTATGCGGGCCTTTATCGACATCGACTCGCTTGATTAATTCGGGTTCAATAAAGATGGAACCTTGGCGATATTTCTCGAAGCCTTTCGGTGCGTCATCCAAGGTGACTTTAACGTCTTCGGTATCACCCATTCCCCAGATATTCAAAGTTTGGCCTCCTGGACGAGGCGATCCTGACATGGAAACGCCGGGAAGTTGATCAAGCAATTCGGCGATATTATCTGCCTGGGTACGTTCAATATCCTCTTTTTTCAATACTGAGCTTCCGGCGCTAACGCTGTTATTCAATCCGCCAATAACAGAAAGTGTAGAAAGCGTGATGATTTTCTCTGATTTTTCCGATTTTTCTTTTGATTTTTGCTCTTCATTTTCCTGTGCAGCCAGATAACCTGGCAGGCCAGTACTCAGCATAATTATGCTTGATAAAGCGTAATGAAGAGTGCGATTAATTGGCTGTATAGTCGCTGTAGCTGAGGTTTTTTGTGGTTTCCCGCTATTTTTCATTGTTATGAGCATCCTTGGAGTGTCGTTAAATAGAAAAGTTGCACTTACAGGATAGGTCACTTAACGCAAGGAGTCGGGCAGTAGAAAGTTAATAACGGTATTAATTAATTATTTTGTTGCTCAAGATGTTTTCAAAGTTGTTACTAGATTGCTCTTGAGTCTATTTTTATGTATATTTATACAGTTATCGTTGATAGGCTAAAGCAGTATGCGAAAGATTATTCATGTTGATATGGATTGTTTCTACGCAGCTATTGAAATGCGTGATGATCCGTCACTTCGTCATATTCCCATCGCTGTGGGCGGCAGTGCAGATAAGCGGGGTGTTATTAGTACAGCTAATTATCCTGCCCGTCGTTTTGGGGTACGTAGTGCAATGTCTACTGCGATGGCGTTGAAACTCTGTCCTCAGCTTAAGGTTCTTCCGGGGCGTATGGCGCTGTATAGGGAGGTTTCCCTGCATATCCGTCAGATATTTTCTCGTTATACTGAGCTGATAGAACCTTTGTCATTGGATGAAGCTTATCTGGATGTCACTGATAGTCATCATTGTTATGGATCTGCTACGCTTATCGCACAGGAGATCCGTAAAGCCATTTTTGATGAATTACAATTGACGGCATCAGCCGGTATTGCGCCAGTGAAATTTTTGGCAAAAATAGCTTCTGATATTAATAAGCCTAATGGGCAGTATGTCATTCCTCCAGATCGAGTGGCCGATTTTGTTAAGGTTTTACCTTTGCGAAAAATTCCGGGGGTTGGCAAAGTTACGGTACAACGGTTGGCTAATATGGGGCTGGAAATCTGTTCTGATGTACAAAAATATGACGTCATTGTTTTGGTGAAACAGTTGGGGAAATTTGGTCAGGTACTTTGGGATCGTTGTCATGGTATTGATGAGCGATTGGTGAATCCAGACCGTCTGCGAAAATCAATTGGTGTGGAGCGGACACTTGCGAGAGATATTCACCATTGGGAACAATGTACAGAATTGATAGACAGTTTGTATCAGGAATTAGAAGAACGATTAAGTAAAGTTAAACCTGATCTGCGGATTGCCCGTCAGGGGATTAAACTGAAATTTGATGATTTTCAACTGACAACTCAGGAGCATGTTCACCCATTATTGGATAAATCAGATTTACTCCAACTGGCTGAAAAAACATGGATATCTCGGCGAGAAGGGCGTGGTGTTCGTTTGGTCGGTTTGCACGTCACTTTACAGGACCCACAAATTGATCGGCAGCTTTTATTTGAATGGTAATTCCCCTGCCATCACGTCAAGGCAGGGGAGAGCTGATTAAGCCTTTTCGGGAATGGCTTTCAGAATTGCAGTGAGCAGTTGCCAATATTGCCCGACACTCTTGATGTGCACTTGTTCGTCAGGAGAGTGAGCGCCCGTAATGGTTGGCCCGATAGATACCATGTCCATATCAGGATAAGGTTTCTTGAATAAGCCACATTCCAACCCTGCGTGGATCACCATAATATTAGGTATCTTATCGAATAACTGTTGATAAGTTTCACGTACTAAGTGCATTACCGGAGAACTTGCATCTGGCTGCCAGCCCGGATAATCACCTTTAGCGGAAATCTCAGCATTTGACAGTTTAGCCAGCGAAGATAGCATTCCTATGATATAGGATTTGCCGCTGTCGATAAGCGAACGGATTAAGCAAATGAGATTTACCTTATCTTGTTCCATTGCGACAACACCCACGTTTAGCGAGGTCTCTACCACACCTTTGATGACATCACTCATACGGATAACACCATTGGGAGTACTGTTTAGCAATGAGATAAAACGGTTTTGGCAATCATCAGTTAATGCCAGAATATCGGTTTCGATCTCTTCCAGTAATACAGTCAGGTTTTTCTCAACGACGGCATACTCATTTTTCAGTATATCCAAGTACTTATCTTTCAATTGGGTAAGCTGCGTTGCTTTATCGGCAGGGATAGCAACAATAACATGGCCTTCACGAGGAATGGCATTACGCAGCGTACCGCCCTGGAAGTCGAGCAGTTTTAGCCCCAATTCCTGAGTATGGGCGGCAAGGAAGCGTGCCAGTAGTTTGTTGGCATTGCCTAGCCCTACATGAATATCACAACCGGAATGCCCGCCTTTTAAACCTTTGATGATCAATTTTACTGTCTTATAGTTAGCCGGAACAGCTTCACGAGTTAATGCTAACGTGGTGGTAAAATCGATACCTCCAGCACAACCCATGTAGATTTCTCCTTCTTCTTCTGAATCGGTATTGATTAAGATATCCGCTTGCAGCCAGCCCGGTTGCAGGCCAAAAGCGCCATCCATTCCGGCTTCCTCTGTCATGGTCAATAAAACTTCTAGCGGGCCATGTTTTACATTGTCATCAGCCAGTACAGCCAATGCTGATGCCAGGCCAATACCATTATCAGCCCCCAATGTTGTTCCCTGGGCAGTAACCCATTCACCATCGATATAAGGACGGATAGGATCTTCAATGAAATCGTGCGCTGTATCGTTGTTTTTCTGCGGCACCATATCAAGATGTGCTTGCAGAACAACCGCTTTACGATTTTCCAACCCTTTACTGGCGGGCTTTCTGATCAGAATATTGCCGACTTGATCTCGTTCAACGTGCAACTCTTTTTCTTGCGCCCATTGAACAATATGGGTTGCCAGAGCTTCTTCATGGTAAGAAGGGTGAGGAATAGAGCAGATCTTGGCAAAGATGTCCCATAGAGGTTGAGGGGATAATTGTGATAGTTCTGACACGACGAATCTCCTATGACTGCATCTCAATTAAGTTTCTATATGATGAGCGCTTAACGCCATGATGTTATTGGGTTCAGAATACCACTTTACTTTTGTTAAGAATAATACGATTCGTCGATTCCCTGTTTCCGCTAGTTTTTACCGACCTAAGTCACTATAATTCGCGCAACTTTTTTTGCGAGGTGCTTTTCTAAAGTATTCTTAAGTTGTCGGGATCAATTTTTATGAGCGAAAAATATGTCGTAACCTGGGATACGTTGCAAATACATGCCCGTAAATTGGCGCAACGTTTACTCCCTGTCGAACAGTGGAAAGGCATCATTGCCGTGAGTCGCGGTGGTCTTGTACCCGGCGCGCTTTTAGCGCGTGAATTGGGTATTCGTCATGTAGATACAGTCTGTATTTCCAGCTATGACCATAATAATCAACGTGAGCTACATGTTCTGAAAAAAGCGGAAGGTGATGGTGAAGGTTTCATCGTTGTGGATGATTTGGTTGATACTGGAGGAACCGCTCAAGCCATCCGTGAAATGTATCCCAAAGCCCATTTTGTGACTATCTTTGCAAAGCCGGCGGGCCGACCTCTGGTTGATGATTATGTTGTTGATATTCCTCAAAATACTTGGATCGAGCAACCCTGGGATATGGCTGTGGCATTCGTTCCGCCAATTTGTGAAGGTAAATAAAATCAACATTTGTTATGGCAAACCGAAACCTTTCAGAATCACTTTTTAAGCCGAGACAAAAGCATCAGGAAACTTCCACACTGGTAAAGCACCGCCATCCCCGGTTAATTGCGGGTAATTACAGTACATTGGATGGTAATAGTCATGGTAGTTGGTATCGTATGATTAACCGGCTGATGTGGATTTGGCGAGAAATTGATCCGCTTGAAATAGAAGAAGTGTTGTGCCGGATTGCCATGACAAACGCGCAGCGCAGTGATGATAATTTACTGGATACTGTGATTGGTTATCGCAAAGGTAACTGGGTTTTTGAGTGGTCGCATCAGGCGATGTTGTGGCAACAGAAAGCGTTGCAGGCGGAACAGATCCCGGAAGCCGGCAATTTCTGGTTGAAAGCGGCGAATTTGTATAGTGTCGCCGGTTATCCCCATCTTAAGGGTGACGAGTTGTCTCAGCAGGCTGTTGTTTTAGCCAATAAAGCTTATGAAAATGCGGCTCGTTGCTCTGACTATCAGTTGAGGAAAATTGAGTTCAAACTCAAGGAAGGCGGTTGTGTGACCGGTTTCCTTCATCTGCCTCAGCAATTGCAAAGACCTTCTCCAACTATTTTGGTTTGTGGCAGTTTGGATAATTTGCAAAGCGATTATTACCGGCTATTCCGTGATTATCTGGCGCCGCTTGGATTTGCGATGTTAACTGTGGATATGCCCTCGATTGGTTACTCTTCACGTCTTAAGCTGACACAGGATACCTGTATTCTCCATCAACAAATCATTCATCAACTGGATGAAATTCCCTGGATTGACCACACCAGGATTGGTCTATTTGGTTTTCGCTTTGGCGCCAATATTGCCGTCCGGTTGGCCTATTTGGAATCTAAACGTATCAAGGGCGTTGCGACTCTTGGCGCTATTGTTCATGAGTGGCTCAATAGCGTTGAACGTCAACAAAATTCACCTTCGATGCACCTTGATATGTTTGCTAGCAGGTTGGGTATCTATAATGTGGATGAAAATGCATTTCGCCTCGAACTCGGTTGTTACTCCCTTAAAAAACAAGGTTTGCTAGGTCGGCGTTGTTCCGTTCCTATGTTAGCGGGTTACTGGCAGAATGATATTTTCAGCCCGAAAGAAGAGTCTAAGCTGATAGCAATGTCATCAATGGATAGTAAGTTACTGGCTATTCCGACAACGCCTGTTTATAACAGTTTCAATAAGGCGTTACGGGAGATTAGTCAATGGTTGAAAAATAAGATCTGTTCATGAAATTTTCGTTATTTGTTGATTGTTAACTGCTTTATTTTATAAAGATTTCATGCGTTTTCGGATGAAGTCTACTGCATAGATTTGTTGTGACTGCTCCCCGCCGTAAAAACGGCGAGGCTTCCCACTTCTCAGGCCGCCACCGTCTTTATGACGGATTTACGCTGGCCTCCG
>NZ_LOIC01000028.1:0-439 GCF_001684335.1 Photorhabdus namnaonensis
GCTATGACATGACCATCCGGCCCGATATGTGGCGCGCCACCCTGCGCCAGAATGCCCGGATTTTTCAGCAGCAGGATATCAAAACCATTATCACCACCCTGCTCAAAGAGAACGGCGTCCGGAATGTGGCGTTCAGTCTGCGCAATCCCCACCCGGAACGGGAGTTCTGCGTCCAGTACCGCGAAACCGATTTTGAATTCCTGCAACGGCTCACCGCCGAAGAGGGGATTTTTTACTTCTTTGAGTTCACCGGCAATAAAAACACCCTGGTGTTTGCCGACGATGCGGGCTCTGTCGTCACAGGCCCGGTGCTGCCCTATCACCCCGAAGAGGCTGAACAGGCCCAGCAGCTGTGCATTACCCGGCTGACCCGCCAGGCGCAGGTGCGACCGGCGGTGGTCGAGCTCAAAGATTACACCTTCAAAAACCCGGCCTGGGC
>NZ_LOIC01000028.1:460-747 GCF_001684335.1 Photorhabdus namnaonensis
GGATTTCACCCGCTACCGGCTGGAAGCCCTGCGCAACAACGCCCTGACCGGCGACGGGGAAAGTAACGCCGCCACCATGCAGCCCGGCGTGCTGTTCACCCTGACTCACCATCCCCGGCCTGACCTCAACCGGCGCTGGCAGCTGGTCGGCGTCACCCACCGGGGCAGCCAGCCGCAGGCGCTGGAGCAGACCGCCGGGGAGAGCGGCACCACCCTGAGCAACGACTTCACCTTCATTCCCGACAATCAGCACTGGCGCCCGGCCCCGTTACCCAAACCGGTGATGG
>NZ_LOIC01000028.1:827-1507 GCF_001684335.1 Photorhabdus namnaonensis
GCGCACTTACCACGCCAGCAATCTCCCGCCAGGGGACCTGCCGGGCAGCAAAACCCAGATGACCTTCCGTTCCAAAACCCATAAAGGGGAAGGCTATAACGAGCTGCGCTTCGAGGACGCCAAAGGCAGTGAAGAACTGGCGCTGCACGCCCAGCGGGACATGAACACCGTGGTACTCAATAACCGCGAAACCCGGGTCATGAACAACCATACCGAAAGCATCGGCCATAATCAGATGCTTTCGGTCAGAAACGACCGCCACAAAGAGGTGACCGGCAATGAAGTCAGCGCTATCACCGGCCTGCGTCAAATCACGGTCGAAAAAGACAGCCTGCTGAATGTCAAAAATAACATCCAGATACATTCCCAGGCGGGGGGTATCGAAATTGCGACGGCCGGCGGCAGCATCACCATCGACAATGCCGGCAATATCAGCATTCAGGGGGCCAATATCACTATCAATGGCAAACAGGTCAATGTGAACTGACCGCGACTGACTATCAACTTAATTTTAATCAACAACGGAAAAAGCATGGAAAACACAACCTATCAAATGAATGAAGGCACACTGACTATCCCGGGCAACTGGCGGGATGAATCCATGAATGTCTTCGTGCTGCCGGACGACAGCGGCATCAATCTGGTGGTCAGCCGCACCCCGGTCCCCGCCGGCATGGATA
>NZ_LOIC01000028.1:1557-2279 GCF_001684335.1 Photorhabdus namnaonensis
GGATTACCAGTGGAAAAGCCCGGAAGGCGACATGCACCAGACCGTGATACTGCAAATCCGGGGTCCGCTGCTGCTGACCTTCAACCTGACCTCCCCCGCGCCTTTTGAAGACGGTCAGCGTGAGGCGTTGCTGGCGGTTATCCACAGTTTTCAGGCGGTCTGATGACCTGACAGGAGGAACACCATGTCACTTGGCGATGAAATCGTTACCCGGATAGCGCGGGTTGGCGCCCAGCACTCGGTACGCGTCTCCCCGCCGCAGGGCTCCCCCGGTCCGGCCGCCGCCCGTGAGGGCGACCCGATTAAACATGCCAGCTTCCTGGGGGCGCTGGCGGGCGCCATTACCGGGGCGTTGATAGGGGCGGCGGTCTTTGCCGCGGCCTCGGCACTGGTGGGACTGACCGTTCTCACCGGGGGATTAGCGACCGTCGCTGTCATCGCGCTGGGGACCGCGGCCACATTTGCCCTTGGCGATGTCATCAGCGCCGCCAGTTCGGCCGTCACGAAAATGGTGGACAGCATCGGCCCGCCAGACGGCACACTGGGCAGCGGTTCCCCCAATGTCTTTATCGAAGGCAAACCGGCGGCCAGAGCCACCACCGATATCGCCGCCTGTGGCAAACACCCCGCGCCGCCCCTGATTGCCCAGGGCAGTGAAACCGTGTTTATCAACGGCTCGCCGGCGGCCCGGGTGGATGACAAACTGGCGTGTGGCGCCACCA
>NZ_LOIC01000029.1:0-265 GCF_001684335.1 Photorhabdus namnaonensis
AATTTCTTCCGTATCGGGGGCAACTCCCTGACGGCAATTCGGCTGACCACCGCCATCCGCCGCATACTGGCAACCGAGGTCTCACTGGCGCAGTTGTTTGCGCTAAAAACCATCGCAAACATGGCACCCCAGCTGGAACAACAGATTTATACGGTTATCCCTCATCTGGCACGAGAGCGTTATCCCTTATCGTTTGCTCAGGAACGGATGCTATTTATTGAGCAATTTGAACAAGGCTCCGATACCTACCATATCCCTTATCTGG
>NZ_LOIC01000029.1:297-1193 GCF_001684335.1 Photorhabdus namnaonensis
GCGCCATACTGTCATGAAGATGGTGTACCGCAGTGATGATGACGGACAGATTTACCCACAGAGATTGGAAGGGAATTGGGTTATCCAGTCCCAATCCTGTGAAAATGCTGACACGCTGTTGAGCACGGTGCGTGCTGAAATAGCCACTCCGTTTAACTTGACCGCGGAACCCAGCCTGCGCCTGCGCCATTATTCGGTGTCTGGCCGACACTACTTATTAATGCTATGGCACCATATCGCCATTGACGGCTGGTCGGTCGATATCTTTATGGCTGAACTGGCGGAGATTTACCACGCCTTACGGGAAGGCCGTGACAGCCCGCTTCCCCCGCTGGAGATTACCTACGGCGATTACGCCGTCTGGCAACGGGACTATCTACAGGGCGACATCGGTGAACGCCAGCTCGCCTACTGGCGGCAGGCCCTGTCCGGCTACGAATCACTGGCCTTGCCCAGCGATTATCCCAGACCGACACGGGTGAATTATCAGGGACGGGATTTCAAGTTTGTGCTGGACACCCGGCTGTCTGAACAGGTAAGGACGCTGGCAAAAGCACAGGAAACCACCCCGTATACCGTGCTGCTCAGTGCCTTTTATCTCACGCTGGCAAAATTATCCGGGCAAAATGATATCGTTCTGGGGACGCCGACGGATAACCGACACCATGCTCAAACTCAGCCCCTGATTGGGATGTTTGTCAACTCACTGGCCTTAAGGATACAAATTCAACAAACCGCCAGTGTGGAAGCGCTGATTCAACAGACCCATCAGCGGGTAACAGAGGCTAAGGTCCATCAGGACATGCCGTTCGAACAACTGGTTGAGGCGCTGGATATTGCGCGTGACACCACCCGCCATCCGATTTTTCAGGTGATGTTCGGGTTACAGAGCTTTG
>NZ_LOIC01000029.1:1203-2496 GCF_001684335.1 Photorhabdus namnaonensis
AGAAAACCCGCCAGACAGCCGTCTGCCGTTCAGACCGGTGACACGGGATGAACCGTTATACAGCCCCGCTAAGTTTGACCTGAGCCTGTTTTTATCCGACGGGCAAACCGATATTACCGGGTGTCTGAATTACGCCGTCAGCCTGTTTGCCGAGGTCACCATCATGAGACTGGCGGAGATTTATCAGCGGGTGCTGGCAGCCTTCGTGGCAGACCAGACACAATCACTGGCCGGGCTGGATATCCTGTCTGCTCAGGAGCGCCATACCCTGCTGCACCGCTGGAATCAGACCGATGCGCCTTACCCGCAGGATAAAACCCTGCAACAACTGTTTGAAGCCCAGGTGGAAAGGACACCGGATAACGTGGCGCTAGTGTTTGAAGGCGAATCCCTGACCTACCGCCAGCTTAACGAACAGGCAAACCGGCTGGCGTATGTGATCCGTGAACGCTGTCAGCCACACCATCATGTCCCCATGCAAGCGGATACCCCCATCGCCCTCTACCTTGACCGCAGTCTGGAAATGGTCATCAGTATTTTGGCGGTACTGAAAGCCGGGGGCGCTTATGTACCCATTTCGCCAGAATACCCGCCAGAACGAGTCCAGTTTATCCTGGCTGACACGGCAGCTTCCTGCATATTGACCCAACAGCGACACTTGATAACGTTGACGGCATACAGTCAGGCACTCGTGAAACAGCCGATACTGATAGCAACGGATGACCCGACAATCACCACAGGCCAGCCCGTGGACAATCCGGCATCGGTAAACCAATCCTCCGATTTGGCCTATATCATCTATACCTCAGGCACCACTAGCCAGCCGAAAGGCGTCATGATTGAGCACAAAAATGTGACTCATCTGGTGGCGGCACAGGCAGAAATCTTTGATGCCACAGAGAGAGAAAAAGCCTTAATGTTTGCCGCTTATGTTTTTGACGCCTCGGTTTTCGAGTTATTCCTCAGCCTGTTTCATGGTCATACAATTTACCTTTGTAGCGAAACAGAACGTAATGTCCCCGCCGCAATTGAAAAACTGATTCAGCGGGAAAACATTGAAATAGCCACCTTACCCCCTGCCATACTGAAATTATTAACGGGCGCTCAGTTGCCTTCCCTACAATTATTAGTGACCGCCGGCGAATCACCTTCTTCCGATTTTCTTGAATATTTCAGTCAACACAACGGCATACTGAATGCTTACGGCCCGACAGAAGCGACCGTTTGTGCGACAGGGAAGCTGTATCAACGGGGGGATATTGCAACAAACATTGGTAAAGCGATTAATAATGT
>NZ_LOIC01000030.1 GCF_001684335.1 Photorhabdus namnaonensis
TACATCGTTAGGATCAAGATCCATTTTTAACACAAGGCCAGTTTTGTTCAGCGGCTTGTATGGGCCAGTTAAAGAATTAGAAACATAACCAAGCATGTAAATATCGTTAGACGTAATGCCGTCAATCGTCATTTTTGATCCGCGGGAGTCAGTGAACAGGTACCATTTGCCGTTCATTTTAAAGACGTTCGCGCGTTCAATTTCATCTGTTACTGTGTTAGATGCAATCAGCGGTTTCATCACTTTTTTCAGTGTGTAATCATCGTTTAGCTCAATCATACCGAGAGCGCCGTTTGCTAACTCAGCCGTGCGTTTTTTATCGCTTTGCAGAAGTTTTTGACTTTCTTGACGGAAGAATGATGTGCTTTTGCCATAGTATGCTTTGTTAAATAAAGATTCTTCGCCTTGGTAGCCATCTTCAGTTCCAGTGTTTGCTTCAAATACTAAGTATTTGTGGCCTTTATCTTCTACGTAGTGAGGATCTCTCAGCGTATGGTTGTCGCCTGAGCTGTAGTTGCCTTCATCGATGAACTGCTGTACATTTTGATACGTTTTTCCGTCACCGTCAAAGATTGATTTATAATCCTCTACACCGTTGATGTTCAAAGAGCTGTCTGATGCTGATACGTTAACTTGTGCAGTTGTCAGTGTTTGTTTGCCGTAATGTTTACCGGAGAAATCAGTGTAGAATAAACGGATTTTTCCGTCAGATGTAAATGTGGCTGAACCTGACCATTCTTGTGTTTGGTCTTTTAGGATAGAATCATTTGCATCGAATTTGTCGCTGTCTTTAAAGACGCGGCCAGCGTTTTTCCAGCTGTCAATAGAAGTTTCGCCGACTTTTTGATAGAACATGTAAATCGATGTGTCATCCGCATTTTTAGGATCTCCGGCTAATGCAAAGACGATGTGGTAGCCGTGATAGTTTGCGACAGTGCCGTCAGCGTTTTGTAATGGCCAGCTGTCCCAAACGTCCAGGCCTATCGATGCATAATGTGCCTGTCAAATGGACGAAGCAGGGATTCTGCAAACCCTATGCTACTCCGTCAAGCCGTCAATTGTCTGATTCGTTACCAATTATGACAACTTGACGGCTACATCATTCACTTTTTCTTCACAACCGGCACGGAACTCGCTCGGGCTGGCCCCGGTGCATTTTTTAAATACCCGCGAGAAATAGAGTTGATCGTCAAAACCAACATTGCGACCGACGGTGGCGATAGGCATCCGGGTGGTGCTCAAAAGCAGCTTCGCCTGGCTGATACGTTGGTCCTCGCGCCAGCTTAAGACGCTAATCCCTAACTGCTGGCGGAAAAGATGTGACAGACGCGACGGCGACAAGCAAACATGCTGTGCGACGCTGGCGATATCAAAATTGCTGTCTGCCAGGTGATCGCTGATGTACTGACAAGCCTCGCGTACCCGATTATCCATCGGTGGATGGAGCGACTCGTTAATCGCTTCCATGCGCCGCAGTAACAATTGCTCAAGCAGATTTATCGCCAGCAGCTCCGAATAGCGCCCTTCCCCTTGCCCGGCGTTAATGATTTGCCCAAACAGGTCGCTGAAATGCGGCTGGTGCGCTTCATCCGGGCGAAAGAACCCCGTATTGGCAAATATTGACGGCCAGTTAAGCCATTCATGCCAGTAGGCGCGCGGACGAAAGTAAACCCACTGGTGATACCATTCGCGAGCCTCCGGATGACGACCGTAGTGATGAATCTCTCCTGGCGGGAACAGCAAAATATCACCCGGTCGGCAAACAAATTCTCGTCCCTGATTTTTCACCACCCCCTGACCGCGAATGGTGAGATTGAGAATATAACCTTTCATTCCCAGCGGTCGGTCGATAAAAAAATCGAGATAACCGTTGGCCTCAATCGGCGTTAAACCCGCCACCAGATGGGCATTAAACGAGTATCCCGGCAGCAGGGGATCATTTTGCGCTTCAGCCATACTTTTCATACTCCCGCCATTCAGAGAAGAAACCAATTGTCCATATTGCATCAGACATTGCCGTCACTGCGTCTTTTACTGGCTCTTCTCGCTAACCAAACCGGTAACCCCGCTTATTAAAAGCATTCTGTAACAAAGCGGGACCAAAGCCATGACAAAAACGCGTAACAAAAGTGTCTATAATCACGGCAGAAAAGTCCACATTGATTATTTGCACGGCGTCACACTTTGCTATGCCATAGCATTTTTATCCATAAGATTAGCGGATCCTACCTGACGCTTTTTATCGCAACTCTCTACTGTTTCTCCATACCCGTTTTTTTGGGCTAACAGGAGGCTAGCATGCAATCAACTCTCCCAATAATCAAATGGCGCAATATATTACAAACAGGACAGTATCGAAAATACGATATCTCCAGTACTCAACCGGAAACTGAAAATTGGACCACGTTAAATAACATTAAGTTACCAGCGAGTTTTCAACGAAAAGAGTGCCTACCGGGATTACTCTTTTCACACGTCCGGTCAACTCCTTGGGCTACAGCAGTCATCCACGGTGAAGAGCGACTCAGTTATTTGGAAATGGCAATTGGCAGTGTGCATCTGGCCTGCTATCTGCAAAACTTGGGATGTTTAGCGGGTGATTGCGTCGGCATATTTGTTGAACCGTCGATTGAGCAGATGATCGGAGCTTGGGGAACTCTTTTTGCCGGTGGTGCGTATCTGCCATTGTCTCATGATTATCCAGAGGAACGACTTCGTTACATGATCCACGATAGCAATCTGAAAATTATATTTACCCAAGAAAAATTAAAGGAAAAATTGGTCAGGTTGGTTGCAGAAAATATCCATATCGTGACTCTTGAAGACGTAGATAAATCATTAGAATCCAGTGCCATTACCTGCAACATCCTCCATGACTACCTTAGCCCAGATAACTTGGCCTGCAGATTTAAATGTTTAAACGGCGCCTCTAGAGGTACCGCATGCGATATCGAGCTCTCCCGGGAATTCCACAAATTGTTATCCGCTCACAATTCCACATGTGGAATTCCACATGTGGAATTCCCATGTCAGCCGTTAAGTGTTCCTGTGTCACTCAAAATTGCTTTGAGAGGCTCTAAGGGCTTCTCAGTGCGTTACATCCCTGGCTTGTTGTCCACAACCGTTAAACCTTAAAAGCTTTAAAAGCCTTATATATTCTTTTTTTTCTTATAAAACTTAAAACCTTAGAGGCTATTTAAGTTGCTGATTTATATTAATTTTATTGTTCAAACATGAGAGCTTAGTACGTGAAACATGAGAGCTTAGTACGTTAGCCATGAGAGCTTAGTACGTTAGCCATGAGGGTTTAGTTCGTTAAACATGAGAGCTTAGTACGTTAAACATGAGAGCTTAGTACGTGAAACATGAGAGCTTAGTACGTACTATCAACAGGTTGAACTGCTGATCTTCAGATCCTCTACGCCGGACGCATCGTGGCCGGATCCAGCCGACCAGGCTTTCCACGCCCGCGTGCCGCTCCATGTCGTTCGCGCGGTTCTCGGAAACGCGCTGCCGCGTTTCGTGATTGTCACGCTCAAGCCCGTAGTCCCGTTCGAGCGTCGCGCAGAGGTCAGCGAGGGCGCGGTAGGCCCGATACGGCTCATGGATGGTGTTTCGGGTCGGGTGAATCTTGTTGATGGCGATATGGATGTGCAGGTTGTCGGTGTCGTGATGCACGGCACTGACGCGCTGATGCTCGGCGAAGCCAAGCCCAGCGCAGATGCGGTCCTCAATCGCGCGCAACGTCTCCGCGTCGGGCTTCTCTCCCGCGCGGAAGCTAACCAGCAGGTGATAGGTCTTGTCGGCCTCGGAACGGGTGTTGCCGTGCTGGGTCGCCATCACCTCGGCCATGACAGCGGGCAGGGTGTTTGCCTCGCAGTTCGTGACGCGCACGTGACCCAGGCGCTCGGTCTTGCCTTGCTCGTCGGTGATGTACTTCACCAGCTCCGCGAAGTCGCTCTTCTTGATGGAGCGCATGGGGACGTGCTTGGCAATCACGCGCACCCCCCGGCCGTTTTAGCGGCTAAAAAAGTCATGGCTCTGCCCTCGGGCGGACCACGCCCATCATGACCTTGCCAAGCTCGTCCTGCTTCTCTTCGATCTTCGCCAGCAGGGCGAGGATCGTGGCATCACCGAACCGCGCCGTGCGCGGGTCGTCGGTGAGCCAGAGTTTCAGCAGGCCGCCCAGGCGGCCCAGGTCGCCATTGATGCGGGCCAGCTCGCGGACGTGCTCATAGTCCACGACGCCCGTGATTTTGTAGCCCTGGCCGACGGCCAGCAGGTAGGCCGACAGGCTCATGCCGGCCGCCGCCGCCTTTTCCTCAATCGCTCTTCGTTCGTCTGGAAGGCAGTACACCTTGATAGGTGGGCTGCCCTTCCTGGTTGGCTTGGTTTCATCAGCCATCCGCTTGCCCTCATCTGTTACGCCGGCGGTAGCCGGCCAGCCTCGCAGAGCAGGATTCCCGTTGAGCACCGCCAGGTGCGAATAAGGGACAGTGAAGAAGGAACACCCGCTCGCGGGTGGGCCTACTTCACCTATCCTGCCCGGCTGACGCCGTTGGATACACCAAGGAAAGTCTACACGAACCCTTTGGCAAAATCCTGTATATCGTGCGAAAAAGGATGGATATACCGAAAAAATCGCTATAATGACCCCGAAGCAGGGTTATGCAGCGGAAAAGCGCTGCTTCCCTGCTGTTTTGTGGAATATCTACCGACTGGAAACAGGCAAATGCAGGAAATTACTGAACTGAGGGGACAGGCGAGAGACGATGCCAAAGAGCTACACCGACGAGCTGGCCGAGTGGGTTGAATCCCGCGCGGCCAAGAAGCGCCGGCGTGATGAGGCTGCGGTTGCGTTCCTGGCGGTGAGGGCGGATGTCGAGGCGGCGTTAGCGTCCGGCTATGCGCTCGTCACCATTTGGGAGCACATGCGGGAAACGGGGAAGGTCAAGTTCTCCTACGAGACGTTCCGCTCGCACGCCAGGCGGCACATCAAGGCCAAGCCCGCCGATGTGCCCGCACCGCAGGCCAAGGCTGCGGAACCCGCGCCGGCACCCAAGACGCCGGAGCCACGGCGGCCGAAGCAGGGGGGCAAGGCTGAAAAGCCGGCCCCCGCTGCGGCCCCGACCGGCTTCACCTTCAACCCAACACCGGACAAAAAGGATCCTCTACGCCGGACGCATCGTGGCCGGCATCACCGGCGCCACAGGTGCGGTTGCTGGCGCCTATATCGCCGACATCACCGATGGGGAAGATCGGGCTCGCCACTTCGGGCTCATGAGCGCTTGTTTCGGCGTGGGTATGGTGGCAGGCCCCGTGGCCGGGGGACTGTTGGGCGCCATCTCCTTGCTGCCTCGCGCGTTTCGGTGATGACGGTGAAAACCTCTGACACATGCAGCTCCCGGAGACGGTCACAGCTTGTCTGTAAGCGGATGCCGGGAGCAGACAAGCCCGTCAGGGCGCGTCAGCGGGTGTTGGCGGGTGTCGGGGCGCAGCCATGACCCGGGAATTACGCCCCGCCCTGCCACTCATCGCAGTACTGTTGTAATTCATTAAGCATTCTGCCGACATGGAAGCCATCACAAACGGCATGATGAACCTGAATCGCCAGCGGCATCAGCACCTTGTCGCCTTGCGTATAATATTTGCCCATGGTGAAAACGGGGGCGAAGAAGTTGTCCATATTGGCCACGTTTAAATCAAAACTGGTGAAACTCACCCAGGGATTGGCTGAGACGAAAAACATATTCTCAATAAACCCTTTAGGGAAATAGGCCAGGTTTTCACCGTAACACGCCACATCTTGCGAATATATGTGTAGAAACTGCCGGAAATCGTCGTGGTATTCACTCCAGAGCGATGAAAACGTTTCAGTTTGCTCATGGAAAACGGTGTAACAAGGGTGAACACTATCCCATATCACCAGCTCACCGTCTTTCATTGCCATACGGAATTCCGGATGAGCATTCATCAGGCGGGCAAGAATGTGAATAAAGGCCGGATAAAACTTGTGCTTATTTTTCTTTACGGTCTTTAAAAAGGCCGTAATATCCAGCTGAACGGTCTGGTTATAGGTACATTGAGCAACTGACTGAAATGCCTCAAAATGTTCTTTACGATGCCATTGGGATATATCAACGGTGGTATATCCAGTGATTTTTTTCTCCATTTTAGCTTCCTTAGCTCCTGCCCTATGGGATTCACCTTTATGTTGATAAGAAATAAAAGAAAATGCCAATAGGATATCGGCATTTTCTTTTGCGTTTTTATTTGTTAACTGTTAATTGTCCTTGTTCAAGGATGCTGTCTTTGACAACAGATGTTTTCTTGCCTTTGATGTTCAGCAGGAAGCTTGGCGCAAACGTTGATTGTTTGTCTGCGTAGAATCCTCTGTTTGTCATATAGCTTGTAATCACGACATTGTTTCCTTTCGCTTGAGGTACAGCGAAGTGTGAGTAAGTAAAGGTTACATCGTTAGGATCAAGATCCATTTTTAACACAAGGCCAGTTTTGTTCAGCGGCTTGTATGGGCCAGTTAAAGAATTAGAAACATAA
>NZ_LOIC01000031.1 GCF_001684335.1 Photorhabdus namnaonensis
TTTATCTTGCAATACGCCGCCCCCATTTGAATGAGATCCAGTTTTGCCGTCATCCCCAGAAAAGGCGCGGCGCTGAAACCCAAAAAATGGGTACGGTCATCCATCGAAGTAGTTCGGTCATAAGCATAAGCCAGCCCAATATTGATGGGGTCCACTTTGAGCTCAAGCAGTTGGTAGCTGCGGGTGCCTTTTGAATCCGGATCGGGCGCCAGGTATTCTTTGGTATAACCCAGCAGTTTTTCCACCCGATTGATGACCTCTAAATTGGGCAGGGTTTTCCTCACCTTATTCACTTTCGCAAACTTCGCCGAGTAATCCATATCCTGAACCGTTAAAGCATATTCGACGTTAATGGCCGTCTGTCGGGTCAGATAAAATGGGTCCGTATGGGTTGTCCACCCACTGCGCAGTTTATTGCCATTTTTAGGCTTGACATTTTCCATCGCCAGACGCGCTTTTTTCTGTTCATCACGCCGCTCCTTTACAGAACGTTCTCCATGAGAAAAATCAAAGCTCAATCCAACCGAAACCATAAAACTGACCGACGGGTAAACCGCTATCGTCGCGTACTGTCGACTCTCCAGGCAACCTTGAGTTATTAACTTATAATAACGCGGCTCACTGTACATATCTGTCGGGTTGGCAAGATTAGATAAATAAAACCAGACACTTTCCAGGTCACTTTCAATCTCAGCGTCTTGCAGTTGATCTTTATAAAATAATGTCACCTCCTGTGGCGCATTAAATTCTAGCGTTTTCTCTTTCTGTCCCCCCGTCAGCACCGCATGATGTTTAGCCGTGTTATTACATTTACCTTCAATCTGTATCGTCCCTTTTTGACCTTTTCCATTATCAATCAGGCTCATCTTAATCGCCGGCTTTTCAGGCCAGACCTGAGTATTCTGACCAAAAGTGACGCTGATTTTATAAATACAGGGGTCCGGGTTGTCGCATGTCATGCAGGCAACACCGGCACGGGATGAAATAGTTTGCTCTACCATATCAATTACCTTTTAATTACCTAATCGGGGATAAAACCCAATTCGCTTTTTAATAATGTTTCCATCCGATAATAACCCGGCCACTGGGGGTCTCTGAGTGCGGTTAACCATGCCGGCGGGATTTGCTCAAACTGATTGATATGTCTCGCCATCAGCAAATAGAGAAACCCGCCAATAGAACGTTCATCCGTAATTTCATTATCACGACAAAAATAAAAACAATCCTCTGCGAAGGTTTTATGTTGAATAAATGTCGCCTCATCCATATAAGCGGGAGAATAATGTGTATCAGGAAGCGGGTTTTTCAATATCCGGTCTGAATGTGCCGACAGGGAGTCGTATGGCAGATCTATGGTACCGGCGCTATTATGGTAATTGACTTCATTAATAAATCGCGTCAGTTTATTAATATATCGTTGTTCGAATAGCTCATTTAACTGAGCATATTGCTTTGTTGTGATCCGCAACATCTTTTGTCTGGAGCATGCCTCTGCGGGAAATTGTTTTCTGGCCGCGTGAAAATTATCTTCATGCTTAACGCCCATCAGAGAAGTGCTAATTTTATTTATCGGCCCCAGAAAACAGTGAATTTCCCAGTCACTGAGGACACTGAGAAACTCCCAGATATTGCGCGGATCATAAAATCGGAAAAATACCGGTTTATCTTGATCGGGTAATAATACTTGAAGATATTTGCGTAAATGCTGACGCAATGTTTTCATATCCGCTTTTGAGTGAAGACAAATCCCCCAACATGTTTGCCATTCCTCTAAATACAGTCCAACTTTTTCTGTCACCTCCACCAGGTAAGGTGCCGCCTTAAGCAGCTCAGGCGGTAAAGATTCGTCATAAAGACAAACCGCAGGGGGATTAAAATTTTCCAAGATAAAAAACAATCGGTATTCAATCGCACCGTCAATGACGACATAATATTTTTCAGCGGCCATCAGTCGTTATCCTCCTTCGGACAGTGTGCAACAAACAAGGAGCCGGCACTGGCGGCAGCTTGCAAAATGACCGGATTCGCCGGGCGCAATAAATCTCCGGGACTGCCCCCAGAGTTCAGATTAATCGATGGACCTTTGATATCGACACCATCAGCATGAATAACGATAAAGCTATTACCTACTTTCAGACTGATTTTGTTGCCACTTTGCACCGTAATATCGCCATTGGTATCAATACTGAGCATACCCTGAACTTTCTGGGCCACATTGCCGCCGGCCTGCAAAGTTTTGTCACCCTCAACCTGAACAACATAGTTCCCGATGGTTTTATGTTCCTGCTGCCCATCAACCGTTATTTTACGGTTATTGGCAATCACCAGTTCGTCATCATGGCCAATACTGGTTGTACGGTTGTAATTAATTCGTTCATCCCGGGAATTAAGCACCTGAATCGCCAGATTCTTCTGAGCATGAATAAATATCTCTTCCCGATCTTTTTCATCTTCAAATCTCAGTTCATTAAAACCGTCCCCTTTATGGGTTTTTGAGCGAATTGACATCTGGGTTTTTGCTATCGGCAGATGGTTAGGCACAACGTTAGTGGCATGATAGGTGCGCCCAATAATAATTGGCTGATCTGGATCGCCATGCAAAAAATCCACCAGCACTTCCTGCCCCACTCGGGGGATAGCGATCATGCCCCAGCGATTACCAGCCCAAGCCTGACTGACTCTGATCCAACAGGAACTGCGGTCATTGAATTCGCCATATTTATCCCAGGCAAACTGCACCCGAACACGCCCGTATTCATCACAAAAGATCTCTTCCCCCTCCGGGCCAACCACTGTCGCAATTTGCAGGCCGTCAATGCGCGGCTTGGGATAAGGTGAAGGACGCCATACCCGGTTACGATCGCCAAAGGTGAAGCTGTTCGTTAAGGTCGTTCCCATTTCACCGAAACGAGATTCATCCGCCTGCGGCTGTCTACCGTAATGGCTGATTTTAATCACCAGCCACAGGGTATTAAATTGCTCTTTCGGATGATCAGTCAGCGTAAACCCTGATGCCGGCGCCAGAGCAAAACAATCACTTTGTGCGCGGCCAAACATAGCGTCAGTGCGGAGTGCTTCCAGACGATATTGACTCAGGCGCTCGCCACGCTCATCTTTAAAGCGCCCGGGAAAATCATAGTAAGTGTAACTGGGCAAATCTGAACGCTGGTGATTAATTTGGCGTTCGTGATAGTAACAGTCAGCCCCCCACCGCGGATTTTTAAACGTACGATCCTTCAACACAATCTTGGCAATCCCGACCTGTTCACGCCAACAGAATCGATTGATACTGCATTGGCTTCCTGTAGCATCCAATTCTGGGTGATAGGGCAATGAAAATTTGTTATTTATCCGATGAGAATCAATGAAAATAATTATCGGTTCACCTCGCTCCTCAGTGAAATCGAAATAATAAAACATCCCTTCATCAGCCAATAAACGCTGGAGAAACGCCAGATCACTCTCATCATATTGCACACAAAATTCCCGTTCAGGATGTTCATAACGCAATTGGCAATAGAAGTTTCTAACGCCATTTTCTTTCAATAATATTTCAATAATCTCAGTCACAGATTGATGCTGAAAAATACGGGAATTAACCCGTAATCCCGCACGCCATAAAGCAGGTTGAATGGTCAAGGAATAATGACTGCGATGACGACCTGTCCTGCTTTGTTCAAACTGAGTCACAATCCCAGTTATACTGCGCTCAGGTTTTCCATCACGATAAACGGTCAGTGTCGCAACATTATCCAGAACATCAGCGAAATTAATATCCGGATCAGCGCTGGTTAATATCGCCTCCAGACAAAATAACTCTGACAGCGCTTCATCTAGAGTAAACTCCACCACGGCAAAAGTTTTCTCCGGGAGAGAGCCGACAGTAAGTGTAAAAATCAATCCTGAATCTGCCATTACATTCCTCCTGATCCCGTGAGGTCGAGGCTCAGGGAATTAAACAGATCATGTAAAACAACCATAATTTCACCCTCTTTTACTTAAATGATTACCGAACATATTCACCGGCAGATTCATTAACCAAACTTTTCCCTGTTCAACATATGAACGGGAGGGTAGGAAATGGAAGAAATAATCAACTTATTTTTTTGAAATAACGATATTTTACTCTAATGAAAAGCCGTGGTTTTGGCGGAAAGTTTCAATATATTGAATGGGTTAGGTTAAAATAAATTATAATGATTTTATTAACCAAAATCGCTGGTCTGAAAACCAGCAATTAATATAAATGAAGAAAACCAAATTATGGAAGCCGTACTGCCGGTACCAAATCCCCGACCTTCCCGAGCCGAATTACGGTTACTGAACCCGGTTACACCATTGGTTTTAATATCACAAAAAGCATACTGAATATCGAATAAACTGCGAATATACAACCGCGGTTCATTTGCACTAGCACCTTGCATTACTATCACGCCTAATAACAGCAATAACAGTTTCAATCTCATTTTATCCTCTCATTCCGGGTAATCCGGTGATAAACGGGATACTATTCAATTTTAATATCAATCAACTCCATCGAGGAAAAATATCGGGTCAAATAACCCGATATTGCTATCCATTAAATTACCTGAACAAAACGACCATTAATTAATGAAAAAATCGGCGCGGTAGTAGCCCAAACTGTTTCCCCATCTTCCTCATCAACGTAATAGTAGGATACCGGAGAACTTCCCGGATCTGATTTATTCACTAGTCTGATCATTTTACCCTGATTCATTATCTGAACCCGGTAGTCATCCCAATCAATTGGCTTCATCCTGAAATTTTTTGCATTGACATTATTATAAATAGGCTGATCAGCAAAAATACTCTCTTCACTTTCACCAGTGGCCCAAGCCCAAGCTTTGAGCGCGATTTTTCGTTGGTCACGAATTACCTGCAAATTTTTTGCCTGATAAGCCTGCCAGACCGCCACATAAGCCTGCTGCAATTGCTGACGTTGTTCTGGGGTATCGGTATAAGGGGTTGCTTTCTCCCATTCCCAATCAGGTAAGCCGCTGATTTTTATATTACGACTAAACCGGTATAAGGTCATATTGAGTGGATATTCTTTCGGATCAAAATACTTTTTCTCTATATGCCCAGCTTCTATTTTTTCTGCCTGTATCACATGACGTACTATCGGTGTGCTAATTGCAGCATATTTAGCTTCATTCACGGGTGTTATTGCCACAGGCTGACCATTTTTATCAATTGCCACTTCAATTGCCGTCAATACTTCACTTTTTTTACCACGCATAGCCGTCAATTCTAGACTACATTTCGCTTCAGGATTAAAACGGTTACGGGTTTCATCTGATAGCTTATCTGAGGAAAACCAACCCAACGCACCAAATTCCAGACTGACTTCATTTTCTCCATTTGCCATTAATAGCATAGCGGCCGTACTTGAAGTCCCAAACCCTCGCCCTTCCCGGGCTGAATCTCGGTTATCCATTCCCGTTACGCCATTGGTTTTAATATCACAAAAGGAATACTGAATATCGAATAAACTGCGGATATACAACCGAGGTTCATTTGCATTAGCGCCTTGCATTACCATCACTCCTAAACTAGACATAGTAATCACGCCTAATAATAGCAATAACCATTTTAATCTCATCTTATCCTCACATTCCGGTGTAACCCGGTGATAAGTGGAATATTATTCAACTTTAATATTAACCAAATCCACAATCCCAGAGTCGTTTTACAAACACCAAACGCTATAAATAAGGTTTCATAATTCCGGCACACATGATTTTCTTCAACCAATTGTTATACATAGAATTATATGTTATGTAGCGTGTGTAAGGTGTAGCACTATTTTGGAAAGTTATTTATCGATGTCACCGACTTTTATTACATTTCCCACCAAGAAAAAATATCGGGTCAAATAACCCGATATTGCTACCCATTAAATTACCTGAACAAAACGACCATTAATTAATGAAAAGATTGGTGCGACAGTAGCCAAAACCGTTTCTCCATCTTCTTCATCAACGTAATAGTAAGATATTGGAGAATTCTTTAAGTCTGACTTATTCACTAACCTAACCATTCTGCCCTGATTCATTATTTTAACCCGGTAGTCATCCCAGTTAATTGGTCTCATTTTGAAACTTTTTTCGTTGATATCACTGTAAGCAGATTGATCGGCAAAAATACTTTCTTCACTTTCATCGGTGGCCCAAGCCCAGGCTTTAAGCGCAATTTTTTGTTGTGCCCTAAGAGTATTTATATCTTTGGCATTATAAGCCTGCCAGACCGCCATATAAGCCTGTTGCAATTGCTGACGTTGTTCTGGGGTATCGGTATAAGGGGTTGCTTTCTCCCATTCCCATTCAGGTAAGCCACTAATTTTTACATTCCTGCTAAATCGGTATAAGGTCATATTGAGTGGAAATTTCCGACTTTTAAAGAATTTCTTATCTTTATGTCCAGCTTCCACATTTTCTGCCTGTATCACATGACGTACCACCGGTGTGCTAATAACGGCATATTTCGCTTCATTTACAGGTGTTATTGCCACAGGCTGACCATTTTTATCTATTGCTACTTCAATTGCCGTCAGCACCTCACTCCTTTTGCCACGCATGGCCGTCAATTCTAGACTACATTTCGCTTCAGGATTAAAGCGGTTACGGGTTTCATCTGATAGCTTATCTGGGGAAAACCAACCCAATGCGCCAAATTCCAGACTGACTTCATTTTCACCATTTGCCATTAATAGCATGGAAGCTGTACTGGCGGTACCAAATCCCCGGCCTTCCCGGGCTGAATCTCTATTATCCATTCCCGTTACGCCATTGGTTTTAATATCACAAAAGGCATACTGAATATCGAATAAACTGCGAATATACAACCTCGGTTCATTTGCATTAGCACCCTGCATTACTACCACACCTAAACCTGACATAGTAATCACACCTAATAATAGCAATAACCATTTCAATCTCATTTTATCCTCACATTCCGGGTAACCCGGTGATAAGTGGAATATTATTCAACTTTAATATTAATCAAACCCACAATCCCAGTGTCATTTTACAATCACCAAATGCTATATCGATATCACCGACTTTTATTACATTTCCCATCAAGTAAAAATATCGGGTCAAATAACCCGATATTGCTATCCATTAAATTACCTGAACAAAACGGCCATTAATTAATGAAAAGATTGGTGCAATGGTAACTAGAACCGTATCACCATCTTCATCATTAACGTAATAAGATATTGGGGAACTCCCCGGGTCTGATTTATTCACCAGTCTGACCATTCTACCCTGATTCATTATTTTAACCCGGTAGTCATTCCAATTAATCGGTTTCATTTTGAAACTTTTTTCTTTGAAATCATTATGAAAATCTTTGTCAGCAAAGATATTCCCTTCACTTTCATTAGTAGCCCTAGCCCAGGCTTTGAGAGCGATTTTTTGTTGATTACGGATAGTATTCACATCTTTTGCATTATAAGCCTGCCAAACAGCCATATAAGCCTGTTGCAATTGCTGGCGCTGTTCAGGTGTATCCGTATAAGGTGTTGCTTTCGTCCATTCCCATTCAGGTAAGCCACTGATTTTCACATTACGACTAAACCGGTATAAGATCATATTGGGTGGAAATGTTCGAATATCAAAATAGTTTTCGTCTTTATGTCCAGCTTCTATACTGTCTGCTTGTACCACACGAAGTACAACTGGTGTACTAATAGCGGCATATTTAGGTTCATCCGCAGATACCGTTGCTACGGGTTGACCATTTTTATCCACCTCTACTTCAATAGCCGTCAGTACCTCACTCTTTTTACCGAGCATGGCTGTCAGTTCTAACTTGCACTTCGCTTCAGGATTGAAATGGCTGCGGACTTTATCTGACAAAGTATCCCGAGAAAACCAGCCTAGTGCCCCGAACTCTAGACTGATTTCATTTTCACCATTTGCCATTAATAGCATGGAAGCTGTACTGGCGGTACCAAATCCCCGACCTTCCCGAGCCGAATTACGGTTGTCTATTCCCGTTACGCCATTGGTTTTAATATCACAAAAGGCATATTGGATATCGAATAAACTGCGAATATACAACCACGGTTCACTTGCGTTAGCATCGGACATAGCAATCACTCCTAACAATAGTAATAACAATTTTAATTTCATTTTTTATCCTTTTATTCCTCTTTACATTCTTGGGAATCCAGTAATAAACGGGATATTATCCATCTTAGGCTTAAAGTTGGGGTCATAACCCATTTCCCACGACGCTGTTTCAGCGCCTGGAACAATATCGGGACGAACCACAGACCGTTCTTCCCCTATCAGGTTAATTCTTAACGGGGATTCTTTGGCTTTTAATGGTCCAGCAATAACCCATTTCCACTTCACCTTAGCTTTAGCCATTGATTTTTTTCGCCCACCTCCCCCCACATCCACGTCTACCTGAATCTCAGTAACAATCCCATTATGGTAGCCAGCCAGATCGATCCCTTTATCATGTTGATCGAGTTCAAAACCCGCCGCCGTTTTTACAGCCACACCCGCTCCTATTGCGACTTCCATTATCATAATATGAGTCTTAAAGGCGACATTCATTTTTCCTTCCAGACTCAATTTCAAATCATTCTTATCACCGGCGTCAAAAGTCCACTGCTTTTGTTTATAAGCGGCACCCAATTGAAAGGACAGATTGCATGCCAAAATAAGGCAACATTCCAGATCTAAATAGTTTTTATCATTTGAATTCCTGCGAGCCAGCGCCTCCCTGAATTTGGCTGCCACACTCTTTATCTTGCAATACGCCGCCCCCATTTGAATGAGATCCAGTTTTGCCGTCATCCCCAGAAAAGGCGCGGCGCTGAAACCCAAAAAAT
>NZ_LOIC01000032.1 GCF_001684335.1 Photorhabdus namnaonensis
TGCCCGGTAAAATCTTTGCGCTTAACGAACACCCGGTTGACGCCATGAACACCCGCTGGCAAATCGTCACTATCCATCATCACGGCAAGTGTCCGCAGGCACTGCAAGAAGAGAGCGGCGAATCAGGCACTTATCTGCACAACGAATTCAGTTTTATTTCGGGTTATCGAGACTGGCGAGCGCTATACCGTTACAAACCGCTGGCGG
Source organism: Photorhabdus namnaonensis (assembly GCF_001684335.1). Taxonomy (GTDB): domain Bacteria; phylum Pseudomonadota; class Gammaproteobacteria; order Enterobacterales; family Enterobacteriaceae; genus Photorhabdus; species Photorhabdus namnaonensis. The sequence goes on from NZ_LOIC01000032.1 coordinate 208, forward strand.
ACGGTGATGAAATCGCCACCGTGGTTGGCCCGGAAGGCGAAGAGATTTATGTCAATGAAGAGGGGTGTATCCGCATCCATTTTCACTGGGATCGTTATGATAAAGCCGATGAAAACGCCACCTGTTGGGTACGATTCGCGCAAGGCTGGAATGGCAGCGGTTACGGTTTTATGGCGGTTCCCCGTATCGGTCAGGAGGTGATTGTTTCTTATCTGAACGGCGATATTGATCGCCCGATTGTCACCGGTTGCACCTACAACGGTTCAAACCGGCCGCCGTTAAATTTACCCGCGGAAAAGACCCGCACGACATTTAAAACCCAAACCCACAAAGGAGAAGGTTTTAATGAACTGCGCTTTGAAGATGAGAAAGATCGGGAGGAGATTTACCTGCGCGGGCAGAAAAATCTGACCGCCCATATTCAGCACGACGCTTACTGGCATATTAAACATGACCATAAACAGCGGATCGATAATAACCGCTATAGCGAAATTTCAGTGGATGATCATCAGCATGTCAGGGGATCGGGAAAGTACAGCACTGATGGCGATGTTTCACACCGTATCTCAGGCAGTCAACATTTACAGACCGGGGAAGCGTGGGTGGCGGAAAGCGGTCAGGAAACGCACCTGAAAAGCGGCGGTAAAATGGTGTTGGAAGCGGCGTCGGAGATTACCTTAAAAGTCGGCGGCCATTTTATCCGGTTAACCCCCGGCGGTATTCTGACTTCCCCCAATTTATTTGTCGGGCAAGGTTCAGCCGGTACTGGCCGTAGATTGTCTCTGCAACTGCCGGAAGGGCTTGCGCCTCTGCCGGAGGTTAAACTCCCTGCCAAACCGCTTTGTGCCGTGCTGGCTCAACAGGAAACAAATTGGATTATTGATAATTTGGAGGACAAATGAACAAATCAATAAATTGGCAACAGTGGCTGAGTATCCCTAATAAACCATCGGTTTTCTTTATGCTCAATTCACTGGCGGAACCTAACCCGGTAGCGCTCTTTTATCGCAACGACTGGGTAGAGCAGGCTTTTCCGCTATACAGCAATACACCGATGGATCACATGCTGGCGCAAAGTCCCTGGCTGATTCAGCCTAAGTCAGGTTGTCTGTCAGTAATCGGTCATCTGCTTGATAGCCAAACTCTGAGCGATAACAGTTGGGGTTGGGCTTATCGCAGTGAGGATTTATGGGCGCGACAGCTTAATCATTGGCGTTCACGCCAGCAGGTGATTTTGCGGGAGAGGCAAGTGATTTTTCGCAGTATGGACCCACGTATCCTCGGTCTGTTATTACCGGCAATGATCGTCAGCGATTGGTCGGCATTTTTGACGCCAGTAAGTGAGCTGATAATCGATATGCCCGAACCGCAGATTTATTATCGGCCTGAAAATTGTGGTCAAGGCGGCAGTGAATCGCCCTTTATTCTGGGCGATCATTTATCGCATGCCTGGCATCATTCCGATTATGCCCTGCAAGGGATGGCATCTGCGATCAGTGACAATTGCTGGGAAAACCACGGAGAATTGGCTGATAAGCTGGATCAGCCAGAGGGACAATTAGTGGAACAAATTATCAATTGGTTAAAATACCGTTTAGCAAACGGAGATAATATTAGCAAACTTACCTACGTAGATTATTTACAAACACTGACTGACGACGCCCCTTCCCAAAGGTTTATTGAAAGCTGAGAGAGAAACAACACACAATCAATAATATAATCAACAACACCATTATTATGTCCCCGTAAAAACGGGGAGCATTTTTACTTCAACTATCATCATATACCCTATGGATTTCAAGTTGCATCGCGGCGGCCAGGGAGTGAATCCCCGGGAGCATAGCAAACTATGTGACCGGGGTGAGCGAGTGCAGCCAACAAAGAGGCAGCTTGAAAGATGACGGGTATATTATTAATAATCTTACCTACGCCCTTCTTTAAGTTATCCGCTACGGAACAATCATGGAATATTATCATAATGAAAGTATCTGTCATTTATTCGGTACAGAAGAATGATGAAAAAACAGCATTAAACTGAATAAGATTCAATCAATTAACATAATAACACATAACAATCCTATAAACTTTCTATCAAAAGAGTCCATCTGCTTAATCTCTTACAGAGTTTAATCTAAAAAATTTAGGTTCAATTTACGCTTATACCAACGAAATATCTTTTATTAAACAAACAATTAAATCAAATAAATCATTTACTATCTTACTCAATATCAACAATTACAACAGAACTAATAACAACTCCATAAAAGCTTCACCATAAATCATCACAAAATAACAAAATGATTTATAAGATTTTCCTAATTAAAATTTTTATAATAGAAAATAAATCGTATTTTTCATTGTAGCCATTTGCATTTTAATTCTTTCCATGCCATATATTAATCATATAGATAAGAAACATTAATTAGCGAATGCATATGTGACGAGATTGTCATCTATAGCTATGATAAATAATTATCACATCATCTCTTTTGTAATGAGTTGTAAATATTGAGTGAATATAGATTTAATCTTGGTATCCATATTGGTTCAAGAAGGGATCAATATTTCTATCAATATGACAGAAATAGCACTTTAACACTAGTTAAAACATTCCTCGATTTTCAACCATCTTATTCAAGGACCATAATCATGAAAACCTCATCAACAATGAGAACTCTAGTTAAACTACCACCAATGCCATCCGAAATAACCGCAGCAAAAACTTATAAATCAGCAAACATAGCGCGATCCCACCTAAAAGGAGACGACCTTGTTTTTATTGATGATGATGGTTTTGACCGGGCTATTCGACATGGCTTTTTCCTTTTGGAGGTTCCATCCTATATAGATTTTGAACACGGGGATCGATTTGCATACCACTTCTTTGAACCTGCGACAGAAGGCGACCTTCGTCCCTATACGGGCTTCAAATCATGCACTTTTTCCAACGGTTACGAAGGTTATTTCGATAGAGAGTACGCTCAATGGGAAAATCTCTATCTCGAACGAGCGCACTGGAACTTAATTCCAACCGAAGTCGCGATACTTGGTCATCGCATGGCGCATATAGGTACATGTATATTACGGTCAGTACTAAATCATGTTGGTATTCCTCCCAGTGACTGGGAATTAGTTACAGGTGGTCTTTCAGAGGGAAAAGGCCACCTGATGTTGGGGTTTAATCACTACCGATCAGAGAAAGCGACCCGAGGCTCCAAATTTCATCGAGATATAGGATGGATAACAATCCTAAGAACAACTGAACGTGGGTTATTGGCTTATATAGATGATGAACTTTTGGCTATCGATCCTGTTCCTGGCTACTTAATCATTAACTTTGGCAGTTCAATCGAAGTGCTAACAGAAAATTTAACGAAAACTGTTCGGGCCAATATACATGGCGTCGTTCGCACAGAACGGAATGGACAGCGGGATAGAATGTCCTATGTGATGCTTTTAGACAATGCCCCGACTAGTAATATCTACAAATATGGTCCCAACGGCCCGATTAAGGTTCAATCCGTCCAAGAATTTGCTGTTCAAGAGATTAGTCGGACGTATGATAATAATGATATTTTATAAATCTCAAACATCGTATTATGAATATAAATGATAGATATAAATAGAAATCCATCAAACAATAAAACGGCAGGCTTCCAACACAATTAATAAATTTAGCCACATAGTAAAAGATGGCTTATTATGCCAATCATAACCTGTTTGTAATAAACCTTTCTCTATCTAAAACCAAGAGAATAGGAATAAGTGTAAACAGGTTTTTCCACATGATCTCGATTGACAATAGCTTTGGTAAAATATCAATGAATACATATATCTTTAATAAACATGAAAAAGCTTTAATCCTTGAAATAGGCTTTAAAGAATTTTTAAATAAAATTATATTGTTAACCATATTATCTCCTCATTTCTTTAAGTTATCCATTACGAGAAAATTATGAAATGTCAACATATATAACAATTATATAAATGTAGATATTTTCTGCACAATAAATCGGGGTCATAACGCAGATTTGAGCTGACAGATACCTTTATATCGGTGTCTGTCAGGTTAAATCGGTATGTGAACCTCGATCCCTCTCGGACTCACCAAATCGTCAGACATATGAGAATGGATTTTTAATAACCAAGCTGTCTTCCAACATCTGCCCGTGATTCATGTCTTCACTATAGAGCGCCCGACAACCTGCGATGACCGCAGCCGCCACAATACAAGAATCGTAGAATGACAAGTGATAACGCTCTGCAATAAACCTAGCTCGGTCATGAACTTCAACCGTAAGAGGCACGATTTTGCAAAAACTACGGACAATATCGAGGAGCTCCGCTACCTCTTCCCAACTCATCTTAAGTTTACGCACACACACGTGCGCCACTTCGTTGAGCACCTGTACACTAATGACCGGATTCGCCTTCAGCAGCGCTTCAGCACTATCGCCCTTAGCCACATCTTGGGACAGCAGGTACAGCACCACATTGCTGTCGATGAAACCGCAAAACTTAGCCCCTGTCATTCGCTTCATCTCTACTGAACTTGAAATCCGCCGGCAACTTACCGCGGAATGTCCGAAGACGCTCCAACAACACCTCAGATCCAGGCTTCTTGCGTACCGCGAAGGTACGCGGATCATCCACTACAATCTCAATATCATCACCTTCACGCAATTCCAGAATTTCAACTAAACTAGCCGGCAAACGTATGGCAAGGCTGTTACCCCATTTTGCTACTTGCATGATATTACCTCCTTAGATATACATTTTTATTGTATATCCATTCTTGCAAAATACAAGCTTAACCAAATGCATCTCCCCCTAATACGGGGAAGATTTTTACCAAACTTCCTGTAGCTGAAAAATGTATACAAGGGATAATCGCAGTTCTTATATCCGGTATCCGACATATCTAGTCCGATAAATTAATTCCTTGCTCGTTTTCTTTATCGGGTATATTACTAATCAGCTTCCTCCCCTCCTTTACAATACCTAATACTTTCACATCAGCCTAATCTGGTCTGCCCTCCTTATATGTATTTCACAACAGCTTTTCTACACCATGACTCATCACGCTTTACCACAAGAAATATACGAACATTTATCTACATATGGAGTTAAATCGATCTTATGAACAAAAAAGCACAATATTCATCCACTTTGGAACAGAGTACAAAATACACGTTTTTATTTATCCTTTCAGTCACTGTATTCTTCGTTGGCGCAACCGAATTCATGTTGTCATCCATGCTTACCCCTCTTGCGGTAGCCTTCGGGACAACGGCGGTCGGAGCATCCTGGCTGGTATCCAGCTATGCATTTTCCTACGCTCTGGCAGCACCTATATTTGGGTATTTTGCAGATCGTATTAACAGAAGCAGATTACTTCTGATTTCTCTGCTGTTTTTCGCCGCAGATGGTCTCGCTATCATTCTTGCCCCCACTCTTAATATCGCAATCATACTGCGAATTTTTGGCGGTATAGCATCAGCGGTAATCATACCCACCGTATTTGCCTTGATCGCCGATATCATTCCTTATGATCGCCAAGCCGGAGCGATGGGCGTGGTTATGCTCGGTATGACTTTTGGCATTGCATTCGGTCCAGCTTTAGCCGGGATACTGACAGATTTAATAAATTGGCAGGCGCCATTTTTATTTAGCTCACTCGGCTGTGTCGTTACATTCATCATCGGGATCTACTGCCTTCCATCAAAAACCGTACTCCTAAAGCCAACAAACCAGCGCTTAGTCTGGTTTCGGCAATGGTCGGTTGTCAGGCCGCTCATTGCAAAAGGGGCCTGGAATGGCGCCGGCGTCTCTGCTTTTCTTTTGTCTGGAGAAGTCTTACGTCAACGGTACGGATTTGGCCCCACTGAAATCGGTTTGACTGTCGCTGCCTTTGGTGTTGGCTTGGGATTAGGTAATCTGTCCGCCGGTTGGCTCCGTAAGCTTTGCGGTCGCGAAGAAGTGACTTTGGTCTTCGTCAGTTTGCTACTGACTGGAGTGATCTCTATTTTTATGCTGGTTCCGCTTACGCTCTTCGGTTCTCTAGGATGTTTGATATTCTGGGGTGCCGCACTGGGCGTTGGAGCGCCTGCAAGTACCGTCGTTTTGGCAACACGAGCAGGCCCTAACAAAGGTATGGTTCTGGCCTTTGCAGAAACATTCAATAATCTGGGAATTTTGTGCTTAGTGCCATTAGCTACTATTGGGTTAATCGCAGGAGGTTCAAGCACAGCAATGGTCGTGCTATCCGTCGGATTGGTCATCGGCCTTACATTGGCAATATTAGATTTCTGGCTGACGCGTTCGGCAAATCCTTCTCTATGAATCTTCGCCCTCTGGCTTTATTTCCCCACCTACATTTGATGGGGATATTGAATAGTTATTGTGTCCAGAGGGACATGAGTAAATTTTCAGTTATAACCAGAATAACCAAGCAAACAGAGAGATAATAACGATGCAGGCAATATTCAGCACCATGCCCACTCTGACCATTTCAGTCTGTTTAATATGACCGGAGCTGAAAACAATCGCATTAGGTGGGGTGGCAACCGGCAACATAAAGGCACAGGACGCCCCGAATCCGATAATGAGCGTCAGCGTCATTACCGGCATGCCCAACGCTTCCGCAACGGTTGCGAATATCGGTACCAGCAAAGCTGCGCTGGCTGTATTACTGGTAAATTCAGTCAGGAAGATAATAAATGCAGCTACCGCAATAATAATCACAAACCAGTGGCTTGCGCCAAAAGTAGCAGCCATACCATTCGCCATGATTTCACTAGCACCTGAGTTTTTCAAAATAGCGCTTAAAGTCAGACCACCGCCAAACAGCATCAACACACCCCACTCGGTGTTATTTTGAATCTGGGACCAACTCGCCACCCCCGTTATACCAATCAGAACGGCGGCACTGACAGCAATAATGGTATCCAGATCTTTCACGCCCCCTAAGGCAGAACTGATAACCGTACTAAAGATCCAACAAAATACGGTTAATAGAAAGATCAGCATGGTCATTAGACGCTTACCAGTCCAATCCAGTTTTTCCAGCTTCATGTCGAATTTATGATTCAAATTCGGGCGCAGCATCAGATACATCACACCAACCATCATTGGCATCAAAATAACGACCAGAGGAATGCCAAATTTCATCCAATTGAAGAAATCGATGCCCAATTGAGCCGCTGCAATGGCGTTTGGCGGGCTACCCACCAAAGTACCTAAACCACCGATACTCGCGCTATAAGCCACTCCCAACAGCACAAATACAAATGTATGGCGCTCAGAACGCGCATCCAGATTGGACAAAATACCCAAGACTAATGGCAGCATCATCGCAGCAGTCGCTGTGTTACTGATCCACATGGAAAGGCCAGCCGTCACGCCAAACAACAGCATCACCGCTACAGACAAACGTCCGCGGGCAATCATCAGCAGACGGTTCGCAATCAGTCTGTCCAGTCCTTGGATGTGAAGCGCGGTTGCCAGAGCAAAACCACCAAAAAACAGGAAGATGATGGGATTAGCAAAAGATTTCAGCGCATCTCCCGTATTCATCAATCCCATACCAACTGCCAGAATGGGAATACATAATGCAGTAATAGTGACGTGAATAGCTTCGGTAAGCCACAGTACGCCAACAAATACCATTAGTGCTAAACCCGCATTAGCTTTTTCACTAAACGGCAATGTATTAAGTAGAATAAATAGTAATACAACATCAGCAGCCAGAATAATTAAGCCTTTTTTATTAGAAAAATTTAGCTTCATGGCTGGTGTTAAAGATTCAGAAGCATCCATTGGTGACTCCATTAGCGCCGGTGATATCTGATCTACCATTGCTACAATTGTTAAAAAAATACAAGGCGTGTGAATATAAGGAGTCTTCTGTAAGAAGCAAATGCAGTTCTTTGAATTTTGGGATCTAAAGCGCAAGAACCAACCAATTAAATCATAAAAGACGGTATTTTATACAAATTTTCGTTGTTACATCACATTATTACACCATTATAGGTATAGCAAATCGTTACGTTTTATGAGTTTTTTTGGCACAAAAGCAAGTGATTTTTACTTCTCCTCAAGTTGCTAATAAACCCATTTAAAAAACGAGAGGCGTTTTCGTATCAACGATGATTAAAGAGCTAGCGAATGAATTTGCAAGAAAGGTTATAGGCTGGACGGGTATTTTAATATTAACAAGACTATTTTTTTCATTTTTCACCGATAGCTTTATGAGTAGGTTTTAAACTGTTATTAAAAGCCACTATTTAACCTTCTGATTTTAATCGCAAAAAATTTTAACCGTTTTCCCGATTCCTTTAATCATTTTTAATGTGATTAAATAAATTTTTTATTCCTTTTTTCACAGCTAATCTAGGTTAACTTAAAAACTTATCAGCTTTCTTTAATGATTGTTTCTGATTTTCGGTAAACCCCTTGCAACCATACAAAATCTTTTATTTGAGAAAATTTTCTTAATCGGTTTAATCCTGTTAAATGTTTTGATATAACCTCATACTCCTGTTATTTGATTAATTCTGTCTATTTGATCACTTTATTAATCAAATTAAAACCTGTTTTCTCTTCCAATATCAGTATAACATCGAATTTTCACCTACTTTAAAAAATTCTTAATCACCTTTTTTACTTTTAATGATTAAAGTTTTTACCTGTTTTTTCATAATATACCTTTCTTTTTTCCAGATTTTAAAACCATTTTGATAGATAAAAAATGGATTTTCTTAACTCTGTTTAATCACTTTCAGATAAAACATAATTACTCTTACTTGAATAAGTTAAAATTTCTATAATCCTTTGATTTCAAATGGCACGAAAAACGATAATCCATATGATTTAATCTAAGTGAATAAGACCACGAGCTATAAAATTATTTTACTACCCAGCTATAAGCAAGATCGAAAATCAATGCAAAATGGTCATTTTCACAATTCATAAAACCGATTACATAAACAGCTAACTTCTTTTCTCATTTCATCCAAAATATTTCACATTGTAATTCTTCATTAAAAACATAATTAGCACCAAAGAGGTTCTCCTTTTTAATTCCCTAAACATAATTACTCATTGCGTCGTAAAAGTGATAACCTTACATGGAGTTTTTTACAGTTTTACAGTTTTACAGTTTTACAGTTTTACAGTTTTACAGTTTTACAGTTTTACAGTTTTACAGTTTTACAGTTTTACAGTTTTACAGTTTAATTATGATAGGTGAAATTATGAATGATAAAACTATGAGTTTCTCTGTAAATAAAGATCTGGATGTTCATTCAAACAGCTTTGATGCTTTCATTTCATATATGGAAAACAGCAACGATTTTTGGATCATAAAAGACAGCGAATCTCGATTCGTTTACGCTAATGATGTTACGCATTATTACTGCAACTTACCCAAAGGTTTTAATATGGAAGGTAGGCTTGATATTGAATGTCCAGGACCGTGGGTTGATTTTGTAGATGTTATACAAGCCAATGATAGAAACGTAATGACTAGTCAAAAAACCATTCCGGTACTAAATACTTTCATTTATGGTGGAAGACAAAAAATAATCCAACCACTTCTAGTCAATATTACCCCCCTAATGAAGGATGGGAAATGCATTGGGGTTGTCGGTCACGGTAAAAAACTTGAAATTTATTCCATGTACCATTTCGAAAACAACAGAAATCCTGACTCATTAACTTTTGGCAAACCAACCGATTTATTTACTGATAGAGAGTTCGATATAGTATTTTTTGCGTTGCAGTCACTCAGTGCTAAAGATATAGCTAAGAAATTAGGCATTTCATATAGAACGGTACAAAGCAGGCTCCATATCATTTACCAGAAAATAGGGATAAATTCATTAAGCCAGTTAAAAGAATATTGCAGGGGTAAGGGGTACGATAATTATGCTCCTACCCGATTTATTAACCCGAATCCCTATATACCTCTGGCATAACAATGCACAACATTTTTGCCGTCACTATGCCATTAGGGTTCTGTCTAAACAGAACTCTATGCTCCGACCAAAACTCGCTTAACAGCGCGAAAAGCAGTTATGTGGGATGCCTCACATGGAAGTTCTTACAGTTTAATTATGATGGGTGAAAATATGAATGATAAAACTATGAGTTTCTCTGTAAATAAAGATCTGGACGTTCATTCAAACAGCTTTGATGCTTTCATTTCATATATGGAAAACAGTAACGATTTTTGGGTTATAAAAGACAACGAATCTCGATTCGTCTATGCAAATAATATTATGCTTTATTACAGTGGCCTTCCTAAAGGTTTTAATATAGAAGGCAAGCTTGATAGTGAATGTCCAGCACCGTGGTCTGAGTTTGAAGATATTATACAAGCTAACGATAAAAACGTAATGACCAGTCAAAAAACTATTCCGGTACTAAACACCTTCACTTATGGCGGGAGAGAAAAAATAATCCAACCATTTATGCTCGATGTTACACCTTTAATGAAAGATGGGAAATGCATTGGGGTTGTTGGTCACGGTAAAAAACTTGAAATTTATTCCATGTACCATTTCGAAAACAACATTCATCCTGACTCATTAACTTTTGGCAAACCAACTGATTTATTTACTGATAGAGAGTTCGATATAGTGTTTTTTGCGTTGCAGTCACTCAGTGCTAAAGATATAGCTAAGAAATTAGGCATCACATACAGAACGGTACAAAGCAGGCTCCATATCATTTACCAGAAAATAGGGATAAACTCATTAAGCCAGTTAAAAGAATATTGCAGGGGTAAGGGATATGATAACTATGCTCCTACCCGATTTATTAACCCGAATCCCTATATACCTCTGGCATAACAATGCACAACATTTTTGCCGTCACTATGCCATTAGGGTTCTCTCTAAACAGAACCCTATGCTCCGACCAAAACTCGCTTAACAGCGCGAAAAGCAGTTATGTGGGATACCTCACATGAAAGTTCTTACAATTTAATTATGATGGGTGAAAATATGAATGATAAAACTATGAGTTTCTCTGTAAACAAAGATCTGGACGTTCATTCAAACAGCTTTGATGCCTTCATTTCATATATGGAAAACAGTAACGATTTTTGGGCTATAAAAGACAGGGAACATCGGTTCGTCTATGCCAATGATACTATGCTTTATTACAGCGGTCTTCCTAAGGGTTTTAACATAGAAGGGAGACTTGTTAGTGAGTGTCCAGCTCCGTGGTACGAACTTGAAGATATTGTACATGATAATGATGGCAACGTAATGACGAATCAAAAGACCATTCCGGTACTAAACACCTTCATTTATGGCGGGAGAGAAAAAATAATCCAACCATTTTTGGTCAATGTTACACCACTAATGAAGGATGGAGAATGTATTGGGGTTGTGGGGCACGGTAAAAAACTTGAAATTTATTCCATGTATCATTTTGAAAACAACAGGCATCCTGAATCATTATCATTTGGCAATCCAACTGAAATTTTTACAGATAGAGAGTTCGATATAGTATTTTTCGCTTTGCAATCACTCAGTGCTAAAGATATAGCGAGAAAATTAGGTATTTCATATAGAACAGTACAAAGCAGGCTACATGTCATTTACCAGAAAATAGGGATAAATTCATTAAGCCAGTTAAAAGAATATTGCAGGGGTAAAGGATATAATAACTATGCTCCGACCCGATTTATTAACCCTAATCCCTTTATACCTCTGGCATAACAATGCATGACATTTCTGCCGTCACTATGCCATTAGAGTTCTGTCTAAACAGAACTCTATGCTCCGACCAAAACTCGCTTAATAACGTGAAAAGCAGTTATGTGAGATACCTCACATGGAAGTTCTTACAGTTTAATCATGATAGGTGAAATTATGAAAGATAAAACTATGAGTTTCTCTGTAAACAAAGATCTGGATGTTCATTCAAAAAGCTTTGATACCTTCATTTCATATATGGAAAACAGCAACGATGTTTGGGTTATAAAAGACAACGAATCTCGATTCATCTATGCCAATGATACTATGATTTATTACAGCGGTCTTCCTAAAGGTTTTAATATAGAAGGGAAGCTTGATGGTGAGTGTCCAGCACCGTGGTCTGAGTTTGAAAGTATTATACAAGCTAATGATAACAATGTAATGACGAGTCAAAAGACCATTCGGGTACTACACACCTTCACTTATGTCGGAAGAGAAAAAATAATCCAACCATTTCTGGTCAATGTTACTCCTCTAATGAAGGATGGAAAATGCATTGGGATTGTGTCGCACGGTAAAAAACTTCAAATTTATTCCATGTATCATTTTGAAAACAACATTCATCCAGAGTCATTAACCTTTGGCAAACCAACTGATTTATTTACCGACAGAGAATTCGATATAGTATTTTTTGCTTTGCAATCACTAAGCGCTAAAGATATAGCGAGAAAATTAGGTATTACATATAGAACGGTACAAAGCAGGCTACATATCATTTATCAGAAAATAGGGATAAACTCATTAAGCCAGTTAAAAGAATATTGCAGGGGTAAAGGGTATGATAACTATGCTCCTACCCGATTTATTAACCCGAATCCCTATATAACTCTAACATAACAATGAACCATACCGTCGCTGTTCCATTAGGGTTCTGCCAAGCAGAATCCTATTCCCCCAAAAAGTTTTGTTTCATCCGCTTATGTAATACTACGCCTATCTGGTGATCCGTGAAATCAACAGAAATAAATATAGATAAGAGTGTCAACATAATACAAAAGATTAAATAATTGATGTAGAAAAATTAATTATGACAAGCATAAAAACGCGACGTTAATAACTCTATTCTAATCCTATGAATATACCTGAAACTTTCCACAAGACACCAGAAAAGCTTCAGGTATTTAATTTCTTCTCATTAACTTTTTTTCGAGAAGTTTATTTTAATTCATTTAGAATATCTGCTTGGCCATATTTCGAAAGGCTCGCAATTTAAAGCAGTAGCAATGAGTTGTTCACCTTTAGGCCACGGACGGTGCAAAGCATTTGATAAAGTGGATGATGCAAGCCCCGCTTCTCTTGAAATAGCAGATAACGACGTTCCCCGCTTTTTAAGCCCTGCAATAATATCAGCCGGGTGCCAGTCGTTTTTTACAATCATTCCTGATTCTCCTCTCAGTTTGGTTATTCAAGGTGCTATATTCATACTCTCTTCAAATTAATGTTTTTATATTGTTACAGCTTTTTCCCTGAGTCCGCACTGGTGCGGAATATTAAAAAATAACTGAACTAAAACGTTAAACCCCGCTAAGTACAGCCAAATATTCTCCGAATAGGAAAATGTTATATCTAACGTTCAAAAGTCATAAATGAACTTTAATTGTTAATAAATTCTCTTTTATAGATACTAGAATGTTTAAAAAGTTTAGTTATTTTGGGAAATGTTGGAAGAGCATTAAATACATTAATGAATGTCCTAAAAAACTCTTCAATTACGAGGAATAACACCAATTAATACTTTATGTCCATCGAAAAATTGCTTGTACAACAGCAAAGCCAGTCGATAATTATCGACTGGCTGAATGACTGTTAACGTGCTTCATTCTGTGCCGTTAACCTGCCCTTAATGCGACAAAACCATCTTCCTCCCAATATCGCCACCATAAGTTCAAGAGAAGCTATTGCGGCTAAGGTTAAGATAAATAAGGTCTTGCCCGCGCCAACTAATATCCATCCTCCTATCGCTGGAAATCCAAATATCCCCACAAAGTAAGCGACAACGAACCAAGTAAGGGCAGCATGACGGTTCTCAAGCGCAGAGTCGTTTACTGCCCATGTTTGAATAACGGGATACACCAATCCATAACCTATCCCCGTTAACATGGCCGCCACAATCTGAAACATAGGGTGAACCGGTATGCCTAACAGAGCCAGAATGCCCATAATCAAGAATAACATCAGCACGATGACTAACGGGATACGGGGCATCGTCGATAAACGGCGGGCTAGCAAAAGCCGCGCTACAACCACAGTCGCTGCATGTACAGCAAAGAATGTACTTGCATTTGCTTGAGTCCCTTCAACCAACGAACTCTGGAACGACATCATTCCGGAGAATACACCGCCTCCCAAACCCACCATTACAATAGGACGGATCGCACTACTGGCAGCAATCTTGGTTATTTTTTTCACCCAAGGTCTCAGTGATAACTCCCGTTGACCATGCGGCTCCTTGATCCCAAAGGTCGCCAGAAGTAACGAGGCGAGGATGCCAATGACGCCAACAAAGAGAAACGTTGTTTGTATGGGCACTCCTGCCTGTTCAACCGCAGCAGCGAGAAGGATGGGACTACCGCAAATCCCAGCCATTTGAAACGCGCTGAAACGAGTAAACCAGTGCCCCCTGTCAGCGTCAGTAACACGTTCCGACAATGCCATAGGCCCACTGATATAGAACATTCCCCAACCGAGTCCAATCAAGAACGCTGCGATACGCGGGATATAACTCAGTTCACCGCTGAAACCGCCTAAAAGAAAATATCCGCAAGACATCGCCAGCGCCGCGAGGGCGGCAAGGCGTGATGCTTCCAGTCGCCCGGCAAACCATCCAACCAAAGGAACGCCAATCAAGGTGCCGACCAAAGCCACACTAAGGGTCGTTCCAGTATCAATGTCACTCCCCCCTTGTGACCGAAAATACGCGGAAATAAGAAAGGTGGCGCCATATCCCCCCGCAGTGAACAGGGTTCCGAACAGGAGAAAAAGTGCCGACATTGTTCGCATGAGTCAAACTCCATCTTAATTATTACAGGACGCCGAATGGCTTTGGCGCCATCGACCTCAATTTATTCACCGCTTTTTGTAGACGGAGACAAACATACCGTATCTCGTCCTCGTCATTAAATCTGCCCAGTCCGAAGCGCACACTGGCTTGAGCCTGAGCATCGTTGAGTCCTATCGCTTTCAATACATGTGATGGCGCCCTGTTAGCGGATGTACATGCAGACCCAGAGGACAACGCGACTTCGGAAAGCTCCAGCAAAAGCGAATCAGCATCCAAGCCGTTGAAGGAGACATTTAACAGGCCGGGAAGGCATTCGATGAGATGACCATTTATCCGAACGTCAGCCACATTATCGATAATATACGACCGAAGCAAATCCCTTAAATAACGTAATACCGTTCAGGCGGTGTACTTTATACTTCGGTGGTAATGGCTGGCTGGTTTGCAAAAGCGCAAGGGTTTTCATAATGATTTCTTGCGCTTTTTATTGTTGACGTACTTTTTGGCATCCTTTTTAAATCGGCTCTGATAAACGAAAATCAGCACTGTTACCAACCTAGATCACTTTTTAATTCATCAAGCGTGTTGGCACGGTGAACGCCTATCCCGTTCTCTAGATCATGAATTGCCTGTAACGTCTCGCTATTCGGTTGCAGCAACCCATCCGGCAGCCGACCTTCTGCGGCTAATCGATTAATAACCATACTTCACTTTTATATAGTAGTTGTTCCACTACCGGCAAAAGGATCAGAAACGCTCAACACATCAAAACTGCCAAGCAAAAAAGCCGCACTTGTTTAAACTCTCACGTATTATCAGTGACCAACACAATAGTGACCAACACAACCCCACTGCAATGGTGTGCCCGGCAATGGCAGCATCGTTACCATCGATGAGTCTACCCGTTGCGGCGAGCACCCTTTTTATTTCCGGGGCGACGTCAACAACGACTCGTATGTTGGTTAAGGCATTAAAGGAGGGTTTTACCCCTCCTATTTAATGCTAATACTTAATTACCAATTAAGCCTGACCTTTTACTTCTTTCAGACCATAGAAAGGAGCACGGTTACCCAAAGCTTCTTCAATACGGATCAACTGGTTGTATTTAGCAACACGATCAGAACGGCTCATGGAACCGGTTTTGATTTGGCCTGCCGCGGTGCCTACTGCCAGATCAGCAATAGTCGCATCTTCTGTTTCACCGGAACGATGAGAAATGACCGCCGTGTAACCTGCGTCTTTTGCCATTTTAATCGCTGCCAGTGTTTCTGTCAGAGAACCAATCTGGTTGAATTTAATCAGAATGGAGTTAGCAATGCCTTTTTCAATACCTTCTTTCAGGATATTGGTATTGGTAACAAACAGGTCGTCGCCAACCAACTGGATTTTTTCACCCAAGACTTTTGTCTGGTAAGCAAAACCTTCCCAGTCAGACTCATTCAATCCATCTTCGATAGAAACAATCGGGTACTTTCTGGTCAAATCTTCCAGATAATGAGTGAACTCTTGAGAAGTGAAAGTCTTACCTTCACCTTTCAGTTCGTAGTTACCCGTTTCTGAGTTGTAGAATTCAGAAGCGGCGCAATCCATAGCCAAAGTGACATCTTTACCCAAAACATAACCGGCCTGTTCTACCGCTTCTTTTATAGCAACCAGCGCAGCCGCGTTAGATTCCAGGTTAGGCGCATAGCCGCCTTCGTCACCAACCGCAGTGCTCATGCCTTTTGCTTTCAAAACTTTAGCCAAGCTATGGAAAACTTCAGAACCGATACGCACCGCCTCTTTCAACGTTTTCGCCCCAATCGGCTGAATCATAAATTCCTGAATATCAACGTTGTTATCCGCGTGTTCACCGCCATTAATGATGTTCATCATCGGCAATGGCATAGAGAATTTACCCGGGGTACCATTCAATTCAGCAATGTGCTCGTACAATGGCATGCCTTTCGCCGCCGCCGCCGCTTTAGCGTTAGCCAGAGAAACCGCCAGAATCGCGTTAGCACCGAATTTGGATTTATTTTCAGTACCATCCAGGTCGATCATGATTCTGTCAATGTTAGCCTGATCTTTAGAATCCTGGCCGATAACTGCCTGTGCAATCGGGCCATTTACCGCATCAACAGCTTTCAATACACCTTTACCCATAAAACGGGATTTGTCACCGTCACGCAGTTCCAACGCTTCACGGGAACCGGTAGACGCACCAGAGGGCGCGGCCGCTAAACCCACAAAGCCTCCTTCAAGATGCACTTCCGCTTCTACGGTTGGGTTACCACGGGAGTCAATGATTTCACGACCAATCACTTTAACGATTTTGGACATTAGGTTTTCCTCAGTACAAGTTACATTTCAGGTAAGTGGCGGAATACTTCATACCGCCACTTACTGCACATCTTATTTGAGCTGGCCTTTTTGATATTTACCGGCTGCTTTAACAAAACCACTAAACAACGGATGGCCATCACGAGGAGTGGAAGTAAATTCTGGGTGGAACTGACAAGCCACGAACCAAGGATGATCTGGAATCTCAATAATTTCCACTAACTTATGGTCTACTGAAAGACCCGCTACCCGCAGACCAGCGGCTTCAATACGTTTTAGCAGTAAATTATTCACTTCATAACGATGACGATGACGCTCAACAATCGTATCTGCTCCATACAAGGCGCGCACTAAGCTATCTTTTGTCAGGTGGCATGGCTGACCACCCACACGCATCGTTCCACCAAGATCACTCTCTTCGCTACGCACTTCTAAATTACCGTCTTCATCACGCCATTCAGTGATCAGGCCAACAACCGGGAATCGGCAATCTGGCTCAAATTCTGTCGAGCTGGCTTTTTCCAAACCCGCAACATGGCGAGAAAACTCAATCAATGCCACCTGCATGCCGAGGCAGATCCCCAGATAAGGGATTTTGTTCTCACGCGCATAACGGGCGGTCATAATTTTGCCTTCCACACCACGGCCACCGAAACCGCCAGGAACCAGAATCGCATCCAGTCCCTTCAATAATTCAACACCACGAGTTTCAACATCCTGCGAATCAAGCAGTTTGATGTTAACCGTCAGACGATTTTTCAATCCACCGTGCTTCAATGCCTCAATCACGGATTTGTACGCATCAGGCAGTTCAACGTATTTACCCACCATCCCAATAGTGACTTCACCAGAAGGATTAGCTTCTTCGTAAATGACCTGCTCCCATTCAGATAAGTTTGCTTCCGGGCAATCAAGGCTGAATCGTTTACAAATATAATCATCTAAGCCTTGAGATTTCAATAGCCCTGGGATTTTATAAATGGAATCAACGTCTTTTAGGGAGATAACCGCTTTCTCCGGCACATTACAGAAAAGCGCAATTTTTGCCCGTTCATTAGCGGGAATGACGCGATCTGAACGACAAATCAGGATATCCGGTTGAATACCGATAGAGAGTAGTTCTTTTACCGAGTGCTGAGTAGGTTTAGTTTTGACTTCTCCAGCCGCCGCTAGATAAGGCACCAGTGTCAGATGCAGATATAAAGTGTGTTCACGGCCAACTTCTACCGCCATTTGACGAATCGCTTCGAGGAACGGCAGTGATTCGATATCACCGACAGTACCGCCAACTTCCACCAGCACCACATCATGACCTTCTCCACCACTGATGATGCGATCTTTAATTTCATTGGTGATGTGAGGAATAACTTGAACAGTCGCCCCCAAATAGTCGCCACGGCGCTCTTTGCGCAGTACTTCGGAATAAACCCGCCCCGTCGTAAAGTTATTGCGGCGAGTCATTTTAGTACGGATGAAACGCTCGTAGTGACCTAAATCGAGATCAGTTTCAGCACCATCTTCGGTAACGAAAACTTCCCCGTGTTGGATTGGACTCATCGTACCTGGATCGACATTGATGTACGGGTCCAGTTTCATAATCGTCACATTGAGTCCACGGGCTTCGAGTATAGCCGCCAAAGAGGCTGCGGCAATGCCTTTACCCAGAGAGGATACGACCCCGCCGGTCACAAAAATATAATTAGTTTTCATGCTGAACCTGAAAGTTTAGGTTTAAAGGATGATGGATATAACCAGGACGGGAAAGCAGTATACCCGAACCTTAAATTCGCCACAAATAATCTGAACGCAAATAAGGTATTTTTCCCGCGTTTTGTTGTCCCACATTAACCCCATCTCTGCTTAAGCACAGCCGGTTCATTCGTTGTACGTGGATAACAGCCCCTTTCATAGCATTGTCAATGTCAACATGAGCACAGACACAAACTTTATTTTCCATGAAGTCAATCGCGCCTGTTTATTCTCAATGTCGGATGATTTTATTGCTTTAATTGATTAAAAAACAGTATTATTGCTTCTATAGTGATCATTTCACCTAAATCACACTCAACCCAAAGGCCCCATTATAGGTAACAGTCACTTATGATTTAAGGAGCGGCGTCATGATTACACTGACTCAGGAACAATTCGATAAAATTATTGATATAGAGGACAATACTTATATTGAAAAAATCAGGCAATGCATTTTGTCAGAACATGCCGACTTGGTTGTGCATGAGGATGAGAAAAATTTGCATAAGCGACTTAAAGAAGCCTATCGGTATTTAATCGAAGACCTGGGCTTTAAAGATAAAAAGCTGATTAAATCATACCTTTATTTAACTGCCTTCAATCTTAATTTCCATGATACTCCAGAAATCAAAAATGCCCTTGAAGCAGGAGAAAACCCGGAACAACAATACAAAGATATCTTGAGAATAATAGATAAATTGTTGAAAAGGAGCAATTAACATGCCTTTACCTCTGGTAGTTCCGGTCGCTCTGACTGCTGCCGAATATGCGGCATCAGCCCTTGCGGGCATATTAGTCGGCGTTGGTGTGGGCCTCGGCGTTACGGAAATGACAAAAGACAAGGATGATGAAAAAGAGCAAGCGGAAGCCCGAACGGATGTGATCAGTACAACAAGGGAGGAATGCAAGGCTTGCCCCGCCATTGAGAAAGTGAGTCCCAGTTGGGAGAGTACCAGTTCATATTCACAGGTTACCCTTGATTATCAACTCCAGATAGCAAAAACCGTTTACAAACCGGACGCAAAACTCATACAAGTATGGGAATGTCTGGGGGTCAGTTTTGATGGCTGGCGACCAAAAGCATGCCTATTTCTGGAATCTAAAGCTAAATATGATCAGTTTTTTAGGAAGGGAAAGCCAATGGGGTGGTGGACGGGAAAAGATTCAATGAGGAACCAAGGAGGACGGCAGCAAGAAGTATGCACTTCATTGAATGGCATTCCACGTTCCCACTGGCATTTTATGGAACCTATGAGCGCGGCTTACTATTCAAAAGAGTTTTCTAAATATCCCAATATTAAAGTATTTCATACCCCCTTATTCAGATAATGCGAGATAACAAATGATCATTTTATCACCAGAAATAAAGCTGTATTTTGACCGGCAAGAACCGTTGAGTCCCCAAATAGTATTAACTGATTTATATAGAATTACTCAGCAAATCGATCACTTTTTTGGCCGTCATAAGGCTTGGTATTTGACAGGCCATACTCGTAAAGAAGCATTAGAACACCTTGTTTTTGAAGAGAACCACCCGACGGAAAAAGCGTTTCAAATGTTTGAAAAAAATTACAAAGAAAATTTTCCTTTTATAGGAAAAAGTATTTGGGATGGCGAAGATGATGATCTTGCCTGTTCCCTATTTTATGAGAACTATCGTAGTGACAGGTTAGGACAAACTGAGATAACAATAGATCTTAATATTGACGAAAAAGAGTTTCAGTTTTCACGGTTGATTGATTTTATTACTTTTTTAGTTCTCAGTCGTAATGCTCCCTACATTATGGTAGAAACTAACGGTTATACCTTGAAGCAAAATCAGGTATTCCCCGACAGGCTGAGTGCTGGGTGGATGATTTATTTACCCTTCGTTATAGACCCCTCATTGTTACCAATGGCAGATGAAATCTTGCCTATTGCAAATGATAAAGAGCAATTAGGCACATTAATCATCACCAAAAAAGGCATTTTTGACGGCGAAAATCAGAACGATATTGATAAAGCCAATGATGTTGAAATTCAGTTGTTAAATCTGGGATTACTGCCATTAATTACTGAGGTTTAGTCTCTACCCTTATCAGGTAGGTATTTCATACTCCCTTATTTAGATAATCTGAGGTAATACATGAATATTTTATCGCTAAAAATAAAACTATATTTTGACTGGAAAGAATCTTTGACTCCTCAAGTGGCACTGGCTGATTTGTATAAGATAACACAACAGATTGACCAACTCTTCGGGCGTCAAAAAAACTGGTATTTGACAGGTCATACTCGTAAGGAAGCATTGGAACACCTTGTTTTTGAAGGGGGCCACCCGACAGAAAAAGCGGTTCAGGTGTTTGAAGAAAGTTACAAAGAAGATTTTCCTTTTATAGGAAAGAAAATCTGGGATGGTGAAGTTGATGACCTTGCCTGTTCCCTATTTTATGAGAACTACCGTAGAGACAAGTTAGAACAAACTAATATAACAATAAGACTCAATATTGACGAAAAAGAGTTTCAGTTTTCACGGTTGATTGATTTTATTACCTTTTTAATTCTCAGTCGTAATGCTCCCTACATTATGGTGGAAACTAACGGCTATACCTTGAAACGAAATCAGGTATTTCCCGACAGGTTAAGTGCAGGCTGGATGATTTATTTACCCTTCGTTATAGACCCCGCATTATTACCAATGGCAGCTGAAATCTTGCCTATTACCAATGATAAAGAACAATTGGGGACATTAATTATCACCAAACAAGGCATTTTTGACGGCGAAAATCAGGATGATATTGATAAAGCCAATGATGTTGAAATTCAGTTGTTGAATTTGGGATTACTGCCATTAATTACTGAGGTTTAACGGCAATTGCGTTGTTTTATGTTTTTACATTCAGGCAACGCTACATTACTACTAATCAGGATATTTTATTCCCTATGATGCATTATTTTATTACCATTTATTTCATAGGTAGTGAAATTTAATCCCTGCAAAAAGCTATCATCATGTGAGCTAAAAATAACAATTTTCTCTTCTGCAAGAGAAATCATCAATTCTATTAAAAATGTTATTGAATCTGAGTCAAGGCCATTTGTTAGCTCATCAAAAATATAAACATCTGCATCCGTAATAAAAGCTGAGGTCAATAAGAATTTCTTTTTTGTACCAAGTGACATTTGCCCATATTCAATACCAGAATATTTAGATATGCCAAAACCATTTAAATAGTAATCTAATTGATGTCTTAGATTATTTTTCCTATAACGTTTGCATAGCTTTATCACATCCATCCCAGTAATAAAGTTATAAAAATCAACATTATCCGATACATAAAAACCATGTTTCTGTAAATTAAATCGATATTTTTTCTCCTTTTTTATAAAGTTAATCATTCCTTTTTTAACCTTATTCATACCCGCAATACTTGAAAGAAAAGTCGTTTTACCCGACCCATTCATTCCCGCAATACGGTTCAATCCAACATAAAAATTACAATTGCTTTCTGAAAAAATAATTTTATCATTAATAATAACTTCCAGTCCAATAACTTCAAGCATAAATAACCCCCAAAAAGCATGTAAAAGAGACAATAACACAGAGAATAATAAGTTTCGTATACTGAGTTCTCAATAAAGAAATAAATGAGAGAATAACTGAAAGAAAAATATAGGATATAAACATAATAACTGAAAATGATTTCACCACAAAAAAACAAAAAGCAGAAATTAAAATAGAAAATAAAAACAAAGAAACCAAATAATTATAAAATAAAAATTTTTGCATAGACAAAAAATTAAATAAATATGAAAATCGATTTATTTCAATATATGAGAGATTATAAAACAATAACATGCACATATAGATAACAACACTGAAATATGTTAGTAATATATAATCAGCCTTGGCTGGAATTTGAGAAAACGCACTTTCACATAATATATATAAAATCAGAACAGATAATCACATAATAAATGACGATGTTTTATTTTTATGGAAATGGCATCGTAGGTTTATAATATAAGGTGATAAAAAAAATCCTGATGAGAATAATTTCTTATGTTGATTAATTGTGTGACATGATGCAGAGCTTAAATATAATCTAAACGCTATTAATAAAATAGCCGATGTAAAAATAAAATTATACAATACTCCATTTCTCAATGATGCAGAAAGAATAAAGAATGCAGCAACCAAAATAAAACATAATAAATTTAACTCAAACAAGCAAAATCCAATTACAGCAAAAGAAACAATCAAAAACAACATAGATGAAGAATAATATAAAGAATTAGCATTTCCAGAAAAAAAACCTAAAGAAAAGAAAATAATCATCGGAAAAGCACTATAAATGAAAAAAATGATACTACAAAGAAACAATGTTTTTTTATCTACCAAAGAAACAACAATTGAATTTTTCCTCGCTGTAGGAAAAAACCTTATATTAACCAAATAAAATAACACATACATTATTAAGGATATGGAAAAGCAATAAAACGATTTGATATATACCCGTCATCTTTCAAGTTGCTTCTTTGTTGGCTGCACTCACTCACCCCGGTCACATAGTTCTCTATGCTCCCGGGGATTCGCTCCCTTGCCGCCGCGATGCATCTTGAAATCCATAGGGTATAGTTCTCTGGAGTAACAATATTCGAAGACAAGATAATTAAGAACTCAATTACACCACTGGCTTTTGCCGGAAGTAATAAGAAACAAAGAAATATAATGACATTTTTGTTCCCGGACGCAAATTTTTTTATTCTGTCTCTATACTCCAATGCATCAGCTATTATTAAATTCATACAATCCCCTAAAACCAAAATCTAAACAACGTCCTTTGTGAGTCTTTCGGAAATTTCGTCCTAGAATGTAAATACAAATAATTACTAAACACAATACATTGATTTTCCCTTAAATGCAATCGGTATTGATTTTCCTTTTGATGTATAAATATATTGATATCCATAAGCATTGAGTAAACCTCTTCCGTACATTTAAAATTATTGAGTAATGGTGAAAACGATATTCCAACTCTATCTTCTATTCTTGAAAATATTCTTTTTTGAAAAAACTTATCATTGGAAAAACGAGAAAGACATTCATCATTAAATAATAATCCAGACTTTTCTCCATATTTATTCAAAATAAAAGTTCGTCAAGATAAGGTTTAAAATAATATCATTCGTTAATTTATCACCAATAGATAACCTTATACTATTATCTGTGGTCTTTAAATAACCTAATGGGAAAGTATTTATTTTTATCCCATTTTCAATGACTTTATTTTTAAATAAATTAATATTATTAAAACCTCCTGAAAAGAAAATAAAATTAGCTTGACTTATAGTTACATGAATATCATTTAGCTTTGATATCTTATCTATCATAACATCTCTATATTTTTTATATTTAATATATTCGATATATCAATTTTACCTTCATTTATAATATCTAGAACTAACTCAAACAGAGCTCAGGGAAATTTATTCAACACAAATTTCCCTCTTAAAAAAAATAAAAACCCCAGCTTTCAGGCTATTATTTCCGGTTACTGTTTCTTAACCCGTTGCCACATTTGTTCCATTTCTTCCAATGTTGCTGCTTCCAAGGTTTGGCCTCTATTTAGGATCAATGTTTCTACTTCTCTAAATCGGCTCTCAAACTTATTGCATGCTTTTTGCAATGCAATTTCCGGTTTGTATCCGAGATGACGGGATAAATTAACAACGGCAAATAACAGATCGCCAATCTCTTCTTCCAGATGCTGTTCATCAACCACCGCCTGATGAGCTTCATCCATCACTTCGTCGATCTCTTCGTAAACTTTGTCCAGCACCGGCCCTAAAGTATCCCAGTCAAAACCAACCGCGGCACAACGTTTCTGTATTTTGTAAGCTTTCATCAATGCCGGCAGACTTGCCGGAATGTCATCAAGCACCGAATGGAGATCTTTTTGCGCTCTTTCCTGCGCCTTATGTTTTTCCCAACCACCGATAGCCACATCACCGCTGATATCCCGCTGATGACCGAAAATATGTGGATGGCGGCGCTCCAGTTTATTGCTAATCGCATCGCAGATATCATTAAAATCAAACAACTGTTGCTCTTTGCCCATTTCAGCATAGAACACTACCTGAAATAACAGATCGCCCAATTCTTCTTTTAGATCAGAAAAATCACCACGCTCAATGGCATCAATGACTTCATAAGTCTCTTCTAATGTATAAGGTGCAATAGTTTTAAATGTCTGTTGTTTGTCCCAAGGACATCCCTGTTGAGGGTGGCGCAACTGCGCCATAATCTCTAATAACCGTTTTATACCCGTCATCTTTTAAGTTGCCTCTTTGTTGGCAGATGATTTCATTTTTTATCCAAATTTTCCCGCGGTCAGTTGCCATGAAGACGTTTGGCTTCAATAACATCCAGTAACTGATTGATTTTCGCCAAAACCCGCCCCAGTACTTGCAGGTTATAAATCTCAATATTCATATCGATGGTAGCAATCTGCTGTTTTACATCACTGCGGCTACTCACCCCAAGTACGTTCACCTTCTCATTCGCCAGAATCGTGGTGATATCACGCAATAATCCACTGCGATCGTTCGCAACGACACGCACAATCAGTGAGTAACCACTGGAATAGCTCTCTCCCCAAACCGCATCCACCACCCTTTCAGGCGCACTCGCCTGCAACTCTGCCAGTTGTTCACAATCAACCCAATGGATAGAGATTCCCCGACCACGAGTGATAAAGCCGACAATCTCATCGCCGGGAATTGGCTGGCAGCAACGGGCAATGTGATGCATCAAGTTACCCACACCTTCTACCACAATCCGTCCATCATCTTTAGCAGAACTGCGCTGAGAATGTGATTTACTTTCTAAATTGCGAAGCGCTTCCCGATCCGCATCCTCCGCGGTAGTTTTCTTGAGCTTGCTTTGTAAGAAATTGACCAATTGGTTAATACGGATATCACCAACCCCAATTCCCGCCAGCACTTCATCAAGGGTATGGACGTTATAACGAGCAATGAGCAGCTTTTCCGCCTCTTTTAAGCTGAGATCCAAGTGTTCCAGCTCGTTATCCAGCATCTGACGACCAGCAATGATGTTTTTATCCCGATCCTGTTTACGGAACCAGTTATGGATTTTCGCCCGACCGCGGCTGGTGGTGACATATCCCAAGTTTGGATTTAACCAATCACGACTTGGGTTCGGATGTTTCTGTGTGATGATTTCAATCTGATCGCCCATTTGCAATTGATAGCTGAATGGCACAATGCGACCACTGATTTTCGCCCCAATACAACGATGCCCCACATCGCTGTGAATATGGTAGGCAAAATCCAGCGGCGTAGAACCGGTAGGGAGATCAATAACATCGCCTTTCGGTGTAAATACATATACCCGATCATCAAACACCTGGCTGCGAACCTCGTCCAGCATCTCACCAGAATCAGCCATTTCTTCCTGCCATGCGATCAGTTTACGCAGCCATGCAATGCGTCCTTCATATCCGGCACGACTGCCCGCCATTGCTCCCTCTTTATATTTCCAGTGGGCGGCTATTCCCAATTCCGCATCTTCATGCATCTGACGGGTACGGATTTGAATCTCCAATGTCTTACCACCCGGACCAAGCACGACGGTATGAATGGATTGATAGCCATTCGGCTTCGGGTTAGCAACATAATCATCAAATTCATCCGGCAAATGACGATAGTGAGTATGTACTATCCCCAATGCCGCGTAACAATCCTGCAAGCGTTCAACCACAATCCGCACAGCCCGAACATCAAACAGCTCATCAAATGACAGTGATTTTTTCTGCATTTTGCGCCAAATGCTGTAGATATGTTTAGGACGCCCGTATATTTCAGTAGTGACGCCCTCCTTGAGCGTATACTTGCGTAATGTCTTGACAAAGTGATCAATATACTGCTCACGATCAATTCGGCGCTCATGCAGTAATTTCGCAATTTTTTTATATTCATCAGGATGAAGATAACGGAAGCAGTAATCCTCAAGCTCCCATTTAAGTTGACCAATGCCTAGTCGGTTAGCAAGCGGCGCATAAATGTTGGAACACTCTTTCGCAGCCAGTACACGCTCATCTTCAGTCGCCTCTTTAACTTCCCGCAAATGGGCAATCCGCTCTGCCAATTTGATAATGACACAACGAAAATCTTCCACCATCGCCAGTAGCATCCGGCGAACATTATCAACCTGTACAGAGCAGATTGAATCGTGATGAGTGGCTTTTAACTGGCGAATGGCGTCCATTTCCATAACGCCTTTCACCAGATTGGTAATCACACCGCCAAACGCCCCGGTGACGGTTTGATCGTCAAGTAATTTAGCTTCCATCAACGGGAATAGTAGCGCAGCACGCATGCTGTCATTATCCATACTTAGCGTAGAGAGGATCTCAACCATCTCTACACCACGCCATAACAGAAGTTCTGAATCAGGATGATTTTGCGCTTTTTCGTGACAATAACGCCAGGTTTCGGCTAATTTCTCACCCAATTGAAGATTCGCTACATTTAAACTAGCGATCCACCTGTTTACTGCAAACTCTCCCGCAGGGGTTAAATGAGCACTTCTTACCGCAACCATAATCTCTCCCGATTACTTCATAGCTTCTATCCAACCACGATCTAACGACTAAATAGCGCCATTGACTCCAGATGGCCTGTATGCGGAAACATGTCCAGCATCCGCACACTGATAATTTGATAGCCAGCCTCAAGCAGAATCTTACTGTCCCGCGCCAATGTTGTTGGATTACAAGAGACGTAGACCACTTTTTCCGGGGCCAACTTGACAATGTGTGACATAACCCCTGCCGCACCAGCCCGCGCCGGATCTAATAAAACCTTGTTAAACCCCAATTTCGCCCAAGGTTGCTGATGTATATCGGCTTCCAAGTTCTCATGGCAGAAAGATATGTTATCCAAATTATTTAATCTGGCATTATATTGCCCATTAGCCACCAGCGTGGCAACCCCTTCGACTCCGACCACAGATTGCACTACGCGACCAATAGGTAAGGTAAAATTCCCCATTCCACAGAACAGATCGAGCACCCTGTCATTCGGTTGTAAATCGAGCCACTCTATCGCCTGAGCAACCATTTGTTGGTTCACCTGATCGTTAACCTGAATAAAATCTCTTGGACTGAAAACCAGTTTCAAGCCACCTACTTGATACCAAGGTTCCGGCGGTTCATTCAGTGATTCAAGTGAGGTTTCATCCGCCGCTAGATAGACAGCGACGTTATGTTGCACGGAAAATGTGCATAGTTTCTCTCTATCTTCCCGTTTCAAGGGATCAAGATGGCGCAATATGATCAATGGACCATTATCGGCTAGCACTAGTTCCACATGCCCCAACCGTTTAACCGCTTTCAAGTTATTCAGACACTGAGATAATGGCTGCAATAACTGTTCCAATTCAGGTTGCAAAACAGGGCACTCTTTTATCGCCACTAATTCATTGGATTGATTTTGACGAAATCCCATCACCAATTGGCGCTGTTTTACTCGATAATGTAAACCAAGCCTTGCCCGACGCCGATAACCATATTCGGGACCGAGAATCACCGGCTTGGCAGAAACCGTTACACCGGTTTCCCGTCTAATCAGATGTTCGAGGACGCTGGCTTTACTCTCACGTTGTAAATCAGGTACAACATGTTGTTGCTGACAACCGCCACATACTCCAAAATGCGGACAACGGGGATTCACACGGTATGGACTGTCAGATAAACGCTTAACCAACTTTGCTTTTGCAAACTGACGCTTCTCTTCCGTTAGTTGTACCTGTGCTTGTTCACCGGGCAATAATCCGGCGATAAAAATAGTTTTACCCTGATAGCGAGCTACACCCTGCCCTTGGGCATCCAGATTATCGGCAGTCACTGTGATGATATGTCGATTTACTATTCGGCGGTTGGGGGAATAAAATTGCACCATGATTCTTACGGACTATGAATTATTAAGTTCTTATTTTCCCACAATGGACGATTATGACCAAATATAGCTTACGCATCCGCATGATGAGCCTGATCCTGGTTCCAATTTTACTGGTTGGCATGTTTTTCAGTATCTCATTCCTCTGTTATCACCATCGTGAACTGAAAAACCAAATTGTTCGATCTGGAATCAGTATTATTGAACCCCTTTCCATCGCCAGTGAAATTGGCATAAACCTGCATAACCGGGAACGTGTCAATTCATTGATAACCCGGCTCCATCGCAGAAATTCTGAGATAGTTCGGGCGATTGCCATTTTTAATGACGATAATGAACTATTTGATATATCAAACTATAAATACAATGCGGCTCAACTACAGATCTCGCCAGAGATGCCTCTGCCAAACACATTGACAAAAACGGAGGTTAAAAACAGTATTATTTTACGCATACCCATTATTTCAGAACACTATTTGTCTCAGAATCAGCAGCATTCTGACGTCTCCTCTTTACATCCGATTGGTTATATCGCCATTGATCTTGATTTACGGTCCGCTCACTTACAGCAATATAAAGAAATCGTTATTTTTATATTACTATTGCTCATTTGCCTTGGTTGGGCATCGCTGTTCGCCTACCATTTGGTTCGTAAGATCACGAAGCCAATCAGCGATATCGTCAGTACTGTCGATAGAATTCGCCAAGGACAGTTAAACAGCCGAGTCAATGGGAAATATTTTGGTGAATTAGATACACTGAAAAATGGCATTAATGCAATGGCTAAATCGCTCTCCAGCTATAAAGAAGAGATGCAAAACGATATTTATCAGGCAACATCAGATCTGCGGGCAACAATGGAGCAATTCGAAATTCAGAATGTTGAGCTGGCAATAGCGAAAAAACGCGCTCAAGAAGCAGCCAGAATAAAAACGGAATTTCTGGCAAACATGTCTCATGAATTACGCACACCACTTAATGGCGTCATTGGCTTCACCCGCCAAGCACTGAAAACACCTTTAACAATACAGCAAACTGAATATCTGTATATTATCGAGCGTTCCGCTAATCATCTACTGAACATTATCAATGATATACTGGATTTTTCACGGCTTGAAGCGGATAAATTGGTATTGGAAAACATTCCATTCCTGCTACAAGATACGATTGATGAAGTTATGGTGTTACTAACACTCAGCGCCAAAAGTAAGAATATTCAGCTAACTCACCATGTTGATCCCCAAATACCAAATCTGGTCGTAGGCGACCCTACGCGCCTCCAACAAATATTCACCAATATCATCGGTAACGCGATTAAATTCACTGACCAAGGTTCTGTAGAGATAAATATCAATCTGCTACAACAGAAGCACCATAAAATCAATTTAGAGATTACGGTCAGCGATACAGGTATTGGTATCAGCCCTGAACAGCAACCTCATCTATTTCAGGCTTTTCATCAAGCAAATGCCAGCATTTCCCGCCGTTATGGCGGCACCGGCCTCGGTCTGGTTATTACACGGAAACTGATCCAAGAAATGGGCGGAAATATCAGTTTTACCAGTGAGCCGAAAAAAGGTTCTGTTTTCCGTTTTGATTTATGGCTAGGAAAAAACGATTTCATTCTAACCGGCTCGGTTGTACCACAAAAGACGCTTATCCATCCCCCACGTTTACCGATGACCGTCATGGCCGTTGACGATAATCCAGCTAACCTCAAACTAATAGGCTCATTACTGGAAGAAATCGTGGAAAAAACCGTGCTATGTAGCAGTGGAGAAGAAGCTTTGCAGTCAGTAACCACTCACCATTTTGATGTTATTCTGATGGATATTCATATGCCAGGTATGGATGGCATCTGTACTTCCGACCGCATCCACCAACTACCGCAGCACCGCAGTACGCCGATCATTGCGGTTACAGCCTATACTTGCCGACCAAAGAGCGATACAGATCAATCGCCATTTGAGGATTTCCTGACCAAACCTCTTGATGAAGATCGCCTGAGATCGGTGTTAAATCGCTACGTTAAAACACCAAAATCACCACATATTAACTGGACATTAGCACTACAACAGGCCATTGAAAAAGAACAGTTAGCTATTGATATGTTGCAAATGTTGGTAGATTTACTGCCAACGATTAAAACAATCACAGAAAAAGTTTTGTCAGGGGAAACGGTGGAAGATTATCAGCAGCAGATCCATAAACTACACGGTAGCTGCTGTTATAGCGGCGTGCCGCAACTTAAAGCCCTCTGCCAATTAATTGAACAACAATTACAACAAGGCGTTCAATTAACAGATATAGAACCCGAATTGTTGGAACTAGCAGATGAAATTGATAATGTCCTTACCGCCGCAAAAAAAATATTGAGTAGCGGCGAGAAGATCAATTACACACAATAAATTTGCGATACTCTTCATAAGCATAATTATCTGTCATGCCACTGATGTAATCCTGAATAAGACGAGCGCGATAATAGAATTCCATCAGCTCTTTTTCAGATTGATCAGTGGCAACAATTTTCTCCACAGCTTCACTATAAGCGAGACGATGTTTGGTGGAAAGTTTGTGTAACAGCCGAGTTTCCATAAAATAATCTTTGTGGAAATTGTTCTGGTTGAGTTCCACAAAATCCTGACGGGACATCTTCAATAACGGATAATAAAAATCCAATAACCCATTGATGATTCGGTATCCCTGCAACTCTAATTTTTCAATCTCTGGATGATTAAACACTCTCTTACAAGCAATGTTTTTCAATGTTCCAAGCAACCGATGCTCCTCGCTCTTATCTTCAAGTAGCGCTTGATTAAATGAACCCTCAAAAACAGCCGGCAGATGATCAATAAAACGACGAGCAGTGTAAGGCACAAGCTTACCGGTAATATAAACCCGCAGATACATAAAAAATTGGTCCTGCTGACTTCGACGTAATTCGTTACCGTGAAGTCCCTTGTATGCCTTTCTGACCGTTAAGTCGAATAGATCCCCGGTCCGATGACCGCCATTTTCTTGCCACTCCTGTTCCAAATATCCCATCAGGGTATCGACGCTAAAAATCGCTTTTTCAACAGCATCATCCAAATCAGCAATGCAATAAGAGATATCATCCGCCGCTTCCATAATATAAGTCAGTGGGAAACGACAGAATTCCCCCATTTTAAGCTCACGACGTAATTCGCGAACAAAATGCGCTTCCGACCAATAAAAACCCGGTTTTTTCATCAAGTAATTAAATTGATTTGGTGTTTCTTCAAGACGAAAAGCAGGACCAGTATATTTTAGAATACAGCCAACTTGGGCATAAGTCAGATTGAGTTTTAATAAGCTATGCACCATACGAATAGCTTGAGCATTCCCTTCAAACTGACACAGATCTTTACGCAACTGGCGACGAAAGAGATCTCTTTTCACATCGCCACACAAACGCAATGCGGGGATTTCGCATCGATCTTCCCGCTTAATATTTTCCAGGGAAAAATTAAGATCGAGCTTTCTGGCAAACCAATCTTTAATCGCCGCTTCACCAAAATGACCAAATGGCGGATTACCAATATCGTGTATTAAACAAGCCATTTCAATCAAACTTTCAAATGATAATAGCCGTTTATCCAACCCGTAATCGGCCAGCAAATTATTCGTTCTTAATTCATGAATAATCGTTTTCGAAATATGGCGTCCAACCTGTTGCACTTCCAATGAATGCGTCAAGCGACTGCGAACAGCGGCATTATTTTCCAGTGGAAAAACCTGTGTTTTCTGCTGTAAACGGCGAATAGCCGCTGAATTTATAATTCGCCCACGATCACTTTCAAACTGGCGAATAACCTGTTCTTCATCATTAGGATCAATATGATACTGACGATATTTGCGCTGATAGTTAAGCTTCTGACTAAAGTCTATCCCGGACATTTATCCCCCGACTTGTGAGATAGCACTGTTTTACATCACAGATTACCTGATTGTTCCGAATTCAATGTTAAACTCAAACACGGGATGATTTTATATGATTAATTAATCAACAGCGAGTATGACATCATGAAAGTAGGCGTGATAGGTGCTATGGAGCAAGAGGTGACTTTACTGCGCGATCAAATTGAAGATTGCCAAACACTGTCACGAGGTGGTTGCGAAATCTATACCGGTAAGCTCAACGGCGTGGAAATCGCACTGTTAAAATCCGGTATTGGTAAAGTTTCTGCCGCAATTGGTACAACTTTGCTGCTTGAACATTGTCAACCTGATGTGATTATTAACACCGGATCAGCCGGTGGCCTTGATCCGAAGCTACAAGTCGGTGATATCGTGGTATCCAGCGAAGTTCGCTATCATGACGCTGATGTCACCGCGTTTGGTTATGAACCCGGTCAGATGGCACAATGTCCTCCGGCTTTTGTGGCGGATGACCAACTCATCGCTCTGGCGGAAAAGTGTATTCATTCACTGAATCTGAACGCGGTACATGGGCTGATTTGCAGTGGTGACGCCTTTATTAATGGCGCGGAACCCCTTGCACGTATCCGGGCGACGTTCCCACAAGTGACAGCGGTAGAAATGGAAGCCGCGGCGATAGGGCATGTCTGCCATCAATACAACACTCCGTTTGTCGTTGTGCGTGCTATCTCCGATGTGGCAGATAAAGAATCTCATATCAGCTTTGATGAATTTCTTGCCGTGGCAGCCCGTCAATCTACATTGATGGTCAACGCAATGCTGACAACGCTGAGTAAAGATAAATAAGATATTACTGACACGCCCTGATTAATATTTTCGGGCGTGTTTGCCGGCGATATATACCCTATGAATTTCAAGTTGCATCGCGACGGCAAGGGAACGAATCCCCGGGAGCATAGATAACTATGTGACCGGGGTGAGTGAGTGCAGCCAACAAAGAGGCAGCTTGAAAGATGACGGGTATATTTCATGTTTTAAAGAGCGTACATCTATGAAATGGATAAAAAGCACGAGTTCAATTGGGTTATTGCTTTTACTGTTTCTCGGTAGTTTCAGCCATTTTCTGTATGCCACTCCCTTGCGGGTAATCAGTTTATCGCCGTCAACCACTGAATTAGCCTACGCCGCCGGATTAGGCGACAATCTAATTGCCGCCAGCGCCTACTCTGATTATCCCCCTCAAGCCCGTAAACTTGAGCAAGTGGCTAACTGGCAAGGCATCAATCTGGAACGCATTATTACTCTTAAACCTGATCTGATTCTGGCATGGCGTGGCGGTAATCCTCAACGTCCACTGGAACAACTGGCGGCTTTTGGCATTAAAATCTTTTATTCCGATCCCACCGCCACCGAACAGATAGCGCAAGATTTAGAACGGCTCGCTGAATATAGCCCTCACCCAGAACAAGCAAAAAAATCCGCGACTGAACTTCGTCAACGATTTGCCAATTTGCAACAAAAATATGCTGCCACGACACCAAAACCGGTCTTTTTACAATTCGGCACTTACCCTCTGTTTACCGCTTCAGGACATACACTGCAAAGTGAAGTGCTTTCAATCTGCGGCGGCAGAAATATTTTTGCCGACAGCCCCGTCCCCTGGCCCCAAGTCAGTCGGGAACAAGTACTGATCAGGAAACCTGAGATAATTGTTATCAGCGGCGGGCAGGAACAGGTCAGATTAATTGAAAATTTCTGGCATCCACAATTGCGGGCCAAAGTCATTACATTACATGAAGATTGGTTTCACCGCGCGGGACCGCGCATCATTCTGGCAGCCGAACAGCTATGCCAGCAATTGAACGATGATGGTTCCTGATAAATCAGAATCAGTTAAAGGATGACAGGAATATCCCGCAAACAGGTCATGTTATATTCACAGACCTATCGCGGGAAATCGCCCGGAATTAGATACTGAAAGAAGAGCCGCAACCGCAGGTTGTCTTTGCATTAGGGTTGGTGACGATAAAACGTGAACCTTCCAAACCTTCGGTATAATCTACACAACCGCCAACCAAATATTGTAGGCTCATCGGATCAACAACCAACTCCACACCCTGCTTCTCAATGGTCATATCACCTTCATTGATTTGATCATCAAAGGTAAAACCATACTGGAAGCCACTGCATCCTCCACCGGTGATATAAACCCGTAAACGCAAGTTTGGGTTT
Source organism: Photorhabdus namnaonensis (assembly GCF_001684335.1). Lineage (GTDB taxonomy): Bacteria > Pseudomonadota > Gammaproteobacteria > Enterobacterales > Enterobacteriaceae > Photorhabdus > Photorhabdus namnaonensis. Next base: position 35,140 of record NZ_LOIC01000032.1, read on the forward strand.
TCTTCATCCGAAACCAAGATTTTCACTTTGTTAGCGGCAGCATCCGTAAACTGCAAAGGTAATGCGATATCATCGCTCATCATTTTTACTCCAGACTGGAACCCGGCAAAGATATTTAGAAGACAACAAAAATTTGCCGATCATTAATAACCCGGATTATCCAATACCTTATTAGTTCGTTCAAGTTTTGTCATTTTGACAACACACCAACCGCCAAAAAATTATCACACCTGTGGCTTACTATTGCTGGCCTGTTACGATAACCTCAAAGGGCAGTAAACCGCCATTATAGTTAAATCCTTAGTCAATCAATTTACAATAAGAAGGAAAAATATTGATTTATCATCATGATTAGTTACTTTATTGAATATTTATCAAAGTAATCACATGGAGTTCCTATGCGAAAAATGTTACCACTGATGCTTGTCGCCGCGCTGGCAAGCTGTGCTATTCATAGCAAACAAGCCGATATTGACAGCTATACCGCGAAAAAAATTAATGAAATTATAGACAACCAGGTAAAACCGGGAAATAAAGATAATCCAGGTGAAATAATAAAAAACGTCTCTTATCAATTCCTGGGCACACCTTATGCCGCAAACAAACTTATTGGTTCCCCGACTGAACCCGAAAAATTAGTGATAGATTTTAGCGGGTTAGACTGTTTTACTTTCCTTGATTATGTAGAATCGCTAAGGAAATCCAACGACCAAAATGATTTTGTAAAAAATCTCATCCAGACAAGATATATCGACGGAAAGATTAGCTTTTTGCAAAGAAAACACTTCTTTACAGATTGGTCAACCAGAGAAAAATTAAATGCCAAAGATGTAACGGATGAAATAAGTCCTTCTTACATAACAATCACAAAAAGCCTAAATAAAAAGGCTGATGGTAGCGAATATATCCCCGGACTGGGTGTCACCAAAAGAGAGATCAAATATATTCCAGGTGATAAGGTCAATGATGCCGTTATTAAGAACTTAAAAACGGGCGATTATATTGGAATATATACCCATCTTGCCGGGCTGGATGTCACACATACAGGGATTTTTATTATGACGGATCATGGCCCAATGCTGAGGAATGCATCCTCACTTGCTGCGAATAAAAAAGTTGTCGATTCACCATTTCTTGATTACGTAAAGAATAAACCCGGAATTATCGTTCTAAGAGCATTATAATCCGTGGGGCAAACGGCAAATCCACTTAAAACTAGATTCAGGAGCCTTTCATGAGCCAATCCGACATCCTCTATTCTCAGGCAAAGCAACTTATTCCCGGCGGCGTCAACTCTCCGGTACGTGCATTTAATGGCGTTGGCGGTACTCCGCTGTTTATCAAACATGCTGATGGCGCTTATCTCTATGATGTTGATGGTAAAGCCTATATCGATTATGTCGGTTCCTGGGGGCCAATGGTGCTGGGACATAACCACAGCGCTATCCGTAATGCCGTTATCAAAGCCGCGGAGCAAGGGTTGAGTTTTGGCGCCCCCACCGCCGCCGAAGTGGAAATGGCGCAATTGGTGACTGAACTGGTGCCATCGATGGATATGGTGCGCATGGTTAACTCAGGCACCGAGGCGACCATGAGTGCTATCCGTCTGGCTCGTGGCTATACCAACCGCGATAAGATCATCAAATTCGAAGGTTGCTATCACGGCCACGCTGATTGTCTGCTGGTGAAAGCCGGTTCTGGCGCGTTGACCATCGGCCAACCAAACTCGCCAGGGGTTCCGGTTGATTTCGTCAAACATACGCTAACCTGTACCTACAACGACCTACACTCTGTCAGAGAAGCGTTTGAACAATATCCCGAAGAGATCGCCTGTATTATTGTCGAACCGGTTGCGGGTAATATGAACTGCGTACCGCCGCAACCAGAATTCTTACCCGGTCTGCGCACGCTGTGTGATGAGTTCGGTGCTTTGTTAATTATCGATGAAGTGATGACCGGTTTCCGCGTCGCCCTATCCGGCGCACAATCTTGTTACGGTGTCGAACCCGATATAACTTGCCTTGGCAAAATCATTGGCGGCGGTATGCCCGTTGGCGCTTTCGGCGGACGTTATGAAGTGATGGAGAAATTAGCGCCAATTGGCCCTGTTTATCAGGCAGGAACCCTATCCGGCAACCCGATTGCGATGGCTGCCGGCCTTGCTTGTCTGAAAGAAGTTTCTCAACCTGGCGTTCATCAACGCCTGACTGAACTAACAGATAATCTGGCGGCTGGCCTGACGAAAGCAGCAAAAGAGGCTGGCATTCCTTTGGTAATCAACCATGTTGGCGGGATGTTCGGTATTTTCTTTACTGATGCAGAAACCGTCACTTGCTATCAGGATGTGATGAATTGCGATATTGAGCGCTTTAAACATTTCTTCCACCTGATGCTTGATGAAGGGGTTTATTTAGCGCCTTCCGCATTTGAAGCGGGTTTTATGTCTATCGCTCACACTGATGAAGATATTCAGCGTACTGTTGATGCGGCCGCTCGCTGCTTTGCCAAGCTGAAATAGTTTCTTTTTTTCAAATAATAGCGCCGTATTTTTACGGCGCTCACTCTTTCCATCCTTCGAATGGGTCACAAGATTGTTCTTGCTGACACCGCTCTTCTTTACTCAGAAAATCATTGGGTATAGTTGTTCCCTTCAATGCCGCAAAAAATCCGCCCCAGCCGTGTGGTTTACAGGATAGTATTACATCTCCTGTCTTAGGATCTTTTCGAATAAAAACTTTATCAGAATCAAACCGATAAGCTGCTGGCAGGCGTACCGCTTGACTCTTCCCATCCATAAACAATTTAGCTTTATGGCTCATACAACCTCTTGATATTGACTGGAATATCCCAAATCCTATCACAGATCTTGATACATAAATCAAAAGAGATTTGATAATCATGAACTGATAAATCAATTTGATGTAATACTCACCGCTACGATTGCTACTGAAATATCGTAACTTGAATCATAGGCTCAGCGCCGTTTTAGTGGATGTATAATTCCGTTGGAAGTCCTATGCTTAACCTGACTAACTTTATTGAAATACCAAATTTAACCCAAAAGTTAAATTAACCCTTGATTTAAATATACCTATCAGTTAATTTTGTTCCAACTTAATAGGGGACATGTATGTTTGAACTGATATTTCACGAAGAGGCTAACAACGAGCTCCAATCGCTAGACGACACTATGAGAGGTAAAACGATACTGGCGCTTGATAAGCTAGAAGCTGAAGGGAACAAGTTGAGGTATCCGACAACAGAGCCGCTAAGAGACGGGCTATTTCAACTGAGAGTAGGCAACAAAGACATCACCAGAACAATTTTTGCTTATGCTAAGGGAAAAAGAATTTATATACTTCGCACATTTATAAAGAAAACCCCGAAGACTCCACCGACAGAAATCAAACTGGCATTACAAAGATTAGAGGAAATGACAGATGAAAGTTAAGGGTATTCCATTTTCAGAAGTGAAGGCGCAAGCCCTCTCATCCCCCAAAGCTCAAGCCGCTTATGAAGCAGCTAAACAGGAAGAAAAACTCTACGAACTAATCCAAAGCATGAAACAGAAAGCAGGTATTAATAGTTCACAGTTAGCCGAACGACTAGGAATTACCCCACCGGCAGTAGCTAAGGTTGAAAAAAACCCAATGAAAGCAAGTATTGCAACACTTGAACGCTATGCAGCAGCTTGTGGAGTAAACCTCAAAATTACTATCGCATAATACGTTAATCCCAATACCTGATATCTTAATCAAACTTTATGGTAAAGATATCGGGTAATCTGACCAAAGTTATAAACGTTATCTGGGGATTGCTCAGGCACAACAGATAAAAGTACCTATGTCAGCTTTATTAATATTACTTTCTATGTGAGAAACTATCAGCAACTTAACTCCTATATATTCCGCTACTTAAACGCGTGTGATGATAATCTTGTATTCAATCCCATCATATACGGCGGCATATTCGGACTCAGATGTCACGATTAGCCTCATCCCTGAGGCCAATCTCTTTATGTTTCAGAAAAAGTCAGTCATAAAACTGGCTGATACTCTCTTTTTCTTGACCGGATACGATGACGTTTAGCAGTCGTTCATAATATGTAGCCATCCTATCAATGACTGCTTCTGTATACAGTTCCGGATTGTAATGGAGTTCACAACTGATATTTTGCGGCATGTATAAGAAATTCATCCCAAGTGATTCAAAAGGAATTATTTCGGTATCTATCACTTTCACATCAAGATTTGGCAGTGATAATTTTTCATCTTTAGACATGTCGATAAAATCATAGAAACTTTGTGCATCCAAATAGTTAAATAAAACGTTAAATATATTATCCCTCGCCTTTTCTCCCACCGTGTCAATCACGACAGACATGTGGATATTAGAATTCTCTATGGCGCGATGAATAGATTGACTAACCTGCTTAATGATTCCTTGTAGGTTCATTTCCTTATTGATATTGGATTTTACTATCAAGTCACCCAAGAATAACCCAATTGTTTGATGGCTTTCTATGCGAGTTCGGTCAGCTTTTGGCGAGGTGACAATATGTTGTGATTCACCGGAGTGCATAAAAAGAGAAGTGTGGAACAAAGCCATAAATAACATATAAGGTGTGATTTTATGAGTTTCACAATATTGCAAAACAGCTTTATCCAGCGAATCAGGTATTTTGATATGACGGGCATGAGACCGATATTTTGAAGCCAGATGTTTTCTGAAAGAAACTGGAAAATCGCGTTCTGGCTCAACATCAGCAAATTGTTGTTGCCAGAATTTAATTTGCTTTTTAGCTGCCTCAGTCGCATGGATTTCTTGCAATTCATAAACATAACCAGAATATTGCATGGCAACGGGTGGCAATGTGTTTTCTTGCCCCTGTGAATAAGCGGTATATAACTGTTTAAACTCATTCATAATGATATTGATAGACCATCCATCGGAGATAATATGGTGTACATCAATCAATAATACCGTGATTGTTTCCGAAACAGGCAGTAGGAATGTCTTGATTAACGGGCCATTATAAACATCAAAAGGTGTTCTTAATTTCTCTTCCCAGAGTTTGTTAATTCCAATAATAATTTGTTCTCTCTCGATTCCTCTTGGTAACGCTTCAATAACTTGAAGATTGATTTTCATATTGTTATCAGGCTGCATGAAAATCTGCTCATTTTCTTGATAAAACTTAAAACGTAAACTTTCATGTCGCTCCAAAATGGTATTTAAACTTTTTTCCAACGCACTGTGATTCAATTCTCCTTCCATTAGTAAAGTAATGGGTACGTGGAAACAGTCCTCTAACAACGTTTCTTGAACAAAATACCAATACATCTTCTGACAATAAGAAATAGGCATTTTTCCATCAAATATATTGTGATCAGATATATTGTGGATTGTCTTCGATGCGGATATTTCGTGCTTATCACTGTGACGAATCACACTTGCAATTTGAGCAATGGTTGGATTTGCAAACAACTCATGCATACTGAAATGATCGGTTAACGTATTTCTTATAGCAGCAGTTATTTTAACTGCTAAGAGTGAATGACCACCGAGTGAGAAGAAATTATCATAAATACCAATTTGATTGATTTTTAGATGTGTTTGCCATAATTGACAGAGTTTTTCCTCAATTTCATCTCTCGGTGCGATATAAGCCTGGCGACGTAAGTCATTTTCATCTGGAATAGGTAACGCTTTTTTATCCACTTTATTGTTCAAATTCAGTGGAATACGCTCCAATGGAATATAGAGACTGGGCACCATATAGTCAGGCAGTTGTTTTTTCAAGGCGGATTCCAGTAGCTCCGCAAGTTCTCCACTAATAGCAGGAAGTCGCAGGTAATCAGCTAAATGCATTTGGCTGTAATCTGCATTAAAAGCGGCTGCTTTCTCCGCCAGCCAATTGGTACTCGGGCAAACATAAGCAATGAGTTTCCTCTCCTCACTGTCATGACCATCAGCGATCACCACAGCATTACTTAAAATCTCCTGCCCCGCCAGCACCGACTCGATTTCCCCTAATTCAATGCGATAGCTGCGAATTTTGACCTGCGAATCCAGGCGGCCAATGAATTCCAACTCACCTTCCGGCGTCCAGCGGACTAAATCACCCGTGCAGTAAAGTCGGTCTGCCCGGTTGGTACTGAAAGGATCACGGATAAACTGTTTTTCCGTGATATCCGGCGCATTCCGGTAACCGCGCGCCAATTGAATGCCGCCGATATGCAGTTCCCCGACAGCCCCAAGAGGCGCCAGATTACCGTCGGAATTCAGGATTCTCATCACGGTATTCGGCAACGGTTTTCCAATCGTCACTCGCTTATTTGCTGTTAATAAGGCGGAGGTCACAATCGAAGTACACTCTGTCGGGCCATAAACGTTAAACAGCTTTCTGCCCTGCGACCACTGCGCGGCGATATGCGGCGCCACCGCTTCCCCTGCCAGCAACAAGGTTGAAACTGTACGCCATTTGTTGAAATCCAAATGAGGCAACAGCGCCGGCGGCAGTACAGCATGGGTAATGTGGTGTTTTTCAACCATCTCATCCAACCATTCAGGCGAGCGGCGATATGTTTCTGAAATCAAATACAGTGTGGCGCCATAGGCCAGGGTCATTGCCATTTCCAACACTGCGGCGTCGAAGCTCCAGGAAGCAAACTGCAACCCGCGAATATCAGCATCCGCACCGAATAACGAGGCTTGTGCTTGTGCCAGATTCACCCACCCCTTGTGCTCCAGCATCGCGCCCTTTGGCCGGCCGGTAGAACCAGAGGTATAAATGACATAGGCCAGATGATTTTCTGTCAGGGGTGCTGAACGATGCACGATATTGCCGGTGGGTAGGTTTTGCACATGTGACTGTACTGTTTCAGCATCCAGACAGATAACGCGTCGCTGACTGACAGGCAATTTATCAACCAGCGGTGTTTCGGTCAGGATAAATTCAGCCCCGCTGTGCTCCAGCATATATTGCAGGCGGGCTTGCGGATAACTGGCATCCAAAGGCACATAAGCGCCACCCGCTTTGAGAATACCCAGCAGTGCAATCACCGTTTGCAACGACCGGGGAAGGCAAATTGCAACCAGAATATCTGGCTGGATACCCTGCTCAATCAGGTAATACGCCAATTGATTGGCCTGAGCATTAACCGCCTGATAACTTAAGCTTTCCTCACCAAAAACCAGCGCGGTTTTTTCAGGATTCAGTGCCGCCTGTTCTTCAAACAACTCATGGAAGCAGCGCCCTTGTGGGTAATGGTTCTGTGGCCCATTTAATTCATGCAGTAAGGTATGCTTTTCAGCTTCTGACAATAATGGGAGTTCATGAATGGAGGGCGCTTTATTTACTGAATCATCTGTCATTACCTCAACAATGCCAGAAAGCAAGGTTGCGTAATTGGCGATAAATCTTTCAATGGTACTGCTATAAAACAGACTGGTATTTGAAATCCATACTATAGATAATTCGCCTGTCTGCTCTTCTTCAAAAACATGAATTTCCAAATCAAACCGGGTTGTTCTAAATAAATTATCTCCGAGTTCAATAATATCATCCTGTCCCAGTATTGCGTCACGTCGGTTATTCTGTACTGCAAACATGATTTGGAAGATGGGATTATGGTTTAGGTTCCGTTCCGGGCTGAGCTTTTCCACCAACATCTCAAATGGCAAATCTTGATGTTCGTAAGCATCCAGGATGGTACGGCTGTTTTGCTTTAATAATTCACTGAACGTCGGCTGACCGGATAAATCTGTTCTGATAACCAATGAATTAACAAAAAAACCGATCAGAGGTTCAATATCAGGATGTTGTCTGCCAGCAATAACGGTTCCAACCAGAATATCTTTTTCATTACTATAGCGGCTCAGCAATACGGCAAAAGCCGTTTCCAAGAACATAAATAGTGTAACTTTATGCTTGGCACATAATGCTCTGATTGCTTGGGTAAGATGTGCTGAAATGCGCTGTAGATGAAGCCGCCCCTCGATATTTTGTTTTTCCGGACGTGGATTATCCAGCGGTACACGGTGGACGGATGAAATTCCGGCTAACTGATTCTGCCAGTATGTCAGTTGTTTTTTCAGCACATCATCTTGCAGCCAACCCTGTTGCCACTGGGCATAATCGGCATATTGAATTCTCAGCGGCGGTAGCGGATTTACCTCACCCTGACAATAAGCTTTATATAACGTGAAAAATTCATGGAGAAATATTGCCATCGACCAGCCATCGAAGGCGATATGATGTATCGTATAAATAATAAGATAATCATCTGCTGCCAATTTTATTAACCTAATGCGTAGCATCAGATCGGCATTAAGGTTGAAAATTAGATTTTCTTCTTTCTTGCTAATTTGTTTTACCTGTTCGTTTTTCTCAATTTCAGACAACGCGGATAAATCATGATGTGTAATCGGTAAATCGAAATCCGTGGCAATAAATTGCCGCGGTTCGTTATTGATGATTTGAAAATGGGTACGCAGGACTTCATGGCGTTCAAGTAATAATTTAACGACCGCCTCAAACGCTTCTATGTTAATGGATTCCCGCAGTCTGAAATCCCCCATACAGTTATATTGGGGACTTCCTCCATCCAGTTGATCAATAAACCATAGTCGTTGTTGAGCAAATGAAAGCGGATAATGTTCCGCTTTGCCATCACGCTGAATATCTTGCAAAAAGTAATGAGTTTGCTCTTCTGAATCGAGCTGGTTCAGAAAATCAATCAACTCCTGTTTATGCTGTTTCCATTCACTGAGCAAGGCTGGTGGAATACTGCCGCGACTCGTCTCGTATTGTAAACGGTTATCAGTAACGAACAGAGTAATTCCCTGCTCTAAAGACTCATTAATAATTCGCGCGGCATTTCTCATATCTCACCCTTCAATAGTTCTTGTACTGTCTCTTTCCCAGCCTGGAAATGTTTTCTTTTTTCTTTGATAAGATGAATAGTGACAATCTGTGATAGCTGCTCAAGTGTCGGGTGTTCAAAAACACTTCTCAACGGAACTTCTATTTCTAATTCGTTACGTATTGAACTAATAAGGCGGGTTGCCTGTAGTGAATGTCCACCCAATGTGAAGAAATTGTCATAGATGCCAACTTGACTGACATTCAATAACCGCTTCCACAACTGACCGATCTTAATTTCCATTTCATTTCTTGGCGCCACATAATTCTGTCGGCGTAAATCGTCTTCATTTGGGATCGGTAATGCTTTTTTATCCACTTTATTATTTAACGTGAGTGGCATTCGTTCCAAAGGAATATAGAGACCTGGAACCATATATTCTGGCAATTGTTGTTTCAGTGCGGATTCGAGTAATTCTGAAAGTTCCCCACTAATGGCCGAAATTTGCGGATAATTAGCTAAATGGGTTTGATTATAGTCAGTGCGTGCTTGTACCGGTGGTAACTCTCCACGACTAAAAATCACATCCAGCAAATCAGGTTGCTGTTGTGACCACGTAATGCCGCATTGATAACCACATTGTTCAGCGTATTGCAGTACCGACTCGAATTCCTGAACCTGTTGTAATGCCTGTGGGGAGAAACTGCCGGCATTTGCTAGTGGTGTTATCATCTGATTGGCTGACCAGTGACGCAGCCCTTCTGCCAAAGTGAAGTCATCTTTAATTCTGGCGTTGGGGATACCTGAAACACCTAATATATCCTCTGCGCCCATCTGCAATAAATTACGCAGACTTTCAAAAGAATCGAAATTATGCCAATTTAACAGTAATTCATGACAAGATTTGGTCTTTTCATCTCTTTTATGCAATATGACATCGTAACGATAACGCAACATTTCATTGTCGCCGATGCCACGTTTAACCAGAATATCAACCCGGCCAATTTCAGGGTAACGCTCCGGTAATTGGGCAAAATAAGTTGGACTAAGTAAAAACTCGGGTTCTTGTTGTAAACGCCGCTGAATACGGTTCGCCAGCGTCCCTACCTGAATACGCTGCCCGTTAAGATGACTTTGCTCTATCGCTGTAGCATGGGCGGTTAATAGATCTAAGTTGCGGATATCTCCTAGCAAAATTTTCCCACCCGCTTCAACCGCCGGTATTAACTGTTCAAGTACTTTTTCCAGATATTGAACATTGGGGAAATATTGGACAACAGAGTTAATTACAACAGTATCAAATTCATCAGCACTCAATGTTCCTAGGTTGAGCGCATCACCTCTTCTGAGCTGCACATGTGACCAGCCGCGCTGTTGCAGAATATGTTGATGCCGATTTAAAACCTCAGCCGAAATATCGGTAGCCACCACGGATTCGCACCATTCAGCATAGCGATATAACAATAATCCGGTACCACAACCGATTTCCAGTAAGCGATGAGGATGCAAGGCTTTAATCCTGTGCATGATTCCTGCTAACCACTCCTCCATTTGCTCAAGGACAATCGGTTGTTCAGTATAGCTGTTCATCCAGCCGCCAAAATCACTGTCTGATGCGACTGCATCACCGTTCTGAACGCACTCTTTTCGAGTACTATCCGTTGTGGGTTGACGGTACTGCTCATCAAAAATTTCTGTCCAGTTCTCAACGCTGCTTGCGTTAAACTCAACCGCTTTTTCACCTAACCACTCTGTACTTGGGCAAACATACGCAATGAGTTTTTTATCTTCATCTTGACCATAAGCGATCACAACAGCACTACTTAAAGCATCATGCCCGGACAAAACTGTCTCGATTTCACCCAACTCTATACGGTGACTACGGATCTTAACCTGAGAGTCAACACGGCCGATAAATTCTAACTGACCATCCGGCGTCCAGCGCACTAAATCGCCAGTTCGATAAAGCCTGTTTTCCCTGCCATCCGTTGAGTGTAGGCTGAATGGATCTCGGATAAACTGCCTTGCTGTGATTTCCGGTGAATTTCGGTAACCACGTGCTAACTGAACGCCGCCAATATACAGTTCCCCGATAACGCCCATCGGAGCCAAATTACCTTCCGGATCAAGAATACGCATCACAACGTTAGGCAACGGTTTTCCAATCGTAATCTTCTCGTCAGTGAGTAACGCTGTGGTGACAATGGATGTACATTCTGTCGGGCCATAGACGTTAAACAGTTTTCTATTCTGTGACCAACGAACAGCAATCTGCGGTGGTACTGCTTCACCCGCCAAAAGCAAAGTTGAGACAGAACGCCACTTATTAAAATTCAGATGAGGAAGCAATGCGGGTGGTAGTACAGCATGGGTTATCTGATGTTTTTCAACCACTTCATCCAGCAATTCAGGGGAACGCCGTTGGGTTTCAGAAATCAAATAGAGTATTGCGCCATAGGCCAATGTCATAGACATCTCTAAGATCATGGCGTCAAAACTCCAGGAGGCAAACTGCAACACCCGACAATGTGAGTCAATGCCAAATAAATCTGCTTGCGAGAATGCCAGATTAACCCACCCTTTATGTTCCAGCATCACCCCTTTCGGTTTACCGGTAGAGCCGGAAGTATAAATCACATAAGCCAGATGATTTTCCGTGAGCGGAAGTGGACGCTCAGTAATATTACCCGTAGGCATATGTTGTAGCTGAGACTGGACTATCTCTGTGTCCAGACAAATCACTTTCTGCTGGCTAATTGGCAGTTTTTCAACCAGGTGAGTTTCGGTCAGGATGAATTCGACTTCACTGTGATCCAACATATATTGGAGGCGAGCCTTCGGATAACTGGGGTCTAACGGTACATAAGCGCCACCCGCTTTAAGAATACCCAACAATGCCACTACCGCTTGTAATGACCTTGGTATGCAAAGTGCGACCAACGTGTCCGGTATGATCCCCTGTCTAATCAGATAATGTGCCAATTGGTTAGCTTGCTCATTTAATGACTGATAGCTTAGGGTGTCATCGCCCAAAATCAGTGCATTTTTTTCAGGGTGCTGTGATACCCGATCTTCGAAGAGTTGATGGAAACATTTCCCGGTCGGATAAGGAATTTGTGGCCCGCTCCATTCATGCAGTAAGGTATTCCGTTCAGCGTCTGCCAATAATGGAATATCATGCACGGACGGCTCGTTGATACCAACATGATGCTTCATCACATCAACAATATTGGTCAGCAAAATCTCGTAATTGACGATTAATCTGTTAATGGTCGCATTTCTGAACAGGCTGGTGTCAGAGATCCATCCAATAGATAACTCACCTTTGTCTTCTTCATAAATATGGACTTCCAAATCAAATCGGGTGGTCAGCAGGGAACGTTCTTTAGATGTAACGATGCTATCCTGCTCCAGCGTTGTATCCCGTTGATTATTCTGAACTGCAAACATGATCTGGAAAATAGGATTATAATTTAAATTCCGTTCTGGACTGATTTTCTCCACCAACATCTCAAAAGGCAGGTCTTGATGTGCATAAGCATCCAGGATCGTACGACTGTTTTGTTTTAATAGTTCACCGAATGTAGGCTGACCGGATAAATCCGTTCTTATCACCAGTGAATTGACGAAAAATCCAATCAAAGGCTCCGTGTCACGGTGTCTTCGGCCTGCAAGCGGCATGCCAACCAGAATATCCTTTTCACCGCTGTAACGACCCAACAACACAGCAAAAGCCGTTTCCAGAAACATAAATAACGTCACTTCATGTTTGGCGCACAGAACTCGTATTTCTTGGGTCAAAGCTTTTGAAATACGTTGTGGATGAACATTCCCTTCAAAATTTTGTTTTTCTGGTCGTGAATTATCCAATGGAAAACGGTGAAGGGGAGAAATACCTGATAATTGGTTTTGCCAGTAATCCAATTGTTTTTGCAGAATATCCCCTTGCAGCCAATCCCGTTGCCATTGGGAATAATCAGTATATTGAACGGGTAATGGCGGCAGAGGATTACCCTCGCCTTGGCAATAAGCACGATATAATGTCAGCAGCTCGCTGATAAAGATTGCCAGCGACCAGCCATCACAGGCGATATGATGAATCGTATAGAGAATGAAATAATCATCATCTGTTAATTTTAGCAACCGAATACGCAGCATCAGGTCAGTACTGAGATTAACAGCTTGTTTCCACTCTTGCTCGCCAAGTTGTTTAAGCTGTTGTTCTTGCTCAGATTCTGAAAGTGTGGACAGATCATGTATGGTAATCGGCAAATCATAAGCAGTAGCGATAACCTGCCGTGGCTCATTATCAATAATTTTGAAATAAGTACGCAACGATTCATGGCGTTCAAGCAATGTTGCCATGGCCGCCTCAAAAGCGTTGAGATTAAGCGGCTCTCTCAATCTGAAATCACCTGTACAGTTATACTGAGGACTGCCTTCGGTGAGTTGATCGATTAACCACAAACGCTGTTGAGCAAATGAAAGTGGGTAATGTTCCGCACGCTCATAACGAGGAATACCTTGCAATCGGTGAGTGTCCGTATCCTCTTCTGAATCGATTTGCTTGAGGAAATCAATCAATTCTTGTTTATATTGCTTCCATTCACTGAGAAGTTCCGGAGAAATGCTGTCTCGGCTGGTTTTATATTTCAGTTTGTTATCAATAACAAACAGAGTAATCCCTTGATTTAAAGCCTCATTGATAATTTGTGCCGCATTTTTCATATATCGCCTTCCAATAGTTCCTGTGTTATCTCTTGCCCAGCTTGGAGATGTTTTCTCTTTTCTTTAACCTGATAAATCGTGGCGATTCGTGCTAATCGCTCAAGTGTTGGATGTTCAAAGACACTGCTCAACGGTATTTCAATGTTTAGATCATTGCGTATTAAGCTGATAAGGCGGGTTGCTTGAAGAGAGTGACCACCCAACATAAAAAAGTTGTCATAAATGCCGACTTGACTCACGCCCAACACTGCTTGCCATAACTGGCTGATTTTTCTCTCCGCTTCATTTCTTGGCCCGACATAACCTTGTTGGCGGAAATCATTTTCATTTGGAATAGGCAATGCCTTTTTGTCCACTTTGTTATTTAACGTGAGTGGCATTCGCTCTAGCGGAATATAAAGATTTGGAACCATATATTCTGGTAATTGTTTTTTCAGTGCTGATTCAAGTTGCTCTGAAAGTTCAGCTTTAATATCGGAGGATTGAGAAACGTTGTCGGTATTAAATTTCAGCCCTTTTTTATCCAGCCAATCTTTGGTTGGACAAACATAAGCAATCAATCTCTTATCGTTCCCATAAGTAATAACCGCAGCACTGCTTAAGGCGTCATGTCCGGCCAGTGTAGTTTCGATTTCTCCCAATTCAATCCTAAATCCTCTAATCTTGACTTGAGAGTCAATCCGGCCAATAAATTCCACACTACCGTCAGGCAACCAACGGGCTAAATCTCCCGTTCGGTATAAACGTTGGGATTGGGATTTACCCATCAAATCAGTAATAAATTTCGTTGCGTTTGTTTCAGGAGCATTCAAATATCCACGTGCCAGTTGGATGCCGCCAATACATAATTCCCCGGCAACACCAATAGGCACCAAATTACCTGATGGATCAAGAATACGGATAACAGTATTGGGCAATGGTTTCCCAATCGTAATTTTGTCATCAGTTAATAAGCCCGCAGTCACAATGGCGGTACACTCTGTCGGGCCATACACGTTGAACAGTTTTCTGCCCTGTGACCAACGAACAGCGATCTGTGGTGGTACCGCTTCCCCCGCTAAAAGCAAGGTTGAAACGGAACGCCATTTGTTAAAGTCCAGATAAGGCAGCAAAGCTGGTGGTAATACAGCGTGGGTAATCTGGTGTTTATCAACTAACTCATCCAAATATTCAGGGCTATGCTGTTGGGTTTCTGAAATTAAATAAAGTGCTGCGCCATACGCCAGTGTCATAGATATTTCTAAGATCATGGCATCAAAGCTCCAGGAAGCGAACTGCAATCCCCGGCTATATGAATCAACACCAAATAAACCCGTCTGTGAAAGTGCCAGATTCACCCACCCTTTATGTTCCAACATAACTCCTTTTGGTTTACCCGTAGAGCCAGAGGTATAAATGACGTAAGCCAGATTATTTTCCGTTATTGGGAATGGGCGTTCAGCAATATTGTCCGTAGGCATGTGTTGCAATTGTGATTGCATTGTCTCCGTATCCAAACAGACGACTTTCTGCTGGCTGATTGGGAGTTTTTCTATCAGATTTGTTTCGGTCAGAATGAACTCAGCTTCGCTGTGTTCCAACATATATTGAAGACGGGGTTTCGGATAACTGGGATCTAACGGCAAATAAGCTCCCCCTGCTTTAATAATCCCCAGTAGCGCGACTACAGCGCGTATTGAACGAGGAATACAGAGCGCGACCAATGTTTCTGGTTTGATCTTTTGTTCTATCAAGTAGTGAGCAAGTTGGTTAGCTTGTTTATTTAGTTCCTGATAACTTAGTGAATTGCCGTCAAAAATAACGGCTATTTTTTCAGGATACCGCGCAGCTTGTTGCTCAAATAGTTCATGAAAACAGCCGCCATGCTGGATATGATCCTGCGGGCCATTCCATTCATGTAATAAAGTGTGTATTTCAGCCTCTGCTAATAGTGGAATATCATGGACAGAGGGTTCCCTGTGTATTAGATCGGAACCAAGACATGGCTTCATTACACTAACAATATTAGCAAGCAGGGTTTCATAATTGGCGAGTAGTCTTTCAATAGTTATATTTCTGAATAAGCTGCTGTCATAAACCCACAACAGGGATAATCCACCTTCCTCTTCTTCATAAACATGAATTTCCAAATCAAATCGGACTTTCAGAAGCAGACGTTCTTCAAGTTCAATATTATTATCCCGCGCCAGTGTCGTATCACGCTGAGTATTTTCCAGAGTAAACGCGATTTGGAATATAGGGTTATAATTTAAGTTTCGTCCCGGACTCATTTTTTCCACCAGCATTTGAAATGGCAGATCTTGATGAGCATAAGCATCCAGGATAGTCCGACTGTTCTGTTTTAATAACTCACTGAAAGTAGGCTGGCCGGATAAATCGGTTCTGATCACCAGAGAGTTAACAAAAAAGCCAATCAGAGGCTCAATATCATAGTGCCTTCTCCCGGCAAGTGGTGTCCCGACCAGAATATCTTTTTCATTACTGTAGCGACTCAACAATACGGCAAAGGCTGTCTCCAGAAACATGAATAATGTGACTTCATGTTGGTGACATAATGCCCTTATTTCTTGTGTCAAATCCTTTGAAATACGTTGCTCACTAAGATGCCCCTCGAAACTCTGTTTCTCTGGTCGTGGGTTATCCAGTGGAAGACGGTGAAGCGGAGAAATACCTGATAACTGAGTTTGCCAATAATCCAGTTGTTTTTTCAGAATATCACCTTGCAGCCAATTTCGTTGCCATTGAGCATAATCGGTATATTGAATTTTAAGTGGCGGTAATGGGGATATTTCTCCTTTATGATACGCGCGATATAAGGTGATAAGTTCATTAATAAAGATTTCTATTGACCAACTATCACAGGCAATATGGTGAATGGTATAGATAATCACATAATCATTTTCAGCCAGCTTTATCAGACGAATACGCAACATCAAATCAGTACTAAGGTTAAAAACCAAGTTGTCTTCTTCTTTGCTGAATCTTTTGACTTGAGATTCTTGCTCAGTTTCAGAGAATGCGGTCAGATCATGTAGTGTGATGGGTAAATCATAGGAATGCGCGACAACTTGCCGTGGCTCATTATCAATAATTTTAATATGGGTACGTAACGCCTCATGACGCTCAAGCAACGTTTTTACAGCGGCCTTAAAAGCGTTGAAATTAAGCTGTTCCCGTAATCTCAAATATCCGGGACAATTATATTGAGGGCTACCTTCGGTAAGTTGGTCGATAAACCACAAGCGTTGTTGAGCAAATGAGAGTGGATAATGTTCTGCATTGCCATCACGTTGGATATTCTGTAATTGATATGTTTGAATTTCTTCTTCTGCATCGATCTGACTCAGGAAATCGATCAACTCTTGTTTATAATTTTTCCATTCACTGAATAATTCCGCTGGAATATTATCACGGCTGGTTTCGTATTGTAATCGATTATCAGCAACAAACAGAGTAATTCCTTGATTTAAAGCCTCATTCACAATTTGCGCTGCATTCTTCATATATCTCCTTGAAAATATAATAGCAAATTATTTATATACGTGATTATTTATTATGGCCGTAGTTTTAAAATAAAAAATTTCTAATCATGTTAACATGTAAGCATCGAAAATCATTAATAACGTTTTTTGATTTAGTTATCAAAACGGCGATAAAATATGAAAATTTTTTAATTGATGAACAATATAAAATCATATAAAATTAGTAACCATTTAAGCAGATAATGAGCCTCATCCATAAAGTTTATTCATTAACTATTTACCTGTTTTTAATATAAATCTGCATTTAAAAATTTTGATCATTAAAAATAACTGATATTTTATTTTTCCTGACCAGATATAATAGCATTCATTAATCTCTCATAATATCTGAAAGCGCTATTAATGCTTATTTGGAATAGAGCTCTGGATTATATGAAAATTCACATAGGACATTTTAGGGCTTATTGATAATAATTACACCACATGATTCGAAAGGAGTTGGAATAATCTATATAGGTTCTATGCCCAAGTTAGTAAATAATTATTCTTCATCACTTTCTATATCGATATAATTAAATAGTCCAACTTCTTGCAAAATGGCATCCACGCTGGAGAGTCATGCTGCCGCGTCAGCCAAAGAGTTGAACGAAAGTAATGGTCAGACCTCTGAACAGGAGGCCGAAGAGCCGGAAACAGGCTCAAGCTGATAAATCAGCATCGGCAAACACATAATCCCCATCTGTATCAAGCCCCTCACACAAAAGTTCTGTAATGCAGGGCTTTTTTAACAACAACTCCTAAGCTGCTTATATTTATAGCTTATTTTTGAAAATCAGGATTTCAATATTAGATATTCAATCTCAAATTTGTATCAACTAGATCAATCAACGATTTTGGTACACCAAAATCAGCGGCTATCTTACTCCAAGCAGAGACTTTTTCTATGGTTTCCTCAATAATCCCATTGACCATTTTTTTGGTGAACAACGGACTTAGTTTTTCCAATGAATAAAAATCTTGCCGAGTGAAGTTATCTCTTTTACCGTTTAAACTCATCCAGTGACTGTTTACCCATCTACTGTCAGGCTTATAACTGTAGGCCAAATCGTAGGCCGGTGCCAAATCCCATTTTTTGCCTTTTAATATAAACGCGAAGTTTTTAGCGTGATCATCATGATTCCTAGCAATGATATTAAAGCACATTCTTCTTAGTAGCTGTTCAGCAGCCTTAGCCGATAGTTTTAGCTGCCTGGCAACAAAGAAAAGTTCTGCGTAGGAGAAAGAACCTGGTTTTTTATAGTCAACGTGAGCAAGTCCATTTAATGTTTGAACATGGATTTTTTTATTCCCCAGACGATCAAAACGCTGTGTGATAAAGTGACGCCTGTTGCCTTCATGGAGTAATCGGCAGGGCATCATGTCTATACCGCAATCTTTTGCCATCAAATGGTATACATATTCCATCGCTCCAAAGCCTAGTGGATCACCAAAGGTTTCCTGGTTTTTGTTGTGCTCACTGACACCATCAAATTTCATAAGATAGTGAATAAAACCGTTAGGGACTTTAACTTGACCAGAACGAACCTGAGTGAAATCCTCATTAAAGGCTAGTATAGCTTTGGGTCTGGCTCCGCCAGCACTCATACCCACGGAAAGTAGTGACATCATGGCCTCGCGATCTTCCTGACCATTATTAACCAACTCAGCAGTAAAATTGCCACGAGAGTCAAGAATTTCTTGGGCAATAGAAACCAATGAATCTATTTCTACTTGTTTTGAGGAACTAAGGTTTCTCATTTTGGTTGCTGGTGCGTATTCAAGAGCCCCCATCCCTCTTTTCCCAGTATATTGAAGTCGCTGCAAAGGTGTAATGTCGTTAGGAGATTTACCTTGAGCTGCAACCCATGCATTGAGTACAGCGTTGCCAAAGTCGTCTGGTAGTGAGTCTGCAATCAATCCAGGTAGTCCTTTAAACGTGTTATAGTCCAGTTCTGGAAAACTGTAGATTTTATTTGTCAAAGGCATTTTCAACGGAGACAGTTCGATCCCTTTAGCGATAAAGTTGGGGTCGTACTGAAATAAGCCCAAATTTTTACTAGGGTCAAAACTCATCGCACCAACTTTATGCTGATTGTAAATTACGCTGATAACTTCCATTACCATTCTGGTGTATCCTCTTCAATCTTGTTTTTTCTAAGACCAGATGCTCGTTGTCGTTTTTTTCCTTGAAGTTTAGCGAGTTGGATAGGAGATATGCTTTGTTTGGGAAGAAAAAGATCTAATTGTTCGGTTAAGTTTAACGCGGCCATAATGGCAACAAAAATCTCTAATTGGACTTTACCTTTTTCAGCATTCAGTACAGTTTTTCTTGTGACGCCTAAAAGTTCAGCAATTTCAGCTTGAGTCAGATCATTATTTAGTCGAGCTTGTTTCAAGCGTTCTCCCAACTCTTCTGCAATTGCTAAAGCTGTTTTTTCATGTAACATCATAACGCTCCAAAAATGATACATTAAAACCATTAATATCTATAATGAGCAATTATAAGAACATTATATATCAATCACAACCTTATATGCTAATGTCCTATTAAAAAGACATTATAGACTTTAACAGCATTAATATCCAATATATGGAACATCATGAGATGAGTTGATATCGGTAGGAACTAAATGCACGCGTCATTGGATTAACCAAAGGAATGGTAATTGATTTGGGTAAACATAACGGGGCCGTTCTTCATCGATCAATGTCAGAGTAACAACCCAACTGTCACCGGATTCGGCGCCGCCAGCCAACGTCCTGCACTGATAGTGCCGCCGCCAATGTAACGCATCACCAGCGTTTCCCCTTCCGCTACCGCGCTGCGGGCAGTTGCAGCCACAGCGGTAGCGGCGGCTTCGGCTTTATCTTCACCACTACGGAACCATCGCTTATACCACGGTAATTTTTTATCCTGCGGTTTATCCGGTTCAGGCGGCTGTTTCTCACCTTGCGGAGGCGGTTCCGGTTTTTGCGGCGTCACCGGAGTGGGAGATGACGGCACCTGATATATCGCCATTCTGCCGAAGTTATTCGCCGGTTCAGCCTCGGTTCCGGCATCAGTACAACCTTTACCCCGTAAGCAGGATTTCGCAAATACCGGTATTGGAGGCTCTTTAGTCACAGGAGGTGCGGGCTGAACGTTTCTCGTTTCCTTCACCGGCGACGAGAAATTCTGGGCCGCCATATTCACAGGCGCTGTAGCCCGATGATTAGGCTGCTCCTGCTTCTCATAGCTGTCCATCTCCGAGTTGATAAACCTAGCCCGACAGGGGCAAGTACTCACACTGTCCAATGTGCCAGCCAGCTTGCGGCCCATGTCAAACACGTCAGATACACCACCGACAATCATGTAAGTACCGGGATGTTTGCCACAGGTAACTGTATCCCCTTCACGAGCGGTCGCCCGTCCATTAAATGTCATGGTGTGGTCACCGGTGATAATCTGTCCGCCACAGGTTGTCTTATCACCAACGAGCAAGAAATATCCTATTGCCATCTATTCACTTCTCCATTGGTTTACAGCATGGAGAGTGAAGCTAATTGAAATTATCGTCATATTATTATCACCATCAAGCTAATACACATGATCAACAATTAATCAGATTTCACTTAAAAAACATATAGGAATATTCTGAAAATTGCCGATTTTATTGCCTATGATGGGCGTAATAACTCATAATTTATAACAATTTATTTACAATAAAATAACAAACATAAGACTAAAAGGATAATAACGCGGTATGTTTGGAAAGCAGGTAAAAAGGGAGTGAACAGCTCTGTGGGATGAATAGCGCTCTACTTTACCCAGAAAACAAAAACGCTGACCATAGAGATCAGCGTTTTATCATTTATCTCATCAAATATTTATTATTGGCCAAACATCTCTCGCAACCAGCTCGGTGCTTGTTCTTGCTGTTGAACAGGTGCTGATACCGCTGTTTGCTGGCACAAGCTCTGTGGGTCATAAGTCCAAACAGGTAATGTTCGCCAACCACTGCTACTACAGCTAAAGCTGCCATCCTGATTAACCGCCATATCAACAATGCCTTCCGGTGGAATATTATTCAACATCAGCGGCGTCTGATTTTCCAGATAACGGCGATACACATTCAACGCCCCTGTAGCACCGGTCAGATTAGTCGGGTCGTTGTTATCGCGGCCAACCCACGCTATCACCACCTCTTTACCATCGATTCCGGCAAACCAGCTATCACGCAGATCATTGGTGGTACCCGTTTTACCCGCCAGATTATAACGACCAAACTTAGCGTTCAGAGAACGAGAGGTTCCATTCGCCACCACCTGCTGCATACCATACAGCGTCAAATAAGCCGCCTGAGCCGGTACAGCCCGTTCAGCCTGTGGGTAACTCTGATATATCACGGTACCATCCTCCGCGATGACAGAACGTAACGCGGAAAGCGTCGCACGGTTGCCGCCACTCGCCATTGTCTGGTATTCCTGCGCTACTTCTAAAGGTGTCAAGCTAAGAGAACCCAGTAACATGGCTGGAACCTGTTGAATCACTTCCTCCGGTACGCCAAGCCGGATCAAGGTGTTGCTGACATGATCAAGGCCAACCGCCAATCCAAGATTCACCGTAGGAATATTCAATGAATTTGCCAGCCCATCTATCAACAGGACACGCCCACGGAAACGACGGTCATAATTTCTCGGTTCCCAAACCTTGCTGTTCGGCTGTTTTACCGCAAGAGGTTCATCCGCCAGCCAGGTATTCAACCGATATTGATCCGGCTCGCTCAATGCCGCCAAATAAGTCGAAGGTTTTGCTAGTGAGCCAATCGAACGGCGCGCCATCATCGCTCGGTTAAATCCAGCATATTGAGGTTGAGAACCCCCAACCATCGCCCTGATTTCACCACTGATGCGATCGACAATCACCATCGCCCCTTCAAGGTCAGCGATTTTGCGGGTTTTTCTCAGGCTGGCAATCCCCTCTTCCACTGCGTTTTCAGCCGCATCCTGAGATACCGGGTCTAAAGTAGTGAAGATTTTTACGCCGGACAGATCATTTACTCTATCCCCCAGTCGGTCCTGCAACTCCTTACGAACTAGCTGCATAAACGCCGGTTGTGGGGTAATAACACCACCTTTCGGTTTTACTCCCAGTGGACGAGCGCTCAATAATTTATAAAGATCTTCATCAATAATTTGCTGGTTTTGTAACAGCTTGAGCACCACATTACGACGCTGGAGAGCGAGTTTAGGATTACGCCACGGATTATAGAGTGAAGCCCCTTTCACCATACCGACCAGCAACGCCTGTTGATCTAAACTCAATTCATCCACAGGACGACCAAAATAGTAGAGGCTCGCCAGCGGGAATCCTCGGATCTCCCCATCACCACTTCTGCCTAAATAAACTTCGTTCAGATACAGTTCGAGAATCCGATCTTTGCTATAGCGATAATCCATCAGCACAGCCATATAGGCTTCATTGGCTTTGCGCACCAAAGTACGTTCATTGGTCAGGAACAGGTTTCTCACCAATTGTTGCGTCAGGGTACTTCCTCCCTGCACCGTACGACCGGCAGTCAAGTTAGCCAGTGCCGCACGCCCAATGGAAAGAATACGGATACCATCATGTTGATAGAAATGGCGATCCTCCGTCGCTAGCAAGGTGTTAACCAGTAAATCCGGGAAACCAGAACGTGGCACAAATAACCGCTGCTCCCCATTGGGAGACTGCAACATAGTAATCAGCTTCGGATCAAGACGGAAGAACCCAAACTGACGCTGGTTTTCCAGATTTTCGATCCCCGCCAAACGGTTATCGCTGAACGTTAGCAGAGCGTGGATCTGCCCCTCTTTGCTGTCCGGGAAATCAAACGGACGACGTAACATTTCAATGGTTTCACCTCTGACAGAAAACTCCCCGGGACGGGTAATTTTCGTCACCTGGCGATACTGCATCCCTTCCAGCAGATGTACCATCTCTTTCTTACTGTAGTTCATGCCCGGTTCAAGATTGACCATTCGGCCATAGACCGCCGCCGGCAATTCCCAGACTTTTCCATCAATACGATCACGGATTTTGGCATCCAGATAGACACCATAAGCCGCCAGTAATACGGCAAAAATAATAAATATCTTGAATAACAACCAGAACCAACGCCACTTTTTCTTAGGTGGACGAGAATACTTTCCTTTCGTTGTCATGGGTTGATCCTCTTCATTATCGTAGTCATCATCTTCATAGCCATTATCATCATCATCCAACAGATACCGTCTCTTTAATGGCCGTTTACGGCGGGATACCAACTTTTTGCCTTTACGTCCGATTGGTTGACGATCTTCACCAGACATTCCAAAACTCTCCAAAACCGCTCAGATGCTATTAATGGGTTTTCATATTTTTTAATGAATTTATTCACCTGCAAAAACAAGGAGTAAATTCTATTACGAATACTTTTTTGTCCGCCGAGTAGGTAGCGTATTTGCCGGATCATCCGGCCATAAATGTTTTGGGTAACGCCCTTTCATCTCTTTTTGTACTTCACGATAGGACCCTTGCCAAAAAGCAGCCAGATCCTGCGTGATCTGCAATGGCCTTTGAGCCGGTGATAATAGTTCAAGCACCAGTGTTACCCGCCCTTTTGCCAGAGATGGGCTTTGCCGCTCACCATATATTTCCTGCATCCGAACAGATAATACCGGTGGTTTATCATTGAAATAACGAATTGCTATCCGACTGCCGGTCGGGACAGTGTAATAAATAGGCAGTTCATTATCCAGACACTGTTGTTGTTGCCAATCCAGCAAATTTTCCAGCACCGGCAACAAATCAATCTGTTTCAACCCTTTCAAATCATGCACACCAGTAAGGAACGGCATCAACCAATCATCAAGAGAAGCTATTAATGCATCATTATCTACTGCCGGCCACTGCATTTCAGGCAACCATTTAGCCGCACATTGGATACGGATGCACAACTGAACTGCCGCAGGTGACCAGTTCAGCTCATCTAATCCCTCACTGCGTAACCAGTTTAGCAGAGCCTGTCGTAATTGCTCATCGGAAGGTTTTGCCAATCGTTGGGCTTTTACTGTCAGGCTGCCACATTGCAGCCGTTTCCAGGCTTGCAACGTTCCTTTGTTATCATCCCATTCAACGACACTCTGCTCGCTGAATAAATTCGGTTGTTGCTGTACCAGTCGTTCAATATCCAGAGGACAAGCCAGTAAAATACGCGCATCAGGATTTTTACTGTTTTGTAATAATGAAGGAGCCACCAGCCACGATTCGCCAGATAACTTTTCTTCATCATCGATTATCGTTCCCAGACCATTCGCCAGTTGAAAACGCCCTCCCTTATCCCGATTTTTGGCTATTCTGTCAGGGAAACCTTGAGCTAATAGCATTGCAGCAAATCCACCGTCTGGCTCACCAAAGTGATCGCCCATATTCCTGGTTAACTGCTTGGCTCGCCGTAACCAATGAGCCTGTCGCTGTTCAACCCAATAAGTGATATCCGGCTGACCATCTCGGGGCGGTTCCTCCAGAATCGCAGTCAGCATAGCAGCGGTTGCCAGCATATCGGCCCCTTGTTCCAACCCTGCACATAACATCGCCGCTAAACGCGGATCACTGCCGGATTCCGCCATTTTTCTGCCTCTGGACGTTAACTGACCATTGTTATTGACTGCGCCTAACTGTAACAACAGCGACTTGGCTACCGCCAGAGCTGCCGCCGGTGGCATGTCTAGCCAATGCAATTGGGAAATATCATGACATCCCCACTGCAATAAGGAGAGCCATAAGCTACTGAGATCAGCATTCAGAATTTCTGGCTCGCTATGTTCTGCCGCTCTTTCTGCCTGTTCCTGGCTGAATAGATGCCAACAAATTCCGGCTTCCAGTCGTCCCGCTCGACCAGCCCGTTGTGTCATAGAAGCTTGACTGATGCGTTGAGTAATCAGGCGAGTCAGCCCATTTTTGGGTTCAAAACGCGTCGTGCGTTCAAGGCCGCTATCAACCACCAATCGAATACCTTCAATCGTTAAGCTGGTTTCTGCAATGTTGGTCGCCAAAACAACTTTACGGCGTCCACATGGTGAAGGCTCGATAGCTTTTTGTTGTTCAGCCAATGACAACGCACCGTATAACGGACATAAATCGGTATTCTCAGCAACTCTCCCGCTAAGAAGTCCAAATACCCGTTGAATTTCCCCACTACCCGGTAAAAACAACAGCACGGAACCTTTCTCCTGTTGGAGTAACCGCAATACAACGGTAGCGATACTCTGTTCAAAAGGTTGATGAGCAGGCAAAGGATAATAATGTCTGGTTACAGGAAAGCTTCGCCCTTGAGAAGTCATCACCGGCGCATCAGATAATAAAGCAGAGAGCCGCTGATTATCCAAGGTGGCTGACATAATCAAAATTCGCAGATCATCCCGCAAACCTGCCTGTACATCCAGTAACAACGCCAGCGCCAAATCGGCCTGCAAGCTACGCTCATGGAATTCATCCAGAATCACCAGAGAAACCCCGGTCAGCATGGGATCTTGCTGCAACATACGGGTTAAAATGCCTTCCGTTACCACTTCAAGGCGGGTGGTTGTACTCACTTTCGTTTCTGAACGCATCCGGTAACCCACAGTCTGCCCGGCATTTTCATTCAGTTGAGCTGCAAGGCGATCGGCAACGCTGCGAGCGGCAATTCGCCTTGGTTCTAACATTATAATACGCCCAGAAAAATCGGCTTTTTTCAGAATTTCCAGTGGCAAAACTGTCGATTTTCCGGCACCCGCCGGAGCATGAAGCAGGACCTGTTGTGAACCTTTCAACGCACTCAGGACAGGCTCGACGACCTCATATACAGGCAATAAAGACACAAATACTCCATACAAAGAAAGTTAACTTTCAACCGCCGGCATTGTAGCATTGCCCGCATCAATCTTATGCCATCAGTCATCAAGGAGTTTTTATGGAATTCCATCCACCCTTACAATCCGCCACGCTAATTCGTCGTTATAAACGTTTCCTGGCTGATGTCATCACACCGGAAGGCGAAACACTGACCATCCATTGTGCCAATACGGGCGCAATGACCGGCTGCGCGACACCGGGAGATACGGTTTGGTACTCCACATCTGATAATCCCAAGCGTAAATACCCCAACAGTTGGGAATTAACAGAAACACGGGATGGTCACTGGATTTGCGTTAATACGCTCAGAGCGAATGATTTAGTCGCTGAGGCCATTGCACAAAATGCCATTCCAGAATTTTCTGAATATAAAAAAATCAGTCGCGAAGTGAAATATGGCGCAGAGAACAGTCGGATAGATCTATTATTACAAGCAGAACAGCAAGTTAATTGTTATATTGAAGTGAAATCAGTGACGCTTCTTCAAGAAAATTGTGGCTATTTCCCTGATGCTGTCACGACCCGCGGACAAAAACACCTACGGGAATTGCAACACATCGCAGAACAAGGGCAAAGAGCGGTTTTGTTCTTTGCGGTTTTGCATTCCGGCATCAGACAGGTCGCGGCGGCGGCACATATTGATCATAATTATTCATCTCTTTTGGAACAAGCGCAAAATTCTGGGGTCGAAGTTATCTGTTACCAGGCCAACATGGCAGGAAAAGGGATGATTTTAGGCGATAAGTTAACTTTTGTACTAAAATAATTAATTTATCGATTCACCTAATATTTGCAGCCAGGTTGTACAAGGTGTAAAGGCATGCAACACATTTGCTTTCACACCATTGTGAAACTAATGGCAGGAACAATTGCCAACCCATGCTCCATCTGCTATTTATAGCGGCCTGTTTTTTTCCCCGCTAGGGGTTTGTTTGATAGTGCGTGTGTAGGAGAAGTATTATGCAAGAAGGGCAAAAACGTAAAACCTCGTCCTTAAGCATTCTCGCCATCGCTGGGGTAGAACCTTACCAAGAAAAGCCAGGTGAAGAATACATGAACGATGCCCAGTTGGCGCATTTCAAGCTAATTCTTGAAGCATGGCGCAATCAGCTCAGGGATGAAGTAGATCGTACTGTATCTCATATGCAAGATGAGGCAGCGAACTTCCCTGATCCAGTTGACCGTGCGGCGCAGGAAGAAGAATTCAGTCTTGAATTACGTAACCGTGATCGTGAGCGTAAATTGATTAAGAAGATCGAGAAAACCCTGAAAAAAGTCGAAGATGACGATTTCGGTTTTTGTGAATCCTGTGGCATTGAGATCGGCATCCGCCGTTTGGAAGCCCGTCCAACCGCAGATTTGTGTATTGATTGTAAAACTCTGGCCGAAATCCGTGAAAAACAGATGGCTGGCTAATTAATGGTGTTCCGAATACGGCGTCTTCATGGCGCCGTATAAACAACTCCACCGATCCCCATATGATAAAATCTGAACGTCCCCGCGCTTATAGTCCCCACTCTTATATCGGGCGTTTCGCCCCATCACCTTCTGGCGACCTGCATTTTGGTTCATTAATCACTGCCATTGGCAGTTATTTGCAAGCCCGCGCTCGTCAGGGAAAGTGGCTGATACGTATCGATGATATTGATCCGCCCAGAGAAATCCCCGGTGCTGCCGACCGTATTCTTCATGCGCTTGAGCATTACGGTTTACATTGGGATGGTGAAATTCTCTATCAATCTCAGCGCCATGAGGCTTACCGTCATATCCTTAATCAATTGCAACAACAAGGCTTAAGCTATTACTGTACCTGTACCCGTCAACGCATTCACCAGACTAATGGTTTTTATAATAGAAACTGTCGTGAATTAAATTTGCCCGTTGATCATGCAGCAATTCGATTCAAACAGCGTCATCCGATTTACGGTTTCGAAGATAAGTTGCAAGGATATCTGAACGCCGATCCGATCATGGCTGAAGAAGATTTTATTATTCACCGTCGTGATGGTTTATTTGCCTATAATTTAGTGGTTGTTATTGATGATGATTACCAAGAAGTAACCGAGGTGGTAAGAGGCGCTGATTTGATCGAACCCACCGTCCGTCAGATGGCGCTTTATCAGCAGTTAAACCTTAAAATACCTGACTATATTCATTTACCACTCGCTCTGAATAAGGATGGCAATAAACTTTCTAAACAGAATCATGCCCAGCCGATCCCATTGGATGATCCTCGGCCATTACTGATTGAGGCACTATCTTTCCTTAATCAACCTATCATAGAAAACTGGCAAGATCTTTCTCGTGATCAGTTGTTGAAAAAAGCAACAGCACATTGGGATCTGGACCGAATTCCACGACAAGGTAAAATACATAGGTAACGTGAATAAAGTTACGGTTAGTCATAACAACCATTCTCAAAAAATACACAGTAGGCTATGATTAGCCGCTGTTTTTATTTGTTTTATATGATTAGTTACTTATCGAGGTGTACCATTTTTAACCGAGTAGCAAATTTCTGCCGTAACTTATTGATCCGCGAAGGGAAAAATAACCGCGAACCACAGGCAGCCAGTGAAGGATCAGTCACCGGATCTAATCGTTCTACTCAGGAAGAGTACGTAACTCTTCACTCTAATCGCCAAAACCCTTATCAATCTTCATCCAATGTGGAAATACAAAGGAAGTTTGAACAGGAGAATCCTCATCCTGACTCATTAATATCGATAATTCCACGGGAACAACATAGTATTTCCCGCAGAGATATCAGTGAAAATGCACTGAAAGTTCTTTACCGTCTGAATAAATCCGGCTTTGAAGCCTATCTGGTTGGCGGCGGCGTCCGTGATTTATTGCTCGGCACGAAACCGAAAGATTTTGATATTGCCACCAATGCAACGCCAGAACAGGTACGTAAGCTATTTCGCAACTGCCGTCTGGTTGGGCGCCGCTTTCGCTTAGCTCATATTATGTTTGGTCAGGAAGTGATCGAAGTCGCAACATTCCGTGGCCCACATGAACAGACGAGTTCCGGCGATAAAAATCAGTCACAACAAGCACAAAGCGGCATGCTACTACGGGATAACATCTTCGGATCAATTGAAGAAGATGCTATGCGCCGCGATTTCACCATAAACAGCCTCTATTACGGCATCAATGATTTCTCTCTGCGTGATTATGCCGGTGGCCTGCATGATCTGGAAACCGGTGTTATCCGTTTGATTGGCGATCCTGAAACTCGCTATCGAGAGGATCCAGTAAGAATGCTGCGTGCGATCCGATTCGCCAGCAAACTAAATATGACCATCAGCGAAGATACCGCCGAACCGATTTCTCGTTTGGCTTTTCTGCTGAGTAATATTCCACCAGCCCGCCTGTTTGAAGAATCGCTAAAACTTTTACAAACCGGTCAAGGCTACAGCACTTATCAACTTCTGCGCGAGTACCGCTTATTTCAACCACTTTTTCCATTAGTTCAACGCTATTTCACCGAAAATAACGACTCGCCAATGGAACGTATGGTCAATCAGGTTTTGAAGAATACTGATTTCCGGTTACAGAACGATAAACGGGTTAATCCGGCGTTTTTGTTCGCCGCGATGCTCTGGTATCCACTGGTTGAACATGCGGAAAAACTGTCCCAAGAAGGCGGCCTGGCTTACTACGACGCTTTTGCATTGGCTATGAATGATATTCTGGATGAGCAATGCCACTCGATTGCTATTCCTAAACGCCTGACAACCATCATGCGTGATATCTGGCAATTACAGTTACGTCTGCCACGTCGTCACGGTAAACGGGCAAATAAGTTGATGGAGAACCCGAAATTTCGTGCTGCCTATGATTTACTGGAACTCAGGGCCAATGTCGAAAACCGCAATGAGCTAAAAGAACTTGCCCATTGGTGGGGAGAGTTTCAGCAAGTCAATGCATCACAGCAACGGAGTATGATTTCCGACCTGGGTAGTGAGATTGTCCGTCGTCGCACACGACCGCGCCGTCACTATAAACAAAGACTGAGCAGGAACGGCTGATAATTATGGCTCGTGTTTATATCGCTGTTGGTAGCAATCTGACGGAACCTATGCAGCAAGTAAAAAATGCACTTGCTGCATTAAGGGATTTACCAGAAACAGAATTTATTGCCTGTTCCTCACTGTATCGTACTAAACCGATGGGGCCGCAAAATCAACCTGATTTTCTGAATGTAGCAGTCGCGCTGGAAACTTCGCTAACACCAGAAGAATTACTCAATCACACTCAGGCGATTGAACTGGCTCAAGGGCGAGTAAGAAAAGATGAACGCTGGGGGCCAAGAACACTTGATCTGGATATCATGCTATTTGGTGATCAGGTGATTAATACTGAACGCTTGACAGTGCCTCACTACGGATTAAAACAGCGCGAATTTATGCTCTACCCGTTAGCTGAAATTGCCCCCGATCTTATATTTCCTGACGGGGAAGCTTTATCTGAAAGACTAAAACATATTCCAGAAAACGGCCTGGCGCTCTGGCTGCAACCGCAGTCCTCTGATTCTAATCACTACATATAAGGATCTCAGTTCAGTCCGTGGCCGATTTCTGTACATAACAAGAAAAATTGCAGGAGAAGGAAGATAAATAATGAAACCAATAACCATGACTGATCTGAATCAGCTCAAAAAAGAAAAACGTAAATTCGCGACTCTTACCGCTTATGACGCCAGCTTTGCCCATTTGTTCGCCGAGCAAGGTATCGATGTCATGCTGGTGGGCGACTCACTGGGTATGACAGTGCAAGGGGCTGACACCACCATTCCAGTGACAGTTGAAGATACTGTCTATCACACTCGTTGCGTCCGTGCCGGAGCACCTCATACTTTTATTATTGCCGATATGCCTTTCATGAGTTATGCCACACCAGAGCAGAGTTGTGAAAACGCGGCCAAGCTTATGCGTGCCGGCGCTAACATGGTGAAACTTGAAGGCGGTAGCTGGTTATACGATACCATTAGTATGCTTACCGAGCGTTCTGTCCCCGTTTGCGCTCATTTAGGGCTAACTCCCCAGTCAGTCCATATTCTGGGCGGGTATAGAGTTCAGGGACGTGATGAAGAATCAGCGAATCAATTGATAAAAGACGCGATTACCTTAGAAAAGGCAGGCATACAACTGCTAGTACTGGAATGCGTACCCGTTGACTTGGCTAAACGTATCACCGATGCATTACAGATCCCAGTAATTGGTATTGGCGCCGGTAATGTGACTGATGGGCAAGTTTTAGTGATGCATGACGTGCTAGGCATTACAGTAAGCCCGCCTAAGTTTGTGAAAAACTTCCTTGAAGAAGCGGGAAATATACCTGATGCCATCCGCCTATATAAAGAGCAAGTAGAAAGCGGCGCCTACCCAGGTAAAGAACACTCATTTTATTAATAAATTACCCTTGTTAGCCCGAAGGCTGCAAACATACTAAGGAGTATTAAGCAATGCTGATTGTCGAAACTGTACCGATTCTACGCCGTGAAATCCGCCGCTGGCGTCAGGAAGGAAAACGCATTGCACTGGTGCCAACAATGGGTAACTTGCACGATGGCCATATGACGTTAGTCGATACAGCCAAAGGGCAAGCAGATATTGTGATCGTCTCTATTTTCGTCAATCCGATGCAGTTTAATCGTCAGGATGATCTGGCAAAATACCCCCGCACCTTACAGGAAGATTGCGAAAAACTTCATCAGCACGGTGTCGATCTAGTATTTGCTCCTGCCGATAAGGAAATATACCCTAATGGTATGGAACATCAGACTTATGTTGAAGTTCCTGAGCTTTCTACCATGTTGGAAGGGGCCAGTCGTCCCGGTCATTTCCGTGGTGTGTCAACGGTGGTGAGCAAACTATTCAATCTGGTGCAACCCGATTTAACTTACTTTGGCGAGAAAGATTTTCAGCAATTACAACTTATTCGCAAAATGATTGACGACCTGGCTTATGATATTACGCTGATCTCAGTACCTACTGTGCGCGATAAAAATGGCCTGGCACTCAGTTCACGCAATAACAATCTAACAGCCGATGAACATCGAATTGCCCCAGAACTCAGCAAGATCATGCGATCTATCGCTGAAAAAATGGCACAAGGTGAACGTCACACAGAACAATTGCTCACCCAAGCTGCCGAACAGCTACGCGAAGCAGGTTTTGTACCTGATGAGTTGTTTATCCGCGATGCCGAAACGCTGGCGCCATTAAATACCGAAAGCAAAAAAGCGGTTATTCTGATGGCTGCCTGGTTAGGGCAGACCCGTTTAATCGATAATCAACAGATAGACTTAATGCAATAATCGCCGTTGTATCAGGCATTATTGATGCAGGAAAATAAAATAACAGATTCTAAGTTGTCATCGAATCAGGAGAGAAACCATGTTGCGCACTATGCTACAGGGCAAATTGCACCGAGTGAAAGTCACTCAGGCAGATTTACATTATGAAGGTTCTTGTGCAATTGATCAGAATTTCATGGATGCCGCTGGTATTCTGGAATATGAAGCTATTGATATCTATAACGTGGATAACGGCGAGCGTTTTTCCACTTATGCTATCGCCGCTGAACGTGGTTCTAGAATAATTTCAGTTAATGGAGCGGCCGCACGCCGTGCGGCGGTAGGTGACAGACTGATTATTTGCTCATATGTACAAATCCCTAACGAAGATGCCCGTCACCACAAGCCTAATATCGCTTACTTCGACGGCGATAATATTATGAGCCGTATAGCTAAAGCCGTGCCAGTTCAGGTAGCTTAAATATTCATTTAAGCGCTCAATAATGGGTAGGTTGTGAAGACATTGCAGTTGTGAAGACATTGCAAATGCATTTCCCCTACCCATTCATCACCACTTACATAACAAAAAAATCTACAATTAAGTCCTTAATCCTCGCCCTGTTTCAATTAAATACCAAGCAGCAAGATAAAAAACCATAATAAATGCAGTCAAAACACTTAATGTAACTATCAAAGAAACATCAGTAATTCCCAGGAAACCATAACGAAAACCACTAATCATATAAACGATCGGGTTCAGCTTGGAAACCGCTTGCCAAAATGGGGGTAATAATGTCAATGAATAGAA
The DNA here is from genome assembly GCF_001684335.1 of Photorhabdus namnaonensis. Taxonomy (GTDB): domain Bacteria; phylum Pseudomonadota; class Gammaproteobacteria; order Enterobacterales; family Enterobacteriaceae; genus Photorhabdus; species Photorhabdus namnaonensis. The sequence continues at coordinate 68,264 of NZ_LOIC01000032.1, forward strand.
CACCCCGCCAAGATAGGTCAGCGGCGTTAATACGAAGGTCGGAATAATACTGATATCATCAAACGTTTTAGCAAAAATCGAATTCAGCAAACCGCCTAGTGAAAACAGAACAGAAGTCATTAACAGAGTAATCGCAATCATCCACCACGCATGAATATGAAGCGGAACAAAAAATAGAGAAACCAATGTCACCAAAATACCGACGCAAACACCACGGGCAACACCACCACCAACAAAACCCACAATAACGACGTGTGTCGGAACCGGCGCTACCAATAATTCCTCAATACTGCGCTGGAATTTCGCGCCAAAGAAAGAGGAAGAAACATTGGCATAGGAGTTAGTAATCACCGCCATCATAATCAGACCAGGGACAATAAACTGCATATAATCGACACCGCCCATTTCCCCAATACGCGAACCAATCAAGCTACCGAAGATAATAAAATAGAGCGACATGGTAATAACCGGCGGTAATAAAGTCTGTACCCAAATACGACCAAAACGGGTAATTTCTTTAATCCAGATAGTTTTTAGCGCCACCCAGTACAACTGAATCATTTACTATCTCCTTGCTTGTTGTTCACCAAGTTGACAAATAACTCTTCCAGACGGTTCGCTTTATTGCGCATACTCAGAATATGAATACCCTGAGCGCTTAATTGGGTAAATACACTATTTATTCCCTGACCACGTTGAACATCCACTTCCAAAGTAGAGGCATCCAGCAACCGATACTCATATCCTGCCAGTTCAAGAGTTGGATTTTGCGTCGCCAGATCGAAGAAGAATGTTTCAGACTCCACCCGACTGAGTAAATTTTTCATACTGGTGTTTTCTACCAATTCACCGTGCTGAATAATACCAATATTACGGCACAGCATTTCTGCTTCTTCTAAATAGTGAGTCGTTAGAATAATTGTCGTTCCCTGTGCATTCAGTTGTTGCAAAAAATTCCACATAGAGCGACGAAGTTCAATATCAACACCGGCAGTGGGTTCATCAAGGATCAATAATTTAGGCTGATGCATCAAAGCACGTACAATCATCAGACGTCGTTTCATCCCACCAGACAGACGAATCGCTCGTTGATTACGTTTTTCCCACAGATCTAACTGCGATAGATAAGTTTTCGCTCTGGCTTGCGCCACTTTTCGCGGTACACCATAGTAACCAGCCTGATTAAGAACAATCTGCAACACCGTCTCAAACGGGTTAAAGTTAAATTCTTGCGGAACAAGACCTAACTGGCGTTTAGCATTCACAATATCGGTATCAATATCATAGCCAAATACCTTAACCTTACCGCTGCTTTTGTTTACCAGAGAGCTAATAATGCCGATTGTGGTGGACTTCCCTGCACCATTCGGACCCAATAATGCGTAGAAGTCTCCAACTTCCACATTCAGGTCTATCCCACGCAGCGCCTTAACACCATCAGTGTAAGTCTTAGTAAGCTGCGTTAACTCCAATGCATAAGTCATAAATTACAAAACACCTTTATTATCTGGTCGCCTTTGCGTGCAATGTGGAAACATAATGCTCCTTTTCTGCCTGACTTGCTTTGCAAAAACAGCAGAAAGATTAAAAACAAACAGCAACAAAATATTAAAATTTTAATTGATGTTGTATATGATTCTATCTTAAAGAAACACTACCAGGCTATGAATCATGATGAAAAAAATAGAAGAGCTGCTTGCCAATAACAAGCAGTGGTCAGAATCGGTTAACGAAGAAAACCCAAATTTTTTCAAAGAATTAGCAAAAGCACAAAAACCTCGATTCCTATGGATTGGCTGCTCAGACAGTCGAGTGCCAGCAGAAAAACTAATTGATGCCGCCCCCGGTGACTTATTTGTTCACAGGAACGTTGCAAACCTGGTTATTCATACTGACTTAAATTGTCTTTCAGTTATTCAATATGCGGTAGACGTACTGGAAGTTGAACATATCATTATCTGCGGACACTATGGTTGTGGTGGTATCGAAGCCGCAATTGATGGCACCGAACTGGGATTGATTAACAACTGGCTACTACATATCCGTGATCTTTGGTATAAACACAGTTCTATGCTAGGTGAATTACCCCCCAATGAGCGTCTGAACCGTCTGTGCGAAATTAACGTTGTTGAGCAAGTATACAACCTCGGTCACTCAACCATTATGCAATCAGCATGGAAACGAGGCCAAAAAGTGATGATCCACGGTTGGGTTTACGGTATTCATAATGGTCAATTGCAAGATCTTGAAGTGACGGCTGACAGCCGTGAAAAATTGGAATTGGCCTATCGTCAGACCGTTTCCAAATTGACGCATAAAAAGTGATTTTTCTAAGTTACTGATAAAATACGCTGTAGAAAAGGTTATATTTAATCCTTTCCACAGCGTAATTAAATGAAGATTTATACAGATTTTCAGTTTATAAATTATATTAAAATGTTTTCCTCACACTTAAAAAAGTATATTTCACCCTTTAAACTCATGACAATATTTTTCTCCAGAGATATTATCTAAACTAGAGTGGAAAGTTTACAACAATTTTTGCTAAATGGTATTAATCTGTTATTTTAAAAACAGTTTTTAAATCTTTTAGCGTGATCATTAGCGTCATTGGATTTAAAAGCGAATCACTAAAACCCACAGACTTATAAAACGCCTTAGCATTCCCCGAGATAGCATGAACAATCAACCCTCTAACACCCACCAAATCTGCCGCTTGAGCTACACGTACGGAAGCATCTCTGACTAAATAGCGACCAAATCCTCTTCCTTGATAACGCTTATCAACAGCTAAGCGGCCCAAAATAATCACCGGAATGGGATTTGGCATATTACGCTTAAATTTGCTTATCGCCTCTTCTGACATGATTGAGCCGGTAGCTAACGAATAATAAGCAATAACATCCCTGTCTTGGCTTACAACATAGGTTCGCGAAGCATTCTCTTTTTGATTTTTTAATGCTCTGTCTGTTAACCAGTTGTCCAGGGTGTCAATTCCTGAAGTAAAACTATTTAAATTGTGCTCATCTGTTAACAAAGTTGGATCATTAATCATTTTATCACCACGGTTTTTTCATATTTGCCGTTTTGATAAGACGCTCATTTGGAGCAGCCGGAGCATCAAGTTTAGCAATAAAAACATTAAAAATTTCTGGAGATACAACCATAAAGGAATATTCCAATAAAGTATTTTCAGCATCACGTTTGATTGTATCAAGGACATATTCAGTAACGGTTTTTCCCTTCACTTTTGCCGCTCTATCTATTAAATCTCGATCCTCCTGCCTAATCCTCAAGTTGAGTGTCTTATTTTTACGATTCTCACTTATTACGTTCATTTCAAATCCCCTTATGCTATAGGTGGTCTAAATAATACACAAATGTAACGCCATTGTCATCACATTCTAGGGGGGGAGAATTCCCATTAGGCATAGAGGCTTACATCGGCTTTCGCTAATACAAATGTAATATACCCGTTATCATTCATTGAATACTTAAATATTACAGAAATTATATGTATTTGTTGACATGCCATGACGACTTTCGTATAGCGTGCATATACAGCATACGAGACTAGTATGATTAAAAGCTTCAAACACAAAGGATTGGAAAAATTTTTCAAAACTGGTTCTACCGCTGGCATTCAGCCTAAGCATGCCCTAAAGCTGCAAATCCAGCTAACTGCATTGAATATGGCTAAAAAACCAGAAGATATGAATGCCCCTAGCTGGAAACTTCATCCACTAAAAGGAGCAAATCTTAGCGGTCACTGGGCAATATCTGTTAACGATAATTGGCGTTTAACATTTGATTTGAGGGCGAAGATATAATTCTCGTTAATTATCAAGATCATCACTGAGGGCAACGAAATGAAAATGCATAAACCTGCACACCCAGGCATAGTTTTGCGTGAATATCTTGGTGACATATCTGTCACAGAGGCAGCAAAGGCTCTCGGTATAACCAGAGCTGCACTATCTCGCATATTAAACGGCAATGCAGGAATATCTGCTGATATGGCCCTGCGACTGGAAGCCGCATTAGGTACTAGTGCCGAAATGTGGACAGGAATGCAGTCTCAATATGAACTGTGGATTGCCTCACAGCACAAAAGACCAGAAATAAAACCAATACTGGCTCACTCCTGATAGCGTAATAAGAGGGCTTTACTTAGCCAGCTACAACACTACACACCATGCCTAAATAAAAACGGCAACCCGAAAGTTGCCGTTTTCAAATACGAGAAAACTACTCTTCTAGCAAAACCACATGGCCGATATAAGGCAGATGACGGTAAAGTTGCGCATAATCAATACCATAACCCACCACAAATTTATCCTCAATTGAGTAACCAATCCACTCCACCGGAACATCAACTTCACGGCGGGAAGGTTTATCCAGCAAGGTACAGATTGCCAGTGATTTTGGCTCACGCAGCGCCAAAATTTCACGCACTTTATTCAGGGTATTACCTGAATCAATAATATCTTCCACAATCAGCACATGCTTACCGCGAATATCCTCGTCCAGATCTTTCAGGATTTTCACATCACGAGTGGAATTCATACCGCTACCGTAACTGGAAGCCGTCATAAAGTCGACTTGATGAGGGATCTGAATTTCACGGCATAAATCAGCCATAAAAATAAATGAACCTCTCAGCAACCCGACCAATACCAGCCCACTACCACTGTCACAATAGTGTTCAGTAATCTGTTTTCCCAGTTTAGCAATACGTTGTTTAACCTCCTGTTCGGAGATCATAACTTCTACAATATGTTTTGGTTTACTCATAACTATATATTTTTAAACGATAACTAAAATAAAATCATGTGTCTTTTTACAAAAAGTGATACACCGATTGATATACCGTTCACCACACAAAGACGCACACACAAAAACATGAGAACAAAATATTTTGCAAAGCATATCAGAATTCACCGCCTACAGTAAAAGAAGGATATATGACTCGTTGCCAGTGAGTAGATAAGTACACTAAACGTTCTGGCCTCGTGATAGGAAGTTGCGACACATTTCGTCGAAAGGTATTAAAGATTACGGTGATAGATAACCAATTATGCTACCTCACCAATCAAACAACACAGTAGGTAATGAGATGAAGTGAGGTGACTATTTCCCTGATATTTTACGGTATTAGAATAATTATTCTGCTGATTTCTCGCGAACTTTGCTCTCAATAAGATTACTGTCCATATCAAAATAACAACTAGACCAGATTTCAGATAGATGAATGTTGAGATAATTAGCGATAATCCATTCGCCTTTAGGCCAAAGACGTGACAGCGTGTTGGCTAATGTGGAAGAACTCAGTCCCGCTTCACGGGATACCGCTGCTAAGGTTGGACCACGCTTACGTAGTGCAGCAATAATATCGGCTTGATGCCAGTCATTTCTAACCATTCATCAACCTCTTTTACCATCTATAACATAGAACGGATACTCAATCTGCGAGGAATAGGTCTCCCCACTGGCAAAAAGCCAGCCTCAATATCGTCATGTTCTCCTTTTGACGCTCTTTCAATCTATAAAATGCCGTGTCAGATTCACTGCGCTGTTAAGCAGGCATGAGCCTGTAATCGTCGTACTGCCCTTTTGCTGCGGCGTCAAGTCCGCAAACAGTCAGCAAAAGTGGTGCAAACGTTGAAATACCAACAAGCACAGCAAAACGCCGCAACGTTAAGGATCAAACGGTAGCAATGAGCTAATTATTTAGGTGTAGAGAAGCCGCCCGCTAAATATTTTAAGCAAACATAGCTAGACATGAGCGAGATGCGCAAAAGCAATCCTGCTCATTGAAGTGAAATGAGATCGAGACGTAGCTCAATCCCATTGTGCGGAAGGCTATCACCTAACGCTAATGTGAAAAGTAAGCGAGCGCATGTTTCATGCCCACTTGAAATCAGATAAAAGTAAAGTGGATCTTCCCCACCTTAAATCCAGCTACGAAAGGCAATGAAAACCATAACCTCACGCGCCGAAGTACCGTTGGTACTCTATTAGCTAAAAAGACCGTCATCACCAAACTAGCTAGGATTGTTCATACTAGCAATATCTGCTTCCAAAGGTGTGCAGATGTACCGCAATTCTTGCTTTCACTTTCAGGCTACAGAAGTTTTTCTAGTCGTTTAAGCGCTTCCTCTCAGACCTACGGAAACATTGATGGCCATCTGTGATGGTAATTAAACAGATTTATACCCGTTATCTTTCAAGTCGCCTCTTTGTTGGCTGCACTCGCTCACCCCGATCACATAGTTATCTATGCTCCCGGGGATTCACTCCCTTGCCGTCGCGATGCATCTTGAAATCTTTAGGGTATAGACTAACGAATGCTTTTACTGACAATAAGAGAAAGTGATGACTAAATAAATATATCAATAAGTTTTTATTAATATCATCCAATAGATTTAGCGCATTATCATGATAACTTTAATTATAGTTTCTCTTGAAAAGATTAGAGGTTTAATATTTTCGTTTAAAATTTAATTCACCCCTATATTTTCAAGATGTTAGGATAATTACCACATTTGGTTATTTTATTTATTTAAAAAAAAGACATTGACATAAAAAAACAAAAAAATATAATCAAGATAAATCAAAAACCCTATAAAAATAATAAATAAGAATTTATGAAAATAAAAAACCATAAAAACACCTTATTGTACAGAGCCAAAGAAATATCAAAATTATCTAAAAAAACCTTTAAAAAAGAGGCTTTATTTTTTAATTTTTTTATAGTTTATATTGTCTCGGTATTTATACTTAGATTAGACACTCCTATTCTTGAGTATATAGATTACAGTATGTCAATAATTTTATTGATTATCATGTTCAGCACTGCAAATAAAATATCCAATGAATTTTCTTTATTGAAAAAAGGGTTCAAAAAAGAATACTCACATGATAAAAAACCAAATTTTTTTTATAAGATATTTACTCTATCTATTATAACTATTTTACTGATATTAGTATCGATTCCTTTTTTGTATATATTAAATCATATCCATTATGATTTTTCGTTAAAATTATTTTTGAATACAATCATGAGTTCTTATATATATTTGATTGTTATTATTTTTAGTAAACCTGAATGAAGGTAAATTTATTATGCGTGAGCTTACCATTCAAGAGTTTGATTTAGTTGCAGGTGCAGGAGCAGGAGAAACCGCTGGTGAAATAGCAGGAGCAGCCGCAGGGGGAGCTGCTGGAAGAGTAGCTGGTAGTGTAGCTGGAGGATATGCTGGAGCCGCAGCTGGTGCAGCAATAGGCTCTGTAATAGCACCGGGCCCAGGTACTGCAGCTGGTGCAGTAATTGGTGTTGTTGTTGGTCGATTTGCAGGTGGTGGTGCTGGAGCTGCCGGAGGAGCTGCAGCTGGCCGCTACATCGGAGGAGAGATAGGAGGTAGAATTGATTCTGGAGGCAATAGCAATGGTGCTGGGACCAATTATTGTAATTCAAGTGGATCTAACTATTGCCACTAATAAACCGTGATATTTTTAGATAAAAATGGGTGTAATTATACACCCATCAACCAAAAAAAAGAGGCTACGTAAACAAAAACCTTTTATTTTAATAACCTCTTAATAAGATAACTTATTACTCACTTATAGAGCCAAAATCAACAATCATTAACATTAAATATGAATCCAATTAATTTCCCCATTGATAAAAAAGACTTCCTAGAAAATTTCTTCGAAAAGAAACCGTGTGTTTTTAAACAAATATATGATGATGATTTTATAAAACATAGTGAAATAGAAAATATATTTAATCGTTCCAACCTGCCTTCATTTGAAGGTATTAAATTAATGTACAATGGTATTATTGATAAAACAGAATATATTGAATCCTATAATGATTTAGGCACTAGACGGTATAGATATATATACTCTAAGTTATATGACTATCTAAACTCAGGTGCAACACTAGTTGCAAATGGTATAATTAATGAAACAAAAATAGATCAACTGGCTAAGGCTTGCTCTTCATTTACAGATAGTCATCCGTTTTCAAGCCTATATTTATCATATGGAGAAAAAAGTTCTTTTAAACCTCATTGGGATAGCAGAGATATATTCGCAATTCAGTTATCAGGAAAGAAAAGATGGATAATTTACAAACCAAGCTTTCCTGATCCTGTATATTTACATCAATCAAAAGATATGGAAAATACGTATCCATGCCCTTCTGAACCATATGATGATTTTGTGCTGGAAACTGGAGATGTTCTTTATCTACCAAGAGGATGGTGGCATAATCCATTACCTCTTGGTGAAGAGACTATACATTTATCTGTTGGCATTTTTCCACCTTATGCCCATGAGTACATAAACTGGTTATCATATAAAATAACCGATATTGACATTGGAAGGAAATCACTTCCGAGATCATGGAAACAAGCTAAAGATGAAATTGATATCTTAGCAAAATATGTTATTGATAATATTACTTCAGAAGATTCATATAATGAATTTTTAAAATCTTTCAGCGATGAAAAAAGGGGTCCATCAAAATTAAATCTGAGACTATTTTGTGGAAAAAAACATCATTCCATATCCAAGACATCACGCTTAAGAATAAATTCAAATAATAATCTATCCATAGATGAAGGATATATTATTTGCAACGGAGCAAAAGTAAATTTAGATCAATTCTCTATACATCTTCTTAGTAAAATTAGTGAGATACCATATATATCATTCGAGAATCTACTTTCTTTTTTTGATCATAGTAAACAAAAAAACATAGAAGATTTAATTTATAAACTAGGTTACCAAGATATATTAGAAATTATAGATGATTTATAAAAGTGAATTTTTTCGCAAGGAGGCTTTAAAGCATAAAGCAATACCTTTGGCTGGTCGAGTAGTTTTGACCAGCCCCTTTATTTTTACCGTTTTAACATATATTTCATGCCTTCTTGTATTGTTTATAATAATATTTATTATGTTTACTGATTACTCTAGGAAAACAACCATAAAAGGACAAGTTTACCCTGAAGATGGGATCACAAAAGTCTATTCAAGAGAGACAGGGATCATTAACAAGGTTATGATTAAAGATGGTCAATTTGTAAAAAAAGGCGAGGTTCTGGGTGTTATATACAAAGCTCAAAACTTAAACACAGGAATACTGCAAGATAAATTAAAAGAGCAAGCCATCTTAAAGAAGAAAACGTTAGATCAAGCCATTGATAAAATAGATAAAATACATAAAAGTAAACTAGATTCACTACATGAGCATGTTGAAATCTTAATGAAACAAAAAGAAAATATTAAGGATAAATTAACATCACAACAGAATAAATTAGATAGACTAAAAAAAAATACCAACAGATACAAAATATTAGAAAGAAAAGGATTTATATCAAAAGAGCACATAACCATTGCAGAAAATAGTGAATCAGACCAATTAATAAACTTAAGTTTAACAAAAAAAGAATTGATTGACATAGAAAGAACAATTAGTGAAAAGAAATTCGAGTTAGAAGAACTTCCATTAAAACAATTTATAGAAAAACAAGAGATAGATAGAATTTTAGCGTCAGTTAATCAAGAAATTATAAATATTGAAAGCCAAACGGAATCTGTTATCGTGGCTAGTTCATCAGGATTTATAAATATTAATAATTTCGATTTAGGTTCTCATGTAGAACAATCTACTTTATTGTTGAATATAGTCCCCAATACCAAAAAATTCTCTATTAATTTATATATTCCTAGCCAATCTATAGGGTTTGTTAAAAATGGTGATATAGTTAATATAAGATATTCAGCATATCCATATCAAAAATTCGGAATATTTAAGGCTAAAGTTATTTCCATAAGTAGAACCGCAATACCAGCTCAAGAGGTTAAAAGCATAGGAACCGTATTCCATACATTAGACATAGCAAATGAACCTATTTATTTAGTAAAGGCAGAACTTGAAAAACAATACATTGAAGTAAATAAAATAAAAAAGGCATTAGAGATAGGAATGACTCTGGATGCTGATATTTTACACGAAAAAAGAAAATTATACGAGTGGATATTCGAGCCACTTATTACTATTAATAAAAATAGCATTTGAATAAGATGATGAAATTAGAAAAAATCATATTTTGGCATTCTCATAATTTGCCATCTATTTTACAAACAGAAATAGCTGAATGTGGCCTAGCTTGTTTAGCATCTATTTCTTCTTATCATGGATACCAAGTTGATTTATCTTCGCTTAGAAAAAAATTCCGTATTCCTCTTACAGGTACAAATCTTAATGATATTGCTTACTACGCTAAAGAGTTAAAACTATCTTATAGAGCTGTTAAACTAGACATCAATGAAATAAATCAATTAAAACTGCCATGTATTTTACATTGGGAGCTTAATCATTTTGTAGTTTTAAAAAAATATCAAAAAATAAAATAACAATAATGGATCCCAGTATTGGATTTAGACGTTTGAGTTATAATGAATTCTCTAATTGTTTTACTGGAATTGCTGTTGAATTCTGGCCAAATAACGATTTCAAAAAAAAAATTGATAAAGAAAAAGTTGACATTTTAAGTTTTTTAAAAACATATCAGGAATAAAAAGATCACTAGTAAAAATATTATTGCTAGCTTTTGTATTAGAGTTCTTTGCACTAATCGGGCCATTTTACATGCAATTAATAATTGATCATGGGATAGTTTCTGAAGATAAGAATTTAATATTGTTGCTATCAATAGGTTTTGGAGTATTACTTGTTTTCGAGCAAGTAATAAACATTATTCAAAGCCTATTGACTACATATATTAGTACAAACTTGAATATACAATGGAAGGCAAATGTATTTACTCATTTAATGAATTTGCCAGTTTCTTTTTTTGAAAAAAGACATTTAGGTGATATAATTTCAAAATTCTCGTCTATTGATAGCATACAAAATACGTTAACTTCTTCTTTTTTTATTTCCATATGTAACAGTCTTGTTTCTGCAACAACTATTATTATCATGACAATGTATAATTTTCAGTTAACGTTAATATCAATTGTCACTATTTTCATATATATAATAATCAGGATAATATGGTATTACCCTTTAAAAGAAGCTACTAAAGAAAATATCGTACAATCAGCTAAGCTGAGCTCCAATTTTATGGAAACAATGAGAGGAATAAGAGCAATAAAGATTTTCTGCAAAGAGAATCACCGATATAATTCTTGGTTAACTTTATCTATAAATACTGTAAACTCTGCCCTTAAATCTCAAAGACTATCGCTAGGATTTTCTTTTTCCAATAGAATTATATTTGGAATTCAAAACATCCTAATAGTTTATATAGGTACATCTTTTATCTTTGATAATACATTTACAGTAGGTATAAATAAATTTTCAAAATAATAGATCACTGGAAGGGAACTCAGTCCGATTTTTGCGATCTGATCAATTGCCAAAAATCCCAAACCT
>NZ_LOIC01000033.1 GCF_001684335.1 Photorhabdus namnaonensis
GAGACAGGTGCTGCATGGCTGTCGTCAGCTCGTGTTGTGAAATGTTGGGTTAAGTCCCGCAACGAGCGCAACCCTTATCCTTTGTTGCCAGCGCGTCGAGGTGGGAACTCAAAGGAGACTGCCGGTGATAAACCGGAGGAAGGTGGGGATGACGTCAAGTCATCATGGCCCTTACGAGTAGGGCTACACACGTGCTACAATGGCGGATACAAAGTGAAGCGACCTCGCGAGAGCAAGCGGAACACACAAAGTCTGTCGTAGTCCGGATTGGAGTCTGCAACTCGACTCCATGAAGTCGGAATCGCTAGTAATCGTAGATCAGCATGCTACGGTGAATACGTTCCCGGGCCTTGTACACACCGCCCGTCACACCATGGGAGTGGGTTGCAAAAGAAGTCGGTAGCTTAACCGAGAGGAGGGCGCTGACCACTTTGTGGCTCATGACTGGGGTGAAGTCGTAACAAGGTAACCGTAGGGGAACCTGCGGTTGGATCACCTCCTTACCTGAGATAGGTT
>NZ_LOIC01000034.1 GCF_001684335.1 Photorhabdus namnaonensis
TCCTGTTTGCGGTCGTCGCCTTTGCGGGGGCGGTGATGGCGGCTTTTTCCGCCAGGGCCGCCAGCAGGCCGGGTTCCCAGTCGGCGAGTGACAGGTGTCGCCCTGCCCGGAGCAGCTGTCGGTAATGTTGTTGTGCCAGCGCGCTCATCCCCGCCTGTTCCAGTAACTGTGCCGTCAGCAGCTGACCGTAGAACTGATCCCGGGGTTCGGTCAGCTGTTGCTGATAGTGCTCTGCGGCGTGGAGGGCGGCCTCCAGGCCGTGTTGCTGAAAACAGTGCCAGATGGCGTCCTGTTCCTGCGTGGTGGTGCTGTTGACCGTGGCGGTGGCCGGAGGATGCAGCCAGTTCAGGGTGGCGTCTGAGATAAAGGGGCTCATATCGGCGAAATGCAGGCGCTGTAAGGCCGGCAGGCGGTCAAGAAAGGCGCTGAGTTCATCGCGGATAGCGTCTGCGACAGGGCGGTACCCCAGTTTTTCGGCGGCCTGAGCCGCGATAGCGTGCCCGTCAAGCCAGTAAGGGGCCAGTGTCAGGCTCTGTTCTATCTGTTGCAGCAGGGATTTATCCGCCGCCGGAAGTTTTGTCAGATAATCGGCGGTACGGTCTGCCGCAGTCGGTGCCAGGGGTGTCTTGCCTGCGCCATTCGCCATCGGCGCCGTGGTCAGGGTATGCCAGATTGCATAACGACGCAGACGGTAACCGACAGGGGAGTCAGGCTGGCGTTCACATAGCAGGTCGGCCACGGTCAGGAGCGTCTGTTTCCAGGCTTTTTCACCGGAACTGTCTACGGTGACATCCGGTATGGGGGGGGATGTCAGTGCTGAAGTGTTTGCCGGTTGTGCCGTCGTTGCTGTCGGTTCAGCCGGTGCCGGTTTTGGCTCAGGTTTACGGGCATAGCGGGGGCGTAACTGGTCAATCTCTTTAGCCAGTGCCGGCTCATCGGTATGCCAGCATTGTGCCAGATGAGCCAGTGCGCCTTGTGCCTCTTCGCGCTGAGTCTCATCAGCCTGTTCGCAGAAGCCGGGTTGCGCAGAGCCAAAACGTTTAATCACCTGTTGCGCCAGGCGGCGTTTGAGCAACGGTTTTTGTGGCCAGGCTGTCTGCCAGTAATGCTGGATGTAATCGGCCAGCAGCTCCATTGCCAGGATGAGTTCAGCGGGATGACTGCCGTGTTGCAGTGTCCGCAGTAAATGAACCATCAGCCTGAAATCTTTGCTTTTTTCACTGAGCAGTTGCAGCGCCTGACGCTGGATCTCGTCAATATTGATGCTGGAATGAGCCAGCGATCCCAGCTTAACCATCTCTCCATCGATATATTCCCAGGCGGGTTCGTTTTCATCCAGCTCCCGGCTGATAAGTTCATCCGACAGGGGGGTCAGCAGGAGGCCCTGCCAGTCAAATTGTTTCCTGATATCCATTGAGATCACCAGCGACAGGCGGAGCGTAAAGGTTTCACCGCCTGTTCCAGTTGAGAAATGTTAAATGTCATTCGGTTTCCGTTGCCGGTTTTGATGGTCAGGGTTTTTCCTGTCATCAGTCGTTTTAGTTCTTCAATGCCCGGCAATCCACGGCTGGATTCCAGCAGGTAGCCGTTTTCACGCAAGAACCAGTCAGCACTGAATTGGGTGATTTCCGTCGAAATCATCACAGTGCCGCTATCTTGTGGTTTAGCCAGGGCAATTTGTATTCGGGTGATGCTATCGATACAACTGAGCATCAGTACTGGCCGTGGTGGGGGAACACCAATCGCGGGGGTAGTCAGTATGACGCGAGTCGGGATGCTTTCAGATTGGGTAGTGATAAAACCGGTTGAATGGTCAGTTCGTTTCATCTCCTGTTCCATTGCCTGTTTCCAGACAGGGCCCGTTTTTTCTAACGGGATAACGGCAATATTATCGACTTTATCCAATAGACGGTCGTAGCAATCGAGCCTGACCAGCGGCGACGGTTCTGCCCGGCATTGCAGTAAAGCGGGCAGTGAAGGCGCGGTTGTGGTTTCCTGATCTGGCTGAATAGCGGGTTTGCCCGTCAGAGAGGCGATCAGTGAACTGACCAGTAACAGAAAACTCATAATTTACACCTGTATTTCGCCAGTTTGTAAGTCAGTGTACGGGGTGCGATACCTAAGCTTGCGGCAATCTGTTTGGTGTTATTGCCGTAAATATGTTGGCGTTGTATCAGTACTGCACATTCGAACTCTTCGAGCGCCTGAGATAAATCGTCGATTTTGCTGTAATCGTGCGAGACGCTGGCGGATGTTTTGTTTTCGGCTGTGGTACTTAACGACGCCAGCAACTCATCAAGCTGTTTTTCTTTCTGGCGCTGTGTCTGAAATACCTGGCGGATCTGACGTAATTGTTCACGCAGTTGTTCCAGTTCCTGCAATTTTTTCAATCGGTGTTGCATGACGTGGCAGTAGATGTAAAACATGTTGCTATCGTCAGCAAAACGATGGACATCTTTGGCGAAAACAGCAACCACGCCACAGGCTTGTCCGTTGCAATTAAACAACGGGATAGCATGTAGGCCGCAGCGATTAGGGAGCTCTTCGACGAAGATACGAAAGTTTCGATGGTCTATTCGAACCCCTTGATTGAGTGATTCCCAGGTCGTCGGGGTGCCTTTGTACAGGATTTGTACCAATGGATGGTTGATATCACCGATATTGATATCCAGTTGCAGCGCGCTTATCTGGTTTGGCGCCGGCAGCCGGTAGCATTCCAGGCGGTTTTCATTCACGTTAAGCAGAGAGACCAGCAAGGCGTCAAAACGCTGGCGTTGGTGATTCACCTGGAGAAAGTGATGAACCAGTTGCTCAATCGAGTCATTTTCCAATAGCGCTAATGCGCTTTTCAGCCGTTGTTTCATGGTATCTCCTCAACCACCGCGTTGAATTGATGGTCGTTAACGGTGAGCTGGATAGTGCTGATCTGTTTTCCGGCGGCTATTTTTTGCAACAACAGCAGAGATAATGGTGGCAATAGAGCGCCATCAATGATCGATTCCAGCATACGTGCGCCATTTTCAGCACGGGTTGCCCGTTGCAGTATCTCTTCAACCACGTCGTCACTCAGGGTGACTTCGGCATTGAAGCGTTGACGCAACAGGTTATCGAGGCGCGCCAGTTTGCCCTGAATAATGGTTTTCAGGGTGTCGTGTCTCAATGGTAGATAAGGCACCACTTCCATTCGCGCCAGTAACGCGGGTTTGAAGAAAGCCGCCAGTTCAGGATAAATCAGGTCATTCAGCTCTTCCGGTTTATCGGCATTATCGACGATAGTTTGATAGCCCAAGTTGGAAGTTAAAAAGAAGACCACATTTTTACAGTCAATCACTCGGCCTTCCCCATCGGCCAACTCACCTTTGTCGAAAGCTTGGTAGAACAGGTTCAGTACATCAGGATGGGCTTTTTCTACTTCATCAAGTAGAACGACGGAATAAGGTTTCTGGCGAATAGCTTCGGTGAGTACACCACCTTCCCCATATCCAACATAGCCCGGAGGTGAGCCAATCAGGCGGGAAACGGTGTGTTTTTCCTGAAACTCCGACATGTTGATAGTGGTCAGATATTGACGTCCGCCAAACATCAATTCGGCAATCTGTAAAACGGTTTCGGTTTTACCGACGCCACTTGGCCCTACCAGCAAGAAGGCGCCCAATGGACGACCGGGACGGCGTAGGTCCGCCCTGGCAGTCAACAAATGTTGATGCAGGCAGTTAATAGCGAGATCTTGTCCTTTGATGCTTTGTCCCAAATGAGTTGGTAGTTCAGTCACTACGGAGAGTTCACTTTGTGACAGGCGATTAAGGGGGACGCCAGTCCATTCAGCGATAACCGCTGCAATCTGGTTTTTATCCACATGAGGAGAAACGAGCGTTTGTGGTTGCTGTAATTGTTCCAACTGTTCATTGCGTTCAGTCAATTGTGCAATCAACTCGTTAGTTGTTATCTCGGCCGATATTTCGCTCTCTTCTGTTTCGTTGGTTAATTCTGTTTTGTCGGTTAATAGCTGACGGCGTAGTTCAATAATTTGCTGAACTAATTGCTGTTGTTGTTGCCAACTGGCTTCCAGTCCAACCAATTTCTCTGTGGTTTCTTGCTGTTGTTGCTGTAATTCATCCAGCCTATCAATATGCTGGTTTAGCCCCATACGCTGTTCTCTTGTCAGCACGTCTGATTCCATTTTCTGCTGATGCAGTTGGTTTTTCAGGGCGGAAATTTGGCGCGGAGGTGAAGTCAAGTTGATAGCGACGCGGGCGCAGGCGGTATCCAGCACATCAATGGCTTTGTCTGGCAACTGGCGTCCAGAGAGGTAACGGTCGCTTAATACCGCAGAGGATTTTAGCGCTTCATCATCGATTAATACGCCATGAGATTGTTCATAGATTGCCCGCAGGCCCCGCATGATAATAATGGCTTCTTCCGCAGTCGGTTCAGCCACTTTAACGAGTTGAAAACGGCGGGAGAGGGCCGCGTCTTTTTCGAAATATTTTTTGTATTCGCCCCAAGTGGTTGCGGCAATGGTTTTCAATTCACCACGTGCCAGAGCGGGTTTTAGCAGGTTGGAGATATCCAATCCGCCTTGTTGATTACCGGCGCCAATCAGGGTATGAGCTTCATCGATGAACAGAATAATCGGTACGGATGACTGATTTATTTCATTCATAATGCCTTTGAAACGTTTTTCAAATTCACCTTTGACTGCGGCTCCCGATTGTAATGCTCCCAGATCCAGCGTCATCAATTCACTGTTACGCAATTTTTCCGGTACTCGGTTGTCGATAATGCGCAGAGCCAGCCCTTCAATAAGAGCACTTTTACCGACGCCCGCTTCACCCACGACAATCGGGTTATTTTTACGGCGACGGCAGAGAATATCGATCATTAGGTCGATTTCTCTGTCACGGCATAGAACAGGGTCGAGTTTTCCCTGACGAGCTTGTTCCGTCATATTTTGCGTAAAACGGGCGAGCAGGCTGTCACTGTTGGCGGCAGCTTTGTCTTGCCCGTTTCGATCGTTTTCCACAACTGGTTGTTCGGCAGAGCCGGCTGTCCATTGGGTAAAATTCTGGCGTAACAATTCGCGGTTTATTCCCGATAAAAGACGTGCGGATTGTGGCGTCAGATAGCGTAATGGGCTGAATAGCAAGGTCATTAACATGACGCCGCCGCGTAGTTCTTGATGCTGCATCTCAGTCGAGGCTAACAGCCAGCTATCCTGTAACCACTCCACCAGCATTGGAGAGAAGCTAGGATAAGCCTGAACCATTGCTTGATGGTGAGGGATCGTCTGATCAAGTTGTTCTTTCAGCAAATCGCTATCCACTTCTGCTTGATTGAAGATCGCTCTGACATCACTGAGAGGGGTGTTGATCATTTGCAACAGTAGTTGTGAAACCGTGATTTCAGGTTGTTGCTGGCTGACGCACTGTGCCGCCGCCGCTTCCAGAGCGTGCCGAGTCATCGGATTTAAGCGATTAACTAATGTAGGTAGATCAATCTGAATCATCGGTTTCTTTCCTAGCTCAGTAAGTTATTTAGTTGTTGTAAGATGTTCTGGGTTTGGTGGTGCAGACGGATAGCGTAGAAGCTATAAACGATAGCGAGCAGGGTAATACCGCTCCAGAACAGATGTTTAATGGTCAGACGTTTACCCAAGCGATAGCGATCATTACGCTCATTGGCGTTATTGTGGAGAATGATGGGCGGAGCTTCGCCCCGCAACGCGTGCAGTTGTTGGTGTAATCGACGGAATAGACGTTCAAAGTCATCACTTTTCTGCGAAGCGACTTTGTAGCGACCACGGTAGCCAAGACAGAAACAGAGGTAGATAAATTCCAGCAGATGTTGATAGCGTTGAGGTTCACCCATCAGACGATCTAACAACTGAAAGACTTTTTCACCACCCCAGGTTTCGTTGTGGAATTGCACCAGCAGTGATTGTTGTAGCCACTCATTCTTGCTGTTCCAGCCATGCCCCAGTGCGGTTTCATCAATGAAGGTACAGAGCATGTAGCGGAAAGAGACAATTGCCCCCGGCTCATAGCCTTTGGTTTGTAGAAGTTGTTCGATTGCTTGGATATCAGTAACGACCTGTGGGTAAAGCTGGTCCGGCAGTGGCTGATCACCCATGTCTTTTAGACGCATGACCATACCAAGCAGCGGTGTGGCGGCATCAATCATTGGGTTCAGGCTTTCTCCGCGTAACGGTAACTGGTACTGACGATGTAGAGTCGTATCGGTTTCCGTCTGCATCAGAATGGTGTTGTCACTCATGGCTTCGGTTTTCATTAGGCACTCCCATTCCTAACCGCCCAGAATTGCATGTCTAATCCTGGGAATTCTCCCGAAACGTGAAAGGCGATGGAGTTACTTTTTAGAATGTCTTTCCATGCGTCGCCTTGTTGATCAAGCCGGAAGTAGGTGTAACCAGCATGATAAGGCAACTGACGTGGGGCAGAGGGAAGCGCAACCAGTGCTACAGCGGGCAACTGGATGCTGACCATTTCGCGGATCCTTTCAGCCGATGTAACTTTAGTCTGTTGGGCAAACTGGCGGAGTAATTGATCATGCGGAACCTGTGCGCGGATTGCCAGAATGAATTCCGCGTTTGTCAAAACATTGCGATCATGGATGTGCGCCACCCGGATACCATTGGCTTGAGTTTGTAGCTTAATTGGGATCGCCCGCGGAGTCAGTACAACGCCCATTGCTTCGTGCATGAGGATCATGATTTCCTTGAATGTTTCCGTCAGGTTGTCATGTTTGTAAATCGGCATATCGCCGGCCTGACGGGATTCATGAGTAAATGTTCTCAGTTCACCACAGGTTTGGATCAACTGAGTGAAAAAATCTTGCGGATGTAAAATGGCTTGTCCGGCGTAGTGGGTAAACCACGGCTGAACTCGGTTAACTAGCTGGAGCATCATAAATTCAGCAACATCAGCGACCCCTTGCTGGCCGGGAGAACCAATCCGGTTAGCGAGTGATCTACCTCGTTCTGTCATCGCCCTATCCACTTCATCCATATAATTTTTTAATTGAGTAGAGACCCTGATCGATGTACAGGTTGGTACGAACTCTTCATCCAGTATGATAGTTCCGGTAGGGCGCTTTTCTATTATCTGGCATAGCGGTAGTACGGAGAAAGCGCTGAGATCTTCTGAGCCCTGTTTCAGAATCGGCGTCAGTTGTGCCAGCATGACTTGGCAGATATCACCGCCATCTGTATGCAGGTCACGGATATCTTCCATGTGTTCACGGTAGCGCATAGCTCCTGCACGATTGGATTCTGAATGAGAGATTTCATTGAGAATATCGTTGGCTATTGGCAGTGCCAGATAGATATTTTTACTGTTGTTTTCGTGAATATTCACAACATCAAGCGGTTGAGGAGTTGCATCCTGATGAGGAATAGAGAACACTGTGCCGTCTGGCATGATACCGCTGGCTTCGATGATACCGATGCGTCCCAGAGCGAGAAGGTCTTCGTCCAGCGTCAAAGAACTGAAGCCATAACTATAACTGGTTAAGGAGGTCTGGCGACTATGAGCCAGATAGTCATTATGTTTTTGTTGTTGCTGAAAGTGTTGTGGCTTGATGAATAATCCTTCACGCCAAATCACCCGATTCTTACCTGACATAGTTATTGTTCCTCTTTTCTAAGTTCAACTTCGTTCGCTCTGATGTGCACCAGAATGTGGTATTGCTGTCCTGTGTCTTTCACACGGATGACCTTTTTCCATTCGGATTGATTAATATCGGCATAGCGAACGATAACGCCGATGTAGCGGCTATTTTTTTCCAGCGGGATGACTGGCAGTGGTTTGTACTGCCCCGGCAATAAGGTGTAATCCTGATGGTCGATGTAATTTTTCCCCAGCGCTTTATCCAGTTTGTCACTCGCCAGTTGGTCATAATCAGCGGCAAGTAGACGGGAATCTTCACTGAGATATAGCAGATGCATTTCAACCGGAGTGGCTTCTCCATTTTTATTGGGGTTAATATCAGGTTCCGCCAGCAAAGTGATCGCGACGGTGGAAGGTAAGTTCGCAGGTTGACCAACAGGAGTTGATGGGTCCCAGACGACCTGTCCGACTTTCTTCGTTGCCTGCCATGCACTGCTACAGCCGCTTAATATCAGCGCTGCCAACAATACAAACCATACGGTATAACTACCGGACCATGAGGTATTACCGCCGGAGCGCTTCATTACTGGCTATCCTCTAAACCTTGACGCAGAGCACGGTCATAAGCTTGCTCGTAGACTTCACCGAATAGTTTTTCGAACCCTTGTTGGCGACTGGAAGCCAGTTCGCGGTAGTAATTGGTGTACATTTCCCATGCCCAAGTCGCGTTTTTTTCCTGTGTCTCATTGCTGCGGCGGTACTGGGCAAAACGATTCAGTAGATGTTCCGGTGAGAAAGCATCCAGCATGGTATTCAAGGCGGCAGTGATGGCGATCCGGTTAGCCTGATAGTGCAATTGCAGGTTATGTAAGCTTTCAGCGACAGCGGAAGGGGCAGAGAGATGGACTGGGCTTTTTTGATCCGCAAACATCACCTGCATAGTGGTGTTGTAGTCCATGTTAAGCCGTAGCGGATTATCTTCGATAGGGCGCAATTGCTTATCGCGCAGCCCATGTTGTGTACGTTGCAGTACCAGTAGACCTTCAATGGCCGCTTTCATGGTCTTACCCATTTCTTCCAGAAAGTCGTTGGCCTGTTGGCTGTTATGCAAAGGCAATTGCGTGTTCAATCCTCGCATCAATGGGGTGATAGCAACATGTTGCTGTTCCATGTCCTGATACTGTTCATTAAAAGGCGAAGAGATACCGGGTAAATCAACAAAATCCTGATCCATAGCATTGCCTCTGTTATCTGAGAGGGAAGAGAAAAATAATGGGGCGCGGTAGTGGTCTTGTTGCAGGCTTTGGTCTACCTCGTTACTCACTGACGTCTGGTCCAGAGTGGTCAGATTTTCGCTATCGAGAACCTTGAGTGGATCATGGCTGAAATCGTGTTTGATCGTGGGGGCCAAAGAACCATGATCAGTGAAAGCGGAATCTTGAGCGGGATCTTTTTCCATCATAGCGTCCAGTGGATTGCTATAGCTGGAAACCAGTGATTCCGGTGATACCGTCATGGGATCAATGCGATCTGCATCGGAAAAACTGATATAACTTTTGATCACTAGTTTACCAATGGTAATTTCATCCGCTTGTTGCAGGCGGATGAAACCAGCGTCAGCAGTCAGGGGTGACTGATTCACAAACAGGGGACCCGCAATCATTTGCAGACAGAATGCACCATCACGCCACTGGATAGTAAATTGTGATGGATTGATATTTCCTTGCAGATCCTGAACGGACCAAAGATGGCTTTCACTGCTACCAACTGTGCCACCTTGAGTCGAGAATAGGCAGCTAGCCGCTTTGCCGCTTTCCAATTGATCGCTGTTGATCACTCGTAATGAGAGAGTTGGCTGTTGTTTTTCCATCGTCTTTATCCATTCACTGAAATCGTGATAAAGGGTTTCTTTTCCGGCTCGCCGAGAAAGCTGGTCCACCCCAGGTTATTGTTTAATTTTGTGCCAAGCACCATGCCGCCTGCTTGGTTTTCGGCCAATCCAAGACGCAGATCCCAGGCCAATTGATCACGTAGGACAAAACAGAGAAACATCACTAGTGGCAGGAAATTCTTACCGTCCGGGAGAAATGATAGGAAGTGTTCTCGTGATAGATTATTGATACATAAAGTAAATTTACTATCGCAGCTTCTCACCCATGAACCGAGGAAAAAATTCTTTCCCATTACGGATTGTTCAACCTTTTGTTTCCGTCCCTTTATTTTCAGTGTTCCACCTAGGCGATTTTGCTGTGATGGCTCGATAGCGACTTTTCTGATCTGCAAACCGTGTACCGTTACATCGGGTAGATCAAAACAGTGTGAAACCAGGCTGCATATCACTGCTGGTGATCGACCAGGACTGGCTAACAAACCGGCATAGGCCAGCATTTTGCTGTGATTGATATTCAAGTGAGAACGATTAACATCACTACCAAGTCCCACCAGCGCAAACATGCGCTGAGAAAATCCGTCTTGCCCGTTTTTGTCAAAACAGATGTAATAGCGATATTTTCGCCAAATCTGATGAAGAATGACGACTGAACGGTGATTGAAAATATTCAGAAAATCAGTCAGTCGATTTTCATCCTGAGCGTCTTCCCATGCCAACGAATCAAGGTAATAACCTGGCATGGGTGATTGGCTGCCATGTAGTCCAAGAAAAGAGACTTCCACTTGGAAGCGACCCTCCTTAGAACGTTTCACAGAGGTAATGTCTCTGGTTGGGAAAGCCAAGCTTGCACTGGATTTAAATAGGATTGCTTCACGGTCCGGGCGGTTGGTTTGCCCAGTTTTTTCCCACGCTACCGCCAATTGGTTGAACAATTCGACCAATTGATGAAAGTTATACCTTGACACATCCAGTGTCTGATTTTCTGGCGAGTTTTCGCTCGTTACATCAACGCATGTTGACCTGTCTGTTCCGGCCATTGATAACATTCCTGATTATCTAAATTGATCACCTTCAACATGTGGAAGGAGTTAACGCTGGCATATAAGGCAAAAAAGCGTGACAGTATGTTGCAGAACAGATAAAGCTCGCCTTCAGAACAGAAAGCCTGTTGCCGGATATACAATGTTGATTCCGAACCACGTACCGGGAGACCTTTAAATAGTCGGTCTATTTGCCTCGTTTCAATCCGTTCAATGGCATCTAGCCGTTTTTGGGATGAGCGTGAGGATTGTCGGTTATATCGGCTGGGGAGATCGTAAGTTCTTAGTACCGCCTTTAGTGCGTCTTTGTCCAATAATGTCATATAGTTCAGCGACATATTAGAAATAAGCGACCAGTGATACTCACCGCTCATCAATGGATAGAGTGGAACGGATGGGCGGGTTATGTTGCGGAATGTCGCAAATGACGAGTTTCCCGATAAAGGGTAATCAATATCACCTACCCGGAGTTGCAGTGGCAGTTCGCGATTGGTGCACGTCAGTTGAATAGAGACATTTTCCTCACTTAATAGAAGTTGAGATTCATCACCACGGACAAAAGAGATGTAGTGTTCAAGACCTTTACGAAATGGAGATTCTTTGATTCTGATTCGGAAATAGCGAGTATTGAGCTCGCTTTCATGTTCGATCTGATGATGAAAGCTTTCAAATGGTACATAAGTCCGTCTGCCATCGCGGCTTGGTTTGGGTTTGCCATCAGATCCGACCAGCCAGCTTTCTACTTTATCCACAGAGAAAATATCGTAACGATTGGGATGACTATAGCTGGCTCTTAATGGATATTCAGACTGACTGCCATTTAGTTGAATAACTTCGCTATCCATCGGGAAGAGATTGATTGCCGGGACACAATGCAGCCGGAAAGTATCCTGACGGATTTTGATTTCTGGTGGTAGTGCTTCTGAGAAATAGAGATTCAACGTGAAATCTTTGGCTTTAAGATCTGCTGGTAACTTAGGGAAACCAATGACATCGAAAAACAGAAAACCTTCAGAAAAACAGAAGTACTCTTGTAAGACGCGATAACCCATATAGGCATTTTTGGGGTACGGCAATAGGGCGTCTTCCCGATTGAAACCCACTGGAACGAAGTCGAAATCTGGTAATGAAATCGTGGTATCGCCGACGACAAGTTTTGCGTCTTCAAGATGGTAACTGAGCCAGAAATAGAGTTGTGTACTGCTGTAATCATCGCCGCTTAGATAAAAACGGAGTTTATCAAGTTGTAGTTCTTGTAAGTTAAGCTCTGTTTTTGAGGTGAAATTCAGGCCGATGACACCCTGCTCATTACTATTATTGACCGAAATGTTTCGGATAGACATCGGAAACAGCCAGACATCACGGCATAAAGTGAAAGTACAGCGATGATTGTCTTGGTCTGTTTTTTGAGTCTTGGTATTGTTTAAGTAATTATCTTCATCCTCATCATTTTCGCTATCATCCACCAGTGGACGGCTTTTGATTTGAGTTCCACGCGGGATCTGCGTTGCTTTTGTGATGGCATTATCATTAGGTGTATATTGGATAATGGTCATGCTAGGCGTTGGACGCAGGTAATTTGGCCAGAGCATATGCAATAATCCATGAGTGAGTTCAGGGAACTCATCATCAATTTTTGCCCGCAAATTGCCCGCGAGAAAGGCAAATCCTTCTAGTAAACGCTCAACATCCGGGTCAGAGCCTTGTTCAGACAAAAATGAGGCGAGGTGAGGATGTTCAATTGCGGCTTGTCGCCCCAATTGCCTAATGTAATCCAATTCCTCTCTAAAATATTTTTCAAGTGACATTTTATTGAGTCCTCTCTAGGCAATAACGCCGGTTGTTATCCAGTTGAATGTTAAATTCAACAACATCATGAATATCATCCAGGGATACCTGCGCGTTGATGTGAAAACGTAACAACAGCGGGTCACTCTCATCATGGATTGCACTGACAGTGACTGACGATATTCTTGGTTCATAAGTTGTGATGCAATGCACTATTGCTTGCTCAATACTCTGTTTAAAGTCCGTTGCCGTGGTTGTGGCGTCATTGAGATCAATGACGCCAAGATCAACCGCACTCTGACAAGCACCCGGATGAGTATTGAGAACATGATTCAGGTGTCGTTTTATGGAGTTGAGCAGTTCACGCATTCTTGATTGGCGGGAAGAACCGGAGTTCTTCCCTTGAATACGCTCGAACAAGCTGGCAGAGCCTTCTCTATTCCAACTGTACAGCGTAGCCATAACTCATTACTCCTTATCCAAGCGACCGACCAAGGACAACTCAAAGCTAGCTCCCATGTATTTGAAATGAGGGCGAACTTGCATTGCCACTTGATACCAGCCTGGATCTCCTTCCACATCCAAAACCTGAATTTGGGCGGAACGTAAAGGGCGACGGCTACGGACATCCGTTGGTGGATTTTCCTGATCAGCAATGTACTGTTTCAGCCAGGTGTTCAGTTCACGCTCCAAATCCTGACGCTCTTTCCAGGAACCAATCTGCTCGCGTTGCAACACTTTGATGTAGTGTGCAAGACGGTTGATGATGAACATATAGGGCAGTTGAGTGCCCAATTTGTAGTTGGTTTCAGCCATTTTCCCTTCGCGAGTATTTGGGAAAACTTTTGGCTTCTGAACTGAGTTGGCAGAGAAGAACGCGGCGTTGTCACTGCCTTTACGCATTGTCAGGGTGATAAAGCCCTCTTCCGCCAATTCGAATTCACGGCGATCAGTAACCAAAACCTCTGTTGGGATTTTGGCCTGGATCTGTCCCATTGCTTCGAATAGGTGAACTGGCAAATCGCTGACAGTCCCCCCGCTTTGTGGGCCGATAATGTTCGGACACCAGCGATATTTGGCGAAGCTGTCAGTCAAACACGTTGCCAACAGATAAGCAGTGTTACCCCACAGGAAATGTTCGTGATCTTTGCTGACATTTTCCTGATAGTTAAAGTTTTTAATTGGGTTTTCGACGGTTGAATAAGGCAGACGCAACAAGAAGCGCGGTGCTGTCAGACCTAGGTAACGCGCATCCTCCGATTCGCGTAGCGAACGCCATTTAGTGTGTGCCGGACCTTCGAAGACAGATTTCAGATCTTTAATCGCTGGCAGTTCGGTAAAGCTGCTGACACCAAAGAAATCAGGGGCGACGGAAGAGAGGAATGGCGCGTGAGCCATTGCGCCAACCGCACTGACGTATTGCATTAGTTTAATATCGGGTGAGCTATTGCCGAACGCATAATTACCGATGACCGCAGCGACTGGTTCGCCACCAAACTGGCCATAACCTGTCGAGTAGACATGTTTGTATAAGCCTGACTGAATGATTTCTGGTGAAAATTCGAAATCTTCCAGTAACTCTTCTTTGGTCGCGTGGATGATGTTGATTTTGATGTTTTCACGGAAATCGGTACGATCAACCAGCAATTTCAGCGAACGCCAGGATGATTCCAGTTCTTGGAACGCTTTAGCGTGCATAATTTCATCGACTTGAGTGCTGAGTGTTTTATCAAGCTCAACAATCATTCTATCAACAACAAGCTTGTTGACAGGTTCTTCGCTAGTACCAGTATCCAAAATGCTGCTGATAAAAGCGGCTACACCCTGTTTCGCGATATGGTAGCCATCATTTTCCGGCGTCATTCTTGCCTGAGACATAATCTCGTCAAGCAAAGAGGTAGTGGACCCTGGGGTTAATGTTGTACTGCTCTCTTCATGCAAGGACATGTTAGAAACTCCTTTTTAGTCAATTACTTTTGATTGACGATTTCAAGCTCTTTTAGAAGTTGTTCACGGACTTTCTCATCACCCAATAATTCCTGTAAGCGGGTGCGAAATGCCGGAATATTTCCTAATGGCCCTTTTAGTGCGACAAGTGCCTCACGTAGCTCTAAAAGTTTATTTAATTCAGGCACTTTCTTCGCTACGTTGTCGGGTGAAAAATCATTGAGTGATTTTATTTCCAGGTTAATCGGCAGGTCATCTCCGTTATTATCGTTGAGGCGATTGGGGACACTAAAAGTGAGATTGATATTGGCTTCATTCATCACGGCGTTAAAGTTATTTTTGTGCACAGAAACAGCTTGCCGTTCTTCAATGGGCATATCTTCTTTTGTTCCTTTAAGGTCGCCGACGATAAGTAGATTGAGAGGTAATTCAATTTCGGCTACTTGATCACCGGTATTCGGAACGTATTTGATATTAATCCTTTCTTTTGGCGCTACGCTACCTGAACTATCTTTACTCATATTAGAATCCTTTGGGTAATACAATTAGGCAATTAGGAATTATCTGATAACAATATTGGATGAGAGAGTTGCCCTTAGATACCTACCTATATGTGACGGAGACCATAAAATTCTCCCGGATTAAGGGGCGGGAGATTCACTGCATTGAATTGGATAGTAAGCTGACTTTCTATGAGCATATAGATAAATACGAAATTCAGAATATTCTTACTCATCGAACAATAGCATCAATATAGAACACTTTGCAAAGCAAAGTCTCGCATTTTGTTTTTTTATTGTAAAGCTAAAATATATATAGGCATACCCCCCTATTCGGCATTTTGATGATTTTATGATATTTGGCAATAAGTTACAATTAGGTGTTTTCTTAAGCTGTTTATTGATCAAAGAACTCTATATAGTTATTGAGTAGCATCTATTTTTTTGTATTTTTGAGAATTTTATGATTTTTTGTTTCATTTTGTAACAAAGTATTTCTAGATGTATTTTTGTTTACATATTAGAATTGATTTCATATTGTAAATATTAGTTTCGATATTAACTAAGTGGATGGTGGCACTTTTCTTGATCCAGATCTCATTTTTTAATTGAGCAAAATATAATTTAGGTCGTCATTATTAAAATTGTTGTATTTCATATAGATACGTCATTTTCCTCTTAAGTTAAATGAGTGTTAACAGTTAATTATTCTGCTAATGTAGCCAATTTTAAATTTATTGTTTTAAGTGGCATTAATTATAATATTTTCATTTATTGGTGATGAGTTGATGATTTTGCAATTTAGATTTTATTTTGAAATGAGCCGGTTGGTATTTATTATTCGTTTCAGCGTTCAATGTATCTATAAGTGATCTTTCCCAAGATGAAATAATCACTATTGAAAGTAATATGAGCGTTACCTTAATGTTGACACAATCTCTATAAAGGATATTTGCAATGCCTACTCCATGTTATATTTCCATCACTGGAAAAACACAGGGCAATATTACCGCGGGTTCATTCACTGCTGAATCAGTGGGTAATATCTACGTTCAGGGCCACGAAGATGAAATGCTGGTTCAAGCATTTGATCATATCGTCACCGTACCAACTGATCCTCAATCAGGTCAGCCTTCAGGTCAGCGTGCTCATAAACCATTTCGTTTTACCGTTGCATTAAATAAATCCGTTCCATTGCTTTATAACGCATTGGCTTCGGGTGAAATGCTGACAAGTGTAGTATTGAAATGGTATCGCACTTCGGTTGAAGGGAAACAAGAACACTTCTTCACGACACAATTAGAAGATGCCACTATTGTCGACATTGATTGCAAAATGCCTCATTGTCAGGACCCAGCAAAAACTGAATTTACTCAGTTGGTTTGTGTTTCTCTGTCTTATCGTAAGATTAACTGGGAGCATACAACCGCAGGGACTTCCGGCGCAGATGATTGGCGTGCGCCTATTGTTGCCTAATAGATAATATAATCATTCAGCCAATGAAGTATCTCTTCATTGGCTGAAAAGCTGAATCTTTCTTTAATCTTAAGTTGAAGATTCTTAATAACTGTCTTCAACTTTTTTCAGCTTTTCTGATTTTCTTCTTTATTCTCCCTTCAATTTTTTACACGTACTATTTAACGATATTGCTTAATAGTATCGATAACATTCAGTCATTTTTTCTAGTTTTTCTTTTGATTATTTTTCCATAATCGAATGTTTACATTTTCCAATCTCTGTTCCTGATTGGTGATTTCGTGAACATCAACATAAAATCTTGTATATTTAACTGTTCGTTTAATATCTTGTTTTTTTAATTGCACAATTCTTATTGTTTGTAATTACGTAAATACTACTTATGATTTTCAGTGAAAATGCAGATAGCATTACTCGTTAAATATCACATTGATCTGGGCAGAGTTTTCCACTTATCCTAAATTTTTATTAATATGATTAAAGGGAGCTCAAGGAGAAAGATGAGGAGTCTGACATTTTTGTCGCTAATAGGGCTATAATAGGGCCTTACTATCTGTCCCATCTACTGGGATGGGTTTTTAGTTGTCAGGTACTTCATCTGACAATCAACCTATTCTCTGCTCTGGGGTCTGAAATTAATGCTAAGTTATCGCCACAGTTTTCATGCTGGTAATCATGCCGATGTGCTCAAGCACACTGTACAAAGCTTAATCATTGAATCTCTTAAAGAAAAAGAAAAACCTTTTCTCTATCTGGATACTCATGCTGGTGCGGGGCGTTATCAACTCAGCAGTGAACATGCTGAACGTACTGGTGAGTACTTGGAAGGGATTGCCCGCGTTTGGCAGCGTGAAGATTTACCGCAGGAACTGAGCGCTTATATAAGTGCAGTGGCCGCACTGAATCAGAGTGGCAACTTACGTTACTATCCAGGATCGCCTTTTATCGCCCGCCATTTACTCCGGCAGGATGATAAGTTCAATCTGACAGAACTGCATCCGAGTGATTTTCCTTTATTACGTAATGAATTCTCCCGAGATAACCGCGCCAGGGTTGTGCGTGAAGATGGTTATCAGCAATTAAAATCACAATTGCCGCCACCGAGTCGCCGTGGGTTCATTCTTATTGATCCGCCTTATGAACTGAAATCGGATTATCAGGCGGTTGTACAGGCAATTCAGGAAGGTTATAAGCGTTTTGCAACCGGTGTTTATGCGTTGTGGTACCCAGTGGTATTACGCCAGAATATCAAACGACTGGTTAAAGAGCTGGAAGCAACCGGCATCCGCCGTATTCTACAAATTGAGTTGGCTGTCCGGCCTGATAGCGATCAGCGAGGAATGACCGCCTCTGGCATGATCGTGATTAACCCGCCTTGGAAACTGGAACAGCAGATGAAATCGGTATTGCCGTGGTTACATCAGGTTCTGGTGCCGGCAGGAATTGGTCACACCTTGGTTAAATGGGTGGCGCCAGAATAGCTTTTAGCAATGGCAGCGAGAGCCAGAATCATCGCGATTGCTTGATATTTTTTGCCATAATTAGGTTTTGGGTATTAACTCCCTTGAATTGATTAGATGGAAACAATCCGGATGAGCAAACATTACGACTATATAGCGATTGGTGGTGGCAGTGGCGGCATAGCTTCAATTAACCGTGCGGCTATGTACGGGCAGAAATGTGCCTTAATTGAAGCCAAGGCATTGGGTGGAACATGTGTCAATGTGGGGTGTGTGCCGAAGAAAGTGATGTGGCATGCGGCGCAAATTGCTGAATCTATCCACCAATATGGGCCAGATTATGGCTTTGATACGACAATCAATTGCTTTAACTGGAAGACGCTCATTGCCAGTCGCACTGCTTATATCGATCGTATCCACCAGTCTTATGAACGTGGCTTGGGTAACAATAAAGTTGATGTGATCCAAGGGCTTGCCCGTTTTGTTGATGCACATACTGTTGAAGTGAATGGTGAAAAAATCACCGCCGATCATATTCTGATTGCGACAGGCGGCCGTCCTGTGCGGCCTGATATACCAGGATCAGAATATGGTATTGATTCTGATGGTTTTTTTGCGTTGGAAGAGATGCCAAAGCGGGTTGCGGTTGTTGGCGCAGGCTATATTGCCGTGGAAATTGCCGGCGTATTGCATGCGCTTGGTAGTGAAACCCATCTATTTGTGCGTCAGCATGCACCGTTGCGCTCTTTTGATCCGATGATTGTTGAGACACTCTTGGAAGTTATCAATACCGAAGGACCCACTTTGCATACAGAATCGGTGCCAAAAGCAGTAAGTAAAAATGCGGATGGCAGCTTGACCTTGCAATTGCAGAACGGCAAAGAACAAATCGTTGATACCCTAATCTGGGCTATTGGCCGTGAGCCCGCAACGGATAACCTGAACCTGTCTGTAGCTGGTGTTGAGGTGAATGAAAAAGGCTATATCAAAGTTGATGAATACCAGAACACGAATGTGAAAGGTATTTATGCAGTAGGTGATAACACTGGTGCGGTGGAATTAACCCCCGTTGCGGTGGCGGCAGGTCGTCGTTTGTCTGAGCGCCTGTTTAACAATAAACCAGAAGAACATCTGGATTACACCAATATTCCAACCGTCGTATTCAGCCATCCACCGATTGGTACTGTGGGGCTGACTGAACCTCAGGCGAAAGCGCAATTTGGTGAAGAGCAGGTGAAAACGTATCAATCTTCTTTTACTGCGATGTATACCGCTGTTACTCAACATCGCCAGCCGTGCCGAATGAAATTGGTATGTGCCGGGCCGGAAGAGAAGATTGTTGGCATTCATGGTATTGGCTTCGGAATGGATGAAATGCTGCAAGGTTTCGCTGTTGCATTGAAGATGGGGGCAACGAAGAAAGACTTTGATAACACGGTCGCGATTCATCCCACTGCGGCGGAAGAGTTTGTAACGATGCGGTGATGTTGTTGAACCCTATCTATAAGTATTTTTCTGAGGGCCGATTTCTTCGGCCTTTCTCTCATCAGAGTTTCGGGGGTCTTCACACTACTGAGCGCAAGTAGAAGTAACTTAACGTTCCATATACAGCCATTCGACAATAAAATCAGCTACCTGTTCAGGTTGATTGATATTCAATTGTGGCAAAATAGTCTCTAATTTTTCATCACTGGCAACAGCAATCACATGTTGATCAAGCAGATCGCTTAATCGGTGGTTAAGAGTGTTGCGGTATAGAGCGATTTTATTGATTGGCTCATCTTTAAAACCTTCCACTAGAATCAGATCCAGTGAATTTGGATCAAAACGGCTGGCAAGATAGCTCAAATCTAATTCCTGCAAATCTGGTGTTTCTGTCATTAACGCCCAGCGTTGCTGGTTGGCAACCAGAGTTTGCTCTGCGCCAGCTTTGCGCAGCTCATAACTGTCTTTGCCCGGTTTATCCACATCCATATCGTGATGGGTGTGTTTTATCAGACCGACCCGGATTTGCCGTTGACGTAACAGTGGGATCACGTGTTTGAGAAGTGTTGTTTTTCCTGTTCCGCTATGGGCTGTTATACCCAGGATCGGAAGCGGTTTGGTACTCATTTTTTGATCTCCTGTATATGCTCCCAATGTTGGCAATCTTCCGGTGTGTTTAGGTTAGTAAAGGCAGTAGGATTGTCATCAAACTGAATGGCTATCGCTTTGATCTTATGCATAAACAGTATCAATTTGCGCTCACCATCAGCCAGATAATTTTCTAACTGAGAAAAAAGACTGCGGTGTAGTAAAGAGATGGTAGGGTGAGCCCGGTTGCCATCATTTACATAGGCTGCTAATGCTTGCTGCTTTCCTTGCCATAAGCGAGTGACCAAATCAGTAGGGAGGTCTGGTACATCACAAGGAACAAATACAACCCAGTCGTGACTAGCTGATTTTAGGGCTGTCAGCATTCCTGAAAGGGGACCAAAGAAGTCTGGCGTTAAATCTGGAATAATCTGATAACCACTTTGTCGGTAAATATCCAGATTGCGGTTGGCGTTGATAATTAATTCATCTACTTGTGGAAGTAGCTTATCCGCAATATGTTGATACAGTGGTTTTTTATTTAGAAAAATTAGCCCCTTATCATTGCCGCCCATACGGGTGGCGCGACCTCCTGCAAGGATCACTCCGCTTATTTTTGGTTTCATGATGTTCAAGTTATCAACTGAGGTAGTTATTACACTAATATAACTGCTTTCAGCTTGATTATTTGGGCTCAACTCAGCGTTTTTAAATAGAATCACCGGATAACTTGCTGATAAAAGAGTTATCTTTACGCTTATTGACAGAGCAATCCTTTCTCTATGCGGTTATCCCTGTTAATTTGTATAGGCTTTATTTATAAGGGATTCGGTATGCAATGTCATTTATCTACGTTGACTAATGGCTGAAAAAGGATCACCAAGTGGATTTTCAAACTTGCTTGCCGTGGCGTTATTACAGATTAATCAAGAGAATAGAATGTGCTAACAAACCAGTCTGCTTTTAATTTCCGGGAGTTAACACCGGATTTGATTATGGATGCATTGGTGCAGACCGGGCTGTATGTCGATTCCGGGCTGACAGAATTAAACAGTTATGAAAACCGTGTTTATCAGTTTACGGATGAAGATCGTAAACGTTATGTTGTGAAATTTTACCGGCCACTACGTTGGGACCAGCAGCAGATTCAGGAAGAGCACGATTTTGCTTTGGCGTTACAACAGGCTGATTTACTTGTTGCGGCACCTTTGGTATTTAATAAGCAAACTTTACTGACGTTTAAGGATTTCTTTTTTGCCGTTTTTCCAAGCATTGGAGGGCGTCAGTATGAATCCGATAATCTCTTTCAGTTAGAAGATGTAGGGCGTTTGCTAGGGAGAATTCATCAAATTGGCTGTCGACAAAAATTCACTTCTCGTCCAACTATCGGGTTAAATGAGTATCTGCATCAGCCACGTCAGTATTTGGCTGCATGTGAGTTAGTTCCTGCGGGCCAGAAAAGGCAATTTTTGGCGGTATTGGATGATTTGATAGATGTCGTAGCATCATATTGGCGCGATGATTGGCAAATATTGAGGCTTCATGGTGACTGTCATCCGGGTAATATCTTGTGGCGTGACGAAGCTTGGTTTGTTGACCTTGATGATGCGCGTAACGGTCCGGCAATTCAGGATTTATGGATGTTGCTGCATGGCTCCCGTCAGGAACAACTATTGCAGTTAGATACACTGTTGGAAGCCTATAGTGAATTTGCGGATTTTGATCCAAAGGCGATGTCATTGATAGAGCCATTACGCGCGATGCGGATGGTCTATTATTTAGCATGGGTTACCCGACGTTGGCAGGATCCTGCTTTCCCTAAAGCATTTCCTTGGATGACAGATACCGATTTTTGGTTAAAACAGACGTCACTTTTTTCTGAACAGATTAAGCTGTTGCAGGAACCACCTTTGCAGCTTAACCCGATGTATTAATGTTTATCATGGAGATAGTTATGAAGAAGTTTTGGTTGGCTTTAGTTGGAATGGTGATGGCATTTAGCGCATCTGCTGCCAATTTTACCGAAGGAAAACAGTATGTTGAATTGAAGTCGCCGGTGGCGGATCAACCACCGGTGCTAGAATTCTTCTCTTTCTATTGCCCCCATTGTTATCAGTTTGAAGAAATTTTTAAAGTTCCTCAGACGGTGAAACAGCATTTACCGGAAGGGACAAAACTTGTCCGTTATCATGTGGATTTTTTAGGGCCGCTGGGTAAAGAATTGACTACTGCCTGGGCTGCGGCAATGGCAATGGGGGTTGAAGACAAAGTAACCCCGGTACTGTTTGAGGGTATTCAGAAAACACTGGCTATTAAGACTCCGAATGATATTCGTGATGCCTTTATCAAAGCCGGGGTGGCGGCTGAGGATTATGATGCTGCCATGAGTAGTTTTGTGGTGAAATCCTTAGTTGTTAAGCAGCAAAAAGCCGCTCAGGATTTGCAACTACGGGGTGTACCGGCAATGTTTGTTAATGGCAAGTATATGATGAAAAGTGACGGTATCGATGCCTCTTCTGCTGATAACTATGCGAAATCCTATTCAGACGTCGTTAACTTTCTGTTAAATCAGAAGTAATATTTCGACATCCTCCCCCACCTTCGCACGCCGTGACTCGGGAGGGGGGGATTCCCTTTAGTGGGCGACAATCTGATTGCTCAGGTGCCGAATTTCTGCTTTTGCTAGTTTTCGTCACAAAATACAGGCGGAAAATATTCAGTGAAGTGATTTGGCGTCACTCATTAGGTAACATTCGGCTAATGATAGCTTTGAATGTATTTCCCTCCCTATTATCAATCAATTCAATATCTGGGTATGCTTTAATTGCCCGCTTAATACCACTTCCCAAGCCTCTATATGGCAATACCTTAGAAGCAAATGAAGCCAAGATTGGGTTGCGAATATTTGAGTTCCCCATCTTGATGTTTTCAATGGTTAAATTATTGGGTAAATGGCCGGGACTAATAATTTCAATTCGATCTGCAAAAACCAGCACTTTAACGGGGGCTGACACAAAGTAATCGCGATGAATAAGCGCATTGGAAATCAGTTCTTCTAAAACAATCCTTGGGATTTCAGGCTCGCCAAGTGAGTTAAAACTTTGCTTATTTTGAATATGTCGGATATTTGCCAATACAAACCCCAGCGCCTTTTGGAACACATCCGACAGCTTGCCATTGATATCTTGGCTATCAATATAGTGCTCATCTTCAATATCTACGCCGGGGAAGGCAACCGCCTTTACGATAAAAACAGGAAGGCGAATCTGAGGCCGCGATGCAAACAACAAAGTACCACAAATATTCAACTGACCATTTTTAGCCAAATTCATATTCTCTAAAAGTTGAGAGCGAGATACACCTTGTTCCTCAACCCTCTCGCCGTATTCCCCTTCAAAAAACGAATCAAAGAACTCCTGATCGATGTCGGCTACTGACGTACCACTTACCGGTGTCTCATCTGCATGAATCAGTGCCGCCTCCTGAAACATTCGCTGCAACTCTTCGCGAGCGGTCACCCTTCGCTTATCAGAACCATTTTTCACCCAAACATAACCTTGAGTATCCATATAAGGTTTACTGATGCCTTGCTCTATATGTACCGCAATGACCAGGCCATCGGGGAGTTGAATGTTTTCAGAAACAGGATTTATTGGGGGACGAACATTATCTGTAGCAGCATTCGCTATAACTTGATTAATTCGACCGATATCTTCTCTCGTCAATCCAGATCGAGACCCATCGCCATTGTTAACACCAATGAGAATTAAGCCTCCAGTACCATTGGAAAACGCTACCATTTCGGCACCCAACGAAGATGCATTATTGACGTCTGCTTTAAATTGATGACGGCTATCTTCATCACGTGCAATTATTGCTAAGAGCTCTTGGGTTTCCATGCTTCATATACCTGTTTACGTTTTTCAAAGGCTTCTGCACCGCCTTCCATAATACCGACTATACGCTGCTGAACATCCGCACAGTCAATGCTGCCACTGACAATATCAATATGATCATCCTGATATTCACAGGCGATGACCTGCTCAGCATCGCCTAGCACTGGAATGTTGGCGTTATGAGTGGCAAAGACGAATTGCGTTTTTGGTTTTAACTCACGGATGAGCTTGATAACATCGTCATAGATAGTCTGGTTATCCAAGTCGTCTTCTGGCTGATCGATGATAACAACATCATTTTCTTGTTGGCTTAGAACAAACAGTATTAATGCAGATGCGCGCTGCCCTAATGAATGATGAGCCAGAGCCTTACCGTGGTATTCAATGGTGAAAACATTCGGCACCTGCCAAGTCAGCAAAGCATCTAGATTATCTTCAAAATACTGCCAGAAGGTATCGAATGAACCACCAACCAGCAATTTCAACTTATCTTTTTCTCGCCATACCGCACCAAAATCGATGAACTCGTCCACCACTGTTTTCAATGTAGCTTCTCGAATACGGCTATCGCGGTATAAATCCTGAATATGCTTGAGCATGGCCGCTTTGTTATCTTTAAATTTCGGTACAATTTTTAACGGCGAATCCACTCGATTGATTTTATTCAGCACTTGCTCAATAGCGCAGTATTCTTCAAGCCAAAGGCCATTCAGTTGAACTAACTCCCGTTCAACTCCTTGATTCAACTCCTCATATTGCTGCTCACTCTTGTCCAATACAGCCAGCATTTGCTCAGCCTGATCGAGCTGACTTTTAAGCTGCTTAAACTCTTGCGGACTGATTGCTTGCGCACCCGCTTGTTGAAATTCACTGGCTAACTTGCGCTCGATTTCCGCAAATTCTTCTTTCAGCGCTTGTTTTTGTTGTTGAAAGCCCGTTAACTTTTGCTGCAATTGCTGAACTGTCGTTTGGTCACTTCCAGCCACTTGCTTAATTCCATCAAAGCCAGTGAGCAACTGTTGATAGACCGCAAAAAAGTCATCAAAAAAAGGCTGATTCTGTGCTGACTTATACAGAATTTGGTTTTTCAGTTCATCTTCAAAGCTGGCAATAAAGCTATTTAGCTCAGTCAGATAATGCTGCGCCCCTTGGATCATCTGCTGCGCTTTGTGCTCATCCCGATCAAAGTCAATCTGCTTTTGCAGTTTGGCTTCTACGCCGTGTTGCTGGTAAAACCTTAACTTAAATTCAACATCCTGCTTTTTTTGCAGCCACTCTTGTTTCTGCAAGGCAGCACGGGTTAAACGTTTAATCTGACTAATAACATCCGCCATGCGCTGACGACCTTGCTCTATCTTTTGGCGAACAGAAATTAAAGCTTCCCCAACCAGCTTTTCAATTAAGTCTTTTTCAAATCCAGCGCCAGTGCTCGACAAGTCTTTTTGACCAAAGTAAATGGGTTGATGTAGGACGGTTTCTCGAATCGACACACCCGGCTGTAATTGCCCGTTAACATATACATCAGGGCGTTCACCTAATATACGTCGTATCTGGTAAGGTTGGCCTCGCCGGTCAATCGCGTCGATAGTGATCTTCCCGCCACTACATAGTAGGTGCTTAACTAAACCTTCTTTGTATTCAACGTCAGAGGACTTATCGCCAAACGGGATATTCAGGGCATAGCGAATGCCTTCCAATACGGAAGATTTGCCACTGCCACGAATGCCAATCAGAGTATTCAGTTCCGGAGATAGACAGATTTCAGTGCCACCCAAGGTACCCACACCTTCAAAACTGATTTTGCGAATAAACGAATGGCGATAGTCAGGTAGTTTAGCTTGTACGCGGGATCTCTTATCCCGCAGGGCAAATTTTATAGCCTCAAAGCTGAACGCACCGAGTTTGAGATAACTGGCTTCCTTTCTGGCCGACATATCGGCAAGGTTCTTAGCATCGCAACCTTCCACTTCAGCAGGATATAAGTCACCCAGTGCTTGCTGGATCTTAGAGCGCTCATCTCGGGTGCGAACCTTTTGGAATGCCAAAGCTCTGCATTGAACAAAAGCATTGTCGAAAAGTTCTTTTATCCGACCCGGCAATAAACCACCCTATAAACCGTTGGGTGCTTCCACATGAGCAAAAACTAAAAAGTAGTCTTTGTGATAACCATCCAAAATTTTAATGGTTTTGAGAATATCGTGATTCGAACGCGCATTTTCCTGCTCAAAATTAGCTTTCCCGGCAAAGGTCACATTGAGAAAGTCTTGGATATAATTTTTTTGTTCCTTGTTGCTTATCCACTCATCGGAAAACACCACTAGGGTATGCACACCCGCGTTCCCATCTTTTACCGAGAGCTCAATACCGGGCAGCAGACCAATGCCGGATCTTTTGGCCTTTTTGCGCAAACTCTGAAATTCAAGCATATCGAACTTGTTATGGTTGGTAATCACACCAAGGCCAATACCGGCATCTTTTAGCGAATGTACGTATTGATTCACGTAGTCGTTATCTGCACCTGTGTATTTGAACTCTTTATCCGCACGGGTATGGAGGTGAAAATCCGTCTTGAGCCACCGGCTGCCATATTCAAAAGTGTCGTCACTCATTAATACCCCCTTCCAAAAATATTTTGTTAAAGAAGATTCGTGTCAAGACCAGCAGCTTTAAGATGAGAGGTCAAATTACGCATTTTACTAAACTCCGCGTCGAAGTTCGGGTGAAGACTTACTCCTTCACAAAACTCCCTCGCTGTAATGTGTTTTAATTCGTCGGTATGCTTGAGCATTTGTAAATGTAACTCAACCGTAAACTGGTTTCTTGGCGCTGTGTCAAAAGCAAGCTTTATGCATCTGTAAATCTCATTTTTACTCATATTTAACACTACTCACGTGCTTATATAAAGGGCATAAAAAAGCAAGAATTGACATTGAAATCGAACAACTTCTGGTAAGGCAAAAGTAAGTTACATCACAAACGGCCTGCCCACCAACTTGAGAATCTTTGGCACGATGCATGCTAAAAAGATTTTATGTAAGACAAACTCTGGTTATATCCACAACTCTGTGATCTATAAGACAATATGACAGTTTGATGACTAAGATTATAAGTCATTGATTTTTCACTTGGGGTTGATAAGTTTTTTTTATCAACGATCACTACCTAAATAAAACTTGTAATATCTATACACAAAGTTATCCACAGAATTTATAGTAGAGTGTGAATATCTGAATCGGGTTTCAGCAAAGAAAATTCACATAAAATTCGTTTCCTACTTCTTGCTGTGGCATCCTATTATCCTTATCACACCCGTAATAGATACAGATAATGAAGAAGATTTATGGCTCAGATAGCAGACAATCCCCTGATTTTGGTTGATGGCTCCTCATACCTTTATCGTGCTTATCATGCTTTCCCTCCGCTGATGAATAGCGCAGGAGAGCCGACCGGAGCTATGTATGGTGTATTGAATATGCTACGCAGCTTGATAATGCAGTACAAACCAAGCCATGTAGCGGTGGTATTTGATGCTAAGGGCAAAACTTTTCGTGATGAATTGTTCGCTGAGTATAAGTCTCATCGTCCTCCTATGCCGGATGATCTGCGTACTCAGATAGAACCGCTACATCAGATGGTTGAAGCTATGGGGTTGCCATTGCTGGTGGTGCCAGGAGTAGAAGCTGATGATGTTATCGGGACTTTGGCGTTACAGGCAGAAAAAGAGGGGCGTGCGGTACTTATCAGCACTGGCGATAAAGATATGGCGCAACTGGTAACGCCAAATATCACGCTTATCAATACCATGAATAACACCATTTTGGGGCCGGAAGAAGTCGTTGAAAAGTATGGTGTGCCGCCAGATTTGATTATCGATTTTCTAGCATTAATGGGAGACTCTTCTGACAACATTCCTGGCGTACCTGGCGTAGGAGAAAAAACCGCGCTGGGATTACTGCAAGGGATTGGTGGCATGGATGATATCTTTGCTAATCTGGATAAAATTGCCGGGCTCAGTTTCCGTGGGGCGAAAACGCTGGCGGATAAGATGGAGCAGCATAAAGATGTCGCTTATCTCTCCTATAAATTGGCAACTATCAAAACCGATGTTGAGTTGGATAAAACCTGCGTTGCTTTGTCAGTTAAAGAGCTTGATACGGAGAAACTGCATCAGTTGTTTTCCCGTTATGAGTTCAAACGTTGGTTAAGTGATGTGGCAAACGGCGATTGGCTGGCAGAGAAAGGCAAAAAACCGGTATCCACTGGCAATGATGAATCATCGCCGACGGAGGATAAATCTGTTGCGGCCACACTCTCTTCTGATAATTATCAGACTATTCTTGATCAGCAAAGCTTTGATGAGTGGCTTGAGAAGCTGAAAAAAGCACCGGTTTTTGCTTTTGATACCGAAACTGACAGCCTTGATACTTTGACTGCTAATCTGGTGGGGATGTCATTCGCAATTTCTGCCGGCGATGCGGCTTATCTACCTCTAGGCCATGACTATCTGGGCGCGCCGGAACAACTTGACAGAGAAGTTGTGCTGGCTGCATTAAAACCGCTGCTTGAAGATAGTAACCTGCTGAAAATTGGTCAGAATATTAAGTTTGATCGTGGCGTGTTGGCGAGTCACGGCATTGAACTGCAAGGCATTGCTTACGATACCATGCTGGAATCTTACGTACTTAATAGCGTTGCAGGCATGGGGCGGCATGATATGGATAGCTTGGCTGAACGCCATTTGAATCATAAGACTACGACTTTTGAAGAGATTGCCGGTAAAGGTAAAAATCAGCTTACTTTTAATCAGGTCCCGGTGGAGCAGGCTGCAATGTACGCCGCAGAAGATGCAGATGTTACTTTATTGCTGCATCAAGCTATGTGGCCGCAATTGGAGCAAGCGCCGACGCTAGAGAAGGTATTCCTGAATACAGAAATGCCATTGGTCATGGTGCTTTCCCGTATGGAACGTACAGGGGTGCTAATTGATGCAAATATTTTGGCTGAGCATTCAAAAGAGATCACTGCTCGTCTGGATGAGTTGGAAAAAGAAGCGCATGAATTGGCAGGTGAGGTTTTCAATCTGGCTTCGCCAAAACAATTACAGACGATATTGTTTGAAAAACTGCAATTGCCGGTGGTAAAGAAAACGCCGGGCGGTGCGCCATCCACCAATGAAGAAGTGCTGGAAGAGTTAGCGGATAATCATGTGTTGCCGAAAGTGATCTTGGAGCATCGTGGGCTGGCAAAATTGAAATCCACTTACACCGATAAATTACCACAGATGGTCCATCCGCTGACCAAACGGGTGCATACTTCCTATCACCAAGCGGTAACGGCAACTGGGCGTCTCTCTTCACGTGATCCTAATTTGCAAAATATTCCTGTCCGTAATGAAGAGGGCCGCCGCATTCGTCAGGCGTTTGTGGCGCCTGAAAGTTACCGGATTATGGCTGCTGACTATTCTCAGATTGAGTTGCGGATAATGGCTCATTTGTCTCAAGATCAAGGGTTGTTGAAGGCTTTTGCTGAGGGGCAAGACATTCATCGGGCAACGGCGGCGGAAGTCTTTGGTTTGCCACTAGAACAGGTAACCAGTGAGCAGCGCCGTAGTGCCAAAGCGATTAACTTTGGTTTGATTTACGGTATGAGCGCATTTGGTCTTTCCCGTCAGTTGGGCATTCCACGTGGTGAAGCTCAGCGCTATATGGATCTCTATTTTGAACGCTATCCGGGCGTCTTGGCGTATATGGAGCGTACTCGTAAACAAGCGGAAGAGCAGGGTTACGTTGAAACGCTGGATGGTCGTCGTCTTTATCTGTCAGATATCAAATCTCGCAATGCCATGCGCCGTAAGGCAGCAGAGCGTGAAGCTATTAACGCGCCGATGCAGGGAACTGCGGCGGATATCATCAAAAAAGCGATGATTGCGGTGGATGACTGGATTATCAGTGAAGAACCGAAAGTTCGTATGATTATGCAGGTTCACGATGAGCTGGTATTTGAAGTTCATGAATCAGAACTTGAAAATGCAGAACAGAAAATCCGTGAATTGATGGAGAAGAGTATGGTGCTTGATGTTCCACTGAAAGTAGATGTAGGTATTGGTGACAATTGGGATCAGGCGCATTGATATTTTGAATTAACAGTGATGGCTGAGCTGTGTATTTGGCTCAGCCTTTTTTGAACTGTTCACAATAAATGGTAATGTTTAATAGCTCTGCTAATCATAGTCACCATGTGCTCTAGTGTCACCGCCTCCCCAAGCTACTCTCTTGCCATTTTCCCGTATGGCTATAAATGCCAATTGTGTTGCACTCAGGCTGATAATATCTTTCAATTTGGCAATTTCGGATGGCATTCTTCCTCCTAAATAAAGATCTCCCCAAGAAGCCACACTGCGGTCTTCCCGCAGAGCTGCGAATGCTCCACGTGTTGAACTCAGGTTGACGATATCTTGTAGTTGGGCAATTTCAGGTGGGAGCTGACCACCATAATTCTCATCTCCCCAAGCAACCACGCTATGATTTGCCCGTAGCACTGCGAATGCACGGTTAGTTGCACTCAAGCTGGTGATATCTCGTAATGCAATAATCTCAGGGGGGATTAGGCTGCCATGATTGTCACCGTCCCACCAGTAAAAGGGGCTTTCCCAAGTGATTACACTGCCATTTTGTAATAACATGGCGGTTACTCTTTCATTGGTGACAATATAGCTATTATTATGATCAATGTTACTATCATTACTATATCTTGCAGATTTACAGTATTGTTTTATAAAACTATCATCAGTATTTATATCTGGTGAGAAATCATTAGGTTGATTCATATTACTCTCCTGATAAGGTCGTATCGGATTTACCTTTACCCATAGGGAGCTTGTTGTCGTGAAACTTGTTTACCCTTACGGGCTAAGTTGGGGTGCAGCTTTCGTTTAGGGATGTTAATGGTTTTCTTATTTGTGATGAAAAAATAATGTCTAATAGCCAGCTAGTTATATTCTCCATGTTCTAAAAGATCTCCTCCGCCCCAGCCGACTCTCCGGCCGTCTACCCGCAAAGCTGAAAAAGCAGTGGCTGTTGAATTCAGACTGACAATATCTTTTAATTTTGCGATCTCGGGGGGAACATAACCACCATGTTGTCCGTGTCCCCAGGCGACTACACTACCGTTTGCTCGCAGCGCTGCGAAAGCATAAAGGGTTGAACTCAGGCTGACGATATCTTGTAATTGGGAAATCTCGTATGGAATTCGTAATTGCTTATCTTTATTCGAATCTTCCCAGAAAACTATGCTACGATTCGCCCGCAAAGCTGCGAAAGCATAGACGGTTGAACTCAAGCTGACAATATCCTGTAGTTGGGCAATATCGGGTGGGATACGGCTAGTATGATCCGGAATTCCCCAAGTAACCACGCTACGATCTGCTCGTAGCGCCGCGAATGCTTGATTTGTTGAACTTAGACTGACAATATCGTTCAGCTTAGCAATTTCTGGTGGAATTATATTTCCCCAAACAGCCACGCTACGGTCCGCCCGTAGCGCTGCAAATGTCTGCCCTGTTGAACTCAGGCTGGTGATATCTTTTAGTTGGGTAACTTCGGGAATTGGTCTGTAACCTGCTCCTCCCCAAATAACCACGCTACGGTCTGCCCGTAGCGCTGCAAAATACTCAAGAATTGAACTTAGGCTGACGATATCTTTTAGTTGGGCAATTTCGGGTGGTATCTGACCGCCGTACCTATCATTTCCCCAAGCAACCATACTACGGTCCGCCCGCAGCGCTGCAAATGCCTCCCCTGTTGAACTCAGGCTGACGATATCTTTTAGTTGGGCAATTTCGGGTGGTATCTGACTGCCGTACCTATCACGTCCCCAAGCAACTACGCTACGGTCTGCCCGTAGCGCGGCGAAAGCAAAAGTTGTTGAACTCAGGCTGACGATATCTTTTAGTTGGGCAATTTCGGGTGGGAGCAGGCCACCGACACTCTTATTTCCCCAGACAACTACGCTACGGTCCGTCCGTAGCGCTGCGAAAGCATAAAGGGTTGAACTCAGGCTGACGATATCCCGTAGTTGAGCAATTTCAGGCGGAACATAGCCGCCAGACATTATATCCCCCCAGGCGATGACACTGCCATTTTTCAATAGTATGGCAGTTGCTAGGATGCTAGTAGATACAGTAGAGCTGTTATTGTTTTTCGATGAATATTTTTTCCAATTATCTTCAAATGCATATCTTCCTAAAGAAGAGTTATTATCATTACTCGTGTTCGGTGATGAGTTATCATGTTGGTTCATATTACTCTCCTGATAAGGCTATATCGGATTTACCTTTGCCCATAGGGAGTTTGTGCAGTGAAACCTATCCCTTGTGGGTAAGTTAGATGACTACTTTAATTAAAAAATATTAATGTATTAATGCAAAAAAGTGTAATAGGAAAAAGCTATCAGATGATTATATGGCTTATATATTTTTGCAAAATAAAGCTCTCATGAGCTGTGATATTATGTTTGGTATTTATTTAAGTTTTTGAAAAAAATCAAGTTATATTCTGATTCTTCGTGTTTCCCTAGTCTTCCGGCTTGGAAGATATAACGGTTGTTTCTAAATTAGACTTTTTTATTTTAACGTTATTTTAGTTTATTCATTTAAATAATATTTATATAAATCATCTTTCCTGCCTACGTATAAGTTTCGAATTCATCGTTAATAATGACTTTTTTGTTTTTTGCATGGCAACTAAGGATCAGATAAATCATATAAATTTCTTCTTTTGAGTCATCCTCACATGTTCTTACCCTGATATTATCTCGGAATATCTGTGGTTCTATGTGATCCAATTTCAATTCTGGTCTTTATGCTTATGGCTTCTCCTTCTTCAACCGATATCTTGTAGCTGAGCAATTGCAGAATGAAAGGGGTAGTTATCATATAGTTGTTTGGATATGTATTCTTGTAATAAGAATTTTACATTTTTTTGTTCACTATCTCAGTGATGACATTAAAAAATGGTTTCAGTTGTGGATGAAACAGAGCAATTTTTGTTTTTCCATTTAGCAATATTACTGACCTAGAGGTAGATAAGTGTAATGTGAAAAGGTTACTGGACGGTTTTAAGTTCATGTGTTGCTGTAAAGTCAACATAACTAATGTAATATTTTATGTACTCATTAGTACTGATTTGTTGTCCATGTAATGCATATTAGATCCAAATCGCATAAATATGTAATTAAACTACATTTTATGGCGATAAAATG
This sequence comes from Photorhabdus namnaonensis, assembly GCF_001684335.1. Classification (GTDB taxonomy): domain Bacteria; phylum Pseudomonadota; class Gammaproteobacteria; order Enterobacterales; family Enterobacteriaceae; genus Photorhabdus; species Photorhabdus namnaonensis. The sequence goes on from NZ_LOIC01000034.1 coordinate 32,955, forward strand.
AACAAAAATCCCAGCTGAATCGAGATAATTGCTGAAAATAAATTACAAAAAGGCTTTTTCTAAGAAATAAAATAGGGTAGAGTTATTGGCGTAGGGTACAGAGGTAAGATGTTCTATCTTTCAGACCTTTTACTTCACGTAATCGGATTTAGCTGAATATTAGCTGCCCCAGTCAATTCTGACTGGGGCATTTTTTTCAACTGAATTTAACACGTAAGTGTATAAAGAAAGGATGAATTAACTATGGTTTTCAACAGGGACGGCGTTCTGGCTGAACCATATATCCAGTTTTTGTTGTAGTTTATCGATACCGATTTTTTTCGGGGTCGAGAAATATTCCACTTGAATATCCCCATTAAGCGCCAATAGGGCGTCACGAACTTTATTCAGTTGACTTTTACGGGCGCCGGATGCCAATTTGTCGGCTTTAGTCAACAACACCATAACCGGCACCTGCATTGCGACTGCCCATTGGATCATTTGCTGATCAAGATCTTTCAATGGGTGGCGGATATCCATCAGCACGACCAGTCCGATCAGGCATTCACGTTTTTGTAGATATTCACCCAATGCTTTTTGCCATTTGCGCTTCATCTCTTCCGGCACTTCGGCATAGCCATAACCCGGTAAGTCAACCAGGCGAATACCTTCTTCTACTTCGAATAAATTGATGAGTTGAGTTCGGCCAGGGGTTTTACTGGTACGAGCGAGGCTTTTCTGTTTTGTCAGAGCATTCAGAGCGCTAGATTTACCTGCATTTGAACGACCGGCAAACGCGACTTCAATGCCCATATCTTGAGGCAGATGGCGAATATCAGGTGCGCTCGTGATAAAACGGGTCATATGATAGTTGTGGTTTTTGATGGTCAAAATGATTATCTCCCTGAGAAATGCGCTGAATATATGGCAAAGGGGATTATACCGATAGCCACTGTTGGTTGACAGGATTAAAAATAATGACATATTTCTAATGGGTTGAACCGAGCTTGCTATTTTGTTACCGATGGTGACCCGGTTTGTGAAATAAAATCTAACCTATTATTGGAAGGATGAATTTTTCTTCAAAGCCTCCGTCGATTGATAGCGTAAAGGTAGGTAAATATTGAGCACGATGTTGAAGAGATTATTAGAATTGATTTAATTTGTGTTGTTGACCTTAATAATATAGGAACCCAGAATGTTGAAACGTATTTTAGTAGCACTTGTAACTGCATGTTCTCTGAGCGCAATGGCGCCTCTGGCTTTGGCTGCGGGAGAAACCCATGTGAAGCTGACCACAACGGAGGGTAATATTGAACTGGAATTAAATGACCAGAAAGCGCCAATTACAACGAAGAACTTTATTGAATACGTCAATGAGGGTTATTACAACAATACAATCTTCCATCGGGTAATCCCTGGATTTATGGTGCAGGGTGGCGGTTTTACCAAAGATTTACAGCAGAAAGCGACTAAAGCCGCTATTAAAAATGAGGCGGATAATGGACTGCGTAATTTACGCGGAACTATCTCTATGGCGCGTACCGCCGATAAAGACAGTGCTACCAGCCAATTTTTTATTAATGTAGCAGACAATGCTTTTCTTGATCATGGACAGCGTGACTTTGGTTATGCAGTCTTTGGTAAGGTCGTAAAAGGCATGGATGTTGTGGATAAAATCTCTCAAGTCAAAACGGGAAACGTTGGTCCATATCAGAATGTACCGGTTAAGCCTGTCGTTATTCTGTCTGCGGAGATTATTCCTTAATTTTATTATCTTGATTGGGGTATAGAGTTTCTAGTTAACTCTCATCAGATTGAAAAACTGGCCCGCATTAAATGAAGGCCAGTTCCGCCGTTATTCATACATCTTTTGGGTAAATTCTTTATTCACTTCGGTTTGTGGATAATATCTGTCTTTGTAACATTTTTTCTCTTTACTCTCACAGTGTACCCCATTACTTAAAGTGTAAGATGAAAAGTCAATATCTTTCCCATCACCAAACTCTTTTTTCAGGCGCTCTACCGCTTTTTTCCCTAAATACTTTTCGGTTAATTTTAGCGATACCCCTTGTTGATCAGAGCAATATTTTCCTTTTTTATCACAAACCACCCCTTTTTCCGGGAAGAAAATGTTAGCGGTTTTGGTAACAGCTAGCGTGGAGAAGGACAGTAAAAAAAGAGATGCTATAATCAGTTTTGTCTTCATAACAATTACCTTTACTTATTGAATATCAAAATAGAGCCTATGTTTTGTAGGGTATGAGAGTAAGTTGGTTGAGGAAAAAATAGCCATCGATTTTGTTATACTATGCTACAAATATTGATGTGCTATGATAGCCGCCCCGTTGTCGCGAGGCCGTTTTACCTGGAGCCATGTTGTGCAGGATAAACAAATTGCAGGAGTGGCAGGGCAACAAATACAGCGATAAAAATGAGTAGGATTGACTCCTATGTTACTAATAATAGATAACTATGATTCTTTTACATATAACTTATATCAATATTTTTGTGAATTGGGTACAGATGTTTTAGTTAAGCGCAATGATGAATTGCAACTTGAAGATATTGAGAGATTGATGCCTACTCATTTGGTGATTTCCCCTGGTCCTTGTACCCCAAATGAAGCAGGAATTTCTCTGGCGGCGATTTCTCATTTTTCGGATAAATTGCCGATTCTTGGTGTTTGCCTTGGGCATCAGGCAATTGGACAGGCGTTTGGCGCCAGCGTGGTAAAAGCCAGGGAAGTGATGCATGGAAAAACTTCGGCTATTCACCATAATCAGCAAGGTGTGTTCAAAGGGCTTAACCGGCCATTAACCGCGACGCGTTACCATTCATTGGTGATTGCCGCAGAGACATTACCTGCCTCATTTGAAGTCACCGCATGGAGCCAGCATAACGGTGACGTCGATGAAATTATGGGCATTCGTCATCGCACGCTACCATTGGAAGGTGTGCAGTTTCATCCTGAAAGTATTCTCAGTGAGCAAGGTCACCAATTACTGAGCAACTTTCTGAGATATTAACCAGATACCGATAATTTCTTCATTTATCCACCTTTTTCATTTGCCCATCTTCGATTTTTTATGCATATTCAGTGATTATATTTTCACTTCTGAATGGCGTATATATAAAAACGGGTGGGAAAATGAAGGGGCATGCCGCAGTAGATAGAAACACATACGATCACGTTATGTTGCCAATTTATTCACCGGCGCAGTTTATTCCGGTGAGAGGGCAAGGTAGCCGTGTATGGGATCAACAAGGGAAAGAGTATATTGATTTTGCGGGTGGGATTGCTGTTGTGGCTTTGGGTCATTGTCATCCTGCGTTAGTGGATGTCTTGAAGCAGCAAGGGGAGAAACTTTGGCATATCAGTAATATTTTCACCAATGAACCGGCTTTGATTCTGGCGCGGAAACTGATTGATGCCACTTTTGCTGAACGGGTATTTTTTGCCAATTCAGGCGCGGAAGCGAATGAAGCGGCATTTAAACTGGCTCGCCACTATGCAATTACTCGTCACAGCCCCTATAAAACCAAAATTATCGCATTTCATCAGGGTTTTCATGGTCGCACCTTATTTACCGTCTCTGTGGGTGGTCAGCCGAAATATGCTGATGGTTTTGGGCCAAAACCCGCGGATATTATTCATGTGCCTTTTAATGATTTAAACGCAGTGAAAGCCGTCATAGATGACCATACTTGTGCTGTTGTATTGGAGCCTGTTCAGGGAGAAGGGGGAGTTACGCCGGCAGCACCGGCATTTATTCGTGGATTGCGTGAGCTTTGTGATAAACATCAGGTATTGTTGGTGTTTGATGAAGTGCAAAGTGGGATGGGACGTACCGGTAAACTATTTTCTTATATGCATTATGATGTTACGCCGGACATCATTACCACAGCAAAAGCATTGGGAAATGGCTTTCCTATCAGCGCTATGCTGACGACAGAGAATATTGCTTCAGCGATGACGCCGGGAACTCACGGTACAACTTATGGCGGTAATCCGTTGGCTTGTGCAGTTGCAAATGTGGCTTTTGATATTATTAATACACCAACAGTTCTGGAGGGAGTTGAAAAACGCCATAATTTGATGGTGAATTTTCTGAATGATATCAATCAAAAATATTCGATATTTGGTGAAATTCGAGGAAAAGGCCTGCTGATTGGTGCAGAACTCAAAGCGCCGTATCAGGGGAAAGCTAAAGATATTCTGCAACTAGCGGCTGACAATGGCTTGATGTTGTTGAGTGCCGGCGGTGATGTATTGCGTTTCACTCCTTCATTGATTATCAGTGAAGAAGAGATTGCTCAGGGCATGGAACGGCTGGAACAGGCAATTAATCAGTTGGTGTAATTAAGTACAAGAAAAATCAGCGCAGGATTATGCGCTGATTAATCAAGCGTTAACGTGTACCGTAAACGACAATAGTTTTACCGTGTGCGGAGATCAAGTTTTGGTCTTCTAACATTTTCAGAATACGACCAACCGTTTCGCGGGAACAGCCGACAATCTGACCAATTTCCTGACGCGTGATTTTGATTTGCATTCCGTCCGGGTGGGTCATTGCATCTGGTTGTTTCGCCAGATTCAATAAAGTTTGGGCAATCCGGCCGGTAACATCCAGGAAAGCTAAATTACCGACTTTCTCAGAAGTGGTTTGCAAACGGTTTGCCATTTGGGCAGATAAACGCATCAAAATATCCGGGTTTACCTGAATCAGTTGACGGAATTTTTTATAGGAGATTTCAGCCACTTCACAGGCGCTTTTGGCCCGTACCCAGGCTGTACGCTCTTGCCCCTCTTCAAATAATCCAAGTTCACCAATGAAATCTCCCTGATTTAAATAGGAGAGGATCATCTCTTTGCCTTCTTCATCTTTAATCAAAACCGCAACAGAGCCTTTTACGATGTAGTAAAGCGTCTCTGCTTTTTCGCCTTGATGAATAAGCGTACTTTTAGATGGATATTTATGAATATGGCAGTGTGACAAAAACCATTCAAGAGTCGGGTCTGTTTGTGGCTTGCCGAGAACCATTCGTTTCATCCTCTGTTGTTATCGCTGCCTAAATAACACGAGAATCTAAAAGTTTCTCGTCAGGCTGGCTTATAAAGACACTAGCTTAACATATTAGTTTGTTGAAAAACCGACAGATAAGGGTTTTATATAGGTTATCTGAAATTTGAACCTTACGTATTGAGCTTAACCTATATACCTGGCCCGCTTCTGTTTTTAACACAGGAAAAGGCTTCTGTCTTGTCTTGTATTGTTTCAGCATAATAAACCGCTCATTAGATTGCCAGTTTAATACTGAAAGAGTAGGCTTGGATGCAAAGAACGACTTAAGAGGTATTTATGCAAGCGCGGGTAAAATGGGTTGAAGGATTGTCTCTTTTGGGGGAGTCATCTTCCGGTCATCAGGTCATGATGGATGGTAATGCCGGCGATAAGGCGCCAAGCCCAATGGAAATGGTATTAATGGCAGCCGGTGGTTGCAGTACGATTGATGTAGTTTCTATTTTGCAGAAAGGCAGGTACGACATAAGAGATTGTGAAGTAAAATTAACTTCCCACCGTCGTGAAGAGGCGCCACGCTTGTTTACTCATATTAATCTGCATTTTATTGTTACGGGTAAGGATTTGACAGATAAAGCGGTTGAACGTGCAGTCATGTTGTCTGCGGAAAAATATTGCTCTGTTTCATTGATGTTGGGGAAATCAGTTGAAATTACCCACAGTTTTGAAATTAAAGATATAGCTTGAAAAATTATTTCTTGATTAGAAAATAACAACAGGTAACTAATATCTCAGTTACCTGTTTTTTTAACTGAATAATATAAGAGGTAAACTTTAAGTGCCGGATTTTCTCGATTTATCTCAGGCGCTGATTAACTAATTTTTCCCCCTTCCAGCAGTCGCTGTACCAATGGCGTCATAATTAGCTCCATTGCTAATCCCATTTTTCCGCCGGGAACCACGATGGTATTAATGCTTGAAACGAATGAGCCTTGTAACATGGCTAACAAGTATGGGAAATCAATTTGAGTCAGATCACGGAAGCGGATGACAATAAAACTTTCATCCAATGATGGAATGGCTTTAGCTGAAAATGGATTGGATGTATCAACGGTGGGAACACGTTGAAAGTTGATATGTGTTCGCGAGAATTGTGGCGTAATGTAGTTGATATAATCATCCATAGAACGCACGACAGAATCCATCACGGCTTCCTGCGAGTGCCCTCGTTCTCCGGTATCGCGGATAAGTTTCTGTATCCATTCAAGGTTGACAATCGGCACGACTCCCACTAGCAAATCAACATGACTGGCAACGTTATGTTGCGGTGTGACAACGCCGCCGTGCAGACCTTCATAAAACAGCACATCAGTCTGCTTGGGTAAAGATTCCCACGGCGTAAATGTACCGGGGAGCTGGTTGTAAGGGACGGCATCGTCATAGGTATGAAGGTACTTCCGACGGCGGCCTTCACCAGTTTCACCATAATCAATCATGGTTTTTTCCAGCATGCCGAAATCATTGGCTTCCGGCCCAAAATAACTGATATGCCTGCCTTGCTCTTTGGCTTTACGGATTGCGGCATCCATTTCAGGGCGGGTGTAGCGGTGGAAACTATCTCCCTCTATCTGTGCCGCACTGATGTCAAGTTGCTGGAAAATCTTGCGGAAAGCTAAGCTGGTGGTGGTGGTTCCGGCGCCGCTGGAGCCGGTAATTGCGATAATCGGATGTTTGGCGGACATACAGTAAACTCCATAATATTAAGAATGGAACATCTCTTTTGGCACAATATTGATACTTTCATGCAGTTCAGACCACACCAGCATAACATCTCCCTGTTCCAACTGACGGCGTATGTCAGTGACTTTTTGCTCCAGAGATTTTTCATCTTCGCCATAATCAGTACCTTCCCGCAGGATGAAACTCTCTATCAAATTTAGCAGAGTTTCTGGCTGCAATTGTTGCCACGGAATAATCATTGTGGTTGCTCCAGATAAGATGACAGCCAATTTGGGATGCGTTGTTCCAGCCACATTTGTGGTTTCTTCAACGAACCACTGACAAAGCCCACATGTCCACCATATTCTGTCATTTGGTATTCAATATTTTTGGGTAACATTTTGAGATCAGGAACAACTTCCGGTGTCATAAAGGGATCGTCTTTAGCATGAATAATCAGCAGTGGCACAGTAATATCAGGCAGACGCGGCAGAGCACTGCACTGGCGGTAGTAGTCCGCCGCATTTTTAAAGCCGTGGATTCTTGCGGTTATAATTTCATCAAATTCTCGAATATGTTTCAATCTTTTTACCTGAGACAGATTGATGGGGAGGGAACCGGGGTAGCGTAACAATTTACGAGTGGCATTACGTTTCAGGCTATTAAGTAAATAACGTTCATAAACCTGAGAAAATCCTTTTTCTATCCGAAAGGAACAGGCTGCCAGCATCAAAGGGGCGGAAACAATGACGGCGGCATTGATCTGGGCGTTTGTTTTTTCTTCCGCCAGATAGCAGGCCAGCATATTACCGCCGACTGAATAACCGACGGCTGAGGTGGGTGCATCACCGTAGGTCTGTTTTAACCAGCTCAGAAAATAGCGGGCATCGCTTGTTTCGCCGGAATGATAGAGACGCTTTTGGCGGTTTGGTTCACCACTGCATCCGCGGAAATGCATGACAACCCCAAGCCAGCCTTTCTCTTGGCAGATATGAAGCAAACCGTGGGCATAAGGGCTGTGGAAACTGCCTTCCAGACCATGAAACAGGATCAGCCGTGGTTTATGTGCTGCGGTGGCGGGATCTTCACTCCACGCCAGATCAACAAAATCGTTATCCGGTAAATTAAGTCGTTGCCAATATGGTTGCAGTTCAGGATACCGCCGCACCAGACGCGGGAGGAGTGTCTGCACATGCGGATTACTGGCTCCGGTTAGAGGTCGAAAGATATCAGTCATAATGGTTTCGAGTTAAATTGATTAGTTATCTTGTATGGTGAATAACATACTGATATTTTCTGTGAAAGGGAAACGCCAATATTCAGGATGAAAGATAACTCTTCATGACAGCAAGCCTGATTTTTTCATTAACGACTTTTTTGTTTATTTCTGCCATTACGCCGGGTCCGAACAACATGTTGCTGACTTCATCGGGCGCTAACTTCGGTTTTATCCGCTCTTTGGGGTTGCTCCTTGGCGTTGTTCTGGGCATGCAGACGATTTTATATCTGGCTGCTTTCGGAATAGCGGCATTGCTGTTGGTCTACCCTGCTATTCACACGGTTATGAAAATTGCAGGTAGCCTCTATTTGCTATGGTTAGCATGGAAAACAGCAACGGCCAGTTACCGGCGTCTGGATACCAAAGACAGCGCTGTTATCAAGCCGGTTAGGTGGTACCAAGGTTGGTTATTGCAGTTTTTAAATCCGAAAGCCTGGCTGATGGGGTTGGGAGCTGTTGGCAGCTACAGTATTGCCGGTGATCACTACCTCTATTCCATCATTGTGATCAGCATTGCGGTGATGTTTATTAATGTCTTGTGCGGCATGGTGTGGGCGGGTTTTGGTTCGCTGATAGGGACGTTACTCCGTAGTCGTAATGCTTGGTTTATTTTCAATATCATGATGGGCATATTAACGGCAACTTGCGTGCCATTGATTTGGCTTGGGTAATTCAGACAGTTAATTGCGTTTTTAGCAAAATCCGCCGTAAACCCTTGCCCAGTGCGAGGGTGTCGCAAAAGGCCGGCATTGACAATAAACCCATAGAGATTGATTGCCTGTTATTGGGACTGACAACCCTGATTTTATCTGCTTCTTGGGGATTGGCGGGGGTGGTAGTTAAAGCTTTTTTTCTCGCAAAATCGCTTCCTGAGTCAGGAGGTTATAGTGAGAACACGCCGCTTCTATCACGGTTCCGTCCCCCGCCAGACAGGAAACACCGGATTGACTGTGATGTAATACGGATGAGGTGTAATCGCGTTCGAAAGGGGCCAAATCCTGCTCATCAAGGATATCGGAGACAATAAATGCCGCGCGTTTCCCCACTTGCTTCAAATAGTCATGGAGGGAAAGAACTCCTTCCAGTACAGTTAGGTGCTGAGCGGTGACAAACTGACGCCCGGTATGAACGGAAGGTGTCAGTTGCCGTAGGAATTGAGTCATAGAAGGTCTCGTTTGGAATATTAACCCAGAGCTTAACTGATATTAGCTGATAAGGGTTAACTTTTGCGACATCCTCAGTGCGGGCGGGGATATAAGGCGAAAAGCCCAGAGGGCTTTAGGGCTGGCAACTCCGACGTCTCCTGACTGGATTGATATCTGCCGGTAAAACAGGCTAAAATCAATGTACTTTATCAATGAGCGCTGAATATGTTAAGAGCGACCAAAGTCCGCATCTACCCTACACCCGAACAGGCCGGGTATCTTAACGGCCAGTTCGGCGCGGTCCGTTTTGCGTACAACAAGGCGCTGCACATCAAAAAGCATGTCTACAAACATCACGGCGTAAGTTTACATCCGCGCAAAGACCTCAAACCGCTCCTGGCGGTCGCGAAGCAATCCCGCAAGTATGCCTGGCTCAGGGCATATGACGCCATTGCATTACAGCAGGCGGTGATCAATCTGCATACCGCGTTTGATAATTTCTTCAATCCAAAGTTGCGCGCCCAACTTCCCACATTCAAACGTAAACAGGGCAAGCAATCCAGCTATCACTGTGTTGGGGTGAAAGTGCTGGAGGGCGCAGTAAAAATCCCGAAATTGTCACCGATAAAGGCCCGCATACACAGAAAAATTGAAGGGAAAGTGAAGAGCATTACGCTCTCTCGCACCGCCACGGGAAAATATTTCGCCGCTATCCTGTGTGACGATGGCAAAGAGGCGCCGGAAAAGCCGGACGTTATCACCCGCGTGACCGGGTGTGATATGGGGTTATCCCATTATCTTATTCAGTCGACCGGGGAGAAGGTCAATAACCCGCGTCACCTTATCAACGCCGCCCGTAACCTGCGTCGTAAGCAGAAATCACTGTCCCGCAAACAACAGGGCAGCGCTAACCGCGGCAAGGCCCGATTACGTCTGGCGGCCGTCCATGAACGGGTAGCCCATGCCCGCGCCGATTTTCAACACAAACTCTCTCGGACAATAGTTGACGAAAACCAAGCGATCATTGTTGAGACGCTGAAATCGGCTAACATGATGAAGAATCACCACCTTGCCCGCGCTATCGGGGATGCGGGCTGGCATGGCTTCGTCAAGAAACTGGAATATAAAGCCGCAGCGGCGGGCGTTCATCTGGTCAAACTGGATCAGTGGTTCGCCAGTTCGAAAACCTGCCATTGCTGCGGTCACAAAGTGCCAGAAATGCCGCTGCGTAAGCGGATCTGGCCATGCCCTTTCTGTCGAGTCGAACATGACCGCGATATCAATGCGGCGCTCAACATCCAGCGCAAGGGCATAACAGAATTACAGGCGGCGGGACTCGTCGTTTCTGCCCACGGAGGCCAGCGTAAATCCGTCATAAAGACGGTGGCGGCCTGAGAAGTGGGAAGCCTCGCCGTTTTTTACGGCGGGGAGCAGTCACTTATAGAAAATACTATTTTATTCTTTTTTACTTTGGCAAATATCTACAACACTTATTCTGATGTACCTCGTCTTTTTATGGCATTGGAGGTGTTTAAGTGGGTAGATCCGCTCTTGTGGTTTATCTTTTTTTTCTGGCGCTCTTGCTATTGGCTCCCGCTGTTCAGGCGAACAGTCAGCAAGTAACGATTGCTTATCAAACTTCACCAGAGCCGGCAAAAGTTGCTCAGTATAACGGCGATTTTGCCCGGCAATCGGGTGCTGATGTTCAATGGCGAAAATTTGACAGTGGTTCCGCTGTGTTGCGAGCGTTAGCTTCTGGTGACGTGCAGATAGGCAATATGGGTTCCAGTCCGTTAGCGGTTGCTGCCAGCCAAAAACTACCGGTGAAGATTTTTCTCATTGCTTCCCAGTTGGGGCAATCGGAAGCACTGATTGTTAATCAAAAAATCACTGAGCCTTCTCAGCTTATCGGCAAGCGAATTGCTGTTCCTTTCATTTCTACCGCCCACTACAGCCTATTAGCCGCATTGCATCACTGGCAGATAGATCCAAAGCTGATCCAGATTATTAACCTACAACCACCGGCGATTGTTGCCGCATGGAAGCGCGGTGATATTGATGGTGCTTTTGTCTGGTTACCGGCCGTGAATGAATTAGCTGCAACAGGCCGCGTGCTGACCGATGCAGCGCAAATTGCCCAATGGGGAGCGCCAACGCTGGACGTATGGGTTGTCCGTAATGATTTCGCGGAACAACATCCTGAATGGGTCACCATATTCGTGAAAAGTGTACTGGATGAAAATCAGCGCTATCTGACTTCTCCTGAAACATGGCTGGCAAATAACAGGAATATTGCTGCGGTATCGAGACTGAGTGGCTTGTCGGAAGACAAAATCAGTCGATGGATACTCACCAATCGTTATCTGAACGCTGATCAGCAGTTGAGTTTATTAAAGTCAGAAATGGCGAAAGTGATTCGTGATACGGCCAAGTTTCTGCAACAACAGGGTAAAGTTTCACAGGTTGCTGATAATTATCAGGATTATGTGACAGATAAATTTATCAAGGCGATCGTTTCATCAACAATGGCTGGAGGGAACGATGCTACAAATTAGTGGCTTAACCGCCAGATATCAGGACCAAGAAGTTCTTCGTGATATCAGTTTTGATATTACCGCCGGGCAATTTGTGGTGATCCTTGGGCCATCCGGCTGTGGCAAAACAACCTTGTTGAATCTGATTGCGGGTTTTCTCACCCCTTTCTCCGGTGATATTTGGCTGAATGGTAAACCGGTAACTGGCCCCGGTGTAGAGCGTGGTGTGGTGTTTCAACATGAAGGATTGATGCCGTGGTTGAAGGTACTGGATAACGTGGCTTTGGGGCTGAAATTTGCCGGTGTGACTAAAAAACAGAGATTGGAGACCGCTCGGCAGATCATTCATCAAGTTGGTTTGAGTGATTACGAAGATAAATATGTTTGGCAACTGTCTGGCGGCCAGCGACAGCGGGTGGGGATTGCGCGTGCATTGGCGGTTGAACCTCAACTATTACTGTTAGATGAACCGTTTGCAGCGCTTGATGCTTATACCAGAGAACAGATGCAGGAACTTTTGCTGACTATCTGGCGTGACAGTAAAAAACAGTGTCTGTTGATTACTCACGATATTGAAGAAGCCATATTTATGGCAACTGATCTCTATTTGATGGAATCTTCACCGGGAAGAATTGTTGAACGGATTACCCTCGACTTTGGCCAACGATTTGCAGATGGAGAATGTAGCCGCAGCATTAAATCTGATCCCGATTTTATTATCTGCCGTGAATATGTGTTGGAACGCGTGTTCAGATACCGGAGGGCTTTGGTATGACTCTTTATCAGGAACAGGAAGCCGGTGTGGTGGCTCTGCTGAAAAATAGTAAAAGACGTTTTAAACCAATTCCTGTCGGGGTGCTATGGCGATTAGTTACCGTTGTTACTTTATTATTTATCTGGTGGCTAGTGACAACATTCGGCTGGATTGAATCCGTATTATTGCCGGCGCCGGGTCAGGTGGTACATCAATTAATAACCGCAGCGAGTGAACAAGGGTTTATGGGGGCGACGTTATGGCAACATTTGGCAGCCAGTTTGAGCCGAATGTTACTGGCTTTATTAGCCGCGGTAGCTATTGCTATTCCGGTAGGAATAGCAATGGGGCTGAATGAAAAAATCCGAGCGGTGATGGACCCTTTGATTGAGCTGTACCGACCTGTCCCGCCGTTAGCGTATTTACCTTTGATTGTCATCTGGTTTGGAATCGGAGAAACCTCAAAGGTTTTACTGATCTGGCTAGCCATTTTTGCGCCGGTGACGTTATCTACCGTGGTGGGGGTACAAAATGTTGGGCAAGTGCGAATAAGGGCGGCACAGGCGTTGGGCGCTAGTCGCTGGCAACTACTGAAACACGTTATTCTTCCTAATGCTTTGCCGGAGCTGTTGACCGGTCTGCGTATCGGGCTTGGTGTTGGCTGGTCGACTCTAGTGGCCGCGGAACTGATTGCCGCCACACAAGGGTTAGGCTTTATGGTGCAATCGGCGGGTGAGTTTCTGGCAACTGACATGGTGGTGGCGGGAATCATTGTCATTGCGTTGATTGCATGTGGCTTAGAGCTGGGATTGCGGGCTATTCAACGTCACTTAATGCCGTGGCATGGGGTAAACAATCATGAATGAACGTCTGAAAATCGTCCCGTTAGGACCTTATATTGGCGCGCTTGTGGAACAGACGAATCTCACTAAACCGATGACGGATATTCAGTTTGAGCAACTGTATCACGCACTGCTGAAGCATCAGGTATTATTCTTTCGTAATCAACCTATTACGCCAATACAGCAACGTGATTTGGCCGGTCAATTTGGTGATTTACATATTCACCCGGTTTACCCTCATACACCAGAAAGTGAAGAGATTATTGTTTTGGATACTCATGACAACAATCCGCCGGATAATGATAACTGGCATACGGATGTGACTTTCATTGAAACACCACCGATGGGGGCCATTCTAGCGGCTAAAAAAGTCCCGCCGTTTGGTGGAGATACGCTGTGGTGCAGCGGTATCGCTGCGTTCGAAGCATTGTCAGAGCCTTTCAAAACATTGCTGATAGGGCTTGAGGCTGAGCATGATTTCACTAAGTCTTTTCCTGAACATCGACATCGAAGTTCTAAAGAGCAACATCAGCGCTGGTTAGCGGGTAAAGAGAAAAACCCGCCTTTGCTACATCCGGTTGTCAGAACACATCCCGTTTCTGGTCGTTCAGCGCTGTTTGTTAATGAAGGTTTCACTACCCGGATTGTTGGTCTCAGTGATAAGGAGAGTGAAGCGATTTTGAACTTTCTATTTGCCCATGTTACAAAACCTGAATTTCAGGTGCGTTGGCGCTGGCAGGAGAATGACATCGCTATCTGGGATAACCGGGTGACTCAACATTACGCCAACGCGGATTATCTGCCTCAGCGCAGGATTATGCACCGAGCAACGATTCTGGGTGACAAACCGCGTTATTTTTATAAAGCCAATAAAGAGAGTCATTCACTATCATCAGGTTAAATCGACATTTTTACTGCCAAATAGCAAAGTCATAACAAAGCCACTGATATAAGCAATCACTAGCCCGGCGGCATACACGGCCATTCCGACAAAAATACCACTGTTTGAGGTCATCAGTGGTAGTGCTACTAATCCAGATGGGCCAAAAACCGTATTCAGCCCAACAGGTAATCCCAAATAAGCCACCAAACCGATAAAAAAACCACCGGCGCCGCCGCCCAAACAGGCGGTGATAAAAGGTTTAATCCGTGGGAGTGTGACGCCATAAATCAAGGGTTCGCCGATGCCAAGAAAGCCTGGAATAATGGCGCCTTTTATCTGCGTGCGTAGCAGAGAATCTTTTTTCGCCTTGATGTACAGCGCCAGCGCCGCACCAACCTGTCCGCCGCCTGCCATTGCCAGGATTGGGAACAGAGAATTAAAGCCTTGTGCGTCCATCAGTGCGAAATAGACGGGAACAAACCCTTGGTGAACACCAAACATAACCGCGAGTAAAAATAGCCCGGCCAATATCGCCGTACCAAAAGGATTACCGTTAAGGTGAAGGAATAGCCATGACATGCCGCTAAACAGATAACTCCCCAATGGCATGATAATAATAAAGGTGATTGCTCCCACGATTAGCAGCGTAATAGCCGAGGTAAGGATCATATCCAGATTGTCTGGAATAATCTTACGAACCTGCCGTTCTACCCATGCTCCCAGAATAGCGGCGATAAGAACGCCGATAATATTGCCGCGTGGATCGATGCCATAACCAAAGAAAGTGGAAATACCGGAATAGAAACCGCTGGTGGCGTCTGGGTTATAGCTGAGTACAAACAGCGAAGCGATAATGGCGCCATTTATTCCCGATCCGCCAAATGCTTTTTGCGCGTTATAACCGATCAGAATACTCAGAAAGCTGAACATGCCTTTACTGAAAACTTTCATATAGCCGATGATTTCAACCAAAACAGTATTAGGGTGTTTAACGCCTTGAATAGCTATCTGTTCGAGTAAAGTGGCAAAGCCGAGAAGCAAGCCAACGGCAATAAAACCGGGGATCAGTGGGGTAAAAATGGTAGCGAACTTGGTCAGGAATTTATGTACCGAGCTTACCTGTTTCTCTTTAAGTTGCTTTTTATTCGCAGAAGCAATATTGGTTAAATCAGTGCCGCTCGGTTTCGATTGTTCTGTAGGAGGAGAAAAATTTAGCAATTCATTCATTATTTCAGCCGCTGCTTGGGCTTTTCCCGGCCCAAGCACAATCTGAAACTGATTGTCGCTTTCGACAATACCTAACACATTCGGGATCTGTTTTAACGCGGTTTTATCCACCAGAGTATTATCATGCAATGTCAATCGCAGACGGGTCATACAGTTACCGCATTGCGCCACATTATTTGCATTGCCGATAGCTTTAAGGATCTGAGCAATGACTGTCTGATTAATTTTAGCCATCTTATTACTCCTTCTCAGCAAGGAAATCGTTACCGAACGGCTGAGATCGTCGGTCGAATAAAACCGTGATGTTTTTCCAGTAAAGCCTTTGCTTGTTGAGCGCTGACTCCAGCCAGAATCATCACAATGGCGGTTTTACAATGTCCATCACATTCAGCCAGTGCCTGCTCCGCTTGTTCACGATTGCATTCTGTGGCGGCCATAACGATATTTTTCTGCCTTTCAACCAGCTTGGCATTCGTCGCTTCTACGTCCACCATCAGGTTGCTATAAACTTTGCCTATACGAATCATGGCGCCGGTGGTCAACATATTCAGAATTAACTTTTGTGCGGTACCGGCTTTCATACGTGATGAACCTGTGACAATTTCCGGCCCCACTATCGGTGTAATGGCGATATCGGCTGCTTGTGTCATCGGGCTTTCCGGGTTACAGCTAATGCAGGCAACGGTGGCGCCGACGGATTTCGCATACGCCATCGCACCCAAGACATAAGGTGTACGGCCGCTGGCGGCAATGCCAACCAATACATCTTTTGCATTAAAGTTTAGCGCTTGAAGATCATTTACGCCCAGTTGTTGGTTATCTTCTGCATTTTCAACGGCGCTTAGGATGGCCTGATGCCCGCCGGCAATTAATCCAACCACTTGTTCCGGTTTGGCGCCATAAGTAGGCGGACACTCACTGGCGTCCAAAATCCCTAATCGGCCCGATGTCCCGGCACCGATATAAATTAAACGGCCTCCCTGATGGAAAGCTTCGGCAATTTTATCTACCGTTTCAGCGATTTTCGGCAAAGTTTGCTCTACAGCCAGTGCGACCTTTTTATCTTCATTATTAATCAGTTTTAGCATTTCAAGGGTTGGTAAAGTATCAATATTGGCACTGGCGGGATTGCGGCTTTCAGTGACCATACTGTTGAGATTGATTTTCATATTGTTTTCCTAAGAGAGCATTCTGTAATTGATAATAAAAAATCATTTATTCTTAAAATGTGATTATTATCACGGTGTTAATTGTTTGAAATTTTTACCGGGCGTTATACCGCTCGAAGTTAAAAACGTTGTATTTTTTGGTTGAACTTGAGTTATCAGAATAGAGTTGGATTTATTGGAAAAAAGAAACGAAAGCGGTGTTGTCGCTATAATTATTAAAATAATTAATGTGTGAGTGGGTAGAGTTAAGCATATATATTTGTATACGCTTAACTCGGTTTATTTTCAATAAATTCTATCATCCCATATGCTATAGGCAGATGTGCCGGCGGTTATGTGACTCCAGGATATGGATCTATATTTGAGAAAGACTTTTTCGTACGGCATCACTTCATGATCATTTATTGAGTGCGGGTAAACGCAAGCAATATCAGTAATACTCGCTTCTGTTAATTTGACCTCATAGAAAAGTTCTAATTGCCCAGCCAGATTTGTTCTATAAAAGAAGAAAATCGCATTGATTAGCTCGTTTGACGATATTGCGGAGGCTAACAGCGGGGATGATTTATCTATTGGCTTGAGAAATTGTATAGGGTGATGATCGACATGTTGTTGGCGAGCTATCGAGTGCTTTAAACTCAATATTTGTATTTGATCTTCGTGCCCATTTTGATATCGGTTCCCTATAGAGTCTAGCGTTGAACAACCGGCAGAAATTAAACCTTGATTCTTACCATTTAACGATAAATAGATTATATGTGACATAAGCGATTACCATGCAAATTCTTTATTTAAGTTACCTAGAACGATATGTTTAGGCTGTCAAGGTACGACCTTACCACTAAAATATAAAGAAATTAAGAGTTCAATGTTGGTTTTTTTCTTAAAGGATAGAAATAGTGATATAAGAAAAAACTCATTTGCTTGATGATGTATTTATTACTTTCACGCTTAAACATCAGCTGTTATTTTTGTATTGCTATACAGGAACTTAACTGTTGGTATTCTACGGTCGTTTAATTTTTTGCTATTATATGGTCGACATGGCCTATTTCTTATGTAATATAGTGCGGTATTTGAACCTTTAATTGTTAATGGGATTAGCCGTATGAACGATAGAGATAGACAACAGTTATTACAACAGCTCACCGACGTATTAATGAATAGTCCGTTAATCCCAGAGGAAAAACTGGCAATGATGATGATGCAGTGTTTTCAGCTATTATTGTCAACTCAAGCCAGTGCGATTGATATGAAGACTTCAGATGGCCGCGTCCTTTCACTCAAATTGGAAATGGAAGCTCCGGCGGTTAAGCACTGATGTGATGATTTTTGATTTTAAAGTGCCTATCCCAATAGTCTTATTGGGATAGGCAGTAAGAATATTAAAAGGGTTTCACAATGACATATAAAAAATACAACCCCTCGCCAGAGGGCTATATGGGGGATTTCCTGAGAGGTCAGGTTGGGGTTAACCAATTAAAACCTCAGCATGAATTCTTTGATGCCATTGGTCTTGAAAAGCAGTTAAGAGAGAATACAACCTATATTGCGTTACTCTCGTTAGAAGAGGCGAAAGATGTTCTGGAGGAGCTTGATTCTCCGAAGACAAAAAGTCCATTTATAAAGAAGATATTTGAGATTACCGATCCCATATCACCTTATGCAGGTAACATACATGATTCTTTTGATCTCTTTAATGTTATAGGTGAGTTTAAAACATTAGGAATTAAAGCCACAGAGTATGTGGGTAAAGATGGAAACAGATATATTAAAATATCAGGTTATGCGGGAGTTAGAAAGATCATCACTGCTTCAAGATACAAAGCTTCTAATATGAAGGTGATATCTATGGGGATTGGGCAGCAAGGACTGAATAGCGGCATAGTTAAAGGAATGAAGTTTAGTATATTCTTTTCCGCGGCTTATCGAACGGTTGAACTTATGTTTAAGGATGAATACTCACTGGCTGATTTTCTAGGTAATATTGCGGTAGATCTGGCTAAGACGGTAGTAGCAGCTTTTGTTTCTTGGACTATTGGGTCTTTGATAGCGCTCACATTTGCCGCTGGTGCTAGCGTAATTTTTGTGGCTGCTGTTGTGTTTATTGTAGGTTTTGGAATGACATATTTACTTGATATTGTGGATAAAAAATTTAATATTAGCGAAACTGTTATTAATTTAATCAGAAAGGAAATGGAGAGAAAACCAAGAACTCCAGAAGCTAATTTCAATCAATTCCTTAATAGCTGGGGGAATTATGGGAAGTAAAAAGAAGATTATCCATATTATCGGCGCTCTTGCTATTTTTATTTTGATGTTATTTGCTTTCTTTTTGACAGGAGAAAATTTAATTTCTTTAGTTAGGATGAGTGAGAAAATAACATTCTCAGGTGGTGTTTTTATAATATTTTTTTCTTTTCCTTTGATCTCTTATGCTACATTTTTGATTATTTTTTTTACTGTGACTGGTCATTATCCAAAGTATCATGATAATTTTGTTAAATATCTTTGTTCGATAGCTATTGTTTCAATTGTTTTAAGTTTTCCTACCTCTTTCTATGTGCATTATAAGTTAAAAGGTGATAACTATTTGGTATGTCCAAGAATATCTTGGATGTCGCCTAATACCTATGTGAAAGATATGAAGTTATGTGATTGATATTTTTGTATTTGACTTCAATCAATTCCTTAATAACTGGGGAAGTTATGGGAAATAAAAAAAAGGTTATACATATCATCTTCGTTATTTTTATTTTCATTATAACGTCATGCACTTTTTTTTTGACAGGGGAAAATTTAGTCTCTTTAGTTAAAATGGATGAGAGAATAATATTCTCAAGTCGTGTTATTATTATATTCTTTTTTTCTCCTTTGGTTCTTTATTCTTTATTCTTTATTATTTTCGTCATTATTACTGGTCATTATCCTAAGTATCATGATGGCTTTAATAAATATTTTGGAACGATGGCCATTATTTCACTTTTTTTAAGTTTTCCCATATCTTTCTATGTGGATTATAAGTTAAGAAGTGATGGTTATTTGGTATGTCCAAGAATATCTTGGTCGTCTCCGAATACTTATGTGAAAGATATGAAGCTATGTGATTGATATTGTTGTATTTGACTTCAACCAATTCCTTAATAACTGGGGGGGTATGGGAAATAAAAAAAAGGCTATACAGATCCTCGGTGCTCTTGCTATTTTTATTTTAGCATCATTAGGACTCTTTTTAACAGGGGGGAATCTAATTTCTTTAGTTGAGATGGATGAGGAAATAACATTCTCAAGTAATGTTTTTATAATATTTTTTTCTTTTCCTTTGATTTCTTATACTACATTTCTTATTATTTTTTTTACTGTGACTGATCATTATCCAAAGCATAATGATAAATTTGTTAAATGTTTTTTTTCGATAGCTATTGTTGCACTTTTTTTAAGTTTCCCCATATCTTTCTATGTGCATTATAAATTAAAAAGTGATGGCTATTTGGTATGTCCAAGAATATCTTGGATGTCGCCTAATACCTATGTGAAAGATATGAAGTTATGTGATTGATATGAGTGATATGGTTGTGGATAGTAAAAGAAAAATAATACACATTATTTGCGCGATTTTCATATTGTCTTTGATGTCGTTTTCTATGTATATAGTAAGTGAATATTTGCTTTCGTTGATTTTAATGGATGGAAAAATAACATTTTCAGGTAATGTTATGATATTCTTTTTTTCATTCCCTTTTATTGTTTATTTTGTGGTTTCGGCTGTTTATCTTTCTTTCGCAAAGCGTTATCCAAAACACTATGATACCTGTGCAAAATATTTATTTGTGATAGCGATTGTTTCAGTTTTTTTGAGCTTTCCCGTCTCCTTCTATGTGGACTATAAACTGAAAAGTGATAACTATTTGGTATGTCCAAGAATTTCCTGGACGTCGCCTAATACTTATGTGAAAGATATGAAGCTATGTGATTGATATTGTTGTATTTGACTTCAATCAATTTCTTCATAATCGGGGGCAGTATGGAAAATAAAAAAAAGATTATACGTATTATCGGTACTCTTGCTATTTTTATTTTGACGTTATTCGCTGTCTTTTTGGCAGGGGGAAATTTAGTTTCTTTAGTCAAAATGGATGAGAAAATAACATTCTCAAGTAGTGTTATTATTATATTATTTTTTTCTCCTCTGCTTTTTTATTCTTTCTTCTTTATTATTTTTGTCAGTATAACTGGTCGCTATCCTAAGTATCATGATAGTTTTAATAAGTACTTTGGAACGATAGCCATTATTTCACTTTTTTTAAGTTTTCCTACATCTTTGTATGTGCATTATAAGTTAAAAAGTGATGACTATTTGGTATGTCCAAGAATATCTTGGATGTCGCCGAATACTTATGTGAAAGATATGAAGCTATGTGATTGATATTGTCGTATTTAACTTCAATCAATTCCTTAATAACTGGGGGAGTTATGGAAAATAAGAAAAAAGTTATACATATAATTATCGCCATTGCTATTCTTGTTTTAGCGTCATCATGTTTATTTTTGACAGGAGAAAATTTAATTTCTTTAGTTAAAATGGATGAGAAAATAACGTTCTCAGGTAGTGTTTTTATGATATTTTTTTCTTTCCCTTTTCTTTCATATCTTATGATCTTAGTTGTTTTTATTAATATAACTGGTCGTTATCCTAAACATCATGAGATCTATATAAGATATTCGGCTGTAATAGCTCTTTCCTCAATTTTTCTAAGTTTTCCTATATCTTTCTATGTGAATTATAAACTGAAAAGTGATAACTATTTGGTATGCCCAAGAATATCTTGGATGTCGCCTAATACCTATGTGAAAGATATGAAGCTATGTGATTGATATTATTAAGTTTGATTTCAATCAATTCCTTAATAACTGGGGGAGATATGTTAAATAATAAAATAATACGTATTATTTGCGCAATTTTAATATTGGCTTTAATGTCGTTTTCTATGTTTATAGTAAGTGAATATTTGATTTCGTTGGTTTTAATGGATGATAAAATAACATTTTCAAGCAGTGTTTTTATGACATTTTTTTCTTTTCCTTTGGTTTTATATTATATAGTTTTTATTGTTTTTGTTAATGTGGTTGGTCGTTATCCAAAACATCATGATAGCTTTAACAAGTATTTTTGTTCGATAGCTCTTGTTTCAATTGTTTTAAGTTTTCCTACATCTTTGTATGTGCATTATAAGTTAAAAAGTGATGGTTATTTGGTATGTCCAAGAATATCATGGAAATCTCCTAATACCTATGTAAAAGATATTAAACTGTATGATTAATATTAGTTTGGTTATATAGGCGTATTTTTATACGATGTGATTTTATTATTGTTTATTGAAAAAATAAGAATCAAATAGTGATTTATCTATAATTGCTTATTTTATGATATATCATCATTTATAGATAATAAATACCTCCATATTATCGCTGATTTTGCCTGTGTTATTTAAAAATTAAGGCTAATAGCGATGTTTTCATAATGATATTCACCAGATATATTTATCTACCTTGTGTAGTAGCGAATGTATGTCACAGGATGTATAGGGATTGCTATAGGTAAAACACCTAAAAAGCGTAAAATTCATTATATTTTAAAGCGTTTAATTTAGATGGATTATTTAGTCATTTACCTCAAGGAGTAGAAAGGAATTATGGTATAAATAAATTTTTATCAACATTTTTATAATAAATTAATTGATCATCTTATAATTGTTGTTTAATCTCTATTTAATTAATTTCAGTTAAGTCTAAGTCATTTAGTCTATTGTTGAAATAATAACGCAAGCAAAGTTTGAAAGATAAACCCGAATGGTGGAGATATGGATATACGTAATCTCAAAGCTTTTATCGTGTTGGCTGAAACACTTAATTATCATCAGGCTTCTCAAATACTACATATTTCACAACCTGGGTTGACTAAGAAAATTAATGCGCTGGAAGAAGAATTTGGGGCTTCTTTGTTTTCCAGAGGGCCGAATGGTACTAGATTGACTGATTTTGGGCAAAAGACCTTTGAGAGTGCTCAGAAGTTATTAGGTCATTTTGAGCAGTTTCAGACTCAGGTTAGTCATGATTTGCAATATGATTCGCCACATTACCTCTATGTTAGCTCTTGTTTTCCTATTTATGATTCCGGGAAAATGGAAGAGCGGCTTTTTCTAGGTAGTAAGGAAAAGGTGGTACTTGTGCTAATGACGGGGCTGACATTTGAGCAGCAAATGAATCTATTAAACTCAGGTCTATTACATATCGCCATTGTTCCTTTACCGTTAACTTCATCACTTATGCCAAGGAAGATTTTTACTGAAAAACTCGTTTATCTTTTTAAAAAAGGCAGTGATTGGAATCAGAATTTTGCTGAGTTAAATAAGGAAATAGTATCATTATATAACCTTGTTGATACTGGTGAGAGTAATATATCGTTTGATTTTACCGATGGTATTAATACATTTTCTATTTATAATAATAATATGAATTTAATGTTAAGAACTAATGATATTATGGTCATGATTGAGTTGATCATTAAACGCAATGGTTTTTCTTTAGTGCCGGAAAAAGTTATTCGCTCAATTCCATCACAATATCTGGATTCATTAGAGGTGTTGAAAACTGATATGGAGATTGACTTTGGTATCTTATGGAGTCCTGTTATCGATTATGAGTTGGTAAGTGAAGCGGAATTATTCTCTTCATTAATCGATAATATGTGAATAAGAAAGATAGCTGTTATTTATATAGGGAGTGATTATATTGAAATTGTACGGTGATATTATTTTGGATAAAGATGAAGTCTATATGGAGTATTATGGTTGGATTTATCTATTGCTGTTTTAAATGAAATAATATGACTATTATCGAAAAATAAAGCGGATTATTTTCTCCGCTCTATTTTTATTGAATGATAATTTATGAAATCATTTATCCTTCAAACTCTTGCGTCATTTTTTCAAGTTGTTCCTGAATTTCCATCCATGCTAATTCAATTTCTTCCAGTTTTGATTTGGTCTGATTTTGTTTTTGCAGGTATTCAGTCAATTCGGTTTTACGGCTGCTATCATAAATAGCGCTGTCTGAAAGTTGGTTTTCTAGTGCAACTATCTCGTTACCCAGTTTCTCCATCTGTTTTTCTAGATCAGTAAGCTGTTTGCGCAATGGTTGCGTTTGATTACGGAAATCAGCTTGACGCCGCTTTTGATCTTTTCTTTCCTGAGCGCTTTGGCTGGATGACTCTTTTTCCTTGTCGTTGTTTTCACGTAGTTGCTGATTTTGTTGACGTTGTTGATCTGTCAGCCATTGTTGATAATCTTCTAAGTCGCCATTGAACGATTCTACCCGGCCATCGTGAACTAAATACAACTCATCTGTTGTTGAACGTAATAGATGTCGGTCATGGGAAACTACAACCAATGCACCGTCAAAGTCGATCAAAGCTTCTGTCAGTGCTTGACGCATATCCAAGTCGAGATGGTTTGTTGGTTCATCAAGTAATAGAAGGTTAGGGCGTTGCCAGACCATTAATGCCAAAACCAAACGCGCTTTTTCTCCCCCGGAGAAACGTCCACTTGGGTCAGTCACTTGATCGCCTTTGAAACCAAAGCCCCCCAGATAATCTCTAAGTTGCTGTTCTGTTTCCTGTGGCGCAATACGGACTAGATGTTGTAATGGTGATTCATCAGCACGCAAATATTCCAGTTGATGCTGGGCGAAATACCCCAGTTTGATCCCTTTAGCTAATTCTACGGTTCCACTCTGAGATTGCAGTTCTCCAGCCAACAGTTTAATCAACGTGGATTTACCCGCGCCATTACGGCCAAGCAGACCAATGCGAGAGCCGGGAACCAGATTCAGTTTGATGGAGTTTAAAACAGTCCGTTCACCATAGCCTGCGCTGACTTTTTCCATTTTCAGGAGTGGGTTGGGCAGACTCTCTGGTTTACGGAAACTGAAATGAAACGGGTTATCAACGTGGGCAGGGGCGATCAGCTCCATCCGTTCTAACATCTTGATACGGCTCTGAGCCTGTTTGGCTTTGCTGGCCTTGGCTCGGAAACGGTCAATATAACTTTGCAGATGGGCGACTTTCTCTTGCTGACTTTTATAAAGGGCCTGTTGTTGCGCCAGTTTGGTCGCGCGTTGGCGCTCGAAAGATGAGTAGTTGCCGCTGTACTCAAACAGAGACTGTTGCTCTATATGGAGAATCTTATCGGCAATCGGGTCGAGAAAATCCCGATCATGGGAGATAAGGATTAATGTTCCGGGGTAGCTTTTCAGCCATTTTTCCAACCAGATAACCGCGTCCAAATCAAGGTGGTTAGTCGGTTCGTCAAGCAACAGCAAGTCGGAACGGCAGAGTAGCGCCTGAGCTAGATTGAGGCGCATGCGCCATCCACCGGAAAATGCACGTACCGGTTGATCAAGTTGTTCCTGAGAGAAACCTAAGCCGTGCAACAAACTTGATGCTCTTGAACGGATTGTCCAGGCTTGAACCGTGTCCAGTTGACTATGCAGGTGAGCAATCAGATTGCCGTCATTTTTTTCATTGGCTATCCGCAGTTGTTGTTCCAGTTGGCGGAATTCACGATCACCATCAATAACATACTCCAGAGCCGGTATTTCTAGGGCGGGCGTTTCTTGATTCACCCAAGACAGCGCCCAGTTACTGGGAAAAGTGAATGTGCCGGCTTCCGCTTGAAGCTCCTTTTTTAATAATGCAAGTAGGGTAGATTTGCCACAGCCATTTTTCCCTACCAGACCCACTTTCTGTCCGGGATTGATAGTGGCGCCGGCATTATCCAGCAAGACACGGGTTCCGCGACGAATTTGTAATGAAGAGAAAACAATCATAAGTATCGTTTGTATAAAATATGTTAAATTAGCAGTAACAGATTAAGAGTCTTATTTTATAACTTTGTATGCATGTTAACGGAAAATACGTGTCCTGACACGTTCTTGAGGAGGGAACGATGTTACAGCCGCCAAAAGTCCTGCTGCTGTATGCCCATCCTGAGCCACAGGATTCAGTAGCAAATCGTGTTTTGTTACAACCTGTGCAGGGTTTAGAGCATGTTACGGTTCACGACTTATATGGAGCTTATCCAGATTTTTTTATTGATGTTCATTATGAGCAACAACTGCTTCGAGAACATCAGGTGATTGTTTTTCAACACCCACTGTATACCTACAGTTGTCCCGCTTTATTAAAGGAGTGGATGGATCGTGTACTGACTCGGGGGTTTGCCAGTGGTATTACCGGATTGGCATTACAGGGAAAATATTGGCGTTCAGTGATTACTACAGGGGAACCGGAAAGCACGTTCCGGGCCGATGGGTATAATCTCTATCCAATGGAAGAGATCCTTCGTCCTTTTGAACTCACCGCGGCGATGTGTCGTATGCATTGGTTATCACCAATTATTGTTTATTGGGCACGCCGTCAAAAACCTGAACTTCTCGCCATCCATGCTAATGATTATCGTGAATGGCTCAAATCGCCATTGTCATTAGGAGGGCTATAAGTTATGGAGCATTCAGCGCAATTGAGCGCCAGTGTATTGTTTTTATTCGCTGCCGTTGTGGCAGTGCCAATCGCACAGAAATGTAAGATTGGGGCCGTATTAGGTTATTTGTTGGCAGGGATTGTCCTGGGGCCGTGGGGGCTGAGCTTTATCAGGGATGTTGATGATATTCTTCATTTCTCTGAGTTGGGGATTGTTTTCCTGATGTTTATCATCGGGCTTGAACTTAATCCGGCTAAACTCTGGCAACTCAGGCGATCTATTTTTGGTGTCGGTGCGGCTCAAGTTATTTTCACGGCGAGTGTGCTGGCGGTGCTGCTTTATCTGACCGATTTTTCATGGCAAGCGGCGGTTATTGGTGGTATCGGCATGGCGATGTCCTCAACGGCAATGGCCCTGCAACTCATGAAAGAGAAGGGGATGAACCGCAATGAAGGCGGGCAGCTTGGTTTCTCGGTTTTGCTATTTCAAGATATGGCGGTAATTCCGGCTTTGGCGTTGATTCCGCTGTTGGCCGGCGGAACGGCATCCGGCGACTGGTATCGAATAGCATTAAAAATTGCTGCTTTTGCTGGCATGTTGCTCGGTGGCCGTTATCTGTTACGTCCTCTGTTTCGTTTGGTTGTTAGAGCTGGAGTTAGTGAGTTATTTACGGCGGCGGCGTTACTGGTGGTACTCAGTTCGGCGTTGTTTATGGAGGCGCTCGGTTTTTCTATGGCGCTGGGAACCTTTATCGCCGGAGTATTATTGGCAGATAGTGAATATCGCCATGAACTGGAGATATCCATAGAACCGTTCAAAGGATTACTGTTGGGGCTGTTTTTTATTTCGGTCGGTATGTCGCTGAATTTGGGGGTGTTACTGATACATTTGCCCGAAGTGTTACTTGGTGTGCTGGTTTTGGTGATTGTGAAAGGCATTGTTCTTTATCTTATCGCAATGAGCGCTGGCTTACGGGGTTCATCCTGTCTGCAATTTTCCGGCGTACTCAGTCAGGGGGGAGAATTCGCCTTTGTTCTGTTTTCCGCCGCGCTGAGCCAGAATGTGCTTAACAGCGGGCAGATGGCTTTGCTGCTGGTCGTGGTGACAATATCGATGATGACAACGCCGCTTGTCATGCAATTGATAGATGCTATTCTGGCACGCCGTTTTAATGCCCAAGAGGAGACTGATGAACAGCCCTTTGTGGAAAATGATGATCCGCAGGTGATTTTAGTGGGCTTCGGCCGGTTCGGACAGGTAATCGGTCGTCTTCTGATGGTGAATAAAATCCGTATAACGGTGTTAGAGCGTGATGTCAGCGCTGTGAGTACTATGCGGCGTTATGGCTATAAAGTTTATTATGGTGACGCGGCTGAATTGGAGTTGCTACGTTCGGCGGGTGCGGATAAAGCCAAAGCGATAGTCATCACTTGTAATGAGCCGGAAGATACCATGATGATCGTTCATTTATGCCAGAAACATTTCCCGAATCTGCATATCATGGCGCGGGCCAGAGGACGCCTGGAAGCGCATGAACTGCTGCAAAATGGAGTAACAAATTTCACCCGTGAAACTTTTTCCAGTGCTCTGGAGCTAGGACGTAAAACCTTAGTCGAATTAGGAATGCATCCGCATAAAGCTAATCGTGCAAAACAACATTTCCAGCGGTTAGATATGCGGATGCTGAGAGAACTTATGCCGCAGCTACAGGGTGATGTGGCTCACATATCTCGTATAAAAGAGGCGCGACGGGAACTGGAAGAGTTGTTCGAACGGGAAATGCTCAATGAACGCCGCCAACCGGATGGTTGGAATGAGCATGAATACATGAATAATAGCGGAGCAAATCATGTCAGTAAGTCGTAAAAGATTTATTGCTGGTGCTGTCTGCCCAGAATGTCACTCTCAGGACACACTAGCAATGTGGCAAGAAGATCAGGTGGATGTGGTGGAATGTGTCCATTGTGGTCACCAACAACGCCAGACTGATGAGAAAGTGACCTCTCATGTCAGAAAGCAAGAGCAGGTTATTGGTATTTTTACCCCACAATAATTATGTGAATATTAGCGCGAGTGAGTACAGAGACTGAAAATTCCGCTACAATCGGTAAAAATTTTTAGACCCACGGGTAGGAGATGTCATGAAAGTAGCAAAAGACTTGGTAGTCAGCCTGGCTTATCAAGTAAGAACAGAAGAGGGTGTTTTAGTTGATGAGTCACCAGCGAGTGCGCCGTTGGACTATCTGCATGGCCGTGGTTCATTGATTAGCGGTTTGGAAAAGGCGCTAGAAGGCCGTGAGGCTGGTGAGAGTTTTGATGTTAGCGTACAGGCTGATGACGCCTATGGTCAGTATGATGACAATCTGGTTCAGCGTGTGCCAAAAGATGTCTTTGTTGGTGTTGATGAGCTGGAAGTTGGCATGCGTTTCCTGGCTGATACCGATATGGGGCCAGTACCCGTAGAAATTACAGCGGTTGAAGATGAGCATGTTGTGGTTGATGGTAACCATATGCTGGCGGGTCAGAATCTGAAATTCAATGTTGAAGTCATTGCCATTCGTGAAGCGACTGAAGAAGAATTGGCTCATGGTCATGTTCATGGCGCTCATGGTCACGAGCATGGCGAGGGAGGTTGCTGTGGTGGTCATGGTCATGACGACGGTCATCATCACCATCATGATGAAGGGCACGGATGTTGCGGTGGCGGCAGTTGTCACTGATAAGCTAAAGCGGATAGTGCATTTTAATATTTAAAAAAGCGGGGCAAGTTCGGAGAATTCAGTTTCGATGCTTGCCCTGATTTATTGTAATTTAATGTTTTTCTAGTAATGAGGCGGAGGCGTCTCCTCAGATGGTGAAGCGACCATTGAGGGTTGAGTGGCTTTTAATCGTTCTGTCATCAACCGCAAATGCTCTTTTAATCTGGCGATCTCCCTTTGTTGCTCAGTTACTACCTGATTTAATTCTTCGATAGTTATATCTTGAAAGGCAATTCGACTTTCCAAATGTTCAAGCCGTTGCTCAAATTCTGACAGATCCATGATCTCCTCCCATTTCAGGCCCTGTATTGCCAGTGTTAAATGCCCCATATTAATTAAGAGTAGCCTACTATGCCCAGAATATTCTGTGAAATGCGGTTATTATGAAACCTCTTGCCATTTGTGTTGTCCTAATAGGTTTGGGGCACTAAAACATCAAATATTGTGTTCAATAAACATTATGTTCAACAAACATTGTGTTCAACAAATATTGTGTTGTGCTCCTGTAGGCAGTTATAGTGACTTGATTGCATAACTTTTGCTGACGGTAAAATCCCCCAAAGCTATTGGAGAAACAGATGAAATCATTGTTTAAAGTTACCCTGCTTGCTACCACATTAGCGATGGCTTTCAGCGCCCCTCAGGTGTTGGCGGCTAAAGCGGAGAGTCAGAGTAGCACAGAATTGAACAGCGCATTTAAAACAGAAGATCAGCAAAATGCTTATGCTCTGGGTGCATCTTTAGGGCGTTATATGCAAAACACCCTGAAAGAACAGAAATCTCTGGGTATCCCATTGGATAAAGATCAATTGTTATCGGGTGTGCAGGATGCTTTTAATAACAAAAGCAAACTGACTGACAGCGAAATTGAAAATACGCTGCGTGCATTTGAAGGGAAAGTGAAGTCTGCCGCTGAAGCTAAGATGGAAAAAGAAGCTCGCGAAAATGAAGCTAAAGGCGCTAAATATCGTGAAGAATTTGCTAAGGAAAAAGGCGTCGTTAAGAGCAAAACCGGCCTTTTGTATAAAATAGAGAAGGACGGCAGTGGTAAGAAACCTGTGGCAAGCGACACGATAGTTGTGAACTACCGGGGAACATTGATTGATGGTAAAGAGTTCGATAGTTCCTATAAGCGTAATGAGCCGCTTTCTATTCGCCTGGATGGCGTTATTCCAGGTTGGACAGAAGGTTTACAGAATGTGAAAAAAGGTGGAAAAATTAAACTGGTTATTCCACCAGAGCTGGCTTATGGTAAAGCGGATCTGCCGGGTATTCCTGCAAATTCTACATTAGTATTTGATATTGAGTTGTTGGATATTAAAGCGGATACCAAAGCTAAGTAAGCTGTCCGCTAAATATCTTTGATCAATACGGATAAAACCGTTGGTAGAGATTCTGTCAACGGTTTTTTGTTACTGAAAGCTGTGATAGAGACCAAATGTCTGAGCTGCAATGGCTTGACGATGATGTCATGTGGTTTTAACGTCAATATTTCATGTGAATGCAAAGATCTTTGATTAGGATCTCTGTTAAGCTGCAACAATTGAGTTTTCACAAGAAATTTTTATAGGTTTATCACGTTGTGTTTTTAGCAAGACCTTGTCTGCGTTTGAAGGATGGTGTATTGAATGTCTAACCCGTTATTATCTGGTGATATCAGTGATGTCGATTTACTGGAAAACCAACCGTTTACTGAAACGGACCACGAAATTTTAAAATCTTATGAAGCCGCGGTTGATGGCTTGGCTATGCTGATTGGTGGGCATTGCGAGATTGTCCTTCACTCATTGGAAGATCTTAAATGTTCAGCCGTCAGAATAGCTAACGGAGAACATACAGGTCGTAAAATAGGTTCACCTATTACTGATCTTGCGTTGCGCATGCTGCATGATATTACAGACGAAGATTGTAGTGCGTCCAAAGCCTATTTTACTCGCGCGAAAAGCGGTTCATTGATGAAATCAGTCACGATTGCGATCCGCAATCGGAATCGCCGAGTGATCGGCCTCCTGTGCATTAATATGAATCTTGATGTTCCTTTCTCTGAAATTATTCAGACATTTATTCCAGAAGAAACACATGATGTCGCGCCAAATGTAAATTTTGCCTCATCCGTGGATGATTTGGTCGCGCAAACGCTGGAATATACTATTGAAGAAGTCAATATTGATCGCAGTGTATCCAATAATGCCAAGAATAGGCAGGTGGTTTTGAATCTCTATGAGAAAGGCATTTTTGATATTAAAGATGCAATCAATCAGGTTGCTGAGCGTTTAAATATTTCTAAACATACTGTTTATCTCTATATTCGTCAGTTTAAAAATGGTGAATGTTTAGGGCCTGAGCGGTAATGTCTTCGTTGTCTTATTGTCTGCTGGTGACGGGGCCTACATATGGCGCCCAGCAAGCCAGCAGCGCTTACCAATTCGCGCAAGCCTTGATTACGATGGGGCATAAACTTAATACCGTATTTTTTTATCGGGAAGGGGTTTATAACGGCAATCAGTTGACTGCACCAGCCGGTGATGAGTTTAACTTGGTTACTGCATGGCAAGTGATGGCAAAGGAGCATCGGTTTGGCATGCATATTTGTATTGCCGCTGCCCTGCGTCGTGGTGTTCTTGATGCTCAGCAGGCGAATGAGTTGAATTTACCGGTAGCGAACCTGGCTGAAGGGTTTGAATTAAGTGGATTGGGAACACTGGCTGAGGCTATGTTGACTTGCGACCGTGTAGTGCAATTCTGAGAGGCGAAAATGAAAAAAATTGCTTTTGTCTTCACTAAAGCGCCTCATGGCGACGCAGGGGGTAGAGAAGGTTTAGACGCATTGCTGGCAACTTCGGCATTAACAGAAAAGATAGGCGTATTTTTTATTTCTGACGGCGTACTCCAACTACTACCGAATCAGCAGCCTGACAAAATCCTTGCCAGAAACTATATCGCTACTTTTAAGGTGTTGCCTTTGTACGATATTGAAGAATGTTATTTGTGCCAGGAAGACCTTATGATGCGTGGGTTAAGCTCAATCAATCGTTTTGTTCTGGATACGGAAGTGATACCCGCAGAAACAATCCGTGAGAAGTTGGTTGATTATGATGTTGTGCTGACATTCTGAGCTATTGGAAGGACAATAATATGCTATATACTGTTGGCCGATCGCCTTATCAATGTGATTTCAATGCGATATTCAAGTTGCTTGCCCGTGGTGATGACATCCTGTTTATTCAGGATGGTGTACTAGCAGGAATTGAAGGTAATTGTTATCTGCCGACTCTGATCAGTTGTGGTGCTGCCTTGTATGCGCTGAAAGAAGATATTGAGGCGCGAGGCTTGAACGAACAGGTTTCAGACAAAGTGAAAGTGATCGACTATACTGACTTTGTTAATCTGACGGTAAAACACCATCAACAATTCGCCTGGTAGTTGAGAAAACGCTGTATATTTCTTGACACCCTGACGAGTCAGCCATAAAATTCCGCGTCCTCGTGTTTTGCCATTGGGCAGACAAGAGATTTAATCCGTGTTTACGAAGCAAAAAAACCAGGAGTTTTTTTAATAATGGCAACTATTAACCAGCTGGTGCGCAAACCCCGTAGCATGAAGGTTGCAAAAAGCAACGTTCCTGCTCTGGAAGCTTGCCCGCAGAAGCGTGGCGTATGTACTCGCGTATATACCACCACTCCTAAAAAACCAAACTCCGCACTGCGTAAAGTATGTCGTGTGCGTTTGACTAACGGTTACGAAGTTTCTTCTTACATCGGTGGTGAAGGCCACAACTTGCAAGAGCACTCCGTAATTCTGATCCGTGGCGGTCGTGTTAAAGACTTGCCAGGCGTGCGTTACCACACTGTTCGCGGCGCACTGGACTGTTCCGGTGTTAAAGACCGTAAACAAGGTCGTTCTAAGTACGGTGTGAAGAAGCCAAAAGCTTAATGGTTCTCCGTTAAGTAAGGCCAAACATTATTTACTTTAATGTCAAAATAAACTCGTAGAGTTTTGGACAACCCTGAATTCGAAACGGAGTATTTCCATGCCACGTCGTCGTGTAATTGGTCAGCGTAAAATTCTGCCAGATCCAAAGTTCGGATCTGAATTACTGGCCAAATTTGTCAATATCCTGATGGTAGACGGTAAAAAATCTACTGCGGAAGCAATTGTATATAGTGCGCTTGAGACCCTGGCTCAGCGTTCTGGTAAAGAACATCTGGAAGCGTTTGAACTTGCATTGGATAATGTGCGTCCAACCGTGGAAGTTAAGTCCCGCCGTGTTGGTGGTTCTACTTATCAGGTACCAGTTGAAGTTCGTCCGGTTCGTCGCAATGCGTTGGCAATGCGCTGGATCGTTGAAGCTGCTCGTAAACGCGGTGATAAATCTATGGCTCTGCGCCTGGCGAACGAATTATCTGATGCAGCCGAAAATAAAGGCACTGCCGTTAAGAAACGTGAAGACGTTCACCGTATGGCAGAAGCTAACAAGGCGTTCGCACACTACCGCTGGTAATCCCATCGTAGTGATGATGCCCTGGGTGGCTGTTCTGCCACCCAGATTTACATTGAACGTCCTAGGATATAGAGGAATCAAATGGCTCGTACAACACCCATTGCACGTTACCGTAACATCGGTATCAGTGCACACATCGACGCCGGTAAAACCACCACTACCGAACGTATTCTGTTCTACACTGGTGTAAACCATAAGATCGGTGAAGTTCATGATGGCGCTGCTACTATGGACTGGATGGAACAGGAGCAGGAGCGTGGTATTACCATCACCTCCGCAGCAACAACTGCTTTCTGGTCAGGTATGGCTAAGCAGTTTGACGCGCACCGTATCAACATCATCGACACCCCAGGGCACGTTGACTTCACCATTGAAGTAGAACGTTCCATGCGTGTTCTTGACGGTGCGGTAATGGTTTATTGTGCGGTTGGTGGTGTTCAGCCACAGTCCGAAACCGTATGGCGTCAGGCAAATAAATATAGAGTTCCACGTATCGCGTTCGTTAACAAAATGGACCGTATGGGAGCGAATTTCTTACGCGTTGTCGAGCAGATCAAAACTCGCTTGGCGGCAAACCCAGTACCTCTGCAATTAGCCATTGGTGCAGAAGATGCTTTCACCGGTGTTGTTGACCTGGTGAAAATGAAAGCCATCAACTGGAACGATGAAGATCAGGGAACTACCTTCACTTATGAAGATATCCCGGCTGAGATGCAAGATCTGGCGGAAGAATGGCGTAACAATTTGATTGAAGCCGCTGCGGAAGCATCAGAAGAGCTGATGGAAAAATACCTTGGCGGTGAAGAACTGACGGAACAAGAGATCAAAGCTGGTCTGCGTCATCGTGTTCTGACTAACGAAATCATCCTGGTTACCTGTGGTTCTGCATTTAAGAACAAAGGTGTTCAGGCGATGCTGGATGCGGTTGTTGAGTACCTGCCAGCACCAACGGATGTTGAGTCTATTAAAGGTATTCTGCCAGACGGTAAAGATACGCCGGCAGAACGTCATTCTGACGACAACGAACCATTCTCAGCGCTGGCGTTTAAAATCGCGACTGACCCATTCGTTGGTAACTTGACCTTCTTCCGCGTCTACTCTGGCGTAGTTAATTCCGGTGATACCGTTCTTAACCCAGTGAAAGACAAAAAAGAGCGTTTTGGCCGTATCGTTCAGATGCATGCTAATAAACGTGAAGAGATTAAAGAAGTTCGTGCAGGTGACATCGCCGCTGCGATTGGCCTGAAAGACGTGACTACTGGTGATACGCTGTGTGATATCAGCTCACCGATTATTCTGGAGCGTATGGAATTCCCAGAGCCGGTCATCTCTGTTGCTATCGAGCCAAAAACTAAAGCTGACCAGGAAAAAATGGGTATCGCTTTAGGTCGTCTGGCTCAGGAAGACCCATCATTCCGCGTGTCTACCGATGAAGAGTCTGGTCAGACTATTATCGCTGGTATGGGTGAGCTTCACTTGGATGTCTTGGTTGACCGTATGCGTCGTGAATTCAAAGTTGAAGCGAACGTCGGTAAACCTCAGGTTGCTTACCGTGAAACCATCCGTTCTACTGTTGAACAAGAAGGTAAATTTGTTCGTCAGTCTGGTGGTCGTGGTCAGTTTGGTCACGTATGGCTGCGTATTGAGCCAATGGAACCAGGTGGCGTAGGCTACGAATTCGCTAACGAAATCGTTGGTGGTGTTGTTCCTAAAGAATATATCCCGGCAGTAGATAAGGGTATTCAGGAACAAATGAAAAATGGTGTTCTGGCCGGTTATCCGATTGTTGACGTTAAAGTGGCGCTGTTCGATGGTTCTTACCACGAAGTTGACTCTTCTGAAATGGCGTTCAAAATCGCGGGTTCTATGGGCTTCAAAGAAGGCTTTATGAAGGCGAAACCAGTTCTGCTGGAGCCTATCATGAAAGTTGAAGTTGAAACACCAGAAGACTACATGGGTGACGTTATCGGTGACCTAAACCGCCGCCGTGGTATGATTGACGGTATGGAAGATATGACTACCGGCAAAATCGTACGTGCTCAGGTACCATTATCTGAAATGTTTGGTTATGCTACTGACCTGCGTTCTCAGACCCAAGGTCGTGCTTCTTACTCTATGGAGTTCCTGAAGTACAATGAAGCGCCGAGCAACGTCGCTCAGGCTATTATCGAATCTCGTAAAGCTAAATAAGTTTTTCGGGTTTAATATCTAGATTCAGCTCCCTCCCCTATGATGAGGGAGCGATATTAAGGAATAGAGTCGTGTCTAAAGAAAAATTTGAACGTACAAAACCGCACGTTAACGTTGGTACTATCGGCCACGTTGACCACGGTAAAACTACCCTGACTGCTGCTATCACTACTGTACTGGCTAAAACCTACGGTGGTAACGCTCGTGCATTCGACCAAATCGATAACGCGCCAGAAGAAAAAGCGCGTGGTATCACCATCTCTACTTCTCACGTAGAATACGATACCCCAAGCCGCCACTATGCGCACGTTGACTGCCCAGGCCACGCCGACTATGTGAAAAACATGATCACCGGTGCGGCTCAGATGGACGGCGCAATCCTGGTAGTTGCTGCGACTGACGGCCCAATGCCGCAGACTCGTGAGCACATCCTGTTAGGTCGTCAGGTAGGCGTTCCTTACATCATCGTATTCCTAAACAAATGTGACATGGTAGACGATGAAGAGCTGCTGGAACTGGTTGAGATGGAGGTGCGTGAGCTGCTGTCTCAGTACGATTTCCCAGGCGACGATACTCCGGTTATCCGTGGTTCTGCGCTGAAAGCGCTGGAAGGCGATGCCGAGTGGGAAAGCAAAATCCTGGAGCTGGCAGAAGCGCTGGACAGCTACATCCCAGAACCAGAGCGTGCGATTGACCAGCCATTCCTGCTGCCAATCGAAGACGTATTCTCGATTTCAGGTCGTGGTACCGTGGTAACCGGTCGTGTAGAGCGCGGTATTGTTAAAGTGGGTGAAGAAGTGGAAATCGTTGGTATCAAAGACACAACGAAAACCACGTGTACTGGCGTAGAAATGTTCCGCAAACTGCTGGACGAAGGCCGTGCGGGTGAGAACGTTGGCGTTCTGCTGCGTGGTACCAAACGTGACGAAATCGAGCGTGGTCAGGTACTGGCAAAACCGGGTTCAATCAAGCCACACACCACTTTCGAATCAGAAGTTTATATTCTGAGCAAAGACGAAGGTGGCCGTCATACGCCATTCTTCAAAGGTTACCGTCCACAGTTCTACTTCCGTACAACTGACGTAACCGGCACAATCGAGCTGCCAGAAGGCGTGGAAATGGTGATGCCAGGTGATAACATTCAGATGAAAGTCACCCTGATTGCGCCAATCGCAATGGACCAGGGTCTGCGCTTCGCTATCCGTGAAGGCGGCCGTACTGTAGGTGCTGGTGTTGTTGCTAAAATTATCGCGTAATTTTTTGATGTGATTACACAAAAAGGGCATCAACCGATGCCCTTTTTGTACGTTGTCTTAATAAGAACCTATCTCATCAATAGTTGTTTTTAATTATTGGTGAGATAGGCTCTGATGCAACGAATTGGCTATATCTCTCTCAGATATACAATGTCATACTGAATTATGGCGCCAAGTCAGATACAATCACTCAAATCTTTTGGTTCGGTCTGATTTGTTTTGCTCTTGCGAGGCAAGCTGGCTATCTATTTAAATCATAGTTACAGGTTGGTTTATGAGTGCGAATAGCGATGCTCAAGAAAGCAGGCGTAGTCTTGAGGTAATGAAATGGCTATTAGTGGCAGCCTTATTAACGGTTGCTATCGTTGGAAACTACCTTTATCGGGAGTATAGCCTTCCTCTACGCGCGATGGCGGTTGTTGTTATTGTTGCTCTTGCGGGAGCAGTTGCGCTCTGGACTGCGAAAGGGAAAACCACACTGGCTTTCGCCCGCGAAGCCCGCATTGAAATGCGTAAAGTTATTTGGCCAACTCGCCAGGAAGCGCTGCATACAACTTTGATTGTTGCGGCAGTCACTGCATTGATGTCTTTGATCCTCTGGGGTCTTGACGGTATCCTGGTGCGTTTAGTTTCATTTATTACAGGCCTGAGGTTCTAAGATGTCAGATTCCCCAAAAAAACGTTGGTATGTTATACAGGCATTTTCCGGGTTTGAAGGTCGCGTTGCACAATCTTTACGTGAGCATATCAAATTACATGATATGGAAGATTCTTTTGGCGAAGTGATGGTGCCAACAGAGGAAGTTGTTGAGATTCGTAGCGGCCAGCGTCGCAAAAGTGAACGCAAATTTTTCCCTGGGTATGTGCTGGTACAAATGATTATGAACGATGCAACATGGCATCTCGTTCGCAGCGTACCACGCGTCATGGGTTTTATCGGTGGTACATCTGACCGTCCGGCACCAATCAGTGATAAAGAAGTTGATGCGATTATGAATCGTCTTCAGCAGGTTGGTGATAAACCACGGCCAAAAACATTGTTCGAACCAGGCGAAATGGTTCGTGTCAGCGATGGTCCATTCGCAGACTTCAATGGTGTTGTGGAAGAAGTCGATTACGAGAAGAGCCGTCTGAAAGTTTCGGTTTCTATCTTTGGTCGTGCGACGCCCGTTGAGCTGGATTTCAGCCAGGTAGAAAAGGCGTAATTTTTGAACGTATTTTTGCTGGCTTGCAATAGGTGAGAAATTAACATACAATTTCGCGCCTTTTGTTTTTTAGTAGTCTGGCCTGGATAGGGCGGGGCTGAAATAACAGGGGAGCCTTTTAAATAAAGGCGATACCACCCATATAGAGGAAAATTATCAATGGCTAAGAAAGTACAAGCCTATGTCAAGTTGCAGGTTGCAGCTGGTATGGCTAACCCAAGCCCTCCAGTAGGTCCTGCTCTCGGTCAGCAGGGTGTTAACATCATGGAATTCTGTAAGGCGTTCAATGCTAAAACTGACAGCATTGAAAAAGGTCTGCCAATTCCTGTTGTGATCACTGTTTATTCAGATCGCTCTTTCACTTTCGTTACCAAGACCCCGCCAGCGGCGGTTCTGCTGAAGAAAGCAGCGGGCATTAAATCAGGTTCCGGCAAACCGAACAAAGACAAAGTTGGTAAAGTAACCAGCGCGCAGGTTCGTGAAATTGCTGAAACTAAAGCTGCGGATATGACAGGTGCTAGCGTTGAAGCAATGATGCGTTCAATTGAAGGTACTGCTCGTTCCATGGGCCTGGTAGTAGAGGGTTAATCGATGGCTAAACTGACCAAGCGCATGCGCACAATCCGCGAGAAAGTGGATGCAACTAAGCAGTATGACATTAACGAAGCCTTTGTTCTGCTGAAAGAGCTGGCTACTGCTAAATTCGTAGAAAGCGTTGACGTTGCTGTTAACCTCGGCATCGACGCTCGTAAATCTGACCAGAACGTACGTGGTGCGACAGTACTGCCTCACGGTACTGGCCGTTCCGTTCGCGTAGCTGTATTTACCCAAGGCGCAAATGCAGAAGCTGCTAAAGCAGCGGGCGCTGAGCTGGTAGGTATGGAAGATCTGGCTGAGCAAGTTAAAAAAGGCGAAATGGACTTTGACGTTGTTATCGCCTCTCCAGATGCAATGCGCGTTGTTGGCCAATTAGGTCAAATCCTGGGTCCACGCGGTCTGATGCCAAACCCTAAAGTAGGTACTGTAACTCCTAACGTTGCTGAAGCTGTACAGAATGCTAAAGCGGGTCAGGTTCGTTACCGTAATGATAAAAACGGCATTATCCACACCACCATTGGTAAAGTCGACTTTGATGCTGACAAACTGAAAGAAAACCTGGAAGCTCTGCTGGTTGCGCTGAAAAAAGCCAAACCATCTTCTGCTAAGGGCATTTACATTAAGAAAGTCAGCCTGTCCACTACTATGGGCGCAGGTGTTGCGATTGACCAGTCAGGTCTGAACGCTTCAGCTTAATTTTAGCTGAATGTGATTATCGCTTTACCTTGGCGTCAGATTTGTCTAAAATTTGGCGCCTTGTATTTGGTTAGTAAGTTTTTTATTAGCTAAATAAAAAATTTTCGGTTGGAGCTTGGCCTAATCCAAGCCCCGTCCAAGACCGCAGGTGTAAGTAATTACTTAATATCCCTGCGTAGACGGTGACAGAGCCAAATGACATTCATTTCTGGATTCTGCTCACCGTGTTTTAGAGCTCAGGCACTTTTAGTGTTATGAGTGATGTGAGTTCCGGGTTTTTCCCGGTTAATCCAGGAGCAAGAAGCTAATGGCACTAAATCTTCAAGACAAACAAGCGATTGTTGCTGAAGTTAGCGAAGTAGCCAAAGGCGCGCTGTCTGCGGTTGTTGCGGATTCCCGCGGCGTTGCCGTAGATAAAATGACTGAACTGCGTAAAGCAGGTCGCGAAGCTGGCGTTTATATCCGTGTTGTGCGTAACACACTGATCCGCCGTGCTGTTGAAGGTACTGCTTATGAGTGCCTGAAAGAAGCGTTTGTTGGTCCAACCTTGATTGCTTTCTCTAACGAACATCCGGGCGCCGCTGCTCGTCTGTTCAAAGAGTTCGCGAAAGCGAATCCAGCATTCGAGATTAAAGCAGCAGCCTTTGAAGGTGAGTTTATCTCTGCGGCCGATATTGACCGTTTGGCAACACTCCCAACTTACGAAGAAGCAATCGCACGCCTGATGTCAACCATGAAAGAAGCCTCAGCAGGCAAACTGGTTCGTACTCTGGCTGCGTTACGCGATCAGAAAGAAGCAGCTTAATTGCCAATTTCCTTCGTTGCTTTTTAACGTATAAATTATTTCTGAATTTTAGGAACACTTGTTATGTCTATCACTAAAGAACAAATTCTGGACGCAGTTGCAGAAATGTCCGTAATGGACGTTGTTGAACTGATCAGCATGATGGAAGAGAAATTCGGCGTTTCTGCTGCGGCAGCGGTAGCTGTTGTTGCTGGTGCGGTTGAAGCTGTTGAAGAAAAAACCGAGTTTGACGTTGTTCTGTCCGCTATTGGCGGCAACAAAGTTGCTGTTATCAAAGCAGTACGCGGCGCAACTGGCTTGGGTCTGAAAGAAGCGAAAGACCTGGTTGAAAGCGCTCCAGCTGTATTGAAAGAAGCTATCAGCAAAGATGACGCTGAAGCACTGAAAAAATCTCTGGAAGAAGCTGGTGCTTCTGTTGAGATTAAGTAAGTTCAGTTTTGAGTTAGCAGCCTGACTTTAAAGGCTGACGGCTGGTGATTTATTAATCACCAGCCTTTTTGCGCTGTAGGGCATTAGTAGCATTTCCACTGTTTGGCTGCTAATTAACCCCCAAATACTTTTTCCTATTGACGACTTAATATACTGCGTTCTCAGCTACGATCCACTCGGGTAGCTCGGTAGTAAGGTAACGCAATGAAATGATTTAAGAGTAATAGCAATGAGTATTACGGAAAATAATTCAATTTTCTGTTCGAAAAAACAGTGTCGTAAAGAGCTGTCCTTTAGGGCGGGCAGAGTGGGTCACTGATCAGCGAGCTGAGGAACCCTATGGTTTACTCCTATACCGAGAAAAAACGTATTCGTAAGGATTTTGGTAAGCGTCCCCAAGTGTTGGACGTACCTTATCTCCTTTCTATCCAACTTGACTCGTTCCAGAAGTTTATCGAGCAAGATCCAGAAGGCCAGAATGGTTTAGAAGCGGCATTCCGTTCTGTATTCCCAATTCAGAGCTACAGCGGCAGTTCGGAGCTGCAATACGTTAGCTACCGTCTTGGTGAGCCAGTGTTTGATGTTAAAGAGTGCCAGATTCGTGGCGTCACTTATTCTGCGCCTCTACGCGTTAAGTTGCGTCTGGTTATCTATGAACGTGAAGCACCGGAAGGCACGGTCAAAGACATCAAAGAGCAAGAAGTCTACATGGGTGAAATTCCGCTCATGACTGACAACGGTACCTTTGTTATCAATGGTACTGAGCGGGTTATTGTCTCCCAGTTGCATCGTAGTCCTGGTGTATTCTTTGACAGCGATAAGGGTAAAACTCACTCATCCGGTAAGGTGCTGTATAACGCGCGTATTATTCCTTACCGTGGTTCTTGGTTAGATTTCGAATTCGATCCAAAAGATAATCTGTTTGTACGTATTGACCGCCGTCGTAAATTGCCGGCAACAATTATTCTGCGTGCAATGGATTACAGCACTGAAGAGATTTTGAACCTTTTCTTTAGTAAAACGATTTTCGAAATTCGTGACAACAGACTGCAAATGACGCTGGTGCCAGAACGTTTGCGTGGTGAAACCGCTTCTTTTGATATTGAAGCAAACGGCAAGGTTTATGTTGAAAAAGGCCGTCGTATTACCGCACGTCATATCCGCCAGTTAGAAAAAGACGAAGTGAACCGTATTGAGGTTCCTGTTGAATATATTGCGGGTAAAGTTGTTGCAAGAGACTACATTGATGTCAATACAGGTGAAATTATCTGTGCTGCTAACATGGAGCTCTCTTTAGATCTACTGGCACGTTTGAGCCAGGCTGGTCACAAATCTATCGAAACATTGTTCACCAACGATTTAGATCACGGCGCATATATTTCCGAGACACTTCGTGTTGATCCAACTAATGACCGTTTGGGTGCTTTGGTTGAGATTTACCGCATGATGCGTCCTGGTGAGCCGCCGACCCGCGAAGCAGCAGAAAATCTATTTGAAAATCTGTTCTTCTCAGAAGATCGTTATGATCTTTCTGCGGTTGGTCGTATGAAATTCAACCGCTCATTGAGCCGGGAAGAAGTCGAGGGTTCTGGTATTCTGAGTAAAAATGACATCATTGATGTCATGAAGAAACTCATTGATATCCGTAATGGTAAAGGCGAAGTCGACGATATTGACCACTTAGGCAACCGTCGTATCCGTTCTGTTGGCGAGATGGCGGAAAACCAGTTCCGTGTTGGTCTGGTACGTGTCGAGCGTGCGGTTAAAGAGCGTCTGTCTCTGGGTGATCTGGATACACTGATGCCTCAGGACATGATCAACGCTAAACCGATTTCAGCCGCAGTGAAAGAATTCTTTGGTTCCAGCCAGCTGTCTCAGTTCATGGACCAAAATAACCCGCTTTCTGAAATCACTCACAAACGTCGTATCTCTGCGTTGGGCCCAGGTGGTTTGACTCGTGAGCGTGCCGGCTTCGAAGTGCGTGACGTACACCCAACCCACTATGGTCGCGTATGTCCAATCGAAACCCCGGAAGGTCCGAACATCGGTCTGATTAACTCATTGTCTGTTTATGCGCAGACTAATGAGTATGGTTTCCTTGAAACCCCATATCGTCTGGTTCGTGATGGTGTTGTTACGGATGAAATTCATTATCTGTCTGCGATTGAAGAAGGTAACTTCGTTATCGCACAGGCAAACACAGTATTGGATGATGAAGGCCACTTCGTTGAAGATCTGATAACTTGCCGTAGTTATGGCGAATCCAGCTTATTTAACCGTGAACAGGTTGAATATATGGACGTTTCCACTCAGCAGGTGGTTTCCGTTGGTGCTTCCTTGATCCCATTCTTGGAACACGATGACGCAAACCGTGCATTGATGGGTGCAAACATGCAACGTCAGGCTGTTCCTACGCTGCGTGCTGATAAGCCGCTGGTTGGTACAGGTATGGAACGTGCAGTAGCGGTTGACTCCGGTGTAACTTCTGTTGCTAAACGCGGTGGTGTGGTTCAGTACGTTGATGCATCTCGTATCGTTATTAAAGTAAACGAAGATGAGATGTATTCGGGTGAAGCAGGTATTGATATTTATAACCTGACTAAATATACCCGTTCTAACCAGAACACCTGTATTAACCAGATGCCGTGCGTCTCTCTGGGTGAACCGGTGGAACGCGGCGACGTACTGGCTGATGGCCCATCCACTGACTTGGGTGAACTGGCGCTTGGTCAGAACATGCGCGTAGCGTTCATGCCGTGGAATGGTTATAACTTCGAAGACTCCATCTTAGTTTCTGAGCGTGTCGTCCAGGAAGATCGTTTTACAACCATTCACATCCAGGAACTGGCTTGCGTATCGCGTGATACCAAATTAGGGCCTGAAGAGATCACGGCTGACATCCCTAACGTGGGTGAGGCTGCGCTCTCCAAACTGGATGAGTCTGGCATCGTTTATATCGGTGCGGAAGTGACCGGCGGTGACATTCTGGTTGGTAAAGTGACACCTAAAGGTGAAACTCAGCTAACGCCGGAAGAAAAATTGCTGCGTGCTATTTTCGGTGAGAAAGCGTCTGATGTTAAAGACTCTTCTCTGCGCGTACCAAATGGCGTATCCGGTACGGTTATCGACGTACAAGTATTTACCCGTGATGGCGTAGAGAAAGATAAACGTGCTTTGGAAATCGAAGAGATGCAACTGCGTCAGGCGAAGAAAGATCTGACAGAAGAGTTGCAAATCTTTGAAGCTGGCCTGTTTGCACGTATCCGTTCTGTTTTGATTGCTGGCGGCATCGAAGCTGAGAAGCTGGATAAACTGCCTCGTGAGCGTTGGTTAGAGCTGGGTCTGGCTGATGAAGAGAAACAGAATCAGTTGGAGCAGTTGGCTGAACAGTATGACGAGCTCAAAGCTGAGTTTGAGAAAAAGCTGGATGCTAAACGCCGTAAAATCACTCAGGGTGATGATCTGGCGCCGGGTGTACTGAAAATCGTCAAAGTTTATCTGGCGGTTAAACGCCAGATTCAGCCTGGTGATAAGATGGCGGGTCGCCACGGTAACAAGGGTGTTATCTCCAAAATCAACCCGATCGAAGATATGCCTTACGATGAAAACGGCACGCCGGTAGATATCGTACTGAACCCACTGGGCGTACCATCACGTATGAACA
The DNA here is from genome assembly GCF_001684335.1 of Photorhabdus namnaonensis. Taxonomy (GTDB): domain Bacteria; phylum Pseudomonadota; class Gammaproteobacteria; order Enterobacterales; family Enterobacteriaceae; genus Photorhabdus; species Photorhabdus namnaonensis. The sequence continues at coordinate 77,151 of NZ_LOIC01000034.1, forward strand.
TTGGTCAGATCCTGGAAACGCATCTGGGCATGGCTGCGAAAGGTATTGGCGACAAGATCAATGCGATGCTGAAACAGCAGCAGGAAGTTGCCAAACTGCGTGAATTTATCCAGAAAGCTTATGACTTGGGTGATGAAACCCGTCAGAAAGTTGATCTGAGCACTTTCTCTGATGAAGAAGTTATGCGTTTGGCAGAAAACTTGAAAAAAGGCATGCCAATTGCGACACCGGTGTTTGATGGTGCGAAAGAGAAAGAAATTAAAGAGCTGCTGAAACTGGGTGACTTGCCAACTTCTGGTCAAATTACCTTGTTTGATGGTCGTACCGGTGAGCAATTTGAGCGTCAGGTTACCGTTGGCTACATGTATATGCTGAAGCTGAACCACCTGGTGGATGACAAAATGCACGCCCGTTCAACCGGTTCGTACAGCCTGGTTACTCAGCAACCGCTGGGTGGTAAGGCGCAGTTCGGTGGTCAACGCTTCGGTGAGATGGAAGTGTGGGCATTGGAAGCATATGGTGCCGCATACACCTTGCAGGAAATGCTCACCGTCAAGTCCGACGATGTTAACGGCCGTACCAAGATGTATAAAAACATCGTGGATGGCAACCACCAGATGGAGCCAGGTATGCCGGAATCCTTCAACGTATTGTTGAAAGAGATCCGCTCTCTGGGTATCAACATCGAGCTGGAAGACGAATAAATCGTATTCCCGCTGGTACTGCCCTGAATGGAGATGACGGGCAGTTTACCAGCCAGTGGTTGCACTGGTCATAGGGGGGAGCGGCATGGGCCGCTCTCCTGACAGGTCTAACTCCGACAGGAGCCATTTCGTGAAAGACTTATTGAAGTTTCTGAAAGCGCAAACTAAGACCGAAGAGTTTGATGCGATCAAAATTGCTCTGGCCTCGCCAGATATGATCCGTTCGTGGTCATTCGGTGAAGTGAAAAAGCCGGAAACAATTAACTACCGTACGTTCAAACCTGAGCGTGACGGCCTTTTCTGTGCCCGTATTTTCGGGCCAGTAAAGGATTATGAGTGCTTGTGTGGTAAATATAAGCGCTTGAAACACCGCGGTGTCATTTGTGAGAAGTGTGGCGTAGAAGTTACCCAGACTAAAGTTCGTCGTGAGCGTATGGGTCACATTGAACTGGCTTCTCCAACGGCGCACATTTGGTTTCTGAAATCATTGCCATCCCGCATCGGTTTGTTGCTGGATATGCCATTGCGTGATATTGAGCGCGTACTGTACTTCGAATCCTATGTGGTTGTAGAAGGCGGTATGACCAGCCTGGAACGCAGTCAGATCCTGACAGAAGAGCAATACTTGGATGCACTGGAAGAGTTTGGTGATGAATTCGATGCGAAGATGGGCGCGGAAGCTATCCAGTCTTTGCTGAAAAATCTCGATCTGGAAAATGAGTGTGAAACGTTGCGTGAAGAGTTAAATGAAACTAACTCTGAAACTAAACGTAAGAAACTGACCAAACGTATTAAACTGTTAGAAGCCTTTATTCAGTCTGGCAACAAACCAGAATGGATGGTTCTGACGGTTCTGCCAGTTTTGCCACCGGATTTACGTCCATTGGTTCCACTGGATGGCGGTCGTTTTGCCACTTCGGATCTGAACGATCTCTATCGTCGTGTTATTAACCGTAACAACCGCTTGAAGCGCCTGTTAGATCTGGCTGCGCCAGATATCATCGTTCGTAACGAAAAACGTATGTTACAGGAAGCGGTTGACGCCTTGCTGGATAACGGTCGTCGCGGTCGTGCCATTACTGGTTCTAACAAACGTCCGTTGAAATCCTTGGCTGATATGATCAAGGGTAAACAAGGTCGTTTCCGTCAGAACTTGTTAGGTAAACGTGTTGACTATTCCGGTCGTTCTGTAATCACGGTAGGTCCTTACCTGCGCCTGCATCAGTGTGGTTTGCCTAAGAAGATGGCGCTGGAGCTGTTTAAGCCATTCATCTACGGCAAGCTGGAACTGCGTGGTTTAGCGACTACGATTAAAGCCGCTAAAAAGATGGTTGAGCGTGAAGAGGCGGTGGTATGGGATATCCTGGATGAAGTTATTCGTGAACACCCGGTTCTGCTGAACCGTGCGCCGACACTTCACCGTTTGGGTATTCAGGCGTTCGAACCGGTGCTGATCGAAGGTAAAGCGATTCAGTTGCACCCACTGGTGTGTGCGGCATATAACGCCGACTTCGACGGTGACCAAATGGCTGTTCACGTACCGCTGACACTGGAAGCCCAGTTAGAAGCGCGTGCGCTGATGATGTCTACTAACAACATCTTGTCTCCGGCGAGCGGTGAACCAATCATCGTTCCATCTCAGGACGTTGTTCTGGGTCTGTATTACATGACCCGTGACTGTGTTAACGCCAAAGGCGAAGGCATGGTGCTGACTGGGCCTAAAGAAGCTGAACGCGTATACCGCGCAGGGCTGGCTTCTTTGCATGCCCGCGTTAAAGTGCGTATCACGGAAGAAGTGAAAGATGGCGAAGGCAATATCACAGTTAACACCAATTTGATTGATACGACGATTGGTCGTGCAATCCTGTGGATGATTGTACCAAGAGGTCTGCCTTACTCGCTGGTTAACCAACCGCTGGGTAAAAAAGCTATCTCCAGAATGTTGAACACCTGTTACCGCGTGATGGGCCTGAAACCAACGGTTATTTTCGCTGACCAGATCATGTATACCGGCTTTGCCTACGCTGCACGTTCAGGCGCGTCTGTTGGTATCGATGACATGGTTATCCCAGAGAAAAAAGCGGGCATCATTGCGGAAGCCGAAGCAGAAGTTGCTGAAATTCAGGAACAGTTCCAGTCTGGTCTGGTGACAGCCGGCGAACGTTATAACAAAGTTATCGATATCTGGGCTGCGGCAAACGAGCGTGTCGCTAAGGCGATGATGGAAAACTTGTCTACTGAAACAGTCACTAATCGTGATGGGGAAGAAGAGCAACAAGTTTCCTTCAACAGCATCTTTATGATGGCTGACTCTGGTGCGCGTGGTTCTGCCGCTCAGATCCGTCAGTTGGCGGGTATGCGTGGCTTGATGGCTAAGCCAGACGGCTCCATCATCGAAACCCCAATTACCGCGAACTTCCGTGAAGGTTTGAACGTACTCCAGTACTTCATTTCAACCCACGGCGCTCGTAAAGGTTTGGCGGATACCGCTCTGAAAACAGCGAACTCCGGTTACCTGACTCGTCGTCTGGTTGACGTGGCGCAAGACTTGGTTGTTACAGAAGATGACTGTGGTACGCACGATGGTATTCTGATGACGCCGGTTATTGAAGGTGGTGATGTTAAAGAGCCGCTGCGTGAGCGTGTATTGGGTCGTGTGACAGCGGAAGATGTTCTGAAACCAGGTACTGCCGACATTCTGGTGCCGCGTAATACTTTGTTGAATGAGAAATGGTGTGATCTGTTAGAAGAGAGCTCCGTTGACAGCATTAAAGTACGCTCCGTTGTAAGTTGTGAAACTGACTTTGGTGTTTGTGCGAACTGTTATGGTCGTGACCTTGCTCGCGGACACATCATCAACAAAGGTGAGGCGGTTGGTGTTATTGCGGCTCAGTCCATCGGTGAGCCAGGTACACAGTTGACGATGCGTACGTTCCACATCGGTGGTGCGGCATCTCGCGCGGCAGCCGAATCCAGCATTCAGGTGCGTAACAAAGGTAGCCTGAAACTGTTTAGCGCTAAATCCGTGACCAACTCCGCAGGTAAACTGGTGATTACTTCCCGTAACACCGAACTGTGCTTGATCGACGAATTTGGCCGTACTAAAGAGAGCTATAAAGTACCTTACGGTGCGGTACTGGGTAAAGGTGATGGCGAAACCGTTAATGGCGGTGAAACCGTTGCTAACTGGGACCCACATACTATGCCGGTTGTCAGTGAAGTATCTGGTATCATCCGTTTTGCTGACATGATAGATGGTCAAACCATTACCCGTCAGACGGACGAACTGACAGGTCTATCTTCACTGGTTGTTCTGGATAGTGCGGAACGTACCGGTAGTGGTAAAGACTTGCGTCCAGCACTGAAAATTGTTGATGCCAATGGTGACGATGTATTGATTCCAGGTACTGATATGCCTGCTCAATATTTCCTGCCGGGCAAAGCGATTGTTCAGTTAGACGATGGCGTCAGCATCTCTGCGGGTGACACTTTAGCACGTATTCCTCAGGAATCCGGCGGTACGAAAGATATTACCGGTGGTCTGCCACGTGTTGCTGACTTGTTCGAAGCGCGTCGTCCGAAAGAGCCTGCTATCCTGGCCGAAGTCAGCGGTATTGTCTCCTTCGGTAAAGAAACCAAGGGTAAACGCCGTCTGGTTATCTCCCCATTAGATGGTGGTGATGCTTACGAAGAGATGATCCCTAAATGGCGTCAGCTCAACGTGTTCGAGGGCGAAGTGGTTGAACGTGGTGACGTGATCTCTGATGGTCCAGAATCTCCACACGACATCTTGCGCCTGCGTGGTGTTCATGCGGTTACCCGTTACATCACCAACGAAGTTCAGGAAGTTTACCGCTTACAAGGGGTTAAGATTAACGATAAACACATTGAGGTTATCGTTCGTCAGATGCTGCGTAAAGCGACCATTGAAAGCGCAGGTAGTTCCGAGTTCCTGGAAGGCGAACAGGTTGAATACGCCCGCGTTAAAGTGGCAAACCGTAAGCTGGAACAAGAAGGTAAAGTGCCTGCGACTTATGGCCGTGACCTGTTGGGTATCACCAAAGCGTCTCTGGCAACTGAATCCTTCATCTCTGCGGCATCGTTCCAGGAAACGACCCGCGTACTGACTGAGGCTGCGGTTGCGGGTAAACGTGATGAACTGCGTGGCTTGAAAGAAAACGTCATCGTTGGTCGTCTGATTCCTGCCGGTACCGGTTATGCTTACCATCAGGATCGCATGCGTCGTCGTCAGTTGAATGAGCCTTCTGAAGCACCGCAAGTGAGTGTAGATGAAGCAACTGCAAACTTGGCAGAACTATTGAATGCCGGTTTTGGTGGCGATAAGAAGTAATTCTTAGAACACGCTAGTTAACTAAATGCCCTCTTTTGAGAGGGCATTTCAACTTTTTAATAACGTGCCAGTTTTTTACTTGGCGTTCTGTTTTAATCGAGTTTCGTTCACAAAATGGAACTTGCCGCCACGTTAAGAATCCTCTTCCCAAATTTTTCTTTCCGAACAGCGTTCACTTGAGACTTTGTTCCTCACAATCATCTGGCACGTAAAGTCGATGCGGACATTGATCTTGAATATATCCGCGAGGGCTGCCGGAGTGTTTGTGATTAAACGGAAAATCCGTAGTGGGTACCGTCGGGTAACTCGATATCGAGACGCAGCTTGCTACCCGTTGCCTCAACGTAACGTTTGAGGGAAGACAGTTTCAAGTCGCGGCCAAGTTTCTCCATATCAGAAACCGTGGGTTGCTTGATACCAAGAGCCAGAGCTATTTCTCCTTGGGTCTTTTGTACCCGCTCACGGAGTTCTGCCAGATGGATGTTTAGCAACATCTCTGTTGCCGCAGTTTGTGCATTGGCGACAACTTCGGTTTTTTCATTTGCTAATATTTGATCAAGAGTTCTTGCCATAGTGTTTACTCCTTTTTAACTTTTCCAGATGTGCCGTGAACTTACGGTCAGCTATTGAAGCCAGCACATTGGCCTTGTCGGTGCCATCTAAAGCATCGAACAACGCATCAAAAGATGTCCGTCGTCTCGATAGTCCACATGATTACTTATTGTTCAATATAGGTCAAATGCTATATAGATGGAATCTATAGTCAAGAAATCTAGTCAGAAGTGACATTTCATTAAAATGCAATTTTCCTCTTGATGAAAATTATCCTTTGGGTTAATTTTTTGCATTAGGAGGAAATCAGAGTGTTTATAGTTAAATACCATGATGAGGCCGAACAAGAAATTAAGTCCTTGCCAGCAAAAGTAGGGGTAAAACTTGTAAGGTTGATTGGAAAGCTGGAAAAAGATCCTCGCTCACTACGTGAACCTGACACAAAACATTTGGGAAATGGTCTTTACGAAATTCGAACAATGGGGGGAGATATAGCACGCGGATTGTGGGTATATCAGACAGGAAAGCAAATATATATGCTGCGAGTTTATATAAAGAAGACACAAAAAATCGACCCAAGTGAGATAGCTTTAGCATTTCGCAGATTGGAGGAAATGAAACATGAAGAAGAAATATAAGACACATTCAGAGATTCTGGCAGAAATGATGAAAGACTCTGAATTTAAAGCCGCTTATGAAGCTGAAGAACGTAAGGAAAGATTGCAAGAAACACTTGCAGAGTGGCGTAAGTTTGCTGGACTGACTCGCTCACAAGTCGCGGAAAGAATGGGGGTTACGCCGCCAACGGTGACGAAAATGGAAAATAATGTAACAAAAGCTAGTATAGAAACATTAGTGCGCTATGCACAAGCCTGTGGTATCCAGAACCCACAAATTACGTTGTAATTCTCTGTGCTTTGACATTTAGAGGTAAAGATGGGATTAGAGCATTAGTGACTGTTCCCCGCCGTAAAAAACGGCGAGGTTTCCCACTTCTCAGGCCGCCACCGCCTTATGAACGCGACAGCCAATGAAGTGGGAATCTTCGTGTAGAGTCGGGAGGGGAATAGTTGCAGGATAGTTGAGTGTACAGTGATTCAAGCAGCGCTCATGCACGTTGAAATATACACTGATGATTAAGTATTCCATGAACTTAGTACCGGCAAAATCACCTTGGCTATCGTAAAGAATATTATTCGGCATACAGAAGTAGCTCATCGTATTTAATTCAGGGGGTTTGTTAATGTGATTATTTCATTTAAAGTCCCATCACATAGAATTTATGAAAGATTATTCTCTTTAAAGACCTTATTTTTATCCATATTCTTGCATGATTGATGGAGACTTCAATTTGATTTCTCAGGATAAATAATCGCAGTTTTTTATCCTGTTGTATCTTTAAATTATGATACAGGTCATAAAATACAATATTTCATGATTCATCTATTCGGAAATGAATATAAACTAAAAATGAAAAGCAATTGTCGCCAATATAAATGATGGGACAAAATAATGGAGAATGGAGTAACCCTAGTCTATGAAGATATAACGGAAGATAATTATATTTTAATCAATGATTTTTATAAGCGTGATATAGGCAGCTTGGATTATTTTATTTGGAAAAATCTGAAAGAAAAGAAATATAATCTTTCTAGTGAGATAAAAGCATGTTTATATAAGTTAAACGATATATACTTGTCAATTGTTATAACAAGAAAGTGTGAGTTTAGTCTTAAATACAGACGAGTATCCGTTAATATACTTAGCGATTTTGGTGTAAATGAAAGTGTAAAATCGCGAACTTTGGTAATAGAAAGTGCCAGACAAACACACCGTGATGATATCGATGCGACGATTTGTTACTCAGATGAAAGAAAGATCAAGTGTTATGCAAAAATTTTTGAGAAATATATCTGTAGCAAAGTGAACGTTTTTGATTTTACAGAAATAGTGGTGGAAGGAGCTACCAAAATAGATGTAGATCTGAATGATTTTGATGAAATAGATAGTATTAATAAAATCAATTTTTTCGGCAGGAAAGTAAATAACAATTGGATTGCTTACGCAAAGCAATGTCCTCGCTATAGAGATATTAAGCTATTAACTGTTGGAGAAGAAGTCGCGATACTAGGTTTTGATGATACCACGGTAGAAGTGATAGGTTTGTCAAACACAGCTCCCTATGCAGTTCTAGCTATAATTGATTCTTGTCTCGCTATTAGGGGGAAATGCAGAATAATTTTACCAAATCCTATTTATTCTGAACTGCAAAGTAGACTGAACAAATATAGCATTATAAATAAATTTAGCATGATGATTGCCTGGCATACCGAAGAAGATTTCAATTTGTGTCATGAAAATATATTTATCAGCAGAATAGACAAACGATAAAGGAGTTTAAAATGGGATGTATTTTTTGTCACCCAGAGTCTTCCTTTGAAAAAGATAAAATACTTTTACGAGGAAAATATTTCTATGTTTTCGTACCCAAAGGCCAGATAATTGAGGGCTATATTATTATTGCCACTAACAAGTGTGAGACTGATGCGGGGGGATACCGGTGCTTTGCAGAGATATACGATGAAGAAGCAATAAAAGAGCTGAAAGAATTTAAGAATATAATAAATGATTTTTATCGAGAATATTATAATATAAGTAATCCTCTTTGCTATGAAAATGGACGAGCCGGTGGTTGTATCATCATGGACCCAAATCAAAAGTATTGTTATCATGCACACTTATGTTGTTTCCCCACCGAGATTGATCTTCATAATAGATTAAAGGATCAATTTAAAATGCATATAATAGACTCACTGGATGAACTTAAGATGTTCGGTGAGACTGGCCCCTATATTTACGTTGAAGATAGTGGTAATAAATATGTTTTTACGATAGGTGAATCAGATTTCATTGAGAGAGGAATGATAAGAACAGTATTGGCAAAGAATTTAAATGTGCCTGAGAGATCCGATTGGAGAGATAATGAAGGAATAAAGGAGATGGATGCGACTGCTAAAAAATTCAAATTATATATTAATGATCATATGGAGATTGAAGAATGTTATATGCAGATGTAGCTTCTACCTCATGGCCAAAATCACAAGAAGTGAAAGACATAATAAATATGTACTTAGACACGCTTGGGGTAACTCCAGGGCGATCTTTATCGCAACAATCTAAAAAGGTTACTGAACTGGTTGAAGAGTGCCGACACGAATTTATCGAACAAACAAAATTAAATGGACATGGGACAGTCATTTTTAACTCAGGAGCAACGTATTCACTCAACGAGTGTATGAAAGGTACGCTTAAACCGGGTGATAATGTCATTACTACTCATTTAGAACATAATTCAGTACTTAGGCCCTTAGAACATTTAAAAGATATTGGGGTAACTAGTCAATTTATCGATGTGACAGATGGTGAAATTGATATGTCGCATTTGGAATTTTTATTAAAGAATAAGCAAGCTAAGTTACTAGTGGTTCATAGTTGCTCCAATACTATTGGTACATTTTGTAATATAGATGAGGTAGGAAAACTTGCGCATTTATACGGTGCGATGGTTTTAGTTGATGGTTCACAATCTTTTGGTTCACAAATAATTGATTTATCTAAAGGTAATATTGATTACCTTGTTTTTAGCGGGCATAAAAGCTTAGGAGGAGTATCTGGTATTGGCGGGTATTTTATTCTTGATAATGGATTCTCTCATAATGAATTAATCCAGGGCGGGACAGGTGTATTATCAAGATTAACAACACAACCAATGGGAATGCCATACAAGTATGAATCAGGAACACAAAACACGATTGGCATACTTTCATTGTTGGCGTCTATAAGGCGTTTAAAAAAAATTGGCATAGAGAATATTCAAAATCAATTACAAATTTTGCGTGCAACTCTTATAGATGAACTATCACAATTAAAGAAAGTAAAATTAATTTGTAAACATAAAGTCGGGTTACCAACAATTCTTTTTACAATAAAAGGTTATCATCCCGGAGAGGTCTCTTATATACTTGAGAACAAATACAATATTATTACCCGTCCTGGATTGCAATGCGCGCCATTAGCCCATAAAAAATTTGGCACTTATCCTGATGGTGCTGTTCGGGTTAGCCTTGATACGTCGCATACAACGAAAGATATTTTAAAAATAAAATCTGCCTTGATTGAAATTACTGAGGGAAGTTGTGAAGGAAATAGTGATAATTAATGAGAATAATTCAGATAACTTAGACGATTCAGCAATAAGTGGAACGGTGAATAAAATATTTAAAATTCATAGCGTTAATGTTAAAACACAGGGATTCTCTGCTAACAAATAGCTAAGTAAATTAATTTGATATTTATTTTAAGGAAATAAAGATGTGTTATTAATCACCATGAGTAAATAATATAATGATAGAGTTTTAGGAATATATAAAATCGTAAGGAAATGATATATATTTTATTAACAATAATAACATATGGGAACATATATGAATATGCCTAACAATAATGAGCGTTATATAAGCGATTTAATTGATGGCAAGTTGAATTATATACATGTTGATAGAAAAGGGGATTTTAGTAATACAAACATAGACTGGAAAAATGCTTTAATTTTATCTGGCTCTTTCAATCCACTTCATAAAGGCCATGAAGAATTAAAAGAAATCGCTACAGCGATGACTAAAAGAAAACCCTATTATGAACTGTCAATTAAAAATGCGGTAAAACTTACCATTTCAACCGATGAAGTTTTCAAGAGGATAGGGCAATTCAAGGAGAAGGGTGAGGTAATTTTAAGTGACGCTACGTTTTTTACTGATAAATCGCATATTTATCAAGGAGCAATTTTCGTCATTGGCGCTGATTTATGTCAAGAAATTAATAACCCTATTTATTATGGCGGTGAAGAAGGGTTAAAAAAATCTCTTATGACAATTAATAGTAATGATTGTCGATTTCTGGTGGCTGGACGTTTTTTTAATAATAAATATCATGCAGTTGATGATTTGGTAAATATTAGTAAGGAACACCGTTTTTTATTTGAATCTATTCCAGAAAATCTATTTCGCTTAGATATATCATCAACGGAAATAAGGTTAATGAATAAAGAAAAGGAGATGAATCATGAATAAAGAAAATGAAAAAAACTTGCTGGATAACGAAGTTAATTTGAATTCAACATATTTAACCAAAGAGATTCAGAGAAGATTAAAACAAGCTTCATTTATATTTAATCCTGGCCATATAACTTTAAATACCCAGCTAAATGGTTCACAAATTAAATTATTTTCTGAGATATGCTCATTTTTGGAACAGGACGGTAATTTAGATATGCTTGCCTCTTGTATACATGATTTATGGTGTGCAAAATATCTAATCGATAATAGAACTGCTACGCAAGATTCAATTACAAAGCTTGAAATTGAGTACAACTTGCAAGTCAATTTTTTAAAACCTTATCAAGCATTCACAGAAAAAGAGAAGAAGTTCGAAAAGAGGCTAATCAAGAGCGATTTGAGTATTATATCGGAAGTGATGAAAAATATTTATTTATACGATGACAATATTGCATCCGACAATTTCAATTATGAGATGTTACTTTCTACAAACGATGCCATTTTTTCAGATTTAATGACAATATTAGGTCACAGTGACAGTATAATAGAAATTGCGGCAGAAAGAATTCATGCTAGTTGGTTTGATATAATGAAAGAATTTTATGCCGATGATGAAAGAGTCCAGTCCAAAGAAAAGCCAAATGTTAATAACTCAGATTTTATAAAAAACAGAGATGGAATACGCATTGATTTAGCCGCTATTTATATCGTACTTATGGAAATAAAATATAACAGCCTTTGTATGGAGATTTAAAATGATGCATTTATTTCTATCCCCCCATTTAGATGATGCGGCTTTAAGCGCTGGTGGTTTAATACATAAATTGGTTTCAGAAAATCAACAGGTGGTTGTTTTAACATTTTTTACTGAATATGACGAAAATCTTACATCCTATTACTTACGCTCTGAGAGTAATGATAATATGAATTCATTTATAAAACTTTATTCAAAGCGAGCTAATGAGGATATTGCTTTTTGCAATAAATTATCAGCCATTCCGATACATGGTAAAATTTTAGATTGCATTTATAGAACCGATCAATGCGGTGAACCTATGTATAATAATTCTGCCGGGATTTATAGTGGCTTGGCACATAAATCAGATTATGCATCCGATATGGCTCAAGATCTTATCGACAAAATATTGTTAAATTATCAACCTGACTATATCTATGCCCCTTTGGGAATAGGTCGACATGTAGACCACATTATAATAAATAATCTTGTCCATAATATAAAAGGCTCCCATAAGTTAAAAATATTGCTTTATGAAGATTTTCCCTATGTTTTAGGGGAATACCCTACTATTGATCCCGACAGCTTGGAAAGTGCTTTATTACGAAATAATAAATTTGATATGCATGCTATATTGGTGGATATCGATTTAAAAGAAAAAATGCAAAACATCCTGTTTTATGATTCTCAACTAGAACCTCTGTTTGGGAATGAATCAAATCTTTTAATTTCATTGGAGAAATATTATTGCTCTATTAGTAAATCAAAAATACAAGAGCGTTTTTGGTTAGTTCAATAAAGGATTAATAATGAAAAATATATTTATAATATACCATGATCTTTTTTTGAATGGGTATGGCGGGGTAGAAACGGTATGTTCAAATTTAATAAATTTGATTGGCCGTGCCAATATTGAAATTAATTTCATATTTGTATCGCTAAATGAGATAAACAAAATTGAAAATCTTGCTTGGTTATCTCATGCTCAACATATCTCTTTAATGTCAAACAGTGATAAATCTCGCCAGAATATTGCATGTGAATTATCTTTGATATTAGAAAGGTTTCATCCTGAGGTTCTAATAAGTTTAGATACGACATCCTGTAATATTACTCGACTTTCCTGTGAAAATGTTAACTTCCCGGTAAAAACTTATTCTTGGCTGCATACTTCAATTAGGAATCCTACTCCACAGAAAATTAAAGATTTATGCTGTGCCGACGAGCACCTTGTCATCAGTTCTGGTTTAAGAGATCAAATGTTATCCTTTGGAATAAAACCAGAGAAGCTTCATCTTATTTTCAATCCTATCAAAATGAATCCCTTTATAATTTCTCAACCAAAACACATGGCTAGATTTTTATATGTTGGCAGAATTCTTGCCTATAAGTCGAAAAATTTAACTGAACTCTTTTTAGCTCTTTCACAATTGCATGGTCATTGGGAGTTACATATGGTAGGTTCTGGTGATGATGAGGGTTATTTAAGAGAATTATCTTCACAACTCAATATAAATAATAATATTATTTGGCACGGTTGGAGAGATCAGCCTTGGGAGTTTGTGATGGATAACATAAAAGAAGTATCCGCTTTTATTTTAACATCAAAATATGAAGGTTTTGGTATGGTATTAGCGGAAGCAATATCTTATGGTATCTATTGTATAAGTTCAGATTGCCAGTGTGGTCCGAGCGATATTATTAATAATTTAAATGGTGAACTTTATAAATCAGGTAGTATTATTGAGTTGTCTGAAAAATTACAACTCATTATTGACGAATATAAAATCAGAGATCATCAAGCAATAAAAAATTCTATTGCCTTTCTTTACGAAAATAATTTCCTGTTAAGAATCACTAAGGCTTTACCTGTATTAGCTCAGATCTAATGTACGACAGTTATAGTTTAAAAACGCGTTGTTATCTATCTCTAGTCAAATTGGAGGATTGGCAGCAGAATATGGCATCGTTTTTCCGCAACGCTCCGCTGCTTGAAGCACTTGAGGACGTAGATAATGGATTAACTGCTATTGCCCGCAGGGTTTTGAAACAACTCTATGAAGACTGGCTGATACTGATTCAACAAACAGAGGAAATAGAAGGAACCCTTAAGTCGCATTCATGGCAAACGGCTCAGTGGCAGCAACAATGGCGTTAAAGTTCACTTGGCTAGACATAGTTGAGTTCCTCCATTTGAACTAAATGCATGTTCCTCCCCACTCTTTTTTGGTCACGCAGAGCAGTCTCTTTTTTTGCGATACGCAGGGGGCCACGGCTTTCTAACGTTGCTTTCAGAATTTCGCTAGGCTCTCTGTTGGTGTGGGTGATTTCAATGACTCCCCACGGTGTTTTAAACTCTCCAGCTCTGCCAGTAGACATGATTGTCAGGCGGTCGATTGGGATTTGTGAGATGAACCCATATTGAGATAAAGCTGACTCTAGGCTGATGTAATTATATTCGCCTCGTCGGATATTTTTGACGATAGTCTCCAGGGGATAGCTTCCCATGCTGGCCCGCGTATAGACATAAACTCCTTTGGTAATGCGAAGTAACAGTCCGGCTTTGATGAGGCGATCAATAGATTTTTGCAATGTCCGAGAAGTCTCGTCAGCAAAGATGACTTCCAAATCCTGTAAAAGGAAAATGGCTCTTCCCATTTTGCTGAACTCATCTAATTTGTTAATCGCTGTGAGTCTATCCATTTTATTATCTCTATTCTAAAACCCCTTTAAAGGGTGTTTTGTGTATAGATATCTATCATAACAATTATTTGTATACACAAAAACCCCATTTCTGGGGGATGTGTGTAAAAAGGGGTTAGACCCAATGCGCTCCTTTTCGGAGAGCATTTGTTTACCCTTTGTTTTTGATACTGTTGATAAATGTTTCTCGTGCCGTTGAAGATCCAAGGCGTTCCGCTTCATCCAGCAATTTGAGTGCCTTATCAATATTGCCGTTATTAATTTCCTTTTTGATTGCATCACTGAAATATCGTTCTGTATCACTCAGGACTGGTTTGACTTTTTGCAGCGTAGACGGCGTTACGATGGCTTGTGTTGGCCCGACAATGATCGGTTCTTGTGCTGGACTTGAGAAAACTTGACCAATCGTGATGTTGCCGGCGTTTTGTTCTGATTTTACTTTCAACTTCAACGTACCTGTTGGCGTATGGCGAGCAACAGGATCGGGAATAGCGGGAACGGCATTTCCGACGCCTTGAGCATAAGCTTTGGCGGGATCAACCATTTGGGTGGATTTCTGCAAATCGGTACCAGTGGTGTAGACCAGTATATAAATTTGTTGTTGTCCCAGTGCTGGTGTGAGCTTTAGTGTGCCTTCCAGCCGATCAGTGGACATAACCCCCGGACGTTCATAGGAAAAATAACTGCTCGGGTAAAATGCGGCGGGGCGTAACCCTTGATCCAGTACTAAAACATTTGGTACGTAAACTTGTTTATCTTGCACTAAACTGCTCAGGGTAATATCCAGAGAGCCTCGGTTTGCCGGCAGCGCGAATGCTGCTATCGGCCCTTGAATATCTCCCTCATTAAGATGCTGAGATGCGGCATTGAGGATAATGGTCTGAGTATCGCTGGTATTAATCGGTTGCCAGCTCAGTTTTTGCAATGCTGTTATCGAGAGGGAAGGGGCGACAATATCCTGTGTCGTGGTTGCTTGAGTTGTTATAGGTGTTTGAGTCGCGGTAATGGGCGTTGTATACCCTATAAGAGGAAATGCGCTACAGAGTACAGCGCTAAGACAACATGAAAGCAGTTTAGTTTTCATCTGTTACCCTTGTTCGGTTGAAAAAAGAGACTGATACCCACCCCACTGTTAGGAGGTATATCAGTCCAAAAGGCGTTAACCATTACAAATCATTTGATTGATCTGAGATCAAATCGTTGTAACCGGATTACCACCAAGCTTCGAATTGTGCGCCAAAGGTAAATTCATCATCGTCGCCACGGCTGAATTTATGCGTTGCGGTATCACGGTAGGCCATGCCATCGATGTAACCGTCTTTTTTGTTCGCATTACCCCATTTTTCATCCCATTTTGCATAGGTGACGAACAGGCGAATAGCCGGGCGGGACCAAATGCTGTCACCGGCCTGCCATTGTTGGGCCAGGGTGATTTTGTACTGATCATTGGTGTCATTGGTACGTTGGGATTTGACGTTATCATAACCAATGTCCAGCAGAGTGCTCATCGTCGGTGTCCATTTGTACATTGGACGTACTCCAACCGTATACCATGTGTTGCCATTGTTGTTATCACGGTCAGTATCCTGATACATCGCCACGTACATGAGGTCCCATTTTTCCGCGAGATTAATCGCGCCATGATTCAGGATACGTAACATATAACCGTCATTGTTTACGCTGGCACCTTCGGAATGACCGCTGTTGTAGGAGGTCATGGAATCGGTCGCGTACTGTACGACAAATTTGTTAAAGCCTCCTAGCATGCTCTGTGTATGCTCGGCGGTAAACATGAAACCATCTTTGGAGGCATTACGGTCAAGTTTGTAGTGATCTCGCGCGTTGGCGCGTCCATAGTCAAAACCAAGCTCCAGATTGCCGCCTGGGTTAACTTCCAAGCCGGATAGACGTATATCGTAGACATCATTGGAGGTGGGTATTTGATCGCGTTGACCGGCAATCCAACCATGAGAACCGCCAGATTCGGTATTACGGGTAACAGCCAGAGAGAGCTTGCTAAAGCCGAGATCAATATCTTGCAGACCAGCGCCCGGACCTGAGATATCCCAATAGTAGAAATCGATCATATGTACGTCATGGCGCTGGTAAAAGCGTTTACCTGCCCACAGTGTTGAGCCGGGTAACCAATCGATGACGTTCTTCGCTTGAACATTGACCTCACGGAACGCGGGATCGGTGGATTCCCAGTCATTTTGTTGCGCCACGGAATAAGCCACGTTGGTATCGAAGTAGAAACTCTTATTACCGTCCTTCCATAGCTCTTGACCTAGCTTAAGTTCAGCATAGGTTTCACATTCATTACCTAAACGGTATTTGCTCTGTGCGCCGGTGCTTTTGAAACACTGTTGCTCACCGCCGCTGCCGGTCCAACCAATACCAGAACGGGCGTAACCGTGGAATTCTACGGCTGATGCCTGAATAGACAGTAATCCGGCCATAATGGTTAGTGAGATAGGTAATATACGCATTGATTTCATCAATTTTTCTCCTGTCGTTTTTTGATTAGCTCAGGCTCAAACACCGGGTTCTTGATGCAGACGCTGACATGCCGTTCCGTCTTCCCGGAATAAATGGCAGCGGTGAGGGGGTAGCCCGATGGTGAAGGTAGATCCTTCTTCCACCAGCACAACATCAGGTTGGCGGTAAACCAGATTTTGATGAATGGCCGGGATTTCAATATGAACTTGGGTTTCATTGCCTAACTGCTCGACAACCTGCACTACGCCTTCCAACGTGACATCAGCGATATCACTTGGCAGGAGGTGTTCAGGACGTATTCCCAGAGAGACATTACTGCCTACTTTTACTCCCTTGCTTTCTACGGGCAGCCAGATTTGCTGCCGGTTAGGCAGAGTAATCTGCACCTGATCAATAGCGGTAGCCGTGACTTTAACTGGCAGGAAATTCATTTTGGGTGAGCCAATAAAGCTGGCGACAAAGCGGTTAACCGGATAGTGGTATAGTTCAAGTGGTTTGCCGATCTGAGCGACATCCCCGGCATCCAGCACCACGATTCTGTCGGCTAGCGTCATCGCTTCAACCTGATCGTGAGTGACATAAATCATCGTACATTTCAGACGCTTATGCAGACGTGAGATTTCAATGCGCATTTGGACGCGCAGCGCGGCGTCCAGGTTGGAAAGAGGTTCATCCAATAGAAAAACACTGGGTTCAGCGACCAGAGTACGGCCAATGGCAACACGTTGACGTTGCCCGCCTGATAGGGCTTTAGGGCGGCGATCAAGCAGGTGAGCGAGTTGAAGCATCTCGGCAATTTGCTTTACCCGTTGCTGAATATCACTTTTTTTAGCGCCCGCCAGTTTCATGCCGAATGACATATTGTCTGCAACGGACAGATGGGGATACAGCGCATAAGACTGAAAAACCATCCCAACGCCGCGTTTGGCGGGGGGCACATCGTTCATTCGGATGTTATTGATCAGCAAATCACCGGAAGTTACATCTTCCAGACCCGCAATCATCCTTAATATTGTCGATTTTCCACAACCGGATGGACCGACAAAAACGATAAATTCTCCTTCTTGTATCTCAAGGTTGATGCTCTTGGAAATAATAGTTTCACCATAAGCCTTCGATACATTGTGTAGTGTGACGCTCGACATGTGTTCCCCCGGACTTATCACCGCAATTCGCGGTGAAAAATAATAAACCAGAGTGTGTTTAAGATAACGGGGGAGTAAATCCTCCATACCGAAGTTTTTTATGGGGGAGGAGTTAGGAGGATGAGATAAGCGTTACTGAGGTGGTGAGGTATGAGCTAATGGATAATTTGTGATACTTATCGCAAAAAAAGAAGTCCCTTTTTGTGGTCAGTAGCACGGTTCTTCTGTTTTTGGAATAGAGATCACACGCATCCCGGGTAGGGCGTAGAGTAGGGGAGGATGAGTCTTTCCATTGTTGATCGCACACTAGCTCAATACCCTCCGCCAATGTAACCAAACAGTTCGCTCTGAACCTTTCAAACTATGAGGACGGAATGATGATAAAAACAACTTTAAAAGCGAGCGCTCGTACCTTAGCGCTTTCTGCCTTAGCCACGCTAGCGTTATCTGCCTCCGCTTTTGCAAAAATTGAAGAAGGTAAGCTGGTTATCTGGATCA
Source organism: Photorhabdus namnaonensis (assembly GCF_001684335.1). GTDB lineage: Bacteria > Pseudomonadota > Gammaproteobacteria > Enterobacterales > Enterobacteriaceae > Photorhabdus > Photorhabdus namnaonensis. Next base: position 95,453 of record NZ_LOIC01000034.1, read on the forward strand.
ACGGTGATAAAGGCTACAATGGTCTGGCACAAGTTGGTGAGAAGTTTGAAAAAGATACGGGCGTCAATGTTACCGTTGAACATCCAAATAAGTTTGAAGAGAAATATGTACAAGTCGCAGCAAGCGGTGATGGGCCGGATATTATTTTCTGGGCCCATGACCGCTTTGGCGGCTACGCACAGTCTGGTTTGGTGGCAGAAATCACGCCGGATCAGAACTTCAAAGATAAGCTATTCCCGTTTACTTGGGATGCCGTGCGCTACGACGGTAAACTAGTCGGTTATCCTATCGCAGTTGAAGCCCTCTCTCTTATCTACAACAAAGATTTGGTGAAGACACCACCAAAAACTTGGGAAGAGATCCCGGCTCTGGATAAGGAACTCAAGAGCAAAGGCAAGAGTGCCATTATGTTTAATCTGCAAGAGCCATATTTCTCTTGGTCGCTGATTGCTGCGGCCGGGGGGTATGCGTTCAAGATGGAAAACGGCGCATATGATGTGAAGAACGTCGGAGTGAATAATGCAGGTTCCAAAGCAGGGCTGAATTTTATTATAGATTTGGTGAAAAATAAGCATTTGAACGCAGATGCTGATTATTCCATTGCCGAAGCCGCGTTCAACAAAGGTGAAACGGCGATGACCATTAATGGTCCGTGGACGTGGACTAACATTGAAAAGAGCAAGATAAATTACGGCGTGGCGTTGTTGCCGACGTTTAAAGGCCATCCGTCTAAGCCGTTTGTCGGCGTATTAACGGCAGGCATCAATGCTGCTAGCCCGAATAAAGAGTTAGCGAAGGAGTTCTTGGAAAATTACCTACTGACCAATGAAGGTCTGGAGATGGTGAATCGGGATAAGCCGTTGGGGGCTGTGTCACTGAAATCCTATCAGGATATTTTAGCTAAGGACCCACGTATTGCCGCCACAATGGAAAATGCTCAAAAAGGCGAAATCATGCCGAACGTCTCACAAATGAGTAGTTTCTGGTACGCCATGCGCAGCGCTGTTGTTAATGCGGTGACTGGTCGTCAAACCGTTGATGCCGCATTAAGTGATGCGGAAGCCCGTATGACTAAGTAACTTGTGGGCGCTCTTCTTTTGAAGGGTGCCTCTTTCCTGCAACCAGTATGGATGCCTGTTTGCAGGAAGATTGATTAAGCTATCCGTAAAGCTGTTACGTCGTAGTAAAAAGGAAGAGCATTATGTCAGCGACGCTCGAAAAAACATCATGGTGGCAGCATTCTGCTCTGAAATGGTTTGCAGTAAGCCTGTGTATACTCTTTACCGGTTATCTGGTGGTACTGATGTATTCCCAGGGAGAGTATCTGTTTGCAATGCTGACGCTGGTATTGTTGGGAACAGGGGTTTACGTTTTCGCTAACCGCAATACTTATGCCTGGCGCTATGTTTATCCGGGTATAGCCGGAATGGGATTGTTTGTACTGTTTCCGCTTATTTGCACCATTGCTATCGCCTTTACTAACTATAGCAGTACCAATCAATTGACTTTTGAACGTGCGCAATCTGTCTTGATGAGTCGTCAGTATCAGTCAGGGCAAACATTGGCTTTCAAACTCTACCCAAAATCAGAACAGTGGGTTTTAGCACTGAATGTACCGGGTCAGACTAAGCAACTGGTGTCCGAACCGTTCTCGCTGTCGGCAACGAAAGAGACGGCTCTGCATTTGTATGAGCAGGATAACATTCAGCACGGTGAAGCGGCGGCATTGCGCACTATCACCCAAAATCGACAGGCGCTGAACCAGTTGGTTGCCGTTTTACCGGATGGCAGCCGACTTAAAATGAGTTCTCTACGTCAATTCTCTGGCGTACATCTCCAATACTTGCTTGGGGAAGATGGTAAAACCCTCACCGACAATCAAACAGGCACACTTTATCGCCCCAATACCGATACCGGTTTCTATCAGTCTGTCAATGCTGAGGGACAATGGGGAAATGAGACTTTGACACCTGGATTTACGGTTTCCATCGGCTGGAAAAATTTCCTGCGTGTGATACAGGATGAAGGTATTCAGAAGCCGTTTTTCTCTATTTTTGTTTGGACGGTTGTGTTCTCTCTGATCACTGTGGTGTTGACGGTCGCTGTTGGCATGGTTTTGGCTTGCATCGTGCAGTGGGAAGCGCTGAAAGGCCGTGGCATTTATCGTATGCTACTTATTCTGCCTTATGCCGTGCCATCATTTATTTCCATTTTGATTTTTAAGGGATTGTTTAATCAGAGTTTCGGCGAGATTAATCTGTTACTTAATGGTTTGTTTGGTCTTAAGCCCGCTTGGCTTACCGATCCTACGTTGGCCCGAACCATGCTGATTATAGTAAATACTTGGTTGGGTTATCCCTACATGATGATCCTCTGTATGGGGTTGTTGAAGGCAATACCAGATGATCTATATGAAGCATCGGCAATGGATGGCGCAGGGCCGTTTCAGAACTTTTTTAAGATCACTTTCCCATTGCTGATTAAGCCATTGACGCCGCTAATGATTGCCAGTTTTGCCTTTAACTTTAACAACTTTGTTCTGATTCAATTGTTGACCAATGGCAGGCCAGATCGGATTGGTACCACGACGCCGGCAGGCTATACCGATTTATTAGTGAACTATACCTACCGTATTGCTTTCGATGGTGGTAGCGGTCAGGATTTTGGTTTAGCTGCGACGATTGCAACGGCGATCTTTTTGCTGGTTGGCGCACTGGCGATTATTAACCTGAAAGCCACCCGCATTAAATTTGACTAAGGAGGGAATGCAATGGCGATGGTTCAATCCAAATCGCAGAAATGGCGTTTGTTGGCGACACATTTGTTGATGTTAACCTTTATTGCCATGATCTTATTCCCGTTGTTGATGGTTATTACTATCTCCTTGCGGCCAGGGAACTTTGCCACGGGGAGTTTGATCCCGGAAAGCATCTCTTGGGAGCATTGGAAATTGGCGCTTGGTTACAGTGTGGTGTCACCGGATGGTCGTGTTACACCGCCGCCTTTCCCCGTGATGCTATGGCTTTGGAACTCTGTTAAGGTTGCCTTTATTACCGCCGTAGGTATCGTGACATTATCAACGACTTGCGCTTATGCCTTTGCCCGTATGCGTTTTCGCGGTAAAAGTATCGTGCTGAAAGGTATGCTAATTTTTCAGATGTTCCCGGCGGTGCTCTTTCTGGTAGCGCTATATGCCTTGTTTGATCGACTAGGAGAATATGTACCGTTTATCGGCCTTAATACCCACGGTGGTGTGATTTTTGCCTACCTGGGGGGGATTGCGTTGCATGTCTGGACGATTAAAGGCTATTTCGAAACCATTGATGGCTCCTTGGAAGAGGCGGCTGCGCTTGATGGCGCGACACCGTGGCAAGCTTTCCGTATGGTGCTGCTACCGCTTTCGGTACCGATTCTGGCAGTGGTATTTATTCTTTCCTTCATTGGTGTGATTACGGAAGTGCCTGTTGCCTCACTGCTTCTGCGAGATGTGAACAATTACACTTTGGCGGTGGGCATGCAGCAATACCTTAACCCACAGAACTATCTTTGGGGAGATTTTGCCGCTGCCGCTGTGCTCTCAGCACTCCCTATTACCATCGTTTTCCTGGTTGCTCAACGCTGGTTGGTCAATGGTTTGACCGCCGGGGGAGTTAAAGGTTGATTACATGTAAGTCCCTTTAATACATCGAGATTAAAGGGATTCACGGAAGTATCAATTATTGCTGGTGGTGAACTTGACGATTTAATTGCCATGACAGGAGATCGGTGAATACCTGCCAACGTTGGAACTGTTTGGTTTGGTCTGCTGTCATGGGTTGAGGTTCACCGAGTAATAATCCCGTTTGATTTGCCCACGGTCGAAATTCACCTTTGCCTACCATGATATAAGCCCCTTGTGATGTAATAGTGACTTCCGGGTTATAGCCTTGACACCAGATAGGGTCTAGACGTTCAGCCAGCAGATTACAGCCGGTACGGTAATAAGCGGTATGTGACAAGCTCAAATGGTAGAGGGTTGGCCAAATGTCTTTATGGCTGCCGACTCTGGTCGCGTCAAAAATTGCGTTTTGGCGATAAGCGGGCGGCACGTAGAGATAAAACGGTACACCGTGGCCGATTGCCAGTTCATGAGCATCTGGATAACTGATACCTCGAATATTATGGTCACCGGTTGCCGCAATAATGGTATGGGAAGCCAATGACTGAGATTTTACCCAACTGATAAACTGTCCTAATTGATCATTGGCATAACGCAGAGTATGGAAAACCTCTTGTAACTCATTACCACTAGCCAAATGACTTAAACGTTGTTTCTCGATATCACTCAGCTTGATGTTGGTTTTCTGATAACCTGCCGGCGATTTATACGGTGGGTGATGGGTAGTAGACAACGACATAATCAGAACATGTTCCCCATTCTTTTCTGCCTGAATCAGGCGATCTTTAATATAACGGAACATAAACTCATCAGGCACGCCCCAAGTACCAAATTGGGCTTCTGGATAGCGTTTTTTCAGCCCATTCTGATCGATAAATTCACTAACGCCCAAGTTTGGCAAGAACTGATTCAAATTACGCCATGCGCCGTTACCGGATGTGACGAAGATAATTTTGTAACCATTCGCCAGATAGGGTTTGAACATATTGCTGGTGAAATCGAGATCCTGCGCGATGGATTGACTGATTGCGCTGTTTGGGCTGCGGATCAAGAAACGGCTTAAACTATCAATGGTGCCATCGCCTTCGGAAACGAAACGTTCAAAACGCCAGTCGTTTTGCCAGTGCTGGCGTAGGGCGCCAAAAACATCAAGATCTGGGCGATCCAAGCTTTGTAGGTGATAACCCATACTCTCCATGACGTTAAATATTACGTGAGGCGGATTTTTTTGAGCGGTAGGGTTGTCGGCAGTTTTAGCCATAAACAGTGACAGATTTACGGGGGTTGGTTTCTCCAGAAAATGGTTTAATAACCAGCTACCTTGTTCATCTGTCGCTTCTGGGAAGTCGCTATTTTTGTAGTGATCATTAAACGCCCAGTTCAGTGCCATTGGGCCATTAGGTGTCAACATATTAAGCATTTTGACTTCTGAAACCTGTGTATTGGCCTGACGTAGTGGAAAAGTACCGATGGAGCCACGCATGCCAACGAAGCAGGCGGATAAAATAACCAGCGTCGCGATAGCGGAAATGGGTAAGCTGGTTTTGCGCTCTGTGCGTGAGATAAGGTAGCGTTGCCAGAGCAGACAGAGCCAGAAAACAGCCACTGCGAACAGTGCTAAACAGAGCAAACTTTCGATAACAGGATAGTCATTCCATAGGGTGTGCAGCACGGCTTGCGTATCATCTTCCACTAAGCCGAAGATGAAAATATCGAACGATCGTTCATAGGTGGCATAGTAGTAAACATTACTTACCGTCAAAGCCCCGACCACGGTACTGAGTGTTGTTGCCAACCACGGATAGGCGTGTTGCCATATGTTGAAGCTATTTTTATTAATGGCGAATAAGCTCGCAATCAGCAGACAAGGCACAAACAGCAAACTGGCAATCCGAATATCAAACAGTCCGCCGATCCAGAACATGCGTTCTACGTCTTGAGTAGAGTCAATGAAGAGCTGATAACTGCCATAAGTTAAGAGAAGATAGATTCTTCCCGCCATTTGTGTTGCTACCGTTAGCAACCAGGGAAGTAAAAGTGCGATAAAAGCCAGTTTGAATCTGGAGAACCACATAATGCCTTCTTATTATTAATGATTGATAAGGTTAATTTAGTGTTTAGTAGGTCAAGATCCTATCTTATTCAGCAAGTTACTGCCTATCCCATTAGGTTATTTTATTTGCTGTTTTTTGCGGTAGAGTAGTCATTGGTCAGATAGAAGCGATTGAAGGGTGGTTCAGACTACACACCATCTTTACCTCGAAGATGTACTCCAGCCGACATAAGGCGAAAGAGGAATATCGATGAAGCGTCAGCCTAGCTGATTTTGAATACACTTTACATATATGCAAAGGAGTATCGTAATGACTAACTGCTCAAATACTATCAGGCTGGTTATGCCGCAGTGGCAAGGGGGAAATAACCCAGCATATAAATTTGGTGCGGAAATGCTGAACTGGCTTGCACCGGAAACGGATGCGCCTGTTATTCATGTACCCATTCAGGAACCCGCCGGGCCTCTCTCGGTAGAAAATGGCATTATCGGCAGGGAAGCGCTTAAAACTCAGCTTAGTAGCGTCTGGAAAATTATTCGTGAATATAAGCCAGATAATATCGTCACGTTTGGTGGTGACTGTCTTGTTGATCTCGCTCCTTTTGCCTGGCTGAGTGAGCGCTGGGGAGAAAAGCTAGGGATACTGTGGATTGATTCGCATCCTGATGTTATGACTCCCGCTCAATTTCAGCATGCTCACGCTCATGTTCTTGGCGCACTGATGGGCAATGGCGATCCTGATCTGACAACCACCGTGGCTTGCCCGGTACCTTCCCGGAGAGTCATGATCGCAGGAATACACAGCCCGCTGGAATATGAGAAAAAATTCATTGCTGATAACGCAATCAGAACCTGCTCTCCGGATGATGTCAGGGCGGGAGGAGAGTCAGTAATGAAGTGGATTGAAGAAGAGAAAATCGAATGTCTGGCAATTCATATCGATTTGGATGTACTGGATGAAAATAACTTCCGTTCCGTATTATTCGCTCGTCCGGGTGCCTGTGAGCATGATTTCGGTGGTATCGCTAAAGGTAAACTTAACATTCCCGATGTGCTGGCTCTGATCCAAAAGGCAGCTTCTCGGGCTAAAGTGGTTGGGCTTGGGATTGCAGAACATCTTCCTTGGGATGCAATGAATCTTAAAGATATGCTGGAACAGCTTCCTTTAATAGGGCGTTCAGATTAGTTGAAATATCGAATTATTTTATCTGGGGTCAATATTGGCGGTTTTATACGAAAAGTCATCGAAGTGGATATTGACCTTAACCCCAAAATCGGCGCTGACTGGTGCTTTAAAGAGCAGCAAAATGTGGTAGTGACTTAAATATGTGAAAGAGTTCATGAAGGCGTTTTCGTTACAACAACGGCCTGGAATGAAAAAATGCGTGTACTGCCAAGATGAAAGCTTATTTATCGCTAGCCCCAATATATCGGATTAATATCTTGACGCTTTTGGGGTTTTATATTGCCTCCGCATCAGGTAAAAATTTACGGCGATTTTTATTTATTCCAGATATTGAGAGCAATTAATGAGCTATTTTGTGTGGTGCTCATCACATTTTCCTCATATTCATCTAATAAATATCGTGATCTTGGGGTCATAATATTGAGAGAGCGAAATTCTTTGTTATTTGTCTCCACTCCATCCTACTTAGCTGGAAGCGGTCTGTTGTTCTCTCTAACGCCACGTATTAAATGATGGCTATTTTATGCTGTCATTTTTTTACCGCGGAACAGACCGGCGCTATTTAAAAGAGCCGCATGTCATGGCTCGTTTAATGGCTTCCTGCGTTATCCCCATCTCAGGATAATGGTTCAGTTATGTAAGGTTTCAAATATGGATGGATTAGTTTTCACCTGCCGAATTGGCATACTGCCCCAAACCACCTTTCAGGTCTCGCAATTTACTTTACAGGAAGAGCTGTCACAGCTTTATCGCCTGACGTTAAAGGTGGTGAGCTCACGTGATGACATTCCCCTGAATGAACTGCTGGGGGATTGCGCATCACTGACCATTACCCGCAATGGCGTCACCGAACGGACTATTAATGGTTTAATCACCGGGGTTGAACAGGATAATACCGATGGCCGTCGCACTGTTTATATTTTCACTGTCCGCCCCACAATGTGGCTGATGACGCTCAATCAGGACAGCCGTATTTTCCATCGACAGTCGGTACCGGAAATCTTAGCGATCCTGCTGAAAGAGCATCGTATTTTATTTACCCGCGATACGCTTTATAAACGCCATGTCGAACGGGAATACACCACGCAAAAACGCGAATCCGCCTATGATTTCTGGTGTCGGCTGGCGGCGGAAGAGGGCATTGTCTTCTGGTTTGAGGAAAAACAGACGTTGTTCTGTGATTGCCGCCTGGGCATGCAGGCGGATATCGAACTGACTTACAATACGCACCCTGAAACGGACGAGACAGACACCACCGCGTACCAGTGGAGTTATGGCGAATACCTGTGTTCGAACAGCACGGTCCAGAAAGACCATAACTTTCTTAACCCCAAATACGCACTTGAACACCGGAAGCAGTCTGACGATAGCGGGCACCATTCAGTGTTTGAAAGTTACGGCCGTTTCCAGTGGGACGAGGAAGGAAAACCGTTTACTCAATTGCGGCTGGAACAGTTACGCAACTACAGTAAAGTCGGCACCGCCAAAACTAACTGTATCCGGCTGCGTCCGGGCAAAATTTTTACCCTGCAATCCCATCCCATAGAGGCCATGAACGACTGCTGGCAGGTGCTGTCTGTCACGCATTATGGGCAGCAACCTGTCGCGTCGAACGACGGGGGCGAAGGAACCACCCTGACCAACGAGGTCGCCTTTATTCCCGGGCGACAGGACTGGCGGCCCCCTTACCGCTATAAACCGCTGGCGGACGGGGATGAAGTCGCCACGGTGGTCGGGCCGGGAAGCGAAGAGATTTATGTGAACGAACATGGCGCGATACGCATCCATTTTCACTGGAACCGTTACGATAAAGCGGACGACCTCGCGTCCTGCTGGGTCCGGGTGGCTCAGGGCTGGAGCGGCAACGGTTTTGGTTTTATGGCGATACCGCGTGTCGGGCAGGAGGTGATAGTCAGCTATCTCAACGGCGATATCGACCGCCCGATTGTGACGGGGTGTACCTACAATGGCCTTAATCGTCCGCCTCTTGATTTACCGCTGGAGAAAACCCGGACCACCTTTAAAACCCAGACTCGCGGCGGGCAGGGATTTAATGAACTGCGTTTTGAGGATGAAAGAGGCAGCGAAGAGGTGTTTATTCATGCTCAACGGAATATGAAAACGCAGATCCTCTGGGATAAAACCACGCAGATAGGCCATGACCAGCAAACAGACGTGGCGCATAACCGCGCGGCGATCATTAAAAACGATGATGATGAAACCGTTCAGGGCTGCCAGACTCTTGACGTCGGTCAAAATCAAACCGTGACCATTAAAGGCCAGCAAGTCATTTCCGTTGGTAAAAGCCATCAATTAAACATCGAAGATAACCAGCAAATTACCGTGGGTAAACATCTCACGGTGCACTCGGAAAGCGGGCAAATCACCATTGGGAACGCCGGCGGGCAGATAGTGATTGACCCGATGGGGAATATCCGTATCGAAGGGGTCAGCATCACCATGACCGACCATATCACCGGCAAGAAATCCGCCGGCGCGCTGTTTGATTATTCAGCCCGCTATACCTTGCTGAGTGAGCAAAGCGATAAGCCGCTGGTGAATGTCCCCTACACCATCACCACCAGCGATGGTCAGGTCATCCCGGGTAAAACTGATGGGCTGGGCAGAACGGTGACTGTGCAGAGTGCGGCCGAAGACAATCTGCAACTGCGTTCACCGGAAACCCCACCGAAACCGAAGCAAACCTTATACGAAGTCAGTGATAACACGCCGGTAGAGTATGTGATGGAATTTACGGAGAAATAAATATGGCAATATCCAATAGCGGCAAGATGTGCCCGGCTGTCACCTCAATTAACTGCACGATGGAAATAGGCGTCTTTCCCGCCGATGAAGATCCCTGTTATCTGGCGAGGAAAGCTGAATATGCCCAGCGGCTGCCGGCAATGATTATCACCAAACTGGGGGCTATTCGCTTTCTTAAACAGATTGTCATGAGCGGATTAATCAAAGTGGAAGAGTATAAACACGATTTTCTGTGGCCTTATAAAGCAGAAGTGGTGTTTGCTATCAGAGCGACTAAAGACGTTCCTCTGCCCATGCTGGCGACCAGTCAAGTCTCTAAGCAGCGTTATGGTGGTAATTTGCCGCAATCCAGTAATCCGTTTGCCCGGCCTTCTGCCGACGATATGGAGAAATTTGAAATTGTTGGTATTCGGCGCCCCGATATTATTCTGGTTAAAGATGAAACTCTCCGGTGGCCGGGCAGAAATGCCACCTACTTTGATGGTTCTGTGCATCCTGATAACCTAAAGATGTTGATTGAGGTGAAATTTCCGGGGGATGAACTCTCTGATAGTCAGGAAAAAGATTATATCCGAATTGCTACCCGTGACCGCTTTGGCGTGATGCGTGTCGACGATAGCCGCACAGAGGAGCAAAAACAGTACGATGAAGCGTGGCGAAAACTTTATCAGCCCGGTTCTCAACACTATAAAAATCCGATACCACTGGCCCCGCTACCCCCCGGTTCGCCGCCTGATGAGGAAGCTTTACCCGCTCCTCCCGCAGAGGGTGCACCGGGGACTATTCCGCAGCCGTTGACCAAAAAACTCCCGCTGGTCAGTACCTCCCCGTGGTCTTTCTTACCCAGCTATGAAGACTGGGTTATCCTCGGGCAAGAGGTGGCGGGTCTGGCCGAAAATGGGTTGAATTATGTCCGCGACAGTACCCGGGAGCTCCTTGCCCAGTTTGGAGTCTGGCTCAATCAGGCCGGCAAGTGGGTGTGTGAAGAGGTTATTGACCCGATAAGCCATCAGGTCAGCTACGCGTTTTCCTGGGTCAGTGAACAAACGGGGAAAATCGTGACTTGGACGGAGAGTGAGATAAAAGCCCAGTGGCAAATCGTGCAACAGGACTCAGATATCACCCTGGAAGAGCTCAAAAACATTAGCTGGATGCAAATATTAAAAGAGGTGGGGGAAGGCATGCTGGAAGTGGTGGTGATTATTGCCGGTGTTGCCGTTGTTATCCTGGTCACCTTGGCTGTCGCTGCGGCGCTGATTGCACTGGTGGAAATTTTAGCTGCCGCCGCCGCAGTCAGCGCTGCTGCGTTAGCCGCTGTACTGGCAATATTGGCGAGTGTGACATTCGCCACTGCTTCATAATTAACGGAGAGAATATGGATACTTTAGATTATTTTACCCAGTTGAGATCACAACTGACCTCTTTTCTTTTTAGCAATGCTGATGAACTGACTGTTTCCCGTCTGGGTCTCTCGATTACCCTGTTTTTTAAACAGGGCTACACTCAGGAGAAAAAGCAACGCATTCTGGCCTGCTACCGGCGCTTTCGCGAAGAGTTTGGCACTCACCTGCGTTTTCATCGTCATGAACTGGAAGGGTTAAAAAAATATTCGCCGGAAAATATTGCCAAAGTGGAAGAAGGCATTCTTAATCAGAAAAAGAATCAGCCTTCTAGTTGGGTCGTCAGTGATGCTAAAAATCTCTATGAAGCCCCTCGCTATCTGATGCGTTATCTGGATTCTCGAGAAATCGATAGTGACGACAGTAGCTCTTACCTCAGTCTGGTATTGCCCTGGGATTATCTAAAGGAACAAGAGGGCATGACCCAGTTTATGGCCTGGCTGGATTTTCTATGTGAACAGCTTGAACCTGACTGGGGAGACTGTGGTTACTGTCTGGTCTTACCCAGAGATTATCATGACTATTTTCCTCTGGAGTACCAACTGGCCCTGCGTTACCCTGCCCTGCAAGTCAACTCCACTGTTCACACCACGCTGGACGATTATGCCCATTCCATCCGAAGCATTAACTGGATCACCCTGCTGTCCAAACGCTTTGTAAACCGACTGGGTGGGGAATACTGGATACGTCAGGTGCTGCGCCCCTACCGGGATGTGGTGATTACTTCTTATTCCAATGGTCTGATAATCCGGGCCGGTCAATACCCGGACTTAACGCCACTCCCGGGCAGTGTCCCGGAGAGTTATTTTGCCATTAACCAGTTGATACGTCCGATACGTTTTGTTCCGGGAGAAGGTGATTCCCTGCATTTTTATGGAGAGGGGCATTTTGATGATATTTCCACACAAGCCTGGTATGCCCGTTATGACCGTGGCCCGCTGCAAGTCACCCCTCTGAGAGGCGACCATCCTGCACTGGTCAGCGGGATCTGGCAAACCGACAGCCTGCCTGGCCAGCAGTACTTCTTTGCTCAGGGGGCGATGGCTTTTGATGTTGAAGGTGCAGAGACGGGCACAACCCTCTGGCATCTGGTACGGGAAGCAGCAAATATGTGGGAATAACTGATTATCCACCGCCTCATAACTCACGGAGAAAATGATGGAAACTGTAGATTACTTTGCCCAGTTGAAATCACAACTGACCGCGTTTACCTTCCTCAATGGCGATGGGCTGACCGTTTCTCGTCTTGGAATTTCTATCACCCTGTTTTTTAAACAAGGCTACACCCGGGAGAAAAAACAACGCATTCTGGCCTGTTATAGCCGCTTTCGTGAAGAGTTTGGTACTCATCTGCGTTTTCATCGTCATTCACTGAAAGGACTAAAAAAATATTCCCCAGAAAATATTGCCAAAGTGGAAGAAGGTATTCTTAATCAGAAAAAAAACCAGCTTTCTACCTGGGATATCAGTGACGCCAAAAATATCTATGAAGCCCCTCGCTATCTGATGCATTACTTGGATTCCGATGAAGCTGATGGTGACGACAGTAGCTCTTACCTGAGTCTGGTGCTGCCTTGGGATTATCTGAAAGAACAAGAGGGCATGACCCGGTTTATGGCCTGGTTGGAGTTTCTGTGCGAACAACTCGAACCGGACAGTGGGGACTGCGGTTATTGTCTGGTCCTGCCCAGAGATTACCATGACTACTTTCCCTTAGAGTACCAGTTAGCTCAGCGTTACCCTGCATTGCAGGTTAATTCTGCGGTTCATACAGCAAAATTACAGTATGGACATTCCATCCGTGGCATTAACTGGATCACCCTGTTGTCCAAACGATTTGTAAACCGACTGGGTGGGGAATACTGGATACGTCAGGTGCTGCGCCCCTACCGGGATGTGGTGATGAGTTCTTACCGTGATGGCCTGATTATCCGGGCCGGTCAATACCCGGACTTGACGCCATTACCGGGCAGTGTCCCGGAGAGTTATTTTGCCATTAATCAGCTAATACGTCCGATACGGGTGATACCTCGTGAAGGCCATTCATTGCACTTCTATGGTAACGGTCATTTTGATGATATTTCGACACTGGCCTGGTATGCCCGTTATGATCAGGGGCCGCTGCAAGTGACTCCTATGAGAGGCAACCACCCTGCACTGGTCAGCGGGATCTGGCGAACCGATAGCCTGCCGGGCAAGCAGTACTTCTTTGCTCAGGGTACGATGGCTTTTGATGTTGAAGGTGCCGAGAAGGGCACAACTGTCTGGCATTTAATGCGAGAAGCGGAAAATATAACGGAGTAAAAATAATGCGAAGTGTCGTGGAAAGTAAAAAAATTATCCTTAAAGGTGATACCACAACAACCGGAGGCGAGGTGTTAAATGGTTCCGATTTAGTAAACCAACAACTCTCGGTTGCCTGTAAAGGTGCCCCGGTGTTTTGTCCCGCCTGTAAACAGACGGGCGCGATTGCGGAAGGTTCTGACTTGTTCAATATACAAGGAATACCGGTCGCGCTGGAGGGACATCTTGTTAATTGTGATTGCCCGACCGGCGCTTGTCGATTACAGGTACGGTCATAACCATCCAATGCTAAAACCTTTAGTTGAGATACCCATAAAACCAGAGCAGGTTTTAAACTGTGATTAAAAGTTATTTTTTTAACGTCTGATTTTAATCGGTATCTGGTTTTAACCGTTTTTTATCTTTTGGATATATGCTTTTTGCTAAATTTAAATATTATGATATATCGTGGTTTTACGTTTAAATGAACGTTAATCATATCCGATTTATTTTAACTGACATGGTTTTTACCAATATTGTTTTACTAATATTGCTTTACTGGCCATTCTGCGGGTTTTTATAAATCATTACCCTTTATCTTTTCTTTATAAATCATTAATCAATACCTTGATAGAATAAAAACACCGTTAATGTTTTTTAAGATAACTCTTTTCTAGCATTTAAATTCGGTTAAATTGATCGTTTTATCTCTTTTTTATTGATTTACTCGTAAAATAATGGTGAGAAAACACTTGAGCGTTAATCTATTCTATTAATGTTGTTTTACCTGATTATTGCTTTTCAACTCTTGGTTAATGGTGAGTGAATTGCGACTAAATGTCATTAATCACGTTACTGAAAGTTTTGATTTATTGGGTTAAATCAGTCTGTTGAATGAAATGTTTAATCTCTATTCTTTTGTGTTTTTAAATAGTTATAGTTGGTTAGGTAAATATAAAATAAGTGAAGGGTAGTATTGTCGATAAATGTTTAAACACAGTAATGAATAGCTTGTTTTTAGTCATCCTATACCTTTTAAAAAGTTGGTATCAATGAGGCGCCTATTTCTTAATACTTAGTTGATTAATCACCAGTAAAACGGAAATGTAAGTAAAAGAACAACATTAAAGATATGATAAGCTTGAGCAGTAGTTTTCATTCTGAGGGGTTGTCTGTTTTTAATTTTAAATCTGCTTAATAAATGATTTTTATTGATTAATTATAGTGGGTTTAATGGTTTTTACATTTTCTGAATCGTATTTAACCTCCTTGTTTTCATTAAACTGATATTCAGGTTTTCTTCTTTTTCAGTGTTTGGTTTTTTAGGTTTAAAACCAGTGAGGATGGCGGAACTGTTAACGGTATTAAGATTAACGCCCATTTCTTTAATCATTTTTAATGTTGCTAAACATTCTTGCTTTTCTGGGGTTAATCTAAAAGCCGCCCGGTTTTCTACAATTATAGTCTCTGATTTTTCGCAAACTTGTTGCAGTCAGGCGAAATCTTTTATTTAAGAAGGGGGGGTAATGTGGTTAATACGGTTAAATGTTTTGATAGGATATATTATTGTTATTAGGTTAACACTGTCATCTTTTCACCTTGTTTAATCAATTTAAAACCCGTTTTTTCTGATGTTTTCTCTTCCAATGTCCGAATGACATCGGAGTTTTTACCCGCTTTTAAAAATCCTTAATCACTGCTTTTTACTTTTGATGATTAAAGTTTTTACCTGTTTTTTCCGGGGTACGCTTGGCCTCTTTATCCAGCTTTTAAAACCACACTGACAGATAAAAAAGGCTTTTCTGAATGCCTGTTTTATCATTGATGAAAACTCAACGTTGGTAATCAAGGTGTTAACAGTCAGCAATATGAAGGATGGTTTATAGATTAAAACCATCCTTTAAACTGGACAGGATAATGCTTTCGGAGGAGAAATAGACGTTACGGCATTTAACCTCTGGCTATTCCCGTTTTTTTACGGCATCTATCTACATCTTTCAGCAATTGATTGACATGATCATCACCAAACAGGGTTTCCAGAGTGGTATTCAATTTACGTCGCCAGTTAGGATATTCCATTACCGTACCTGGAATATTGACCGGTTTATCCATATCCAGCCAATCTTCGGGTTGCAGTCCCAGTAGTGCGCAGGCACTGTGGGCGATATAACGATGTAGCCCTTGGTTTATTATCGGTGACATGTCTACCTCTTTTGCCATGTGACCGATATGTTCCGGGACACAGCCGTAGCGATGTAAGCCTTCTAATAACCCTTGTTTGCTCGCTTGACGATCAGTATGTAACCCTTGAAGCAGGTCTTTATCAGGGTAGAGTTTGAGTGATTCCCCAAGTGTCAAATCGTTGCTTTGCCAAAATCCACTCAAGGTCGGTAAATCATGGGTGGTGATGGTCGCCATTGCTTGTATCGGGTAATCCTCAGGTGCACGATATGCCCCATTGCCATGACGCTCAAAGTAGAGCACTTTATAAGAATAGACACCGCTATCGCGCAGTTTGCCCACAATCTCTTCCGGTACAATCCCCAAATCTTCACCAATGACCAGACAGCGATGACGTTGACTCTCTAGTGCCAGAATTGCCATCAGATCATCAACCGGGTAGTGTACATATGCTCCTTTGTCAGCGGTTTCGCCATAGGGAATCCACCAAAGCCTGAGCATCGACATCACGTGGTCAATGCGTAGCGCACCGCAGTGGGTCATATTTGTGCGCAGCAGATTAATGAACGGTTGGTAAGCCTGAGCTTGTAAAACATGAGGATTCATGGGGGGGAGGCCCCAGTTTTGACCCAGTGGTCCAAGGGCGTCCGGCGGCGCTCCCACTGACGCTTTGGTGCAGTAGACAACCCGGTTGCACCAGGTTTCCGATCCGCCTTCGGCTACACCAACGGCCAAATCACGGTAAAGCCCAATCTGCATGTCACTTGTTTGGCTTTGTGTAAAGCAGTCTGCAAGTTGCGTATCGGCCAGCCACTGTAACCAGAGGAAAAATTCCACTTCCTGCGGGTGAGACTGGCAAAATGTTTGTACGGCTTCGCTGTGCGGATCGTGGTACTTTTCCGGCCATACCGGCCAGCCCCAATAGGAGTTGTCTTCGGCGTATAGTCGGCAATGTAGAGCGTCATAGGCGGCTTGATAGTAGAGACATTCACCACCCTGAATGACAAATTGGCGGAAAGTGGTTTGGAGGGAATCATGTTCTGGGCGCGTACCGAATTGTTGATGTGCCAGACGCAGTGCCGCCATTTTCAACGCCATCACTGTAGTGTAATTCACCCATTTTGTGCTGCGGGAATACTGTAACGTGCGTTGAGTCTCTGGTGCTTGCCACCAACTCTGCGCCTCTTCACTGAGTTTGAAATCCTCAACTTGATTAACATCAATGTAAATTACATTAAGCCAGTTGCGTGAAGAGGGGCTGTAGGGACTAGCGCTTTCTGGCATGGCTGGATGCAGTGCATGCAACGGATTCAGCCCGATGAAAGCGCCTCCGCGCGCCGCTATCTCTTTCAGCATGTGTTTCAGGTCGCCAAAATCGCCGATTCCCCAGTTGTTTTCTGAACGCAAGGTGTAGAGTTGCACACAGGCACCCCAAAGTTTTTCTCCCTTTAGCAGAGCGTCTGGTTCATAGCAGCGTTTGGGCGCCACGATAATCTGCATGGACCAGCATTGGGTTTCTTGTGTCAACGTGAGGTGATGGTAGCCCAGAACAAGCGTGTCAGGTAGCGTCAATATACGGCGGCAATGCCCCTGAAATTCCTCTCCTTGTTCTGTCTGTATTTGCCATTGGTAGTGCTCTTCATCTTTCAGGGTGATGGTGAAGTGCTCGCCTTGAGTAAAAACTTTTACTGTCGGTAGGGGTGAAACCGGCTCGCTGGCCGGTTTGTTTTCACTTATCGCATCCAACAAGTAGTGCCGGGTTTCTGCCGGAATCGCTTGCGGTTTACCATAAGCATTAATATAGCTGGCGACAATGCCAGCCTCGGTCGCTAAATGATCGAGGCTTTTCTCCTCCATGATTTTTCCTTATCTCTTTGCTTGCCAGATACGCTGTTGATAATCACGGATTGTTCGGTCAGAGCTGAACATTCCCATCCGGGCGGTATTTAGAGTGGCGCTACGCGTCCAGCTTTGAGTATCGCGGTACAAGGTATCGATCCGTTTATGCGCATCACAATAGGAGGCAAAATCAGCTAGTACCAGATAAGGATCGCCACCTTCAATCAGACTATGTAGCAGCATATCGAACGCTCGCTTGTCGCTATAACTGAACTCGCCGCTAGCCAGCGCCTTGAGTATGTTGTCCAGATGCTGATCTTCCTTGAGTAGTTTTAGCGGGTCATAACCAGCGGCTTTCAGCGCTTTCACTTCTTCTACGGTATGCCCGAAAATGAAGATATGGTCATCTCCGACCTGTTCGGCAATTTCGACGTTCGCTCCATCCAGTGTTCCGATGGTCAGTGCGCCATTCAGTGCCAGTTTCATGTTGCCGGTACCGGAAGCTTCCTTACCGGCAGTGGAGATTTGCTCTGAAACATCGGCAGCCGGGATCATGAGTTCTGCGATAGAAACTTTGTAATCGGGGATAAAAGCGATCTTAATGCGATCACGGACGATTGGATCGTTATTGATTTTCTCCGCAGCCTGATTGATGGCAGAGATAATGTTTTTTGCCAAATAGTAGCCAGGCGCGGCTTTCGCGCCAAACAGGAATACGCGTGGCACGATATCCAGCGCCGGGTTTTCCTGAATTTGTTTATAGAGCGATAGGATATGCAACAGGTTCAGATGCTGGCGTTTATATTCATGCAAGCGTTTGATTTGCACATCAAAAATGGCGTTTGGATCTAGCTTAAGCCCCATTACTTTATTGACATAATTGGCTAGCAGGATCTTGTTGCTTTGTTTGATAGCTCGGTACTCTTCGCGGAAAGCGGCGTCATCCGCATAAGGTTCAAGTGTTTTAAGAGCGTCAAGATCGTTAATCCATTCGCAATTAAGCGTACGGTCAAGCAATCCTGACAGTGCCGGGTTACACTGTTTGAGCCAGCGACGTGGGGTAACGCCATTTGTCACGTTGAGAAACTTATTCGGCCATAGTTGATGGTATTCAGGGAAGAGATCTTTAACGATGAGCTGTGAGTGTAGCGCCGCTACCCCGTTTACGGCAAAGCCCGCGACGACACAAAGATTCGCCATGCGTATCTGATGGTTATAATGTACAGCTAATTTTTCCCATACGGCTTGCTCGCCGGGCCAGTTTTTGTCCACCAACTTTTTAAACCGGTAGTTAATTTCTTTAATGATGCTGTAATGGCGTGGCAGCAGGTGGCTGACTAGATCCTCGTCCCAACATTCCAAACCTTCTGGCATCAGGGTATGGTTGGTATAGGCGAAAGTATGGCTGGTTATCTCCCATGCTGTTTCCCAACTCATTTGGTGTTTATCCAGTAGGATGCGCATCATTTCGGGGATGGCGATCGTTGGATGGGTATCGTTAAGCTGGATAACTTCATATTTAGGCAGATCTTCCATTTTGCGGCCCGCTAGCTGATGGCGACGCAAGATATCTGCGACGGAGCAGGCACATTGGAAATATTGTTGCATCAGACGCAGGCGTTTGCCTTCCTGATGATTATCATTCGGATAGAGAACTTTTGTCAGTTTAGCGGCTTCAACACCTTGCTGTTCCGCTGCCAGAAATTGCCCGGCGTTGAATTTGTCAAGATCAAATGGCTCGGCATGGGTTGCTTGCCACAGGCGTAATGGTTGAGTAACACCATTGCGATAACCAATGACGGGTAGATCCCAGGCTTCTCCAATCAAGGTAAAGTCAGGCGCCCAAGTTTCGCGTCCATCATCGGTTATGACGACTTTGCCGCCGAAATGCACTTCAACATCTAACTGAGTGTTGTGACGGAACCAGGGATAGGATTCTCGGTCCCAATTATCTGGTGCTTCAATTTGTTGCCCTTGTTCAAAGGATTGGCGGAACAGGCCGTATTGATAATTCAGACCATAGCCAATTGCCGACTGACCGACGGTTGCCATAGAATCAAGGAAACAGGCGGCGAGCCGTCCCAATCCGCCGTTACCTAAAGCAGGGTCGGTTTCCTGTTCTAGAAGATCACTGAGAATGATATTTTCTTCTGCCAGGTAAGCCTGAACGTCTTCATACCAACCAAGGTTAAGCAGATTGTTTGCGGTTAAACGGCCAATCAGAAACTCCATAGAGATGTAGTTCACATGGCGTTGTTGGTCGGAATGATTGATGATAGGGCATGCGGGCAACAGTTCTGACAGGGCCGCGCTAACGGCTTGCCACCACTGATGCTGGGTCATTTCCTGTGCTGAACCGAGGCCAAAGCGCTGCCATTGACGTGTCAGCGCAGCCTGAAACTGGGCTTTATCTAATCTGGACTGTTGCATGGAGTCTTTATCCTGTAGCTGAAAAGGAAAATTTAAGCACTATGCTGAATGCTCTCAGGATCTAAAGCATCATCCTGGAGAGGTATTAGTCAGGGAGGAGTAGAAGGGCGTAGCCAGTAACTATATTTCTCATCATTTTTGCATTTATTGAGTTCGTTTTTTCCAGCGGATCGATAAGGTAATTTGCTAATCGCTTCCATAACTTATCTGTAGAAAATGGAATTTGCTGTTCAAGAATGTGATAGGGTGCGCAACTTAATACTATGGGGTTCGCAAACATATTTGCAAAAGCCCTCTATTTCACTAAATTTGGTTGGGTTGATTAATGACGTCAATACGGACCGTGAAATAAATTATTTAATAACATCACATAGGGTTCCGACGCGGGTTTCACTTATCGCTTCTTAATGGGCACGGAAATTAATGCTTATCCCATCAAAACTGAGTCGTCCTGTTCGTCTGAATAATACAGTCTTGCGTAAGCGTCTGTTAATCAGACTGAATGAGTCGTCTAATTATCGTCTTGTGCTAATAACCAGCCCCGCTGGTTATGGCAAAACCACATTGGTCTCTCAGTGGGCTGCCGGGCAAGATAATCTGGGGTGGTATTCTTTGGATGAGAGCGATAATCAGCCGGAACGTTTTGCCAGCTATCTTATCGCGGCGTTGCAGCAGGCTACGCAGGGACACTGTGTTAAAAGTGAAGTGTTGGCCCAAAAACATCAATATGCCAATTTACCCGCGCTTTTCGCTCAATTATTTATTGAACTTAGTGAGTGGCAGCGGCCCATTTTCCTGGTGATTGATGATTATCATCTGATTGTAAATAATATTATTCATGAGGCAATGCGGTTTTTCCTGCGTCACCAGCCTGAGAATCTGACGTTAACCATCTTATCGCGTAATTTGCCTTTTCTTGGGGTTGCTAATCTGCGAGTGCGTGAGCAATTATTGGAAATTGACAGTCAGCAACTGGCGTTTGATTATCAAGAAACGCAGCAATTTTTTGATAAGCGTTTAACCACATCCCTTGACGCTGACGATTGTAAGCGCCTATGCAATGAAGTGGCGGGTTGGGCGACGGCGCTCCAACTTATCGCGTTGTCAGCGCGGCAGTCGTGTGATGCCGCTGAACTGTCGGCTAAGCGCTTGTCGGGCATTAACGCCAGCCATCTTTCCGATTATTTGGTGGATGAGGTACTCAATCAGGTGGATAGTTCGACGCGTGAATTTTTGTTGCGCAGCTCTATCTTGCGCTCCATGAATGATGGTTTGATTGTTCGTTTGACCGGTGAAGAGAATGGTCAGCAGCGCCTTGAGGAAACCGAACGTCAGGGGCTGTTTATTCAGCGTATGGATGATTCTGGCGAATGGTTTCGCTTTCATCCGCTTTTTGCTTCGTTTCTACGTCAACGCTGTCAGTGGGAAATGGCGTTGCAATTGCCGGAGTTGCATCGTGCGGCCGCAGAAGGTTGGTTGGCGCAGGGGTATCCGGGCGAGGCGATTCATCATGCCTTGGCGGCGGGTGATACTGCCATGTTACGCGATATTTTGTTGCAGCATGCTTGGTCGCTGTTTAACCACAGTGAGTTATCTCTGTTGGAAGAGTGTATGAATGCGCTGCCTTATGAGCAGCTATTGGAGAGTCCGCGTCTGGTGCTGCTTCAAGCTTGGCTGGCCCAAAGCCAACATCGTTACTCGGAGGTCAATACACTGTTAAATCAGGCGGAACAGGCTCTGCAACAGAAACAAATTGCTATTGAGCCGGATCTACTCGCTGAATTCGATGCGTTACGGGCTCAGGTGGCGATGAACAGTGGTAAGCCGGAGATGGCTGATAAGTTGGCGAAACAGGCTTTGGCGGCACTGCTTCCTCAGAATGAATACAGTCGTATTGTTGCGACTTCCGTGGAAGGGGAAGTATTACATTGTAGAGGTGAGTTGTCTGATGCGTTAGCGCGGATGCAACAAACCGAGCAGCTTGCGCGTCGTTTCCATGTTCATCACTATGCGTTGTGGGCATTATTGCAGCAAAGTGAGATTTTATTAGCTCAGGGATATTTGCAGACGGCTTATGAAACGCAGAGCAAGGCGTTTGAATTGATCCGTGAACAGCATTTGGAGCAGTTGCCAATGCATGAATTTTTGTTGCGTATCCGTTCACAGCTTTTATGGTGCTGGTCTCGTCTTGATGAAGCCGAAGAGGCTGCGCGCCGTGGGTTGGAGGTGTTGTCTAACTTCCAACCTCAACAGCAGTTGCAGTGTCTGACCCAGTTGTCTAAATGTTCTCTGACTAGGGGAGATATTGATAATGCCCGCCGTTATCTGGCGCGTTGTGAAAACTTGTTAAGTAATGGGCAGTATCACAGAGATTGGCGCACGAATACGGACAAATTGCGAGTCATCATTTGGCAAAATATGGAAGATAAAAGCGCTGCTATTCGGTGGTTGACACAGACCGAGCGACCGGAAAGCGTCAGTAATCATTTTAATCAGGGGCAGTGGCGCAATATTGCTCGTGCTCAGATTCTGCTTGGTTTGTATGATGAGGCTGAGTCCATTTTGGATACACTGAATCAACATGCGAGAAAACTGCAATTAATCAGCGATTTGAACCGTAATTTACTGTTGTGTAACCTGCTTTATTGGCATATTGGACGCAAAAGCGAAGCGCAGAGTGCACTTATCGAGGCATTGGCTCTGGCTAACCGTACCGGATTTATTAGCCATTTTGTCATTGAAGGCGAGTTGATGGCCCAACAGCTACGTCAGCTTATTCAACTCAATACCTTGTCTGAATTGGAGTTGCATCGTGCGCAGCGCATTCTGCGGGATATCAACCGTCAACATCGCCATAAATTCGCCCATTTTGATGAAAGTTTTGTCACACAGTTGCTAACACATCCCGATGTTCCCGAGCTTATTCGTAATAGTCCGCTGACACAACGTGAGTGGCAGGTGTTGGGATTGATTTATTCAGGCTACAGTAATGATCAGATTGCCGCGGAGTTGGATGTGGCGACGACAACTATCAAGACGCATATACGGAATCTGTATCAGAAGCTAGGAATTGCGAATCGCCAGGAGGCGATTCAGCAAGCACAGCAACTGATGCAGATGATGGGGTTAGGTGTGTGACAGATGTTTTAGGATTCCAGCGAAACTACCCGTCCTTTCAGATTGCGACTGCGTAGGTGTGCTGACAGGGTTAGCGCGGTACCGAGTAGCATGATTAACACCAGTGACTGTTTGAGCGAAAATGGTAACACCATCGCGATGAGAGAGAGAGAGGAGCCGACAGCCATCTGGACGAATCCTATTAGTGCGGAAGCGACACCGGCTTCGTCAGAATAAGGTTCTAGTGCATAACTGGTCGCAGGCCCCATAGCAAATGCCATACCTGTACAAGCGAAAGCAACCGGCAACATGTAGCTTAGCCAGTGCTGGCTGGCGACAGTTGGCAGATGCATGCCAGAAAATAGAGACAGGCTAGCCAGCGCCATCAGAATTGCCCCTAATAGCAGGCAGCCAGGGCGACCAATTCGATGGATGATTTTATTTACGGTTAGGAAGGCGATCATCGCCCAGAGTCCGTTGCCGCCAAAAATCAATGAAAAGGCTAACGGTGATACATGGCCCTCGGTCATCAGCACGGTGGGGGCAAATGACACATAGGTAATGACTATTCCCATAATGCCGGCGTTAACCAGGGCAAAATGCATAAACTGGGCATTACTAAGAATTTGAAAGTATTGCTTTAGCGGTAGCCCGCGAACTGGCTTAGTGTTAGCGGGGCGCGTTTCTGGTAACCAGGCGGCAATGATCAGTAGTGCAATAACCGAATAGCAAGTCAAAAACCAAAATGGCGCTCGCCAGTTGAAAATTTCGGCCAGAATGCCGCCAAGTAATGGGGCGAGAGCGGGAACAATATTTAGCGTACCGTTAATGAATCCATAGGCTTTGGCGGCTTCATCGCCGTTTAGGCGATCACGCACACCGCTAACGCAGACGACACTGGTACAGCAGACAGCACATCCTTGAATAATTCGCGCGGCAATAAAAATTTCGGGAAAAGTAGCAAGCGCTGCTATCACAGAACCGATGATATATAAGATGATACCCGTTAGGGCCACTGGCCGGCGGCCGAATTTATCTACCAATGGTCCAGCGATTAACTGGCCTAGCCCCATAATTAATAAAAATAAAGAAATTGTTGACTGAATAACTTCATTGTTAACTTTAAAATCCTCGGCGATGGCAGGGACTGTAGGCAAGAATACATCGACACCCAAAGGTCCAAAAAGTGCCAGGCTAAGTAGTAGAAGAATATAATTTTGCATGTGTGTTCTTTTGATATTTCAATAATGGTGGTGGTTTTATTGGTGAATAGGCTCAGTGGAATTCATTCTTTAGTGCGACCAAAGATCTTGGATACACCAGAAATCTACTGGCAAGTCATTTCAAGCTAGCGATAGGGATGTTCAAGGATCACCCACAGACTGAACCCTTTACTTTTTTTAAAGTCTGAACTTTATACGAGCTATTCACCGGTGTAAACCGACTAGCTTGTATGGGTATTTTAATGTTCGTCGAGAGTCTGGCTATATTCGGTGTAGAAAAAACACACCGTTTCAGACAAATCAGAAATAATAGAGAATTTTTTATTACATTTTATCACCTGTCAGAAAATAGCCACGAGAGATGGAAATGCTCTTATCATCAGCGCAAAGTCGTAAAGTGAGAGATTTTCGGTACAATTTTGCAGGATTTTGAACAGAATTTCTTGTCATAAGCCGATAGATCAGCAGTTCTGCATGTCATTAACCAATCATTCAAAATAATAATGTATTTTATATAAAATACTTTAATTTTTTAAATGTTTTTTGGGTTTTTATATGTTATTTGTTGATATAAATTAGTTTTTAGTAAATATTCTCTTACCTGTTTAAGATTGTTGTGCTTTCTTATAGATAGAAAAGATTAATTAAGGTAATGAAATGATGGAAAATGGCAAACGGTTTGAAGATATGCTTTCTCGTTTTGTTGGAAACGGTCCTTATTTGGAAATTGATGGTGAAAAGTATATCGATGCAGCTTCGGGGACATTTAACCTTCCACTTGGGTACACTAATCGCAGAATAACAGAAAAATTAAAACAGCAGATAGATAGATGTACACATCTAAGTTCAGCTTATACCCATGAAATGTCACAATATATTTTGGCTAAATTAGTTAAACATACTCCTGAGGGTATTGATAGTATATGGTTGCGTGATGTTTCCGGTTCTGGGGCGGTTGAATGTGCAATTCGCATCGCGCAAAAAGCGACAGGGCGTTCAGGCGTTATCTCTTTCTTTCTGGCTCATCATGGTCAGTCTTTAGCCACAGCACAAATTTCCGGTAATGCTTTTAGGATTAAAGATTTCCATGTCAATATTGATGGTTCTTTAAAAATTCCAACCCCTGCGAGTGTCATGTCAGAATTTGAACCGAATACAGAGCCCAATCAATATTTTGACTTGGAGCAATTTATTCAATTAGGTTCAAATGACAATATTGCTTGTCTTATTATTGAGCCTATTCAAGGAAATGGTGGAAATAACGTTTTCCCTGTCGATTTTTTCCGTAAGATCAGAGAGATCTGCCATAAACATGACATTATTATTATCGCTGATGAAGTACAAACTGGGTTTGGCCGTACCGGAACATTTTTTGCTTCAACCGGTTACGCTAAAGAATTAGAACCCGATATTATTGTTTTTGCGAAGGGCGCTGGTGGCATAGGTATTCCTACCGGCGGCGTGCTGATGCGGAGTTCATTAGATGTATTAGAGTCATTCGAGCATTCCAGTACATCCGGCGCCAACCCTCTTTCATTAACCGCTCTCAACGAAATTATCGATATCATTGAAGACGAACAAGTTCTGGAGAATGTGCAGCGTAATGAAGCTTATTTACGTGATGGTTTATTAGCATTACAGCATAAATACCCAGAAATTACCGGTGTTAGGGGTGTAGGTTATATGTTTGGCTTTGATACGCCATCACCGGAATTTGCGGCACAAGCGATTGCAATAGCGAATTCCCACAATTTAATCATCCGCGGTTCGCGTTATGGTAAAGGTCGTGCACTTAAAGTTCGTCCACCGTTGATTTGTACTCAGGAACACTTAAACGAAATCCTGTATAAGCTTGATCTGACTTTTGCTGATATGACATTAAATATGTTGGACAACAAGGAGGTAGCGTAATGAAAGCACTTAAATTTAATCGGGTGTGGGATGTGCAAATCCAGGATGTTGAACCGTTACTCTGTGTTGCGCCTGATGATGTTGTCGTTGATATTGCGGTGTGTGGCGTCTGTGGTACGGATGTTGGGATTATCACCGGATCTTATCCTGTTGCCATTCCCGGTACCACTCTGGGCCATGAAACAACGGGAGTTGTTACGCAAATAGGGAAGAGTGTCACTCATTTTAATGTGGGTGACCGTGTTGTCATCAATCCGACCTATTCCTGTGGTCATTGTCGGATGTGCCAGACTGGCAGTCCAAATCATTGCGAGAAAAAATTGGGAACCGAAGCGGGGGTTTCCTATGACGGGGCATTTGCTGAACAGTATTTGGCTAAAGAGAGTTCACTGATAAAGCTGGATGATCATGTCAGTATGGAAGAGGCATCATTGACTGAGCCACTCAGTTGCACACTGACCGGGGTTGATAAACTGGGCATTACTCATACCAATATTCGTGCGGCAGTAGCTGGCGCGGGTCCAATGGGAATGCTCTACATTTGGGCTTTACATGCCAAAGGCGTTAAGGCTTTCATGGTCGAGAAAAACGAAAGTCGTGTTCAATTTGCCAAAGAAAATCTGCCGCCGGAATGTGAGCTGTATACTGATTTTGATGAGGCATTGGCGCAACAATATGGTGATAAATCAGCGCTTATCGATCTCTGTGTGGATACGACCGGGCAGCTAACCGAATACATTTTTGACCATTTGGCGCCTGGCGGAAAGTTGTTAAATGTCGCGCTTAAAGATAAACATGCCAATCTTGATATCTTGAAAATTGCTGATAAGAGTCTTTCCGTGATTGGTTCCATCGATTCTCTGAATAACAGTTTTGAGCGTGCTTATACCATGATCCGCGATGGTGTTATTCCAGCCGGTCGCTTGGTCAGCCAAGTTTTCGATTTTAATGATTATTTGCAGGCTTTTCTCACGGTTGGTTGTGATATTGCGTGCAAAACTCAAAAACCACTGTTTACTCCGAACTGTAAAGTGCTGATCCGTATTTCCGATCTAAAATAATGGAATGTTTCACATGGATAGATTTAATGTGATTTTTGATATCGATGGAGTCATTGTTGACAGTGAACAACTGCACTTTGATGTTCTTTGTGATTTGGCTTCTGACTACACACAGCATGTACAACCACAGCAACTTATTGGCCTGAGTTTGGAAGAAACGTTAGATTACATTGGGGTGCCAGCTCAGCGACAGAAAGAGATCACTGCCCAAATCGTCGCTGTTTACAAAGATAAGCTATCTAAAAGTTATCTTCGTCCAGGGATTTCCAGGTTGATAGCGGCCTTACAACAGCACCGTATCTCTTTTGGTTTTGTTTCCACTGCGTCGAGGGAAGTCTGTTTGGCGAATATTGGATTACTGGAGTTGAATGAAAGTCCGGCTTTAATCTCTGGTGACGATGTTGCGAGGACGAAACCTCATCCTGATCCCTATCTTGCTATGTTGAAATTGAAGTCTATGGATATTCATCAGACATTAGTGATTGAAGATACCGATTTGGGGATTACCGCAGCAACGCGGGCAGGTATTCCCAATGTGTATGCTTGGCCCCATGCTTTATCGGTTACACAACAGTATCAACAGGCAACTCGTATTATTGGGGTACTGACCGATATTCCGCAATTTTCTAAAATTAATTTTGTGTAACTTAATGCTCTCCGTTAGTGATAGCGGAGGGCATTTTATTGATATAGAAGGAACATGAGTTGTCTGATCAAAATATTATCTCTTTGGTAAAACAACCCATTATGGCGACGCGCGCCGCTTTTTTTATTGCTGGCTTTAGTCTTGCAAGTTGGGCTCCCCTTATTCCTTTAGCTAAAGAACGGCTACAACTTGATAATGGCGCGATGGGGTTGCTAATGTTGGCATTCGGCATTGGCTCTTTCATCATGATGCCAATAGCGGGCATGTTAGCAGCACGTTTCGGTTGCCGGAACATTTTCACTTTATGTGCTTTGGTTGTGCTAGTGATGTTGCCAGGGTTGAGTGTATTACCGACACCGCTGACACTGGCTTGCGCTTTATTTGTCTTTGGCGCAGGTATTGGGGCAATGGATGTTGTGGTCAATATCCACGCCGTCATGGTCGAGAAAATGGCTCAGAGGCCAATTATGTCTGGCTTTCACGCGTTATTCAGTTTGGGCGGGATCGCCGGTGCAGGATCGGTGAGTGCATTATTGTCTCTGGGAATATCACCTCTCCAGGTGATGGTAATGGCGGTATTACTGATTATTTTATTGCTATTGCCGGTATGGGGCGGGTTATTGAACGAAGCTGAAGCGGGTAATACGCCATTCTTTGCTGTGCCTCATGGCATCGTGATTTTATTGGGTTTTCTCTGTTTTGTCGCCTATATCATGGAAGGATCAATGCTGGACTGGAGCGGTATATTATTAACCAGCGTACATAATATCAGTAGTCATCAGGCTGGTATCGGTTATACCTTGTTTGCTACTGCTATGACATCGGGTCGTTTTATGGGTGATAAGATCATTACCCTTTATGGACATCAACGAGTCTTTATTAGCAGTGCTTTATTGGCGACTTCTGGGTTTATTCTTATTTACTCAGCATCAACCGCAATGATATTAGGACTCTCTTTCCTGATGATAGGCGCCGGATTATCCAATATAGCGCCAATGCTTTTTACCGCTTCTGGTCAACAGAAAATTATGCCTGATTCGCTGGCGGTTGCTGCGGTTTCTACAATGGGATATTCAGGGATTTTGCTGGGACCTGCAATCATTGGTGGATTAGCGCATATTGTGACATTACACGGCGCTTTCGCTTGTATTGCTTTACTCTCTATTTCCTTATTTGCAGGATATAAATTGATTAATTCGAGCGGAAGATAATAGAGGAAGTTCCTATGAGTTTGTCACAATATCATTGGCTTAATGAACCATCTGATTGGCAATGTGGCAGTGATTGGCTTAATGTCACCACAGATCATAAGACCGATTTTTGGCAGAAAACATGGTATGGCTTTGAACGTCATAATGGTCATGTTTTTGGGCGTTATATTGAGGATGATTTCACCTTTCAACTCTGTATTGAAGGTTGTTTTGAACATTTATATGATCAAGCGGGAGTCATGCTATTAGTCGATGAGAAACATTGGCTGAAAGGCGGAATTGAATATTCTGATGGTCATGCCACGATTGGTAGTGTGCTGACACGTCATCATTCTGATTGGTCTATGGGCGTATTTCCTGGTGATTCTAGTAAATTCTGGTTACGTTTGACTCGTGAAGAGGGATATTTAAGACTGCAATATTCCACCGATGGTTTACGGTGGCCATTGTTGAGGTTGGCTCCTTTTTTTGAAGATAAACAACCCGTCTTTGTTGGTGCAATGTGTTGTTCTCCAGAACGGCACGGATTACAGGTGCGGTTTTCTGATTTCCAATTAACTCCGCCAATAAAAAAACCATTGCATGATTTAAGTTAGCCAGACATGCTTTAAAGCACCCGGAGCAATATGCTTCGGGTGTTATATATTAAGTCAGATGTTTAAACTTTTTCTAAAATAAAACCGGTAAAATCAGCAGTTGCTTCTTCTGGAAGCTCTACAAATTGTTCTTTCAGCATATAAACACGTAAAAGTCCCTCTTCATCTGTGTTTAATTCAACTGAACCGGTCGTAAAATTGAAGCTATTTACAACAAAGGATTCAGGGCCAAATGTGCGATTTTGTAAACCAAAATAAGCTGGCAACGCCCTTTGTGGTATTTGTTTTATCGATAAGCGTGCTGTACCCGTCAGTCTATATCTAACGTTAGGTTCCAACCCTGTTATAATTTGATCAATGACGCCAGAGCTGGAATAGCTTTGGATGTTAATAAAATTAACTCCATTCTCGGATAAGATTTCTACAGTTTCAGGGGTTGGGATTCTCCAGCCACGATATCCTTCGTTAAATGAACCATTAACCAGTTCTTGATTAGCTTTTTTTGTATCAGAATAATCTGCGCGATTTAGTATTTTCTTCATATCCATATATGAATCCTGTTAAATGAATAACGATTGAATTTTATTTTTCTTAATAATTTTTTCTGTAAGTACTTTAGCAATAATAGGGAAATATTCAATCGTGTTTTTTAATTGAAGATTAGGTCTGTGATAATTAGTGTGGAAATAAATTAGGTGACGAAATTATTACGATGGGGATTTATTTTTAAATAATTGAGCTATATTTCAGTTAAAATATTACTTTTTGATTTTTAAGTTTATTTTTTTCAACCTATATTAAAACACCCAGAGCAGTGAACTCTGGGTATTTAAAATGTTAAAATATATCTAAGTTAAATGCTTAGGCTTTCTCTAAAATAAAACCGGTAAAGTCAGCGGTTTCTCCATCTGGGCGAGGACCAACTTGGTCTTTCAACAAATAAACGCGTAAAAGTCCCTTTTGATCTGTACTTAATTCTACTGAACCCGTTGTAAAATCGGTGCTGTTTACAGCAAAAGAGTTGGGACCATCGGTATGGCTCTGTAAACCAAAATAAGCTGATGAGGCCCATTCTGCTGATACACGAGCTGTACCTGTCAGTTTATATTTAGTGTTAGGTTCTAATCCTTCGATAATTTGATCAATGACGCCAGAACCGGTAACGCTTTGGATTCTGATAAAGTGAACGCCATTTTCAGATAAGATTTCTACTGATTCAGGGGCCGGGATTCTCCAGCCGTTATATCCTTCTTCGAATGAGCCGTTAACCAGTTCTTTATGAGAGTTTTTCTTGCTATCAGAATAATCTTCGTTATTCAGGATTTCTTGTACGTTCATATATTAGTCCTTTTTGAATAAATAGAAATGAATTTAATTTCTTTCAGCGCGTTGTTTCTCGGGGGGGCACTTTATCAATAATGGGATAATACTCAATTGTATTTTTTGTTGGTGGTGAATTGTAATTTGTGTAAATTAATAAAAATATGGGATAAATTAGGGTGAATTTCAATATACGTGGTGTATTTTATTTATTTTTCTCGCTATTTTTCGGTATTAATTGGAATTTAATGTTGAATGCCATTCTGTAAATAGGCAATTAATCTATCTATGAAGAATATATTGCCTATTTAATGAATATTAAGATGTGGGATTTTTTCTTTATGTAGATGATTTGTATATTGATAAGTAATGTATTTGTGTGTTAAAGGTTAAATTTAAGTTTGCGTAAAGTGGCTGTGTTGAAATAATAGGCGAATTCGATTGAGAGGTTCTTATTCAAAATTCAGGAAATATATTTTAAATAAAAGTTATTTTGTTGTTTTTAGCATCGGGTTATATTACTGTCTGGTATTAGCACCAGACAGTTTTCTATATTAAATCCTATTTTCCTGGAGTTATTACCTATTAAAGGTTTTTACTTAAAATAGAATTATTTGAGAAGAGAGAAAATTAAATTATCGGCCTAAATAACTATCCCAATCTTTCCAGACAGGTTGTAACCCGGCTTTAATTAATACGTCTGCGACCTGATAAACAGAACGGTTATCATGCGGCATAAATTGTTCCAATTCTTCGCGGCTATTATCTGCGTAACCACCGGGTTGGGTTTTAGAACCGGCACTAACATTATTAATCGCTAGTGGTATGACATGATCGCGGAAGAATGGAGATTCGCGGGTAGAAATAGAAAGCTCAACATCTGGCGCAAATAGGCGAAAAGCACAAATCAATTGTACCAGTTCTGTTTCACTCATCAGCGATGCGGGTTCAATGCCTCCGGCACAAGGTCGCAAACGTGGGAATGAAATAGAGTAACGGTTCTGCCAGTATGTGCGTTGCAGAAAGAATAAATGTTCAGCCACCATATAGCAGTCTGTCCGCCAATGACTAGAGAGACCAATCAGTGCTCCTAAACCGATTTTGTCGATTTTTGCCCGACCAAGGCGATCAGGTGTTTGTAGTCGCCAGTGAAAATCCCGTTTCTTACCTCGTAGATGATGCAACAGGTAAGTTGGCTCATGATAGGTTTCCTGATAAACCATTACACCATCTAGCCCCAGCGTTTTTAATTCTGAGTACTCTTCCTGTGTCATAGGCTGGACTTCCATCATTATTGAGCTGAAATATTCGCGGATAAGTGGCAAATAACGACGGAAATAATCCATACCGACCTTGCCCTGATGTTCTCCGGTGACTAATAACAGATTGTCGAAGCCCAGCGCTTTAATCGCCTGACATTCGGCGATAATTTCGTCTTTATTGAGTGTCTTGCGTTTGATGCGGTTACTCATTGAGAACCCGCAGTAGGTGCAGTCATTGGCACACAAATTGGAGAGATAAAGCGGTACATAAAAACCAACGGTGTTACCGAAGCGTTGACGAGTCAGTTTTTGTGCCCGTTGTGCCAGTGGTTCGATATAAGATTTCGCTGCCGGAGAGAGCAAGGCCATGAAATCTTCTAGATTTAATTTGTTGCTGTTTAATGCTCGTTCAACATCCTGCGCGGTTTTGCTATTAATGCGAAGGGTAATGTCATCCCAGTCCAATTGTTGCCAGCGATAACTAAAATTGCTGTTTGTAAGATGATTCGTCATCAGAACACTCTCAGGAAATCAGTCAGCGGACTGGATGCAACAGCATGTTGTTTTGGACTTGCCAGACCAGCTTGAGAGGATAATTCGCCTGCTTCAATCGCCATTTTAAAAGCTTGAGCCATTTTTATGGGATCTCGTGCAACGGCAATTGCGGTGTTGACTAATACGGCATCAGCCCCTAGTTCAATCGCTTCCAGAGCATGGCTTGGTGCGCCGATGCCGGCATCAATGACCACCGGCACTTGTGCTTGCTCAATAATAATTTGCAGGAAATCTCGCGTTAGTAGCCCTTGATTAGAGCCGATCGGTGCGCCTAAAGGCATGACCGCCGCGCAGCCCACCTCTTCCAGACGTTTGCACAAAACGGGATCAGCACTGCAATAGGGCAGAACGACAAACCCATCCTTGACCAACATTTCCGCGCCTTTGAGTGTTTCAACCGGGTCAGGCAACAAGTATTTCACATCTGGGTGGATCTCTAGTTTGATCCAGTTGGTCGCTAGTGCTTCACGGGCCAGACGGGCGGCAAACAGAGCCTCTTCTGCGGTTTTGGCCCCGGAAGTATTTGGCAGCAATTTGACGCCAAGTTTTTGCAATGGCGCTAAAATAGCGTCATTACCGCTCTGCAAATCAATGCGTTTCATTGCCATCGTAACAAGCTGGCTGCCGGAGGCGGCTATGGCCTGAGTCATTACATTTGCATTGGCGAATTTGCCTGTACCGGTAAATAGGCGGGAATGAAAAGTCGTATCAGCAATTTTTAACATATCAACCTCCAACAATAGCCTGAAATAAAAGGATATTGTCTCCATCATTGATCTGATGCGTATTCCACTCTGAACGCGGAATAATGGTTTGATTAATAGCCAGCGCTATTCCCGGTTGTGTTTGTTCAAGTTGTTCTAGCAATTGCTGTATAGCCAGAGGAGCCATAAGCTCCATCGGCTGGTCGTTTACCGTAATTTTCATGCGATATCTCTGCAAATCGGGCATTGTTGCGACGGGTTAAGTTGTAGTGTGCTCCAGCTTTGCTGTTTACCATCAAACAGTCGGAGCTTACCGCTTAACGGGGAAGGAAGCCCGGTTAACATTTTGATGGCTTCCAATGCCTGTAATGTGCCGATGATACCGACTACCGGACCTAATACACCCGCAGTCCGGCAATTTCGTAGTGGTTCTTCCTGTTCAGGGTAGAGACAGCTATAGCAGCCATGAAGATAAGGGGGTTCAAATACCATAAGTTGGCCGCTAAAACCGACAGCACTGCCGCTAATCAATGGCTTTCGCATTGCCACACAAGCGGTGTTGATAGCGTGGCGGGTTGTCATGTTGTCACAGCAATCGAGAACCAGATCGACTTGCTCCACGACTGTTGTCAGAGATTCCAGATCTTGACGTTGATTAAGGACCATTGTTTTTATCAGCGGATTCAATGCATTGAGTTGATTGGCCGCAAGCTCAGCTTTTGCGGCAGGGATCTCTTCGGTGCGGTAAAGTATTTGCCGTTGTAAATTGGAAATGTGCAATTGGTCATCATCAGCGAGATAAATTGTTCCCGCACCTGCCCCGGCCAGATAGAGAGAAGCGGGAGCGCCTAGCCCTCCCAGTCCGACAATCAGTACGCGGCTGGATTTCAGTTTTTCTTGCCCTTCCGGGCCGATATCTTCGAGTAACAGTTGTCGGCTGTAACGCATAAATTCTTGATCATTCAGCATAAGAACCTCTCTATCCCTTCAACTCAATGCCTTCAACCAGATGAAGCAGTTGTGCGGTTGCCTGACGCCAATCTTTTACTTTGGTAATGGCGCTAACCAGCGCCACACTGCCGACTCCCGTTGCAATGACATCCGGTACGCGTTCAAGAGAAATGCCTCCGATGGCGACAGTGGGATAGTCTGGAGTGCTTTCTACCTGCCGTTTCAGGGCTGCCAGTCCTTGTGGGGAAGATGGCATCTCTTTGGTAGTGGTTGGGAAAATATGGCCGAGAGCGATATAAGACGGACGCAGGGATTTTGCTCGTGCCAGCTCTTGTTCATCGTGGGTAGAGATTCCTAACCGCAATCCCGCTGTTTGGATGGCGTTCAGATCAGCGATAACTAAATCTTCCTGCCCAAGATGGACGCCATAAGCGCCATGCTTTATTGCCAGTCGCCAGTAGTCGTTGATAAACAAACGAACGTTATATTGGCGACCGAGCATAATGGCTTGCTGAATATCTTCTTCCACCTGATCTTCTGGTCGATCTTTAATTCTCAACTGAATTGTGGTGACGCCTGCTTTTAACAAACGGGAAATCCATTCTAGCGAATCCACGACGGGATACAGGCCCAATTTGTATTCAGTTGGGGCAAATGGCGCGTTAGGCAGATTGTTCATGGGATACATCCTCTACGCTGTGATACAACTCGCCACCGTGGGCGCGGAATGCTTCAGACATCTGTTCCATATCGGCGGCGTAATCGCGCACTTCCTGAGAAATCTTCATAGAACAGAATTTAGGCCCGCACATAGAACAGAAATGCGCAATTTTACCGGAGGCTTGTGGCAGAGTTTCATCGTGATAAGCGCGAGCAGTATCGGGATCGAGCGCCAGATTAAATTGATCTTCCCAACGAAATTCAAAACGTGCTTTGGACATCGCGTTATCGCGGATTTGTGCGCCGGGATGGCCTTTGGCGAGATCGGCGGCATGAGCAGCAATTTTGTAGGTAATCAGCCCTTGCTTAACATCATCTTTGTTTGGCAAACCGAGATGCTCTTTCGGTGTCACATAACAGAGCATGGCGCAGCCAAACCAGCCAATCATGGCCGCACCGATACCGGAAGTAAAATGGTCATAACCCGGTGCAATATCTGTTGTCAGTGGGCCAAGAGTATAGAAAGGGGCTTCGTGACAATGCTCTAATTCTTCTGTCATATTGCGGCGGATCATCTGCATAGGAATATGCCCAGGACCTTCTATCATCACCTGAACATCATATTCCCAGGCAATTTTGGTCAGTTCACCTAATGTGTGCAGTTCTGCAAACTGCGCTTCATCATTAGCATCCTGAATAGAACCGGGGCGCAGACCGTCTCCCAATGATAGGGAAACATCATAAGCGGCGCAGATTTCACAAATTTCACGGAAATGTTGGTAGAGGAAGTTTTCTTGATGATGAGACAGACACCATTTCGCCATAATTGAACCACCGCGGGAGACAATCCCGGTGAGGCGTTTGGCTGTCATCGGTACATAGCGCAGTAATACACCGGCATGAATGGTGAAGTAATCGACCCCTTGTTCCGCTTGTTCCAGCAAAGTATCGCGGAACATTTCCCAGGTGAGATTTTCCGCGACGCCATTGACTTTCTCCAGCGCCTGATAAATAGGGACTGTACCGATGGGAACCGGGCTATTACGTAAGATCCATTCGCGGGTTTCGTGGATATAACGGCCAGTGGAGAGATCCATGACCGTATCCGCGCCCCAACGAGTAGACCAGATTAACTTTTCTACTTCTTCCTCAATAGAAGAGGTGACGGAAGAGTTACCAATATTAGCGTTAACCTTCACCAGAAAATTGCGGCCAATAATCATCGGTTCTGATTCAGGGTGATTAATATTGGCAGGAATAATGGCCCGACCAGCGGCGACTTCCTGACGGACAAATTCTGGTGTGATATTTTCCGGCAACTGAGCGCCAAAACTTTGTCCGGCATGTTGTTGGCGTAACACATCACCGCGGATACGTTCGCGTCCCATATTTTCCCGCAGTGCGATAAATTCCATTTCCGGTGTGATGATGCCTTGACGAGCATAGTGCAGTTGAGTAACGCGTTTGCATTTACGGGCTTTTAATGGATGGGGGCGAGGATTGAAACGTAAATGATCGAGACCGGCATCAGCCAGGCGTTGTTGAGTAAAATCGGAGCCGAGGGTGGCAACGGGTTCAGTATCTTGGCGTTCATCGATCCACGGTTGGCGTAGTTTGGTTAACCCAACATGTACATCCAGTATGGCATCAGGATCGCCGTAAGCGCCGGAAGTATCATAAATCGGAATGGCTTCATTTTCCTCATACTGAGGTTCTTCTTTGGTTCCGCCAATTAACGTGGGCGATAACTGAATTTCGCGCATTGGAACCTGAATATCTTCGCGTGAACCTTGCAGATAAATTCGTCGTGAATTTGGGAACGTCACTCCCTGAATGGAATTAATAAATTCTTGAGCGGCATCGCGCTGTGCTTTACGTGGGCGTGCCGGATTGGGTTTTGGTGAAATATCGGTTGTAGGGATAACAGTATTATGAGACATAGCAAATTCCTAACTGTGTTATTGGGAAAGTTGCTTGTCTGGAGCTCGCAGGGAGTAATGGTTGGTGGCTGGACAGGCCCGTAAAAAATTGGGTGGACCGACAGCGGTTGATTACTCTTGTTCCCTTCGCGGGTATTAACCCGATCAGGTTCCGCGGATCCCGAATTAACGGTCTCAGCCTGTGTATGCTGCAATAAAACAGCTTACGCTAGGCACTCCGACAAGAAAGCAAACAGTAGTATAGAAGGGATTATGAAAACTACAACCCTTACTGATTAAAAGTATTAACAGTGACCAGGTTAATTGTTGCCAGCCATGTTCTTGATTGTTTTGCGATCAATTTCTCATATTTATTAATTTTTTAGTGAATAAATGGAAAAGTTTCCTTATGTTAAATAATGTTTGGCTAAACATTAAATTTTTAACTACAACTCACCATTGTCGGGTTGGGCTGTTTCATGAAGATGGTGGACCAATGTTCGATATATTTCACGCCTATTTTGTACTTAACTGTATTTGTCAAATTTTATATAAAATGTCTAATATATATTTCGATATTTATGAGGAAGAAATTAGATTACAATTTAATACTGCATTGAAAAAATTTTTAGATACAAAAGAGATAATAGATCATCTGGCGGGAATTCAGTCCAATTTTTTCGATCTGAACATCCAAGATTAACGGACAGATAAGTAATTGATATTTTGATGAGAGGGGATATTATTATGATAATGCAGGTTAAAACTCATTGAAATGAATGGCTTTCATAAAGTAGTTGTTGTGAATGTAATATTTTATCATTTTTTCTTTTCTGATATTTTATTATTTAGGCTCTTCTATTAATGCATTCGATAAAGATTTGCCTGAGGAAATCTGAGACAATGTTTTTTGTAACTTGGTAGAAATACTATACCTTGACAATGAGTGGTAATGACTAACTGATAAAGACAGAGAAACAGATTGTGGCAAAGAAAAAAAAGCGGCCTCACCATGATTCGTTATTTAAGCATTTTTTAACGCAGCCCGAAACGGCCAGGGAATTTTTATCCCTTTATCTGCCCGAAGAGATCCAGTTGTTGTGTGATTTAGCCACATTGAAACTGGAATCCGGCAGTTTTGTGGATCGGCATTTACGTCAACTGCACAGTGATGTGCTGTACTCGGTTGAAACGGCCCGGGGACAGGGCTATATCTATTGTCTGATTGAGCATCAGTCCACCCCTGACCCGCTGATGGCCTGGCGGCTGATGTATTATGCCATGTTAGCAATGGCGGCCCACCTGAAGAAAGGCCATACTGAACTCCCTTTGGTGGCGCCGCTGCTGTTTTATCATGGGGAGGTTCGGCCATATCCTTACTCAAACCGGTGGCTGGATTGTTTTACGCTCCCCGAACAGGCTGCCCGCTTATATCGTCAGGCGTTTCCGTTGGTGGACGTCAGTGCGCTCAGCGATGAAGAGATCCTGACACATAAAGGCGTTGCCCTGATGGAACTGGTGCAAAAACATATTCGCTGCCGGGATATGCAGGAATGGCTCCTCCAATTGGTGGAACTCTTGAATGCAGGGTATAATACAACCGAGCAGCGCAATGTGGTGTTACGCTATATTTTACTGAATGGGCATACGCTGGATCTCTCCCAATTTGTCCATCAACTGATTGAACAATCTCCGGAGCATGAAACGATGTTGATGACTATTGCAGAACAGCTTGAACAAAAAGGGCGCGAGCAAGGCCGAACAGAAGGTAGAGAGGAAGGTAAAGTGGAAGGTAAAGTGGAAACGGCTCGTGCCTTATTACGGCATGGCGTGAGTTTGGACATTATTGTCACCAGTACCGGACTGAGCCGGGATAGAATTGAAGCGTTAAAGCATTAAATTAATCTTCTCTTTTACAGTAAAATGCCGATATTCAAGATTGGCATTTTTGTTTTTATTTATGGTTTATAGGGAGCGAAATGACACCTTAAGAGCATAGGGAACGCGATTAGGTGGGTTGTTTGCGGAAAAAAATGATTTGTTCTGTTTCGTCAAAACCTCAATTTTATTGCAATATTCTCCCCAGCAATTGGGTTGCCTGTTGAAAGATAACGGGTATAGGTGGGATTATGGAAATCATAAACCCATTATTGATCGAAAATATTTACAATGACCAGGTTAATTGTTTCCAGCCATATTGTTGTGCTTCGGCTTTTAAACGGGCATCGGCATTGACCGTAATGACTTCGTCGGCAAACTGACACATTGGAAGATCATTAATCGAATCACTGTAAAAGCGGATAATTTCAGGATGGCTATTTTGCTGTTCCAGCCACTG
Source organism: Photorhabdus namnaonensis (assembly GCF_001684335.1). GTDB lineage: Bacteria > Pseudomonadota > Gammaproteobacteria > Enterobacterales > Enterobacteriaceae > Photorhabdus > Photorhabdus namnaonensis. Next base: position 134,723 of record NZ_LOIC01000034.1, read on the forward strand.
TTTTATCCGTTTTACTTTACCTTCACGAAAAGTCGCAATGCCATCTATTTTGCCGGTATAACAGCCATTTTCCATTACCATATCAATGCCCAGTACCGTGTGAATATCCAATTCGGTAGCAATCTTTTTTACAATAAAAGAGACAGTAGCTGAGATAATAATGATTGGAATTTGTTGTTGTTGATATTCTGTAATTAGGGCTTTGGCTTGTGGATAAAATCGCGGTTTAATTTTTTCGTTAACAAATTCAGTCAGCCAAAGATCAATTTGTTCTTGTGGAACTTGATGCAGTGTTTGCAGACTAAATGCCAGATAACCACTCATATCCAGTGAGCCTGCGCCGTAATCAGCCATCATTTTTTTGTCTGCTTCAATAAAGCTTGGATCGGTAATGATGCCTTTTTCCCATAAAAACTCGGTCCATATAGCGCTGGAATCACCGGAGATTAAAGTGTCATCCAGATCAAATACGGCAAGCAGTTGTGACATGGTGTTGTGCTCCTCGGACCAAAGCATATTAATAGTTGAGAATAATGCTGATTACTGTCAAAGAGGGCAATATGGTCTATGACAATAGTAATAAAGCACGCTTTTTTGATTAAAAAGCGTATGATTCATACAGATATTAAAATTAATATGTCATAGTGATGATGCGACAACAAATTACAGGTACAGAACGTGGCTGGTGGGTTATCAGCGATGAAAATCGTATTTGGCTCCCTAAAGGCGAATTACCTTTTGGCATGGCGACTCAATGGTCACTGCAAGGAAAAATAGCTTTGTCTATCGGTGAGTGGCAAGGTGAGAAAGTTTGGCTTATTCGTCAGAAAATGGCTTCAAATATGGTTTCTTTACGGCAAATTGTTGCAAGTGATCGTGGCTTGTTTCAATTAGCTGGTCGAGGAGTACAATTGGCGGAGTTTTATCGCTCTCATCAATATTGTGGTTATTGCGGTAATGAAATGCACCATAGTGTCAGTGAATGGGTTTGTCTGTGTCATCACTGCCAAGAACGTTATTATCCGCAGATAGCGCCTTGTATTATTGTCGGTATTCGTCGGGATGATCATATTTTGCTGGCTCAACATCAGCGCCATCGTGGAGGCATTTACACAGTACTGGCGGGATTTGTCGAAGTCGGTGAAACACTCGAAGAAGCTGTGGCCCGAGAAGTGGTGGAAGAGAGTAATATTAAAATTCGCAACTTACGTTATGTGGCTTCTCAACCGTGGCCTTTTCCTCATTCATTGATGATGGCATTTCTGGCTGATTATGACAGTGGGGAGATTCGTCATGATCCGAAAGAGCTGATTAGTGCGAATTGGTATCACTATGAGCAACTGCCATTGATTCCACCACCCAATACTATTGCTCGTCGGTTGATTGAAGATACGATTGTTCTGTGCCGAAATGCGTAATCTACAGTTTGGCGCAATTCAACGGGAGAGATCTACCTGTCATGTTACAATGACGCCTAATCAATTGTAGTCAGATTATATTGCGGCCAATAAATAGATGGAGCCTGTCATGAATGAGCTGAAAAATGACCGTTATTTGCGAGCTTTATTACGTCAACCCGTTGATATTACACCTGTTTGGATGATGAGACAGGCTGGTCGTTATTTGCCTGAGTATCAAGCTACTCGCGCTGAAGCCGGTGATTTTATTTCTTTGTGTAAAAACACTGAGCTTGCATGTGAAGTCACTTTACAACCTTTGCGGCGTTATCCACTGGATGCGGCAATTCTCTTCTCTGATATTCTCACCATCCCTGATGCTATGGGACTGGGACTCTATTTTGAAACAGGTGAAGGTCCGCGTTTTAAATCTCCTATTTTAAATCGTGCGGATGTGGAGAAACTGCCGGTGCCTGATCCGGAAATGGAGCTGGGTTATGTGATGGATGCAGTACGTGCGATTCGTAAGGCACTGACGGGTCAGGTTCCTCTAATTGGCTTTTCCGGTAGTCCGTGGACACTGGCGACTTATATGGTGGAAGGTGGCAGTAGTAAGGCATTCACTAAAATCAAAAAAATGATGTATGTCGAACCTGCCGTAATGCATCTATTGCTGGATAAGCTGGCAGACAGCGTTATTCTTTATCTCAATGCTCAGATTAAAGCAGGCGCTCAGTCTGTAATGGTTTTTGATACTTGGGGCGGAGTACTGACGGGGCGGGATTATCGGGAATTTTCCTTGCATTATATGCATAAGATTGTTGATGGCCTGATCCGTGAAAATGGAGGTCGTCGTGTGCCGGTGACACTATTTACTAAAGGTGGCGGACAATGGCTGGAAGCAATGGCTGAAACCGGTTGTGATGCGCTTGGTCTGGATTGGACGACAGATATTGCCGATGCCCGTCGTCGTGTGGGAAATAAAGTTGCTTTGCAAGGCAACATGGACCCATCCATGTTATACGCTTCTCCAGAGCGGATTGAACAGGAAGTTTCGACAATTTTACAAGGTTTTGGCGCGGGTTCTGGTCATGTCTTTAACCTTGGTCATGGTATCCATCAGGATGTACTGCCGGAACACGCAGGTGTATTTGTTGAGGCTGTACATAACCTTTCAACTAAATATCATCAGTAAGAATATGATTAATACGAAAGCGCTACGTCAGGAGCAAATAGCAAAGGCTCAACAGGTTATCCGTTATGATGATTTTCCCCCACCTAAATTGATTGCTGGTGCTGATGTAGGCTTTGAACAGCAAGGAGCGATTACCCGGGCAGCGATAGCGGTTCTCTCTTATCCTGCCCTTGAACTGGTGGAATATCAGATAGCCCGAATTGAAACTACTCTGCCTTATATTCCCGGTTTACTCTCTTTCCGTGAATACCCTGCATTAATGGCTGCTTGGCAGTTGTTGAAACACATACCTGATCTAGTGATGGTGGATGGTCATGGCATTGCTCATCCACGCCGTTTAGGTGTTGCCAGCCATTTTGGTTTATTAGCAAATGTACCTACAATTGGTGTGGCAAAACGTCGTTTATGTGGTGAGAGTGAACTATTGGGAGAACAGCCTGGCAGTTGTCAACCTTTGATTGATAAAGAAGAGCAGATTGGTTGGGTATGGAGGAGTAAAAAACGTTGTAATCCGTTGTATATTTCTACAGGGCACCGAATCAGTCTTGATAGTGCATTGTTATGGGTGGAACGTTGTATGAAAGGTTATCGTCTGCCTGAAACAACCCGTTGGGCAGATGGCGCAGCCTCAAATAGACCATTTTTTGAACAAATGATACAGAAAAATCCTTAAATTCGGTGTAAGCGTGTGGATATTCTTGAATTTCAGGTAAACTGCGGAGCAAATTGTGCATAATGAGTAAAAACTAATGTTACGAAACCCGATACATTTACGGCTGGAAAAACTTGAAAGCTGGCAGCATCTGACCTTTATGGCAAGTCTGTGCGAACGGATGTATCCAAATTACCAGATGTTCTGTCTTCAGACAGCGTTTGCAGAACCGGCTATTTACCGCCGTATTCTGGATTTGGTGTGGGAAATATTAGTTGTAAAAGATGCCAAAGTGAATTTTGATAATCAGTTGGAAAAGTTGGAACAAGCTATTCCCTCAGCGGATGATTACGATATTTACGGTGTGTACCCGGCAATTGATGCATGTATTGCATTAGGGGAAACTGTTCATGCTCGTCTGAGTGGTGAAACATTGGAGCATGCAATTGCAGTGAGTGAAATTTCAATTCGCACCGTTGCTATGCTTGAAATGACTCAGGCCGGGAAAGAAATGACCGATGAAGAACTGAAAATGTTACCTGCTATTGAACAAGAGTGGGATATCCAATGGGAAATTTATCGCTTATTGGTTAGCTGCGAAGAGCGGGATATTGAGTTGATTAAAGGATTGAAAGCTGACCTCCGGGAGTCAGGAACGAGTAACATTGGCATAAATTTAACGCAGTAAAGTGAAAAAACGTGATTTAATGCTTTAAATGCCATGTTCAAAGGCTTCACTTTTGCCCCCACTCTGTTCTACATTTGGGGGGTGAAAAGAAGTGGCTATCGGTGCGTGTATGCAGGGGTGCTGTCATTCGGCATATCCGTCGCACTCGATGCTTTGCAAACGATAAACACACTGTAAGGATAATCTATGAATAAGACTGAATTAGTTGATGCAATCGCAGAAAGCACAGACCTGACTAAAGCTCAGGCAAAGGCTGCTCTGGAATCAACTTTGAATGCAATCACCGAATCCCTGAAAGCGGGTGATTCAGTACAACTGGTAGGTTTTGGTACTTTCAAAGTTAATCATCGTGCAGAACGTACTGGCCGTAACCCGCAAACCGGTAAAGAAATTACAATCGCGGCTGCAAACGTACCCGCTTTCTCCGCTGGTAAGGCTCTGAAAGACGCAGTTAAATAATTTCATTGCAAAAAAGAAAAAATAGAAGGGGTATTATTTATCCCCTTTTGTTGGTTCGTCAGGGGCTGATGACACTAGGATTCGTCTTCGCGCTCAGCGCCTGTACCAATCAACTTAAAGAACCTTCTTTCAGCGCAAGTGGATTCATTGCCGATGATGGCGTTGTCCGCTTGTGGCGCCTCAACGATCAGGATAGTAAACCTCGGGTGCTGATGAGAGTTTACAGCCCCTACCGTAATGACAATACCGTCGTGACTTTTTATGAATATAAGCATGGCGATTTGCGCCAAATTCGTCGTGAAATTTTGAGTGATAAAAATCCACTGTCTGAACAGCTTCGTTTGGATAAATCCGGTGATGTGATTTTTATGCAAAAGCAGTCGAAAGCGCGGCGTGAACTCCTCTCCAGCGATGATATTGTTCGTATGCAGTTTGACGCTAAACGGACGCTTGAATTAAGTGATGCGTTGATCGCGGGAAATGTACGTTTGATGCAAGGGCACTGGAATAACGGTAAAGTCACTACCTGTGCAGGTGAAACGATTTCTGTTGAGTTTGAATCTTACGCGAGGTTATGGCTTGAACAGCGCGAAAAAAGCAGCTACGGCCAATTAACCATTGCTTGGTTGGAAGCGCCTGTTGGCCGCGAATTATTGTTGGTAGCCAATAATGATTTTTGTCGTTGGGAACCGACGAAGGACAGCCTCTGACCTTCGTCAGTTTTATGATTACTTCAATCGGTTAATTGCCCGATATCCGATATCCTTACGGTAAAAATAGCTATTCCATTCAATCTCTTCTGCTTGTTGGTAGGCATTTTTCTGTGCATCTATAATGGTTTCGCCCAGTGCTGTAACACACAGAACGCGTCCACCGGCGGTAATAACTTCACTACCTTTCATTGCCGTACCTGCATGGAAAACCTTGCTACTTTCATTTTCTTGTTGGGGCAAGCCATGAATAATATCCCCTTTGTGATAATCAGCAGGATACCCGCCGGCAGCGAGTACCACACCCAGAGCAGGGCGTTCATCCCAATGAGAGGTTTTACCTGCGAGTTCTCCTTTTGCACCAGCTAAACAGAGTTCAACAAGATCAGAGCGCATACGCATCATGATGGGTTGAGTTTCCGGATCGCCAAAGCGACAATTAAATTCGATGACTTTTGGCTCGCCATTTTCGTTGATCATCAAGCCGGCATAAAGAAAACCAGTATAGACATGATTCTCAGCCGCCATACCATTAACGGTAGGATAAATAATCTCTTCCATAATACGCTGGTGGGTTTCATCGGTGACGACCGGAGCGGGAGAATAGGCTCCCATACCGCCGGTATTTGGGCCCGTGTCACCGTCACCTATGCGTTTATGATCCTGACTGGTCGCCATTGGAATAACATTTTTGCCATCGACCATAACGATAAAACTAGCTTCTTCACCCGTTAAAAATTCTTCAATAACAATACGATGGCCTGCATCACCAAACGCATTTCCTGCTAGCATATCTTTTATGGCGGCTTGGGCTTCTTCCAGTGTCATCGCAACAATCACACCTTTACCCGCAGCCAGCCCGTCAGCTTTTATAACAATAGGGACGCCGACTTTATCCAGGTAAGCAAGAGCCGGTTCGATTTCTGTGAAATTCTGGTAAGCCGCAGTTGGGATTTGATGGCGCGCCAGAAAATCTTTGGTGAAGGCTTTTGAACCTTCTAATTGAGCGGCCGCCTGAGTTGGGCCAAAAATAGTTAACCCGGCTTTTTGGAATGCATCGACAATACCCATCACCAATGGCGCTTCAGGACCAACGATAGTCAGCCCAATATTATGGCTTTGTGCAAATACCAACAAGCCGTTGATATCTGTCGCTGAGATGGCGATATTTTCGAGATTGCTTTCTAAAGCCGTTCCCGCATTTCCTGGAGCAACATAGACTTGATCAGCTAAAGGAGATTGAGCTGTTTTCCATGCCAGAGCATGTTCGCGTCCACCGCCACCAACAATTAAAATATTCATCAGATTAACTCCTGTTATTGATTAGTGGCGAAAGTGGCGCATGCCGGTGAAAATCATAGCAATACCGTGTTCATCAGCCGCGGCAATCACTTCGTCGTCACGGATTGAACCGCCGGGTTGGATAATGCAACTCACGCCGACAACTGCGGCGGCATCAATACCGTCACGGAATGGGAAAAATGCGTCAGACGCCATTGCACATCCCTGAACTTCCAAGCCTTCATCGGCTGCTTTGATCCCTGCAATTTTTGCGGAATAGACACGGCTCATTTGGCCTGCGCCAATACCGATGGTCATATCATTTTTTGCGTAAACAATGGCATTGGATTTGACAAACTTAGCAACCTTCCAGCAGAACAGAGCATCTTTCATTTCTTGCTCAGTAGGTTGACGTTTGGAAACTACACGTAAGTTAGTTGCTGCTACCATCCCAAGATCGCGATCTTGTACCAACAGACCTCCATTAACTCGTTTAAAATCAAGGCCAGCAATTCGGGTTTCCCATTCACCACATACCAGAACGCGGACATTTTGCTTAGTAGCCAATATCGGCAATGCCTCTTCATCCACTGAGGGGGCGATAATCACCTCTACAAATTGGCGGTCGATAATGGTTTGAGCGGTCTTAGCATCAAGTTCACGGTTGAAAGCAATAATGCCGCCGAAAGCGGAGGTTGGATCTGTCTTGAATGCGCGATCATAAGCTTCGTAAATGTCTTTCCCAATTGCTACACCGCATGGATTAGCGTGCTTAACAATAACGCATGCGGACTCGGTGAATTCTTTAACGCATTCCAAGGCTGCATCTGTATCTGCAATGTTATTATAGGAAAGAGCTTTACCTTGTAACTGAGTTGCAGTTGCAATAGATGATTCAGAGAGATTCTCTTCTATATAGAAAGCAGCATCCTGATGACTGTTCTCACCGTAGCGCATATCTTGCTTTTTAATAAAATTCAAATTCAGAGTACGGGGGAAACGCCCTGATGGCTGAGTAGTATCGCCATAATAAGGAGGAACTAGCTTGCCAAAATAGTTAGCAATCATGCTGTCATAAGCGGCGGTGTGTTCAAAAGCCTGAATGGCTAAATCGAAGCGAGTCGATTGTGTTAATGAACCCTGATTGTTGTCCATCTCTTCAATGATTTTTTCATAATCATTACTATTAACCACAATTGCTACATCTTTATGGTTCTTAGCCGCAGAACGAACCATAGTTGGGCCGCCGATATCAATGTTTTCAACAGCATCTGCTAAAGTGCAATCGGGTTTAGCTACGGTCTGGGCGAATGGATATAGATTCACAACCACCATATCGATCGGTGAGATTTGGTGTTGTGCCATGATTTTATCATCTTGTCCACGGCGGCCAAGGATTCCGCCATGTACTTTAGGATGCAACGTCTTAACACGGCCATCCATCATTTCAGGAAAGCCGGTGTAATCTGAAACTTCAGTAACCTTTAGATCTGATTCAGCGAGTAAACGAGCTGTGCCACCAGTGGAAAGCAATTCGACACCGCGTTGAGATAAGGCTTTTGCAAATTCAACAACCCCTGATTTATCGGAAACGCTAAGCAGGGCACGACGGATTGGACGAAGCTGTTGCATTGATTTGATCCCTTGGATTTTGTAAGGCAGTAACATGTTATTGGAAAGAACCCACTATATCAGGACATAAAAAATGGGCACTGCAATAACATTTCAATATAGTCAGATAAAATCGCTTGATGATTTTAACCACCGGATTGTAACGAAAACGTTTGCGTGATGCTCGATAAATTTTCATCCAACTAGCCATTTGTGGATAAATCTGTTGGTAAGTAGGTATAAGGTGGTGTGTTGCTGTGGAATTAATCAAACGATCAATTTTTTTCAAAATAATTATTGCCAGCGTCAAAGAACTCCCTATAATGCGCCACCACTGACCGACACAACGCTGATAAACATTGTGAGGTCAGGCAGAGAAAAAGCG
>NZ_LOIC01000035.1 GCF_001684335.1 Photorhabdus namnaonensis
CAAAATGTTAGATGAACTGAATCATCAATATCCCCATGCGGAAACCCTCACATTAATCTTAGATAACTACGGTATTCATAAAAGTCAGGAGGTAAAGGACTGGCTGGCACGACATCCCAAATTTACCCTGTTGTTTTCACCCGTCTATTCATCGTGACTAAATAAAATAGAACGATTATGACAATCGCTCCATGAGACAATAACGCGAAATTATTGTTGTCAATTTATGTGGTAGTTGCTTAATTATGTTGATGCCTTTTTGGCATCGTTTTCATCACAGCAAAAATTAGGAAGACAAAAAATGAGTGTAGCGCTATTATGAAATCTTATTTATAAAAAACAGACAGAACATAAATATAATAGTTCTGTCTGGAACAAAGCACATCTAATAGAAAGTATCTTTAGGCCCTCAATAGCATTGATTCGATCCTGCTAATGAAATGCTGTTCTATACACGTCATCTTTCAAGTTGCCTCTTTGTTGGCTGCACTCACTCACCCCAGTCACATAGTTATCTATGCTCCCGGGGATTCGCTCCCTTGCCGTCGCGATGCATCTTGAAATCTATAGGGTATAAATTTATATTTACTAACCTGCCAATTAAACTGCAACGAATTCTACATTCAAGCAACGGGTATTACCGATATAGAGACGGGGTTTATTAGTATCAGGATCAAATTCAAAATCAACAACAAACTCAGCCCTGGGTGAGAAATAGCTATTCCCATAAATATGTCGTAAAGCCTCTTTTTTTACAGGATGAATAACCCCATCAATATAAACATCATCACCAGACGATATAATATTAATTATCGCCTCTGTTTCGTGACTATAATAACGCCCGGACAATAGCTGAACATCGACACTAACTTCATTATCCATCTTTTTCAAATAAAAAACATTACCGTTTTCATCAATATGCTCCAGTGCGATAACTCTGTTATTTTCAGTGACGGGTCTGAACTGGATTTTACTTCCTTGTTCTTGGAATGTACCGTCAGAGTTAAAAATAATCGGGTTGCCTTTTGTAAACAAATTACCTAAAAGATAAACATCTTCTTTGGTAATAATATAAGGATAAGGCTCTATCCCTCGGAAAATACCGGTGATATCAATATCACTGGTTAAGCAATGTGGTTCTTCTGGATCAACATCGATATTAAGCAATATATCAAGATACTGATCCGTCCAGTTACCAACATTAACATCACTTGCAGCAGTCATCGCGATACCTAATTTAGCATCCGGTAAAATACAAATATTAGCTCTGAAGCCAGCATAGGTACCACTGTGTTGTATTATCGTTTGCCCCGCACGTTGGTCGATAATCAAACCGTAAGCGTAATTGTTACGATTACCATTGGTTAAATCCGGTGTACGGGATATTTGAGGCAGTAGCTCCTGAACAATAGATGGCGAATAAAACGCTTTAGCCCAACGACATAAATCATTCACGGTGGAGTGAACCGCTGCACTACCCATTACAGAATTGTTGATATCGCTTCTTATCCACTGTTGCGAATTCTCATTGTAAGTGTAACCCATCGCCCGATTAGAGATAATCTCGGTTATATCATCACAGATAATGGTATCTTTCATCTCTAATGGGGCGAAAACATTTTCTTTTGCGTATTCTTTTAATGACTTACCTGAAACTACGTTGACGATTTCCCCCAGTAAATAATAGCCCGTGTTGCTATAAATATTATATTCCCCAATGGGGGCGTTAAGTGTCTGTTGTCGTTGGATCAGTTTTTTCACTAAATCAGCATTGCAGTAGTCAAAACTTGAGTTTTTCCCTGCCAGACTATAAAGTAAAAATACATCCCGTAATCCGCTGGTGTGATGAATAAGATGCTCAATGGTAATATCAGAGAAATGCTCAGGTAAATAATCCAAATATTGTCTGACTTTATCCTTGACGTTGAGCTTTCCTTCTTTCTCCAGCAAAGCTATACAAAAAGCTGTGAATTGCTTTGAAGCACTCGCTAAATAGAACTTAGTATTAGGCTGTATAGCAACAGCATGTTCCATGCTAGCTTGCCCGATATGACGCTGATAAATTATCTTATCATCGTGGATAATAGCGACCGCGAGAGCTCCACCTTTTTTTTCATTTTGAATATTAACTAGATCATCTATTTTATTGATAAACAATTGAACATTATCTGTAGATATCATCGATTCCATCATTAATTTCCTTATATAAAGTTTAAAACAAGACATATATATGCAATCTGATAGCAATATATATGGGCAGTACTGTAAAACGGAAATAACCAACATCCAAGCAATAATGATTATCATTTAATATCAAAGAGAAACAGAAAGTGACTGCGATCACTCATCGGAATAAGTGAATTCGTGCTAGTACTGATTTCAACATTCATAAAAAAGCAATTACCGGACTAATTGTAAGCCCGGTAACCCAGATTTATTCAGTGGCAAGGGAGACTCTCTTTGTACGAAAGACTAATACAAGTCCTGATAAAATGGCTACCATTCCCAACAAACTTAGAGCAGGTAACGAATTTCCCAGAAACAAATAATCCATTACAGCGGTTACACCAGGGACGAGATAAAAAAGACTGGTTACATTCACCAAATTACCTGCTCGAATGAGTCGGTAAAGTAATAACTGAGCCACAACAGAGATAATTAACCCTAACCATAGCAATGAAATAATAAAGCCAGGCACCAGTTGAAACTCAAAAGGCTGGAAAGGAACAAACAATAAACAAAGTAGTAGGCTAACACTATATTGCAGGGGTAAAACCGCAGAGGGAGCTTGATGAATTCGTTTCTGTAAAATCGCACCAATACTCATACAAGCCAATGCTGCTAAGGCAAAAGTAATACCAGCAATAGAAAACCGAGACAGCACCAAGCTTTGATACACCACTAATACCAAGCCCAGTAATGCTAATAATAAACCCGCTAAACGTACAACCGAGAAACGACGTTCGATCACCAACAATGTGATAATCGGTTGAATTCCCATAACTGTAGCCAAAACGCCAGGCGTGATCCCATTATCCAAAGCAAAAAAGTAACAAATAGAATAACCGCCAATTAACAAAATACCGGTGCCCGCTATCTGTTTGCGAGTACCATGCTCAGGTAAATAATAGCCCTTATGCCTGAATAATAATCCCAGGAATATCAAAAAAATAAGCGCAATAGCAAAACGCATCGTGAGAATGGCAAACGCGGTACTATGATCGAGTCCCCACCGAGAAAAAATCGCACCACTGCTCCACAATAAAACAAAAATCAAAGTCGAGCTATAAGAGATCCATTGAGCTTTAGAAATCATAGAGAATCCACACCCTGTCTTACATTTAATGTACACAAGTCAACGCAGCTAGCCAAATCTGACACCGATTAAATATCAACCCTCTCCCAGAGGCAATCATATTACACGATTATGGATAAATATCTGTGAGCAGTTTTCAATCTCTATGATCACGTTACGTTAGGTCCACCAAATAAGATCACCATTTTGCTGTAATCCCATAAAACAGGTCACCAGTAAACGCCTTTCTGGTGCAGAGATAGTATTACTATTCAGTACCGCATGGACCAAGTTCCCATTCAGTAATACCAAATCTCCCGCCTCAATATTAATCACCATACTTGCATGATCTTCCAATAACTCCGACGGATATGGAAAACCACTGTAAGCTAAACCAAGGGCACTACGCGATTGATCATCAGGTTGAATATTCCATACTTTTAATTGTCCGCCATTTTGAGGAACGTCAGCGTAAAAATTTACCGCCATAACACGATTAATCTGTTGGATCTCAAAATCACTCTGGCTCGGATCACTTAACTGTGCAAGATCATCATGAGGTAATAAAAGGAATTCGCCAAAATTATTCCAATACACAATTTTTACATTACCCGCCGCAACACCATGATACATTGCAGGACGTATTACCCGTAGGGCATTACTACTAAAATGAATTACTTGATCAATGAAACGATCAATTGGATTGATCGTATCTTGAAACACCTCATTAATTGAAGAGCGGAAATGCTCCGCTTCTTCAATATATTGGCGGGTATCTTTTTCAATATGCGATGCTCCAATGAAATATCCCTCAACACCTTCAATACCTTCTCCGTAACGAGGAGTCCGTGCCGAGGAACGCCAAAAGTTCTCAATTATTTTCCTGCTTTGTTCTGACGGAAGAAAATTACGAACCCGACAAGCCGCAAGGCGACCATCCAAAAGGGCAGAAAGTGCGTGTATAGATACATTGTTTGATGTTTCATATATCATAAACTCCGATTCTGCCAGCGTTGCTCCTCTAATCTCGAATTTTTTTTGCATTATAGTCGATTCACCCATTATTTTTGGTTTATACCCGTCATCTTTCAAGTTGCCTCTTTGTTGGCTGCACTCACTCACCCCGGTCACATAGTTACCTATGCTCCCGGGGATTCACTCCCTTGCCGTCGCGATCCATCTTAAAATCCATAGGGTTTATAGATCTATGAAATAAAGATCTACGTCTATGTAAAAAACCCAATATTGCAGGTACCGGACTAATAACTCTCTTCTGTGCAGAAAGCTGAGTCGAATATTTCCTACGTAAATCAGGTAATAGCCTCCAATGCGTGTTTCCTGAGATATGATGTTCTTGGTGATAGCCATCATTAAACATCAAAAAATTATAGACACGACCATAGTAACTCACTGAATTTGCAAATTTATTTTCCGGCAATGCACCATAATGTTCATAATAATTTTGTATATTAACCAGAACAAAGGCAAAATATAGAGAAGGTAGATAGCAAAATAAGGTCCATTCCCAAGAGCAAGTGAATAAGATAATAACCCACATCGCTTGAAATAGTCTATCCAGTCTCAATTGCCACAACTCTTTCATTCTCCTAACTTTTACTCTTGAAAGAAGTTTTTCATATCCTTTATCAGCTTTACTAAGCGGTTTATGCCATATAAATATAGCCCATAACATACGAATTAAACTGTTATAAAGAGTAAATATTCCACCAATGGTAGAATAACTCCAAAGAGTATTATGTTCCCCTATTTCTTTTCCATTGATAAAGGTTGAAGAAGTATCCTGAGGTCCACTTTCGCCGACTCCCCGGTCGTTATTATATTTGTGGTGATTACGAACATGGGATAAATGATAAGACTGTATAGATTGCCCAGTATTCATTGAATTCAATATAGACACAAACATATTCATAGCATTAGAAACAAACCAGGGAGTATGGGTAAAAAAATGCGAGATCACTATTATGTTGTAAGTTATCATCAATGTAAGGAGAATAACATTAGTCAACCACCCCATAATAGTGAAACCATTCCAATACACAACTAGCGTAATAGTGGCTACCGTATGCAAGATACTTAATGCAAACATTACTGCATCCCAAAGGGAATATCTCCAGATAGCCATCATTATTCCTAGTCAAGATAAGACTGTAAAGTTCCGCGCCGTCTTACATCCACGGTTGCACAATGGAAGGAACCGCCGAAAGTATTAAAATTCCTGAAATTACATGGAATTGGCGTAAAGCCCCAACGTTTCATGGCAGCAATCATTGGCTCATCCTGCTTTTCAACAATCACTCGCTGCTCATCCAACATCAAAATATTCATGTTGATCCATTTACTGGTGGTATATAGTGGGTGATCATCAGGAATAACTGGGTCTGGCGCATGTAATACGTCCCAGTTCCTAAATAGCTCAGGAATTTTTAACACCTTTTTGGGGTTAATCAACAGCTTACCTGGCGCCATAGGAACAAAGGTGGCGTCAATGTGCATAGGGCTATCATCGTTAAATTCAAAAACATGAATACGATATTCATCACCTATATGACGACGCAGCCATTCAATACCAAATTCATTTGTGACATGGCTCTTTTGAGCAATGATGTCTCGCCCACATCGGATAAAATCCGCAGCATCAAAAGTCGGTTCAAACTCAGTTATAGCAAGAGGAACACGCTCATTGCTATTAGGCTGATGCCATTCGAAATTATATTGTTCCTCGATCAGCTGTGGTTTTGGCCCGGCACTCCATTTCGCACCTTTCTTAAAGTAATCTTTAAGTAAAGTCTTATATGCCGCCGTCTCAAAATAACGGGAACGCCATGCTAGCGGGCATTCAATAATATCATTTCCAATAACTAACAGCACATCGCGAGGCATTGCACAATAAAACCCTGTACTACTCCAGCCTGGCGCGCCAAATACCTGAGATTGGTCTTGCGGATCTGGACGACGCACTGTCACACCTTCACCTTCAAGAATATGGACAAATTCTTCTAATTCTTTAGATGCTGCATCAATTTGTTCTTGCGGAAATGCCCGACCTGCATACCGATAAAAATTAGTAATTTGATTCGGTGGCAATATCGGCTCTATCGCCATATGCCAGCCGGGAAATCTGGCGCCATCAACGACACCGACAATAACTTCCTCAAGTGGGTCCCATTCATTAAAAGAACAAACTGGGGAAGTATTCTTACTATTACAATCTGTTAAATTTGAATCAAGCATGTCGTCTCCTGATATTTTAATATTATGTCGCTTTAAAACTATAACAACTGTATTAATTGCGACCCTATTTCCATCAATATAAACCTCTTAGAAAAAATTCAATTTCAATATGTCATCATACATACTATTATGGATTTACATCTCTTCTCGTTTAAAAAATCAAACTAACTATGATTTTTTCAAATCTAATAAATCCAACAGCAAATCATAATATTGGCTATTTAAAACAGTAAAAAACTGTTAAAAAATTTATTTTTCCGTTATAAAACGTTCAACCAAGGTAATAATATTAAAAAACAACTTTATAATTTCACTGTAATTTTATAACTCTAAAATAAGAATATAAATTTGTCTGCGAGCAATAATATATGGACATTTAAATTTGTAAAGGAATTAAATTTAAGGCTTGTAAAATAGAGTTAATGTGACTGTTTTTTATATCATTATTAACCTATAAATATTAACACAGATAAATAAATAAAAATTTGTTTATAATAACATTGTCTTTTTAATTCTATAACAATGTATTCCAATATAAACACAGGCAGAACAGTAATATTACCATTCTGCCTGTAGTTAAGTGTATTTAACAAAAAATACATTTAGGATTTGAATAAAGCCAACGTCATTACACAAAGAAATATTACATTTGATTTCAATTGGTAACAATACGGCATTTGATAACTGATTATATCATTTAAGTCAAACCCAGTTATTCTAAGAAATATTTTAATTCACGCACTCATTTAGAAATTTAACAAATAATTCTTAAATTTCAACACCTACTATATATTTTATCTTAGTAAGTTTACTTTTTGCGACCTTCACTTTTACATCTAATTTTTCATGAAGAACACGTAGGAGAGAAAGATAGAGCAGTACAATCTTCTCTTTATCTTTATCATCAACTAGTAATAGATGAAAATCATCAACTACGCCTAAAATATTCAGACTAACAATAACTGAGCTGGGTGATAGAATATCAATATTGACTTTCTCTACTTTACCCACTTTAAGCTCATCATCGACAATCAGCTCTTCATTTAACAAAATATCTTTCTTAATTATCATAACATAAACTCCAAATTTTAATCTAACCAATTGATAAATAACTTATATCACTCAAGAATATGTACAATAAGCTATTCATCTTGCCCATATGAAATTGTAACCATTTTCACTAGAAAACAAGGTGTTTATCAGGAATTTATCCAGCATTTAGATAACATATACAGCATTTTTGATGCCATATTGACGCTTTATCTAATACATATAACTATAGATGCCATTAATGTATTGTCAATAAAATAAAAAAATAAATTTAATTAATTTAAAATCAATATTTTATTAGCCAATGAAAAATAGAAAAGATATTACATCCTGTAATGAACAGGATATTTTCAGTAATTTTTTCAATCTAATATAATGACAGCTATAAATGATAATGGGAAATAAACAGCTATTTCCCTCTATGTGAAGAAAGGTAAAAGCGAGAACATTATCGCAAAATCGATCAACAATTCATAACATTCTAATACTATATTTTATGGAAATAACAAGCGGTATATTAATCAAGTGATGATTTATAGTAAATATTATAATTACATTCCATTCATCTATTATAATAACAAGAATATAAAATAAATTTCAAACAATTATACTATCATTAAATTTATTATAAATCATTAATCATAAACTTGTTATTTATATATATTTTTTACTGCCAAATGAGATATCTAATTAACAACAGTTAATATGTATAAATAATACTAAAAAAACGTGGTGTCAATTTTGACTATACCACGTTTTATTACTAAATTTAATATCACTTTACAATATAGAAAAACCACCGACAAATTAATACTACTTTAGATAACAGACTTTCCTCCATAATCCCAGGATAACCAACTCTTTATATCTTCAACAATAGGAGTAATCTGCAAAACACCTTCACTATTCCTGAATCCATGATTTAAACCTGGATATTGATAAAAGGTAATATTATCTTTCTTTAATTGTTCTTTCATTTTTATCGCTGAACTAGAGCTGACTGAATTATCATTTAGCGTTTGAATAATCAAGATAGGACTCTTAGTCTGATTTAACACTTTATATTGATCAATACCAAGAGAAACCCTCCACCAATTAGCACCGTGATTACTCATTTCTATATGATTCATATTATTCCCGGTAGCTATTTCTTGCTGAAAGTCCCTAAACCCTTTAATTGCCTCATTGAGATATTCTGGTGACGCCTCACTCCTTATACTATGAATAACATCATCAGCGAAATGCCGACCTCCACCATTCAGTGACACAGTTCTATCAATATAATTGACTTGTGACGTAATTAAATTGGCAACCACTGCCCCTTCACTTCCACCCAAGACAATGATCTTCTTATATTTATTCTGATGTTTTAGATAACCAATGATCTGAATATAATCCTTAACTCGCTGCTCTGGCGTATCCAAACTCATATAAGCCTTAGGACAATCTGCACGTTCAACAGCATCAGACCAAAGGAGTGATGCATTAATGCCATATTTTTCCACAGTCAGGACATCACTATCGGGATAAACATCACTGAACGTGTCATTCACAAACTTATTATTGACGATACTATTACAATCAGAACCCTGTATCAGCACCAATAGACTCTTACCTCCTCTTTGATTAAGATAGTAAGTTATTTCACTACCATCATGACGGAAAAATTGTTTATGAGCATTTGTATTTGAGTAAGCGAAACCTATATAACATGAAAAAAGCAGGGCAGATGTCAGAATTTTCTGTCGTAAATTAAAATGATATGCTTTCATTAACCTCTCCTTTAACTGACATATACAAAGACCACAAATTTGCGATATTGTTCCCGTCAGAAAAATTTTTAAAATTTGAAAGCAAGGTTCAGATTTTTTATCCAGATTGCTAACTATAATTACTAAAATACCCATACATTTGGAGAGAAGAAATGAAAACCACTTTATCCACCAAAATCGCATTACCCGATAATTATCATATCCACGATTTTTTCGCTTTTCATCAAAGGGATAAACAAAATATCGCTGAAATTGTGGAACAGAATAAAGTTCGGAAAGGAATGATGTGGGATGACAAACCTGCGGAATTAACCATAGCTATTAATGCAAAAACCGCACATATACAACTTAAAGTTGATAGTGACACCACAGGCCCTGATGAGCGCTTATCTGCTTTAGCATCGCATATGCTAGGGCTTCTACAGCCTGTTCATCTATTTGAATGTTTATATAAAGAACACCCAATTATCGGTTCACTTATTGCCAGACAATCAGGTTTAAGGATTTATCAATCGGCCACACCGTTTGAAGCATTAAGTTGGGCGGTTATCGGCCAACAGATCAGTGTCAGTGCTGCTATCTCTATTCGCAGGAGATTTATTCAGGCAATGGGAGTTCAGCATTCCTCCGGGCTATGGTGCTTTCCAACCGCCAGACAAATACTCAACCATTCAGAAGATGAATTACGCCAATGCGGATTTTCTGTCAGTAAAGCCAAAACATTACTCCACTTAAGCCAATTAATTGAATCTGGTGAATTGGCATTAGCAATCTCTGATGATGAGCAAGATATTCAGCAGCTAACAGATAATTTACTCGCTATAAAAGGCATTGGTATGTGGACAATTAACTATTCCCTGTTACGGGGATTCAACTACTTAAATGGCTCATTACATGGCGATGTCGCCGTAAGACGTAATATGCAAAGACTGTTTAATCAAAATGAAAAAGTTTCCAGAGAACAGGCAGAAAAATGGTTGGCAGATTTCACCCCCTGGAAAGCCCTATTAGCCGCACATTTATGGCGACAAGAATCAAGTGCAGGGTATTGATGTTACTGTTAATTTTTGTTTCTTTTGCTGGTATGGTGTATTGTTGCTATCAAATGATTAACCATGAAAACAATTTTTTTCATGAATATAAATCCCATGATAAGACTTTCAAGGTTTCTGATAAATCAAATTGTTATGATATATTCTCATTTCCTCTTCTTTAGATGATTCATTAAAATGAATGAATTTCTAATACCCTCAAATATACACGGACAGTCCTATCGATAAAAAAGGAGGTGTTCCCTCCTTAATCAGTGCACACTTAGCAAACAAGTTTTAGTTTAGGATAGACAATACTCCGAAACTCTGCCGGAATTTTTTCTTTAATATCTGATAATATTTTGTTGTCTGCCCCGATAACCTCTAAAAGCTCATTAATAATAGATTCTAGCTTCTCCGTCCTATCCCATTGGACTTTATAAGCTCCCGAATTTATCTTTTGCTCTATTCTCTGTAACTGTTTATTTTCTTTATATATATATTTCATTCTAATAATATTCACCTCGTTATCTACATTTTCTTTATAGGTGATAATCATATGAATATCATTAGATTTCTTAATGGTTTCAATGCTATCGTATTCACTCTCAAAAATAGCAGTTATGAGCTCATCAGGCTGAACACCTTTCACTAAGCAAAAGGCTACCATTCTTTCTATAATCTCGTTTACTTTTAATGAGTCGATCATCGTATCATCCTCTTAACTTCTTCAAGTATTCCCGCTAATGCCTCTATTGATTTTAGCAATGTTTTATTATCCCGATCCTTAACCGCCCCATATATCCTGGATAATTTGCTATTAATGAAACGAACAACAATACCATCATTAATATCTGTTGTCTTTAGATTAGGAATATAGCGATTAAAAATATGGTAAAGCTCAGAGCCTTTTTCATCAATACCATTTTCAATCAAAAGATTAGCAACCTCATCCTGTATTCGCGTACTCAAGATTTGTCGCATCATTTTTCTTGCTTGCCATTATTATCAATTTCAAAAGCTGTTATTTCATCATCAAGTATTGCACGCAATATTCTACCAATCACTTGTGCAAATGCATTAATACTTCTATACCCGTCATCTTTCAAGCTGCCTCTTTGTTGGCTGCACTCGCTCACCCCAGTCACATAGTTCTCTATGCTCCCGGGGATTCACTCCCTTGCCGCCGCGATGCAACTTGAAATCCATAGGGTATATATGGCCTAAATATAGCTAGAATACTTAAGTATTTATGATCATAACCTTCCATCAGCATGTTAACTGAAATTACGACATCACATTGATGATTTTCAATGTTTCTAAAAGATCTACGTAATTCATCTAAGGACATTTCACTATGAACAATAATAGAATTTAATCCCTTTTCTTTATACCAATGATATAAATCTTCTGCGTGAGAAATACTACAACCTACAGCTAATATTTTATGGGGAACTTTACTAGATAATTTCTTTAACTCATTTAATTTTAATATACTATATTCAATAACATCTTTTGAGCACTCCTCCGACAGAGCGATACTTTTCTCTATCCACTCTTTATCTTTAAATGCCAATACCTCTTCCTTTAATAATTTGACCTCCTCATTTCCTTTTATAGAAAAATACAACTCATGTGCATTAACTGTCTCTTTTCTTAACCACTTCACATAATTATTTTTCATAACCTCTGAAAGAGGAGTTTCATGTATTTTTTCCCCAGAAATCTCTTGATTATCACCTCGATATGGTGTTCCTGTAACATGAAGTATCTTAGCCTCTAGGAAATATCCCAAAACTTCACGCCAACTTTGGGCAGGAGCATGGTGAGCCTCATCAATAATAATAAAATCAAAAAAGTCCTGTGGAACTCTACTTATTAGACTTGTCCCACGCTTACTTGATACTCGATGTATATTAGAGTAAACAATATGACTAGCAAATAAATGCTCATCACTGATATCTTGAAGGTATTCATTCACCACAGGAATATCTTTACTATTAAATATAACATCACAATTCACCCAGAAATTGTCCTCTAACACCTCTTGAGTTTTTCGTATACTATCTTTAGTAACAAGCCCAGGAGTTATGATGAGAACTCTTTTATTTGAAACTCCATATGGCGCAATAGAAACTAAACCACTTTTCCCTGTACCTGTCGGTAGTACTACTAATGCTTCTTTATTATCTGGCTGATTAAAATACTCTCTAATTTTGATGTATGCCTCAATCTGAGGCGCTCTTAATTTCTTATTTCCCTCAATATTAACTGCTGTATCAAAAAATAAGACATACATATTCCTTTTACTCTACCAATTATATAATCACCATTAAACCCATATTCATGTAAAATAGTCTATGTAGTATGGACAAAATCTTGACTAATAGCACGAAATTTATAACTTGGTCGCTCAATAAATTATTTTTCACTTTTTCCTAATCGTTTCATTTACGCTATCCATTTCAATGAAAACACAATAATATTTCACAGTATATAATCCTATGAATAATTTAATTATCTAATAAGATGAAACTGTAATCATAAGGATATTACATCTTTATATTTCCCCTCTCTAAAACCAAAAAGACCTCTGAGAGGTTGTAATGCAGTATATTACGATAACTTGTCGATTACCCTCTTGTCGAACTTGTAAGAAAGACTTACAAGTTGAATTTTGTACAAGTTCACCCTCATCATAGATAACCTTAACATGCTGTGTGATCGCCTGAGGTGTCACCTGATAAAGATTGGCTATCTCCGCTTGTGATAACCACAGCGTATCGGATTCAAAACGGCGTTCGACATGTGCCTGACCATCGTCACTTCGGAACAAAATAAATTTGCCCTGTGGTGCTTCAGGAAGATTATCACTCATCAATTGCCTCCGCTCTATTGACCGTTATCTCAAGTAGGTGAAAAACTAATGGAATTATGGGATCAAAAATTGCCAATGGCAATTCAACCTTCCGGCCAGGAAAGTAGATTAATTGCAGGTGTTATAAGGGATTTTTAGAGCTTAGTGGAGTTCAGGAGAGCTCAATTGGCGGAAGATCACAGGAGTCGAACCTGCCAGAGACCGCTGGCGGCCCCATCTGGATTTGAAGTCCAGCCGCCCCACCGGGGACGATGATCTTCCATATAAATACAAAGGATTATGAAAAGGAGCTAATCATAGCGCATATTATCTGGCTTCTGAATCCGTTTGCTGAAATCATTCTCAATTTCCTAAAAAGCATTAAATTTTGTTGTTCATAAACTCAACATTCGCGTTGAGTTTGTCGAATTTTACCTACATCTTATTAGCCGATACCCATTACGATACAAGGTTGCTCCGCTCAGCAATGTATCCAACACATAAAAAGGACGCTTTATATGACTAATCCGTTACTCGTTCCATCAGGTTTACCAAAATTTTCTTCTATTAAACCAGAACATGTTGTTCCCGCTGTAAAAGAAGTGATTGCCGATTATCGCCAAATCGTCGAAAAAATATTGGCCGAGAATACCGTTTTTACCTGGGATAATCTGTGTCAACCATTGGCCGAAGCTGGTGATAAACAGTCCCGTGCATGGTCACCCGTCAATCATCTGAATTCGGTTAAAAACAGCCCAGAATTACGCGCCGTCTATGAAGAAAGTTTGCCATTACTATCCGAATTCAGTACCTGGTTAGGTCAGCACAAGGGACTATATCAAGCCTATAAGTCATTACGTGAAAGTGCGGAGTTTGAGAAGCTCTCTGTACCTCAACGCAAAGTTGTTGAAAACGCACTGCGTGATTTTAAACTATCAGGTATTGCTCTGCCTGAGGAGAAGCAGAAGCGCTATGGCGAGATCAGTGCTCGTTTGTCAGATTTAAGTTCGCAATTCAACAATAATGTGCTTGATGCCACTATGGGCTGGACCAAATTAATTACTGACGTGAAAGATCTGGCTGGTCTGCCTGAAAGCGCGCTTGCCGCCGCTAAAGCACAAGCAGAAGCCAAAGGACAAAAAGGCTGGCTACTGACTTTAGAAGCACCAAGTTATCAGCCGGTTATCACCTATGCAGATAACCGTGAACTGCGTCGAGAAATTTACCACGCCTACAATACCCGCGCATCCGATCAGGGGCCAAATGCAGGTAAATGGGATAACAGCGAAGTGATCGCCGAAATTCTCGCGCTACGTCACGAACAAGCTCTGTTGCTTGGTTTGAAAAATTATGCAGAACAATCCCTTGCAACCAAGATGGCAAAAACCCCGAAGGAAGTATTGGATTTTCTGAATGATTTGACAAAACGCGCTCATCCACAGGGCGAAGAAGAAGTAGATGAATTAAAAGGTTTTGCTAAATGGCATCATTGCGCCCACAAGCTGGAAGCTTGGGATATGACTTATTATGGCGAAAAACAAAAACAGTATGAGTTCTCTATCAATGATGAGCAGTTACGTCCTTATTTCCCGGAACAAAAGGCTGTCGAAGGGTTATTCGAAGTTGTTCGCCGTATCTATGGCATTACGGCTAAAGAGCGCCATGATGTAGAAACCTGGCATCAGGATGTCCGTTTCTTTGATCTGTACGATGATACCAATGAGCTACGTGGTAGCTTCTATATGGATCTGTACGCACGCGAGAATAAACGTGGCGGCGCCTGGATGGATGAGTGTATCAGCAGCATGCGCCGTTCCAACGGCGAACTGCAAAAGCCTGTCGCTTATCTGAACTGCAACTTCAACAAACCTGTTGGCAATAAACCAGCGCTATTCACTCACAATGAAGTCAATACGCTGTTCCACGAGTTTGGTCACTGTCTACACCTAATGCTGACTAAGATTGAAACTGCCGGTGTCTCCGGTACCAATGGTGTACCGTGGGATGCGGTTGAAATGCCAAGCCAATTCATGGAAAACTGGTGCTGGGAGCCAGAAGCACTGGCATTCATCTCTGGTCACTATGAGACTAAAGAACCTCTGCCGCAATCCATGTTGGATAATCTGTTAGCAGCCAAAAACTATCAGGCTGCCATGAGGATCTTACGTCAACTTGAGTTTGGTCAGTTCGATTTCCGTCTGCATGTTAACTACGATCCAAAGAAAGGCGCTCAAACCATGAAGACCTTAAAAGAAGTGAAGAAATTGGTCTCTGTAGTGCCTTCACCTGAATGGGGCCGTTTCCCACATTCATTCACCCACATCTTCTCCGGTGGTTATGCCGCTGGCTACTACAGTTATCTGTGGGCTGATGTGTTGGCAGCCGATGCTTACTCTCGCTTCGAGGAAGAAGGCATTTTTAACCGCGAAACCGGGCAATCTTTCCTTGATAACATTTTGTCCCGTGGCGGTTCCGAAGAGCCAATGGAGCTGTTCAAACGTTTCCGTGGCCGTGAACCAAAACTGGATGCAATGCTGCGCAAGGCCGGTATTAAAGGGTAATTTAAGGTGGGAATCTGTTTAATCTGTGAACAAGGCGCTGATAACAGCGCCTTATCTCAACTGGCAGAGCGCTGGGGCTTGATGCATGACGAAAGCGCGATTATGGCGTTGGTCCTTACCCCTCAGCGTCTTGAACTTCGTAAACGGGATGAGCCAAAGCTAGGCGGCATCTATGTCGATTTTGTATCAGGTACAATGGCACATCGCCGTCGCTTTGGCGGAGGACGCGGCGAAGCAGTCGCTAAGGCCATAGGAATCAAAAAAGATTATCTACCAACCGTCGTAGATGCTACCGCCGGCCTGGGGCGCGATGCCTTTGTGCTAGCATCACTGGGTTGCCATGTAAGAATGCTGGAACGCCATCCGGTGGTTGCGGCATTGCTGGATGATGGGCTGCAACGGGGTTATCAGGATGAAGAAATTGGCGGCTGGTTGCAAGAGCGCATGACGCTGCTCCATGCCTCTAGCATCACAGCGCTGGCCGATATTACGCCACAGCCCGATGTCGTTTATCTTGATCCTATGTATCCACATAAGCAGAAAAGCGCACTGGTGAAAAAAGAGATGCGAGTGTTCCAATCTCTGGTTGGCGCTGATGAAGATGCTGATAGTTTGCTAGCCCCTGCACGCGCTTTGGCAAAACGCCGCGTCGTGGTAAAGCGGCCAGATTATGCAGAACCCTTAGCTGGAGTCGCTGCATCAGCAGATATCACCACGAAAAATCACCGTTTTGATATTTATCCTCGTTGAAAAAAATCAGCCGTTATTGCGGCTGATATCTTTTAGTTTAAAGAATGTAGTTTAAAGAATGCCTTGAGCAAGCATAGCGTCAGCAACTTTCACAAATCCGGCAATGTTCGCACCCTGAACATAATTGGTCTGTTTGCCCTCGCCACCATACTCAACACAAGCGTGGTGAATATCCAGCATGATGTGGTGCAAACGTGCATCCACTTTTTCAGCCTTCCAGCCTAAACGGGCCGCATTTTGCGCCATTTCCAGACCAGATGTCGCCACGCCGCCAGCATTGGCCGCTTTACCGGGTGCAAATAGCACGCCTGCTTCAATAAAGGCTTCCGTCGCTGAAATAGTCGCTGGCATATTCGCCCCTTCAGCAACCGCTTTGACGCCATTCTTGATAAGGACCTTAGCCGCATCCAAGTCCAGTTCATTCTGAGTGGCGCATGGCAAAGCGATATCAACCGGCACAGACCAAGGTTGTAACCCTTTCAAGAAAGTCAGCCCCCGCTCTCTGGCGTATTCTTCCACACGGCCATAGCGTTGGTTTTTTATCTCTTCAAGATGAGCCAGCTTCTCCGGTGTGAACCCATCCTCATCAACTAAGGTACCGCCGGAATCAGAAGCGGTTACCACTTTCGCTCCCAATGCCATGCATTTTTCAATCGTATATTGTGCGACATTACCTGCACCGGAAACCGATACGCGCATACCATCAAAGCCCATGCCATGACGTTTCAACATGGCATTGACGAAATAGACCAGACCATAACCGGTTGCTTCCGGGCGAATCAAGCTACCGCCAAAAGAGAGACCTTTGCCAGTAAATACACAAGCCGTGTTGTTAGAAAGCTTTTTCATCATCCCTGACATAAAAGCCACCTCACGGCCACCCACACCAATGTCACCTGCGGGAACATCAGTATCCGGCCCCAAATGGCGGTACAATTCTGTCATTAATGCCTGACAAAAACGCATGACTTCGCCCTGACTTTTTCCTTTAGGATCAAAATCTGAACCACCTTTACCACCACCCATTGGTAAAGTTGTCAGTGCATTTTTCAAGGTTTGTTCAAAGCCCAAGAATTTCAGAATAGAGAGGTTCACCGATGGATGAAAACGCATGCCGCCTTTGTATGGACCAATGGCGGAGTTGAATTGCACTCGCCATGCCCGGTTTACCTGCACTTTACCCTGATCATCTACCCAGCAAACCCGAAACTGGATAACCCTTTCTGGCTCCACCATACGTTCCAGTAGGCTATGTTCACGGTATTTCGGGTTTTGTTCAAGAAACGGCCAAAGAGAGGTGAATACTTCCCGAACAGCCTGGAGATATTCTGGTTGATATTCATCCCTGCGTTGAATCGATCCAAGAAATGAAGACAAAGATAGTAAACAGCTCATTTAGTTATTCCTTATTTCTACTTCGGTTGTGATGGATTCTCAGTCATTTTCTAATCATTATTTTTGTTGAAAATGTGAGATAAGTTGTGTTTGCCCTTTGAATATATCATTGTTCTATATTCATCTTTCAAGAAATTTTTTCGCAGAAAGGTAAAAAAAATTTCTTGATTGCACCGAGCATAAGCCAAACACCCCCCCATTTCACCAAAAAAACGCCTGCATAAGCAGGCGATTTTATCGAATAACTTTTCAATCTATTGTCATTCATCATCACGCAGAGGAACAATCAGCATATCAACATGAACCGTGTTAATTAACTGACGAGCAGAAGACATCAATTTGCTCCAGAAATCCTGATGATGACCACAAACAACCATATCTATGTCATATTTCTTGATTGCATCAACCAGTACTTGCCCCAGATCACCGCTACCACTCAGGGTCTCCTGAATGTCATAGTCTGAATCTGCTGAGAGCGCTTTCAGCGCACTGCGGGTCTCGTCAGTAATACGTTGTTGCATATCACCGAGATTAACATCAATCAAACCGGTGTAGAGATCGGAATAGTTAACATCAACATGGATCAGGGAAACTTTGGCATTGTCCGGTTTAGCCATAGAAACAGCTTTTCTCACCAAAACCTGACTCTCCGGGGATAAATCAACCGCAACAAGAATATGTTTGTAAGCCATAAGCGAACTCCTTCCATAATGCCGAGTTAGTGAGTTGGCAGGGCAAATTGCCACTATCCTGTGTTTATTACTAATTAGAATGTTCTTCAAGTCCTGTTTCGATCAAAGCTCATCGGTTTAGCGACTGGACAAAGAACATCCACCAAACAACATATACCACAATTGCTCTTCCTGCCACTTGATGGATAGCAAAATCCTACTCTGAATTTATGGCCTTTCTTAATACCCAATATATTTACGCGAACAACTAATCAGTCTCTCTGGGATTACATGGTTAAATAGAACTGGCTAGATGAATGTTTATGACGTTTTTCTGTTAGTTCTGTCCCAACTTACGCAGAATAGGTTTTTTGTACTATCTGGCTATCTTTCCTACAATAAATATAAAGGTGTCACCACCTGCGATTTTGATTTTTTCTTTTTTGTGACAGCTCTGGCTAACCATTCTAAGGAGGGGATTATGTTCAGTACAATCGCACTGTTTTGGGCGCTGTGTCTTGTCTGCATTATCAATATGATGCGCTACTTCTCTTCACTACGAGCATTGCTGTCCATTCTTCGTCAATCTGACCCCTTGCTTTATCAATCAGTAGACGGTAACGGCTTTTTCACTACTCATGGGCAACTTAATAAGCAAATACGACTAGTGAACTATATCAATTCACAACGTTACCTTGATCATCATGATCCAGAAGTTGTTCTTCGTTGTGAAAGGTTGAGAAGACAATTTATTTTGACCAGCGCACTGAGTGGACTAGTTGTTATTTGCCTGATTTCTATGTTGATTTGGTATTAAATAAAAAGGCGGTATAGTTAACCCATACCGCCCTCAAATTATCCATTAAAACAATTAAATCAGTTTCAAAGCGAACCAGTAAAGCGTACCGGACAACCCGATTGAAACCGGCAGCGTCAGTATCCAAGCCAGCAGGATATTCTGGATGGTTTTACCCTGAACCCCACCGCCATCGACCAACATCGTTCCAGCCACCGCAGAAGAAAGCACCTGCGTAGTAGAAACCGGCATGCCAGTATAACTCGCAACACCAATTGAAACAGCAGCAGTCATCTGAGCTGAAACACCTTGCGCGTAGGTCATGCCTTTTTTACCAATCTTCTCACCAATAGTGACTGCAACACGTTTCCAGCCAACCATTGTTCCCAAAGACAGAGCCAGTGCTACCGCAATGATAATCCAGACAGGCGCATACTCAACGGTGTGTAATAAGTCTTTGCGCAATTTATTCAGGAAACGGGCGTCTTCAGCTCGAGTTTCCGGCAGTTTAGCCAGAGACTCCGCCGTATCAGCAATACACATCAACATACGGCGCATATTACTACGCTGTTCAGCATTCAGCTCACTATAGCTCTGAATGCCCTTCAATAGGTTTTCTGTCTGATCAAGAACAGCGACAGCTCGCGTAATATCACAATGGAATCGCCCTTCCGGTTCATCTTCCGCAACAGCGACCAATGGCGTCAGTTCAATCACATGGGATAACTCTGAGCCATGCTGCCGGTAATATTTTTGCAAGTGGGTAATAGCGTCGTAGGTACGGGCGATGTCATAACCATTGGCATTCATGTTTACGACAAATCCTGCTGGCGCTACACCAATTAGCACCAGCATAATCAAACCGATACCTTTCTGACCATCATTCGCCCCATGAGAGAAGCTTACGCCTACCGCGGACAAAATCAGCGCTGTACGCGTCCAGAAAGGGGGCTTACGCTTACCATCCTTCTTTTCACGTTCAGCGGGAGTCAGATGAATACGTTTACGTTTCTTGGTGCTACTCCAGTAACGACGCAGCAGAAACACGACTGCCCCTGCGATGATCAATCCGATTAAAGGAGAGAGGATCAACGACAGGAAAATCTGTATCATCTTCGGCACATTCAACGCATCAACCACAGAAGAACCGGTTACGATGGCATTGGTCAAACCGATACCAATAATGGAACCAATCAGGGTATGGGAACTGGATGCAGGTAAACCGAAATACCAGGTACCAAGGTTCCAAACAATCGCAGCCAGCAACATGGAAAACACCATAGCAAGGCCATGAGCGGAACTGACATTGAGAAGAAGATCGGTTGGAAGCAAATGCACAATCGCGTAAGCGACACTTAATCC
This sequence comes from Photorhabdus namnaonensis, assembly GCF_001684335.1. Taxonomy (GTDB): domain Bacteria; phylum Pseudomonadota; class Gammaproteobacteria; order Enterobacterales; family Enterobacteriaceae; genus Photorhabdus; species Photorhabdus namnaonensis. The sequence goes on from NZ_LOIC01000035.1 coordinate 20,793, forward strand.
ACCAAGAAGAACACCAAAGAAGTTAAATACCCCAGCCATAACGACGGCAAACTGTGCTCGCATAGCACGGGTATAAATAACTGTTGCTACCGCATTCGCGGTATCATGAAAGCCATTAATGGCTTCATAAAATAGCACAAACAGTAGTGCCAGTACTAACATTAGGCTGGTGTGAAAATCCAGGCCAGTAAAAAGATGTAGCATAAACGTTAAGCCAGTTAGTTGGACATGAACGCGGCGCATTATCAGTGACAAATGCTAGCGGGGGAAGTGAAATATGAACTTTTTTTGATTTCATGACAACCAGATAACAATAAGAAATAGGAATACTCTTTATATATCATAAAATTACATATCTTCTAAAAAATTGACAATTTTAAGTTATAAGGGACTTTTCCCCCACAAATTTATCAAAAATGCAACATATTAGGGGTAATTCCCCACTAAATTATTTAGTCATAAAGAGAAAAACAGTGGAAAGATTTGATGTAGTAATTATTGGCGCCGGTGCGGCAGGTTTATTCTGCGCAGCTCAGGCCGGACAGCTCGGTTTACGGATACTCGTTCTGGACAATGGCAAAAAAGCTGGGCGTAAAATTTTGATGTCCGGTGGTGGACGTTGCAACTTCACTAATATGTACACAGAACCATCCGCTTATCTTTCCGCTAACTCCCACTTTTGCAAGTCTGCTCTGGCCCGTTATACACAATGGGATTTTATTGAACTGGTTCAACGTCATGGCATTGCTTACCATGAAAAAACACTAGGGCAGCTTTTCTGTGATGATTCCGCCCAACAGATAGTTGATATGTTACTGAAAGAGTGTGAAACCGGTCAGGTTACTATTCGTCTGCGCAGCGAAGTTAGCCAGGTAGGAAAAAATGAGCAGGGTTTCGTTATCATCGTTAACGGAAAAGAAGTAAGTACACGCTCACTTGTCATTGCTTCCGGTGGATTATCTATGCCGGGCCTTGGAGCAACTCCTTTTGGTTATCGAATCGCAGAACAGTTCGGTTTGAAAGTCTTGCCAACCCGCGCCGCTCTTGTGCCTTTTACTCTGCATAAACCACTACTGGAGCAACTTCATATGCTCTCTGGCGTGTCTGTTCCCACCATTGTTACCGCCGAAAACGGTACTCTGTTCAAAGAAAATATTCTGTTTACCCACCGAGGACTTTCTGGTCCAGCAATCTTACAAATTTCCAGTTACTGGCAACCGGGAGAGTTTGTAAGCATTAACTTACTTCCAGATAGTGATCTGGAAACCTTTATTGAGCAAGAACGGAGCTCCCACCCAAACCAAAGCGTAAAAAATACTTTGGCAAAATTATTACCGAAGCGGCTGACAGAGTGCCTGCAAACGCTCGATCAGCTCCCAGATATTGCTCTTAAGCAATTGAACCCAAATCAACAAAAACAGTTGGCCGCTAACCTCCAATCATGGCGGGTACAACCTAACGGTACGGAAGGCTATCGCACCGCCGAAGTGACGATGGGCGGCGTTGATACTCACCAGCTTTCCTCCAAAACGATGGAAGCTAATCAGATAAAAGGACTTTACTTTATTGGTGAGGTGGTAGACGTCACCGGTTGGCTTGGTGGCTATAACTTTCAATGGGCATGGAGTTCCGCCTGGGCATGTGCTCAGGCGTTGTAACTGTTGTGGAGAGACAATAAAGTTTGCCCGTAAGAGCAATTTTCCTTATGTTCTTACTGGCAACCATATATGTGATCTGAACAATCCAGTCGGGTTTAATTGTCCAGTCATGCCTGTTTTTTTGCCAGTCTGTAATCGCATTTAATGTTGATAAGCTACCACCCATAATGGTATTGGCTTGTTATCGGCATACAGTGGGTCTTGAGGGTATGGCCATTTAGTGGATGAAAAAACAGAACGATCGAATACAACATCAAAATTGCAATTCATACATCCACCATTAATTATTTTTTTTGATTAAAAAAATATAATAAATCAATAGAGTTATCAAGCTAATTAGGGATAATAATGAAAACAGTAGGGTAGCATTAAATAAATCAAGCATGATCCCTCCGTAAATAGGCGCTAAAGCTGATCCGATACTGGACATATTAGAAGCACCAAAAAAAGCTCCTCTTAAATGGTGAGGAGTGAGCCTATCAACTTCAACATTAAACGTAGGTATGGCAATTATTTCCCCAAAACTCAGAATGACAGTTGCGACACAGAGATAATAAACTGTATTAATAGGTGAGAACGCAAAAATGATTTGAGCTATGGCAATTAACACGATACCAATTAATATTTTTATTCTTGGTGTAAAATTTCTTAATAAAATTAAAGTTGGGATTTGCAAAGTGATAATTGTCAATGAATTGACAATAACTAATAAAGCAATAAAATTGGTAACATTGTTTATATTTGATCTAGATAAATATTGAACAAGCGTAGAATCAAAGTTAGCATAAACAAACATAACAAGAACATTACAAGAACATTACATAATAGAAGTATCACGAATGTTCGGTGAGAAATAATTATGCTCAATGTTTTTGTAAAGCTAATGTCATTGCTGACTTTTTTTATTTCCTCTTCCTTTTTTGAAGATAATAAAAAGGCACGCAACATAATACCATAAACAAAATAAACAATGGCTGTAATTAGAAAAGTTTCTCTCTGTGCCGATAGACCAGAAGCTAATCCAACATAAGGGCCAATTGCAGCACCAACATTGATCAAATAATATCGATAGTATTGGATTGACTCTCTCTCTTTAGGAGAGTCAATATAATCGCCAATTAAGGCTTTACTACACGCTTCTAACAGAGCACGACCAATACTAATTCCGGATATAGCGATTAAATATAAGATAGGTGAAGATGAGAAGGACATCATGATGAACGAAATAATGCTTATCATCACCCCGACAAGCATTATTGTTCTGCGGCAAAAAATATCAGACAAATATCCGGTATAAATGCCTGTCACCGAGCGTGACTGCTCCCCGCCGTAAAAACGGCGAGGCTTCCCACTTCTCAGGCCGCCACCGTCTTTATGACGGATTTACGCTGGCCTCCGTGGGCAGAGACGACGAGTCCCGCCGCCTGTAATTCTGTTATGCCCTTGCGCTCGATGTTGAGCGCTGCGTTGATATCACGATCATGTTCGACACCACAGCAAGGACATGGCCAGCTCCGCTTATGC
>NZ_LOIC01000036.1:0-69852 GCF_001684335.1 Photorhabdus namnaonensis
CTGGACCCGGGCCTCCGATTCGCCGGGCAACTTTTTGATGAGGAAAGTGGTTTATTTTATAATCGGTTCCGCTATTATTTGCCGGAAGCAGCGTGCTACCTCAGTCCCGATCCAACTGGCCTCTGGGGCGGTGAGAATACCTATGCATATGTGACAAATCCCGCTGGATGGGTTGACCCTCTGGGACTTAGTAGATGTTCTGCCGGAGCTGCTACTGGTAATGGAAAGAGCATTACTAACAAGTGGTTGAAGGGCTCTCATGGTAATGCAGGATTGTTTCCTGCTTCTATTGCTGAGAAAATGAAAGGAAAAACGTTTAAGTCGTTTGATGATTTTAGAGAAACCTTTTGGAAAGAAGTTGCTAAAGATCCTCATTTATCACAAGAGTTCAGCAAATCTAATATTACTAGAATGTTAGATAGCAAGGCACCTATTTCTCATAACACCCAATGGAATGGGAAAAATAGATCTTATGTTCTTCACCATCGAACACCAATTCAGCATGGAGGAGGCGTATACGATATGGATAATATATTAATAGTTACACCTAAATACCATTTGGATGTTCTTGATCGGTCATATCATTTTTGAGGTTCAATATGATGTCTAGAAATGAACTCGTTGAATTAATAAGGAAGATCCAACGAAGTGAAGGCACAGAGGAGGAAGCGGATAAGAATATTGATTTATTGTGTAATAGTGTATTAGATCCAATGGCTTCAAATTATATATTTTATGATGACCTAAGTGCCGAAGAAATTGTAGATAAAATATTATCTTATAAACCTATATCTCTTTAATCATAACCACCCGCATAGCGGGTGGTTTGCTCTAGCCCTATAAGGGCATATTACCGACTGCGCCTAAATGACGCCCTTTCGTAAACGTCCGGTCATCTCACCTTGTTCTTCCTCTCCGGCCCATGCACGCTACTGCTTCCTTATCTTCACCTGGAGACTGACACCATGAGCCGTAGCCGATATACCCCGGAACAAAAACAGCAACATGTGACCCAATGGCGCCACAGTGACCTGACTCGAAAACAGTATTGCGAACAGCATCAGCTGAGTTTTTCCTCTTTCCGCGACTGGATTGCCGACAGTAACAACATCCCCCAACCTCTCAGCCAGACACTACCCGCCATCTTGCCGGTTTCACTCCAGCCTGACGACGCGCGCACCGTCACCCTGCATACCCCAGACGGGTATGCCATCGCCTGTCCATTAACACTGTTGCCTGACGTGATGCGGGTATTGGCCCGATGCTGAAACTGCAACAGCTCTTTCTGGTGCGAGAGCCCGTCGACATGCGTCGGGGCATTGATGCCCTGACTCAACACCTCGAGGGACTGAATTTGCGCTGGCAGGACGAAGCCGCTTTTGTTTTCTGCAACAAGGCCCGCTCCCGTCTCAAGGTGTTGCGCTGGGACCGACACGGTGTCTGGCTCTGTACCCGCCGTCTGCATGCCGATACCGATATCGCGGTGCTGGAGACCCAGCTTTCACGCCTGCATCTCCCGGAAGCTCCCCCGGCGGTCTGCCCCAAACGACAGCCTTATACCGACGACTTTACCCTGTGAAGATATCTGGTTGGCGCTGGAGATGGAGCCTTACTTTTATTACCAGAGAACCGTTGATATTTTTTCTATCTCCGCCCCGGAGACAGTTATGCTTATTTACTCTAGACGTGATACCTGACGGCTTCCACAAAAGCCATAAAAGCCGGTGAAGCTTGTCGCCGGTTGGGATAATAAAGATGAAATCCCTGAAAATATGGACACCAGTCTGCTAAGACTTCCTTTAATTTCCCGTCGGCAATGTAGGGTTTAGCTAAATATTCAGGAACATAAGCCAGTCCTATACCATCCAGTGCGCTATTCAGAAGATGAATAGTACTATTTGAGGTAAATTGCCCATTGACCCGAATATTCAGCTTTCTGCCATCTTTCTCAAATTCCCACACGTAAATACCGCCAACAACTGAATAACGGGCATTAATACAACAATGGTTTGTCAGATCATGAGGAGATTGCGGAATTGGATACTGCTCAAAATAGGCGGGTGTCCCAACTACGGAGAGGCGCCAATCCGGACCAAGACGTACTGCTATCATATCTTTACTGATAGCTTCGCCAAGCCGGATTCCTGCATCAAACCGCTCACTGACAATATTCGTGAAACCGTAATCGATATTGACCTCCACGTTGATGTCAGGATATCGGGCAAGAAACCTGGCAAGCATGGGCCTCAGGATCATCTGTACCGCATCGTCTGAGCAAGTGATCCGAATTGTACCCGCAGGTTTATCCCGAAGTTCACCCAATCTTTCAATTTCAGCGTTAATCTGTTCAAAAAGAGGACTAATAGAATGTAATAATCTTTCCCCTGCTTCTGTCGGTGCGACATTACGTGTTGTGCGGGTTAATAAACGTACTCCAAGTCTTTCCTCCAGAGCTTTAATGGTGTGGCTGAGGGCTGATGGCGTGACGCCCATTCTTGCCGCAGCCTTTGTAAAGCTTCGCTCCTCTGCCACTAACAAAAATGCTTGCAGATCATCCATCCTGAAACCTCAATTGTTGAATTTTTCTCACAAGAGCATGCTAATTATAGCGTCTAATCAAAGAAACACTATGCAATTAAGATCTACATGAGTTTGATTATCGCCATAGTTGTTTGGGATGCATAAAGCACGTCATTCCGTTCTGCTATCAAATGAATGCCGGAGAAAAATGAAAACTGTTGATATTGATGTAAGACCATACACGCATTCAACACAGCCACCTGCATGGGGAGCGGTCTTTTCGATGGCTCTCTGTGTTGTTGTATTGATTGCGTCAGAATTTATGCCCGTCAGCTTGCTAAGTCCAATCGCACAGGACTTGCAGATGAGCCAGGGGCAGGTGGGTCAGGCTATTTCAGTTTCAGGCTTTTTTGCCGTGCCGACCAGCCTGCTGAATACTCCCCTGACAGGTAAGTTCGACCGGAAAAAAGTGCTGCTGAGTTTCACGCTGCTTCTGACAATATCCGGGGTGATTGTGACACTGGCCGCTAATAACGTGGAGTTCATGGTCGGACGGGCTTTATTGGGCATCGCCATTGGTGGTTTCTGGTCAATGGCGACGGCGACTGTGATGAGGCTGCTTCCACCTGATTCTGTTGCGAAAGGGCTGGCTCTGATAAACGGTGGCAATGCGCTGGCAGCGACCATTGCAGCTCCGTTAGGCAGCTTTTGGGGACAGTATATTGGCTGGCGAGGCGCCTTTTTTATGGTAATCCCACTTGCCATACTGGCGTTTGCCTGGCAATGGCGGGGGATTCCTGTGATGGAAGCCAGTAAAAAAAATGAAGTAGTCAATCCATTCAGGTTGTTGAAGAGAGCGCAGGTTGCTCTGGGTATGGCTGGCATCATGTTGTTATTCATGGGGCAGTTCGCTGTTTTTACCTATCTGCGGCCGTTTCTGGAAACGATTACTGGCATCAGTGTGACTGAATTATCCCTCACGTTCCTTCTGTTGGGTGCTAGCGGTCTGGTTGGAACATATTTCATCGGATTGTTATTAAAAAAACGGTTGTTTGCCTACCTGATTGCTATCCCTCTCGCGATGGCAGTGGTTGCGGTAGTCCTTACCATTTTCGGAAATTTTGGCATAGCGGTTGCGGCGTTACTGGCAACTTGGGGATTAGTCGCCACGCCAGCACCGGTTGCTTGGGGACTCTGGTTGAGCCGCGCACTGCCGGATGATGCGGAAGTTGGTGGTGGCCTGATGGTCGCGACTATTCAGCTAGCTATTACGTTGGGAGCCAGCTCCGGCGGAGCAATGTTTGATGTCATGGGTTGGAAAAGTCTCTTCGTCTTTGGCGCGGTATTACTGTCGTTATCTGCCATTTTTACCTGGGCTGCACAGCGTTCAGCCCATCCAGACGTTATTGCTTATGGGTAAGCATGGACAATAGCAGAGAAAAACGTACTGACTTTTATATTTCATTAAAGGCAAATATATGAACATGAAAAAGATAGTTTCAGCAATAGCTTTGAGTACGATGTTATCAACATCGGCAGTAGCATCTGCCGCGGATACGCTGGCTTGGGATAAAACATTTGCGCAAAGTGACAAGGTAATCCACCAGAAGGTGTCGCTCATTTGTTGACAGAAATCGCATTGGTGTCATTGGTATCTGCGGGAGCGGAGGGTTTGCACTCAGTGCTGCGGCTGTCGATCCTCGGATGAAGGCCATAGTGACTATCAGTATGTATGATATGGGCCGGGATCGCCGTCAGGGATTGGGGGACACAATGACCAAAGAGGATAGGATCAAAGCACTTGAAGACATTGCCCAGCAACGCTACGTCGAATTTGAAGGTGGGCAGAAACGCTATGTTATCGGGACTCCGGAAGAAATTACCGCCGAGTCACCCGCTGTAGCTCGCTAGTTCTATGATTACTACCGGACGCCGAGGGGACACCATCCTCGTTCAACAACAGCAATGTCTCTGACCAGCAACCCGGCATTAATGAATTTCTTTCCGTTCTCTCAAATAGAGGCAATCTCGCCCCGTCCGATTCTGTTCATTGCGGGTGAGAAAGCTAATTCCCGTTACTTCAGCGAGGATGCTTACAAATTGGCGGCTGAGCCTAAGGAACTTTACATTGTTTCCGACGCATTGCATGTGGACTTATATGATCGGACGAAATTCATTCCATTTGACAAGATTACATCATTTTTCACTCACAACTTGAAATAAGATAATAACAAACTAAAGGCGCCTTTAGTTCCAGGCCGCTGATAAATCGCGTTTAAAATAGCGAGGTTCGTCAGCGGCCTGAATACCCTTTTTATAACAGGCATCAACAATGTGGAGCATATCAGCCGTATTGCGCCTAGAGGAGGCTACTGTCTGCTTTGCCCGGTTTTAATATGGCTCAGAGCTGAATGATGATGCTCCGTTAAAACCTAAGGTATTAAGGAAGTTAATGCGCGGTATATCCACCATCAACGGGGTGGTAACTACCGGTAATGAAAGACGCATCCTGAGATAGCAGGAAGCAAGCTAGTGCAGCGACTTCATCTGGTGTTCCGAGGCGGCTGACAGGATGAAGCTTGGTAGCTTCTTGGACTACATTGGTGTCGAGCCTGGATAGCAATGATGTGTCGATGCAGCCGGGCCCGACGGCGTTAATCCGGATCCCTTGTTTTGCATACTCCAGCGCGGCAGTCTTTGTCATGCCTAGCAACGCATGCCCGGCGGCTACGTATGCAATCAAGTTGGCGAAACCAACACTACTTATGGCCGAGGCTATGTTAACAATTGCACCACCGCCAGAAGCCAGCATCGCGGGGATCTCGTACTTCATTGAGTACAGGACACCGTGCATGTTGGTGTTGATGACCTGATGCCAGTCATCTAACGGATAGTCCGCGGTCGGATGGAGCGGGCCGGTTATCCCTGCGTTGTTGACTGCCAGATGTAGTGCCCCAAAGGTTTTTACTGTTTGGGCCACTAAGCGCTCTACCGCAGACGCTTGGGTAACGTCGAGCTGAATGGCGATAGCATTATCAAGGTCATTGGCAAGGGCTTGAGCCGCGTTGCCGTCGATATCGGCCACGACAACTTTTGCACCGTTTGCCGCTAGTCTGCGGCAGATTGCAGCACCAATACCCATTGCACCGCCGGTAACGATTGCTACCTTATTATTAAAATTTAAAGTCATATATTTTACTCCTGTAAGTGAATGATACAAACTAATTAGTTTTAGTTTGCGTTGGTTTTTTTCTATATTGTCTTAATATAACGTCTAATAAATCTTTTCTCAACTTAGCCCTATATTTTTCGGGATTTGGTATATTGGATGATTTTGTGAGTATTGAATAAGTTGTATTTTTAATTAATATCACGTCAATTTTCTAGAATATATTGTTTGTTTTTTGGATAGTGATCAAAATAAAATTTTTTATAATTAAATTTAATTTTTATTTGTTTAATCTTATTTTGTATTTTTTTAATAATTTTGTTTGGTATTAATTAGGGTGGAATAAAGTATAATCTGATTTAGTATTCATGTATAATAAATGCAGATAACAATTTCGCTTTTAATGATGAAATTCAGTGTATGATAATAAAAATTGCAGAAAATGAAAGGAAATTATTTAAGAAATAAAGACTAAAATGAAATATCTTATCTAGAATAACAAATTGATAGTTAAAATAAGACACCGTATGGTCAATTTGTTATAAACAATCTAAGTACATTGCGATCTAAAAAGCTGATACGGACAAAGCGATAATAATCTCCTCTTTAGGCTTATTACGGCTAAAGGAGGCTACTGTCTGCTTTGCCCAGTTTTAATATGATTCGAAGCTGAATGATGATGCTCCGTTAAACCCTAAGATATTAAGGAAGTTAATGCGCGGTGTATCCACCATCAACGAGGTGGTAACTACCGGTAATGAAAGACGCATCCTGAGATAATAAGAAGCAAACTAGTGCAGCGACTTCATCTGGTGTTCCGCGGCGGCCGATAGGATGATCATTGATCATCTCTTGGACTACATTGGTGTCGAGCCTAGATAACATTGGCGTGTCGGTGCAAGCGGGCCCGACGGCGTTAATCCGGATCCCTTGTTTTACATACTCCAGCGCGGCAGTCTTTGTCATGCCTAGCACTGCATGTCCGGCGGCTGCGTATGCAATCAAGTTGACGAGACCAACACTACTTGCGGCCGAGGCCATGTTAACAATCGCACCACCGCCGGAAGCCAGCATCGCGGGGATCTCGTATTTCATCGAATACAGGACACCGTGCATGTTGGTGTTGATGACCTGATGCCAGTCATCCAACGGATAGTCCGCGGTCGGATGGAGCGGGCCGGCTATCGCTGCGTTGTTGACTGCCAGATGTAGCGCCCCAAAGGTCTCTACTGTTTGGGCCACTAAGCGCTCTACCGCAGACGCTTGGGTGACGTCGAGCTGAATGGCGATAGCATTATCAAGGTCATTGGCAAGGGCTTGAGCGGCGTTGCCGTCGATATCGGCCACGACGACTTTTGCACCGTTTGCCGCCAGTCTGCGGCAGATTGCAGCACCAATACCCATTGCACCGCCGGTAACGATTGCCACTTTATTATTAAAATCTAAAGTCATATAATTCTACTCCTGTAAGTGAGTGATACAAACTAATTAGTTTTAGTTTGCGTTGGTTTTTTTCTATATTGTCGTAAAATAACGTCTAATAAATCTTTTTTCAACTTAGTCTTATATTTATTTTGTGATTTGGTATATTGGATTATTTTATGAATATTGAATAAGTTGTATTGTTAATTAATGTTTTGCCAATTTTCTAGAATATATGGTCGGTTTTTTAGGTGGTGACTAAAATAAAATTTTTTATAATTAAATTTAATTTTTTTTATTTAAACTTATTTAATGTTTTTTTAATTATTTTGTTTGGTGTTAATTAGGGTGGAATAAAATATAATCTGATTTAGTATTCATGTATAATAAATACAGATAGCGGTTCCGCTTTTAATGATGAAATTCAGGGTATGCTAATGAAAATTGCAGAAAATGAAAGGAAGTTATTTAATAAATAAAGACTAAAGTGAAATGTCTTATCTGGAATAACAAATTAATAGTTAAGATAAAACACGTATGGTCAATTTATTACCAACAATCTAAGTATATTTTGTCCTGAAAAATTGATACGGACAAAGCGACAACAATCTCCTCGTCAGGCTTATTACGACTAAAGGAGGTCACTGTCTGCTTCGCCCAGTTTTAATATGGCTCAGAGCTGAATGATGATGCTCCGCTAAAATCTAAGATATAAAGAGATCAACGTGCGGTATATCCACCGTCAACGAGGTGGTAACTACCAGTAATAAAAGACGCATCCTGAGATAGCAGGAAGCAAACTAGTGCAGCGACTTCATCTGGTGTTCCGAGGCGGCCGACAGGATGATGCTTGATAGCTTTTTGGACTACATCGGCGCCGAGCCTGGACATCAATGGTGTGTCGATGTAACCAGGCCCGACAGCGTTGATCCGGATTCCTTGTGTCGCGTATTCTAGCGCGGCGGTCTTTGTCATGCCTAGCAATGCATGCTTGGCTGCTACGTATGCAATCGAGTTGGCGAGACCAACACTACTTGCGGCCGAAGCCATGTTAACAATCGCACCACCGCCAGAAGCTAGCATCGCGGGGATCTCGTATTTCATCGAATACAGGACACTGTGCATGTTGGTGTTGATGACCTGATGCCAATCATCTAACGGATAGTCTACGGTCCGATGGAACGAGCCGGCTATCCCTGCGTTGTTGACTGCCAGGTGTAGTGCCCCAAAGGTCTCTACCGTTTGAGCCACTAAGCGCTCTACCGCAGACGCTTGGGAGACGTCGAGCTGAATAGCGATAGCATTATCAAGGTCATTGGCAAGAACCTGAGCTGCGTTGCCGTCAAGATCGGCTATGACAACTTTTGCGCCGTTTGCAGCCAGTCTGCGGCAGACCGCGGCACCAATACCCATTGCACCGCCAGTAACGATTGCTACCTTACCGCTAAAATCTGAAGCCATATTCTACTCCTATAAATGATATGGAATAAGTCATGTTTTGGAAGATGAATTGATCCCATTGTTCAAAGTTTGATCTTAAACGAACTCGTGTTGTCACGTTCCAGCATGAGAAATCAAGGGGCTGGAATACCCTTTAGTGGAATTGGCAGTAAATAGATTTTTTTTATTTTTCGTTATAGAACATCTGGAAATGCAATATTTTTAATAGTTGGTCAGATTAGTTTTAGTTTTTATTGATATCTTTCTATTTACATTAACGATATTACCTTATTTTCTGTAAAATAATGCTTAATAAATTATTTTTCAACTTAATCTTGTGTTTTTTTATAATTTGGCATGTTGGATGATTTTGTAAATATTGAATAAGTCGCATTTTGGATTAATGTTGCATCTGTTTTTTAGAATAGATCTCTAATTTTATTGGTGTTTTTCAAAATAAAATTTTTTATAATTAAATATAAAATTTTTAGTTTATATGTCAAAACACTTAATATTTTTAAATAATCTCGGTTGGATATTAGTATAAAGAAAATAAAATATAAAGTGATTTGACATTCACACATAATAAATGCAGATAACAATTCTACTTTTAATGATAGAATTCAGCGTCCGCTAATGATAATTTCAGAAAATTAAATGAGAACGCTTAAATGATAAATTGATAGCAAAGATTATATCTATTATTTCAGCTGTACGTTAATACTATATATTAACGCCTTAGCGAGCCAGAAAAGTAGTCACTTTAAGCTCTGAATAGAGAGTTGGTGATCAGTTGTGATGGAAAAGTTTCATAATGCTAATATGTTAAGAAGTAATGAATTTTTTTGCGTCGGTATGATCATTCGGTATAAATTGTATTTCGGTTTTTTCTGGATAAAAATAAGATTGAGGAAAGTGATAATCTCTATTGAATAGTTTTCACTTGAAAAGGCTTTACCTGTTTCTCTAATCTAAGTAAATCATTGAGGTAGGGTACAATAAAGTCAATTTGTGAAAAATAATCTCAATAGGCAGGGGTATTATTGTTGTCTGAAATTTAAGAGCATTTGGATATAGTCAATTTTCTTAACTGGATAGTTAATTCTACATTAAATTATTGTCAGATTATTCACTTCTTTTGTTGTTTTGGGTTATCGGTTTACTCTGGTTTTTAAAAGTTAAATTACGTCAAATTTTATTTTACATTTAAGTAAATAAATTCCTAGCGTTATTAATGAATAATTATTTATTTATTCTTTTCATCTATATGTAGCAGATTTCATTTATGCACAATTTATTCGCTTTTTATTCACTAAAAGTGCATAAATTGTGCATAAAAATACTTTTTGGAATTTTGAACGAGATCAAAAAGTATTTTTTTTGTGTATAACTTGTGTTGACTTTGTTAAAGGCGGGCAACAGTATCTCTCTAGTGGCTGTGCAGCTATTTTTGGGAATAGTCATGGGATTAATAAGAATAATATTAAAAAGATCCTGTAATTCTATTATTTTTAAGGATTTTTAGGTTTCAGTTTGGTAAACCTTTTCCTCGGCATACATTAATAAGTTGTGTAAGTGTGAGACGAAAAATGATGCGGGGTATATTACTTTCTTTCGTCCGTGTACTCTCTATTTTAAGGGGAAATGATCTATGTTAGAAAATATTCAGAGAAGTTGGTTTGATCACTATATGGTTCCTTGTTTCTCTCCTGCCAGGTTCATACCTGTTCGGGCCAAAGGTTCGAAAGTATGGGATCAGGATGGTAAGGAATATATCGATTTTGCAGGTGGAATTGCCGTTAATTCATTAGGGCATGCACATCCTGAATTAAAGGATGAGTTAATTTCTCAAATTGAGAAAATGTGGCATATAGGTAATGGTTACACCAATGAACCTGTCCTGAAATTAGCAAAAAAACTCGTGGAAAATACTTTTGCTGATAAAGCATTTTTCTGTAATTCAGGAGCGGAAGCTAACGAGGCAGCATTAAAGTTAGCCAGAAAATATGCCTCTGATAAATATGGGAAAAATAAGAGTGAGATTATTTCATTTAAAGATTCTTTTCATGGGAGAACATTATTTACCGTTACAGTAGGCGGGCAGCCAAAATATTCACAAGATTATGCCCCCCTGCCGCAAGGAATTACCCATCTTCCTTATAATGATTTATCGGCAATTAGAGAACACATTTCTGAAAATACCTGTGCGGTTATTGTCGAGCCTATTATCGGTGAGGCCGGTGTTGTTCCCGCAGATCCTGCGTTCTTGCAGGAATTACGTACTTTGTGTGATCGTTTTCAGGCGTTGCTTATTTTTGATGAAGTTCAAACTGGGGTAGGTCGTACAGGGTATCTTTATGCTTATCAGGAATATGGTATTGAGCCTGATATTCTTACCAGTGCTAAAGGTCTCGGCGGAGGCTTTCCTATCGGCGCCATGTTAACAAAACAACATATTGCAGCGGTTTTTCAACCAGGAACGCATGGTACTACGTTTGGCGGTAATCCTTTGGCGGCAGCAGTTGCCAATAAGGTGTTTTCCATTGTTAATCAGCCAGAACTGCTCACCGGCGTTTTGCAACGTCATGATTACTTCATGGATAAATTGTCGAAACTGAATCAGCGTTGCCGAATATTCAGTTGTTTGCGCGGTAAGGGGCTGCTTTTAGGCGCTGAATTGGATAAGGCTTGGCAGGGTAAGGCGAAGCAATTAACTAATTTGGCCGCAGAGGAGGGGTTAATGGCCTTAATCGCGGGTCCAGATGTATTGCGCTTTGCGCCGGCATTAAATATCGACTTGGCTGATATCGATGAAGGTCTGGCTCGTCTTGAAAGCGCCATCATGCGGTTTGTCGGTTAATAGTAAGGTTTATAGGTTAATAGTAAGTTGAAGGTGACGTTATGATGCTTTTCCGAGCTGTCCGGCATAGTGACTTAAATGGGGTTCAGTCTTTATCTCAACGCGCTGGTATAGGTTTGACATCTTTTCCCAATAACCTGGAGCAGCTGCGCGCACGTATTGCGCGTAGCGTTGATACTTTTGATGGAAAACTGTCCAGGGCTCAACAGGGATTCCTTTTTGTGCTGGAAGATACGGGCGTGAATCGGGTGGCGGGTGTCAGTGCCATCGAAGTGGCGGTTGGGCTGGAGGAGCCGTTTTATAACTTTCGGGTACAAAAAACCGTTCGCTCATCACGTGAATTGGGGATTTATAAATCTATTGAAGCGTTAACTTTGGAGCAAGATCAGACCGGTAACAGTGAATTATGTACCTTGTTTCTAGATCCAGAATATCAGAAGGGGAAAAATGGAACATTTCTCTCCAAAGCTCGTTTTCTTTTTATCGCCGCATTTAGGGATATTTTTTCTAAAATTATATTCGCTGAAATGCGGGGAGTTGCAGATGAGCAAGGAAATTCCCCTTTCTGGAATTCATTGGGACAACATTTTTTTGGTATTCCTTTTTCTCAGGCAGATTACTTAACCGGTATTGGATCGAAAACCTTTATTGCAGAGCTAATGCCCCTTCACCCTATTTATATATCCTTATTATCGGCTGAGGCTCAGAAGGTGATTGGGCAGGTCCATGAGAAAACTGTACCTGCCCGGGCTATTCTTGAAAAAGAAGGTCTTTCCTATCAAGGCCATATCGATATTTTTGATGGCGGCGCTTTATTACAGGCCGAGATTGACCGGCTACGTGCGGTAAAAGAGAGTCGTCTCGTTCCTGTTAGTAAAGCAGCATCAGTGACCAGAGATGATGGTGTTTCTTGCATCGTTGCCAATCAGCAGTTTAGTGAATTCCGAGCGCTTTTATTAAATGTGGCGTGTGACAGTAATGAACTGTTTTTAACAACCGCTGAGATGGATGCACTTCAAGTAAGCGATGGGGAGCAGGTTCGACTGGTTAGTCTCTTTCCAAAGGAAAATTAAACATGAATTATAAAGCACATTACATTGGGGGAAGATGGATTGAGGGGCAGGGTGAGTCAATAACTAAATTTTCCCCAATAGATCAACAGATTCTGTGGCAAGCTAACAGCGCTGATGCTTCTCAGGTCAGAGCCGCTTGTCATGCTGCCCGCGAGGCGTTTTATGTCTGGTCGCATTTGCCCGCCAGTGAGCGGATTAAAGTCGTTCAGACGTTTGCGGCTTTACTGAATGAGGAGAAAGAGACGCTCGCTCGTGTTATCTGTCAGGAAACCAGTAAACCGTTATGGGAAACGCGGACTGAAATACAATCTATGATAGGTAAAGCGGCGATTTCTATCGAAGCGTGGGAACAGCGTACCGGTGAATCAGAAACGATTATGCCAGATGGCCGTGCCTTACTGCGTCACCGTCCTCACGGTGTGATGGCGGTTTTTGGTCCGTATAACTTTCCCGGACATTTGCCTAATGGTCATATTATTCCTGCGCTTATTGCGGGTAATACGCTGGTGTTTAAACCGAGTGAATTGACGCCGATGACCGCGGAAGAGACGGTAAAACTATGGGAAAAAGCGGGTTTGCCCGCCGGTGTGCTCAATCTGGTTCAGGGAGCGCGCAGTACCGGGACTGCATTACTGGAGGATAAGCAGATTGATGGCGTGCTGTTTACGGGGAGCGCCAATACTGGCTTTCACTTTCACCGCGTGCTTGGCGGTCAGCCGGAGAAGATGTTGGCGCTTGAAATGGGGGGAAATAATGCATTGATCGTCGATGGTTGCGACGATATTGATGCCGCGGTTTACACCATTGTGCAATCAGCATTTATCTCAGCCGGTCAACGTTGTACTTGTGCTCGCAGATTGTTGGTGAAAAATGGCGTGCACGGAGACGCGGTGATTAAGCGTCTGGTGGAGGTGACAGAGCGGATCGTGCCATCCCATTGGGATGCTCAACCTCAACCGTTCATCGGTGGCGTCATTTCTCTACAGGCTGTGCAAAATCTATTGGAAGCTCAAGATCGGTTGCAAAAACTGGGAGGCATCTCTTTGGTTTCACTGGAGCAATGTCAGCCGCAATCAACGTTTCTGACCCCCGGAATTATTGATGTTAGCCAAATCACTGATGTTCCTGATGAAGAGTATTTCGGGCCGCTACTCATGCTTATGCGTTATGACACATTTGATGAAGCGTTGGCAATCGCTAACAACACCCGATTCGGGCTGGCGACCGGTTTAATTTCGCCGGATGCCGCCTTGTTCCAACACTTGTCAGAAGATGCCAGAGCGGGCATTGTGAACTGGAATAAGCCGTTAACCGGGGCTTCCAGTAAAGCGCCTTTCGGCGGCATTGGCGCGTCAGGAAACTACCGACCTAGTGCTTATTATGCGGCTGATTACTGTGCCTGGCCGATGGCATCTCTGGTTGCCGACGAACTTACTTTTCCTGAGACGCTTGCGCCGGGGATCTGCTTCCCTGATTAACCGTTTAACGGAATAGGTTTCAATTTATACAATTTTTTCAGAGGGATTTATGGCTGGTTTTGAAGCAAATTTTGATGGATTGGTCGGCCTGACCCATCATTATGCGGGGCTTTCTGTGGGTAATAAGGCTTCGATTAATAATAAGGATAGCGTATCTAACCCGTGTAAAGCCGCGCTGCAAGGTGTGATGAAAATGAAAGCGCTGGCTGATGCGGGGTTTATTCAGGGAGTGCTTCCGCCGCAACAACGCCCTAATATCCCTGCCTTACGTAATTTAGGTTTTGTCGGCAGTGATGAGCAGATACTTCATAAAGCGGCTAAATATTCTCCGGTGTTATTATCAAAACTGAGTTCTGCTTCATCAATGTGGACAGCAAATGCGGCAACCGTGTCGCCTTCGGCGGATAGCGCTGATCAGCGAGTTCATTTCACGGTGGCAAATTTGAATAACAAATTGCACCGTTCGCTGGAGGTAGAAACGACAGCCGCCGCGTTAAAAGCCACGTTTGCTGATCAAAATTATTTTGTCCATCACCAGGCTCTTCCACAACATGAAGATTTTGGTGATGAAGGGGCGGCAAACCATAATCGCCTTGGCGGCGATTATGATACGCCCGGCGTACAGGTGTTTGTTTATGGCCGTAGCGCGTTTCGCGGCGGCCCGGTGCCTAAACATTATCCGGCGCGGCAAACATTGGAAGCCAGTGAAGCAATTGCCCGACTGCATCAGCTTAATCCGGCGCAAACCGTTTTTGTCCAGCAAAATCCGGTCGCCATTGACAGTGGTGTTTTCCATAACGATGTGATTGCGGTAAGCAACCGAAATGTCCTTTTTCATCATCAACATGCTTATCTTCATCAATCTCAGGCGCTGGCCGAAATTAAGCAGAAACTGTCGGTGTTGGGACAGGATTTTGTCTCAATTGAGGTGCCGTCTGAGCGAGTAAGCATTAAAGAGGCCGTTAATTCCTATCTTTTTAATAGTCAATTGTTGAGCAAAACTGACGGAAAGATGATGATCGTTGTTCCTGAAGAGTGCCGTCAAAACGCTGTTGTTTGGAGCTATTTACAGTCGCTGATTGCGCAATCCTCTTCACCGATTAATGAAGTTTGTGTTTTTGATCTGCGGGAAAGCATGCGCAATGGCGGCGGACCGGCTTGTTTGCGTCTGAGG
The DNA here is from genome assembly GCF_001684335.1 of Photorhabdus namnaonensis. Classification (GTDB taxonomy): domain Bacteria; phylum Pseudomonadota; class Gammaproteobacteria; order Enterobacterales; family Enterobacteriaceae; genus Photorhabdus; species Photorhabdus namnaonensis. The sequence continues at coordinate 15,137 of NZ_LOIC01000036.1, forward strand.
GTGGTACTAAACGATGCTGAATTTCGTGCTGTCAATCCCGCAACATTGTTGAATACGCCGCTTTACGATCGCCTGACCAAATGGATAGCGCGCCATTATCGTGACGAATTATGTGCCGGTGATTTGGTTGATCCTCAGTTACTTCGTGAAGTTTATACCGCTCTGGATGAGTTAACGCAGATCCTGAATTTAGGATCAATCTATGAATTTCAGCGCTAAATTGGAGCAGATATGGATCTGTTAACATTATTGCTTGAAAAAAAACTTGCCGACCACCTGACATTTCCAGAGACAATGAATGTGCATTGGTTGGCAGAAGGGGTATTGCAGCTGATTCCCCATGAGGGAGAAAATCGGTCTCTGGTGATTTCTGCCGGTATTCACGGTAATGAAACCGCGCCCATTGAAATATTGATTCAGTTACTTGCACAGTTGGCGGATGGTACGTTAACACTAAAAAATAAATTGTTGATTATCTTCGGTAATTTGCCTGCGATACGGGCGAATCGACGTTATTTACAGCATGATTTGAATCGCATGTTTGGTGGTCGTTATCTGGATTTTCCGCAGGGAGATGAGCGATCACGCGCGGCTGAACTTGAAGATGTCGTGAGTCGTTTTTTTGCTGAACCTTCGGTGTCGTCGACAAATATTCGCTGGCATATTGATCTGCATACCGCTATCCGCGCTTCTCACCACGAACAATTCGCCTTGTTGCCTGTCAAGAGCTGTCCCTTTTCTGCTGAATTTATGCAATGGTTGCATGATAGCGATATTGATGCACTGGTTTACCATCGTGAGAAAGCCGGGACTTTCAGCCATTTCTTGAGTGAAAAGTTTGGGGCGGATAGCTGTACGATGGAAATGGGTAAAGCAATGCCTTTTGGGGAAAATGATTTAACCAAATTCCAAAAAATTACCGATGCTCTTTATAATTTAATTTCTTTATCACCAATAATTGCACGTATTAAATCTGAGTTGAAACATTATCAGGTAATTGACTCTATTATTAAGAGTGATAATAGTTTTCAGCTTCATATACCCACGGATACTTTGAATTTTACTGAATTGCCAGAAGGATTTGAAATCGCCAGCCAACATGATCGTCATTGGAAAGTTAAATTTCCGGCGAAGTTTATTTTATTTCCTAATGCTGAGGTCGCTAATGGATTAAGGGCGGGATTGTTACTTGCGTTAAATGAAAAAATAATTAAATAAGATATTACTCTATTTTCTTCCTGAAGCCGTGGTAACTTCTTCTTTGGGAAGATTTGGCAGTCAACTGATTCTTTAACGACGGACGGGTATTATCATGATAAAAAACAATAAAACTCAACAAAACCTTTCGGCAGAGAAATTTGCTGATACACAAACGCTTCATAGAGGGCTGAGTGCGCGTCATATTCAATTGATTTCCATTGGTGGCGCTATTGGCACAGGTTTATTTATGGGATCAGGAAAAACCATTGCCGTATCGGGTACATCAATCATTATTACCTATGCGATTGTTGGTTTTTTTGTCTATATGGTCATGCGGGCAATGGGGGAATTGCTCCTGACGAAATTGAATTATCGCTCTTTTGCCGATTTCGTTTCCGATTATTTAGGTACCAAAGCCAGTTTTTTTCTCGGCTGGACTTATTGGATGAGTTGGATTGTTTCTTGTATTGCTGATGTTGTTGTATGCGGCGGCTACATTCAATATTGGTTTCCCGGCGTTTCTCTTTGGGTGCCCGCATTTATAACGCTAGGTTTACTGGGTACTTGTAATCTTCTTTCTGTCCGCTTATTTGGCGAAGCTGAATTCTGGTTCGCCATGATTAAAGTCATTGCGATTTTAGCGCTGATTATTATTGGTGTTGGTATGGTGATGGTAGGTTGGCAATCACCGGATGGTATGATCGCCTCGGTGAATAATTTAACTGATCCATCGGTATTTCTGCCAAATGGTATTTTTGGTTTTTTTGCCGGTTTTCAAATAGCGATTTTTTCTTTTACCGGTGTTGAGTTAGTTGGCACGATGACGGCAGAAACCAAAGATCCGGAAAAGATATTGCCGAAAGCCATTAATAATATCCCGATAAGAATTATTATTTTCTATATTTTCTCCATGTTAAGCATCATTGCTGTCACTTCCTGGGGGCGAATTTCAGCGGAAGTTAGCCCTTTTGTGACGCTATTTGCCTTGGCTGGTTTGCCTGCCGCCGCCGCAGTGGTTAATTTTGTTGTGTTAACGTCGGCAATGTCCTCTGCTAATAGTGGATTATATGCTTGTACACGTATGCTTTATGGCTTATCAACAGAAAAAAATGCCCACCGGAAATTTAAAATTCTTTCCCGCAATACCGCAATTCCTGTACATAGCCTGATGTTTTCTTGTTTCTGTATGGTGATTGGTACGTCGCTTTTATTTATCATACCGAATGTCATGCAGTTGTTTACTATTGTATCCACTGTTGCTTCGATTATGGTGATTTATAGCTGGTGTGTGATTTTGATTGCCTATTTGGTTTATCGTAAGAATTGCCCTGATGTGCATAAACGTTCAATATTTAAGATGCCTTTGGGGATGTTAATGACTTGGATAACCCTGACCTTTTTCATCTTTACCATAGTGGTAATGGTTTTTGACCCGGATACACTGGTTGCACTTTGTGTCACGCCTTTATGGTTTATTTTGTTAAGTATTTTATGGCGTGTAAAAAAGAGAAATGAGGCACAGGAAGAACAACGTTATCAGATATCAAAAGAGAGTTTTCGTTCATAGACAGGAATGAAGAAATAATGGATTGAAACAGATAGAAAAATGGCTTCAATGGTGATCTCATATTAGCCGAAACGGCTCATTTGATTGTACGATATTCAACGGATATCAAACAATTACCTCAGGTGATAATCAAATCTTTTGCGGGCAGGGGCCTGCCTTTGCAGATATTTTAGTCAAAGTTGCGTTATTTCTTTTGACCTATTTCCAATTGAGACTTTGTTAAGTCCATTAGTTTTCACCTGCTAAGTATTTAGTCCCTTCAATGCCAAATAGGCTTCCATGCTACCTGTATTATTAGTCGAATCTAGCATTGGATATTCATGACCTCGGTGCTTTTATTAAATTTTAAATTAAATTTATTGATGATTTATTTTGTTTTTCGTCAAATTTTTTAATTCATTTTGAATCGTTGACCGTTTTAGTTAATGCCTCTGGTTTCTCTACATAAGGATATACAACATTAATCTTGGCTATTAGTGTATATTAAATAGTACAGGGCATGGATTTAATAATTAATATTATTAATTGTTGTATGATAGATTATATGTAAATATATTATCTATTATCAGTCGATAATTGATAATTGTTGTGTGGGAGGATGTTCATAGTGAGTGAAATTCAGCAATCCACCAGGAAAATTGAAATGGGTTATACGGTTTCCATAACTATAATACAGCCTTTAAATTTCTAATAAAATCAATAATATAAATATAGGCACATATGCAGCAAATTAATATCTCAAACAGCCACCGTTTGGTTCAATCCGAGGCTGAGCTACTCGGCCTTATTCTCGCCGAAGTAACTAATACTCCACATCCAGATCTCGTCATTATGGCGGGGCATTTTATGCTTTTTCTTGACGAAGAACGGGGATGCCTCGTACCGGGGGTTATTGAAGAAAATAGTTCGCCCATGCGAGAAAAAATTGAACGACGCGTAGGAATCTTTCCAGGATATACTTGGGAACTTGGTGTTCGAATCGCAGAGCAGCTTGATCCCCAATTCGAAGCGATTAAATTTCTGTTGCTTATCAACGATTGGCAATATGTTTCGCGCGATAATGGGCCTGCATCCGAATTAAGGCGTGTCTTCTACGAGCAATTCTCCGCGCTTCCGGCCTCATACCAATCTGTCTTGGAGCGCGGCGGGCGATTCTCTGAACAAAACATACTTGCAAGCCGCAAGCACCCTATTGCCTACCCGGAGACTTGGCTGAAATATCGGTTCCAGAAAAGCGCCGATAAGTTGGTCAAAGCGGGGCTTTTAAATCGTCGTGTTCTCGACAATGGTCCTGATGCTGGAACCGAAATTTCTCTTGTGGATGAAAACGGCGACTATCGGCCTCTCATTACCTGTGGTGTTACCGGATGTGCGGGAGAGATCACGGAGATGATCTCTGAGGTCTACAACGCGCAACATCGTCTTCTGGTTATTTTTGCCCCCGGCGAATGTTTTCAACCGGTCAAAACAGGGGTAAGTACCGCGCTCTCTCTGTATGGGCTTTCGGGTATGAAGGTGATTGTTGCAGATCCCGGTGGAAGCGGAGAGATGCGGCAGCAAGAGATCTACTCGAAGCTTGTTAACGTTGCTGTTTTCACTTCCTGATAGGCAGTCGCTATGAATGTCAATGAAAACACGACTGGCGCAATCTATCTGGATCATTGCGCCACGACACCATGCTTTCCAGAGGTCGTCGACATCATGCGATTCTATATGGAGCATGAATTCGGCAACGCTTCTTCCGCTCATGTGATGGGGCGTCGTGCCCGGCATGCGATTGAGAACGCTACCCAACAAGTTGCGTCTCTCATCGGCGCCCGCCCGGAAGAGATCGTCTTCACATCAGGCGCTACAGAAGCCAACAACATCGCTCTTTTTTCGAGTTTTGCCCACAACGAATGCGCTCCTGCGGGAGCGCTGCTTTGCCCCATCGACCACAAATCTGTGTTGCTCGTCGGCAAAGAGTTGGCTCGTCGGGGGCTTGATGTCGAGTATCTGCCGGTTGCCGCCAATGGTCGGGTAAAACCGGAAGATGTCATGACTAGACTGACCGCCGACACCCGTATCGTCAGCGTCACTCATGTGAATTCTGAGCTAGGCACCGTTCAGCCGGTGGATGAAATCGCTGCAATCACGCGTCGGTCAGGCACTTGGATACATGTGGATGCTGTCCAGTCTGTCGGCAAAATTCCCATGAACGTCAAGAAAACCGGAATTGATATGCTTTCGTTTTCTGCCCACAAAATGCGGGGACCGAAAGGGATTGGGGCGCTCTTCGTCGATGCGCGTATTGCGGCACGTTTGAGGCCCTTTATCTATGGCGGCGGTCAGAATCATTTGCGTAGCGGCACTTTGCCAACGCCGTTGATTGTCGGGTTTGGCCTTGCGTGCCAGGTAGTTCAGTCGACCCTCATGCAACGTCAGGCAAAAGTCACCGCATTGAGAGACTATTTCATCACTCGTCTGCATCAAAGAGTGCCGAATGCAGTGTTAAATACTGATCTCGCTTGCAGTTCCCCATATGTGGTGAATGTTCAGTTCAAAGGTATCGCTTCGGAGGCATTGATATCCGGGTTGCATCAGGTGGCTATATCGTCAGGTTCAGCCTGCAACTCCGCGGAACTACAACCTTCGCATGTGCTCACAGGCATCGGCTTAAGCTCGTCTCAGGCCAATGCGTCGGTTCGGTTCTGTTTTGATCCGGATCTCGATAATGCGATACTGGATACCGCAATTGAACACCTTGTCTTCCGATTAAATTCTATTCGCTAGGAGCATTATCTATGACTATGCAAACTTCCTCCTCAAGCCCTGGCACTGGTTTTTACGAACGGGCTTTCGGTAGTTTCTCTGCGGAAGCGGTATCTGAGGTACGCAAAGAGACCTATGGCGAAGATCTGGGGCAGAACAACTGGTCTTCTGCTGATGAGTTTAGAAAGTTCTCCCAATGGCTTCAATTATCTGACCGCTCTCATGTGCTGGATGTATGCAGTGGGTCTGGAGGGCCGGCTCTGTTTCTGGCAAGGACCAGCGGTTGTAGCGTGACGGGGGTTGACATTAATCCTCACGGTCTCCTTACCGCTCGGCAACTTGCGGCAGATTTCGGACTGGAAGATCGAAGCAATTTCGTTGACAGCGATGTTCGTCAGCCTCTGCCATTTCCTGACGGTACCTTTGACGCGTTATGGTGCATTGACTCGGTAATACATATTCCGGATCGGCTGGCTTTGCTGAGTGAGTGGTATCGGCTACTGAAGCCAGGCGGACGGTTTTTGTATACTGATCCTACTCTGGTAACGGGTATGCTCAGTAAAGAAGAGATAGTGATACGTGGCATGCCGGGTTATTTCCTCTATAGCCCAGTTGGATTGAATGAGCGCCTGATCAACGAAGCGGGCCTTTGCCTCGAAATGCAAGTGGACCTGACACAAAGCGTTGTTGAACTCAGTGAACGCTGGCGTGCCGGGCGTAATAAGCGCAAGGAGCAGTTTATCGCAATAGAAGGTGAAGAGACGTTCGAGCGTATGCAGAACTTCTTGTCCACCACTCAGTTAGTCTCAATCGAACGCAGGTTGTCGCGCGTAGCCTTTGTCGGTTATCGTCCATGATTATTCCCTGTTGATTGGATATCTTACTTTTTTTATCTTCATTATTGCCGGGCTGGATGCCCGGTTTAATCGTTCTGATTGGATCACATATCATGCTCGTTGCTCCCCTGATTTCTTTAAATAAAAAACTAATGTGAGTTATTATTTAAATAGCAGGAAATATTTTCATTGAGAGATATATTATAAAGAGAGATAAATAATTATTTGTCTTTATTATCAATGGACTTTTATAAGTTTTTACGATGTCATTACAATAATGAGAAATTATTCTTTAGATTATTATGGTATAAAAATATAATGATTATTTGATTGTATATATAATATTGTAAGAATTCTCGGGTTGTTAATTATATAGGTGATTGAAATTATTTTATTTTTACTTTTTGTCATTTTATTTTTATGTTTAAATCAAACTTTTATTGATTATATAGAGGTTTGTCTTTTTTGATTTAATAACCTATTTTTATTTAAGTTGGGAAATAACAAGATAAACGCATTAAACAAAATGGTTTATATTGTAATATTATTTTGTTGTTAAGTTCTTATTCATAGCATGATGGTGTATTAAGTTATTGTTCCTGTTAAAGACTGTATGGGTATGTTAATGATAATAATGAGGGTTATTCTCATTTCATTGGATACCGAAATCATAATTAAAGCAAGGAAAAAAGTATGAATTTAAATAAAAAGGCTTTTCTTATTTCCCCTTTTTTATTCGCTATTAGTTACGCTAGTCAGGCATGTAATGTTGATCCACAGATAGAAAGGATAATAACCCAAAATGGGTTAGCTAATACTAAAGTGATGTCCATGTATAGAAGTTGCACACTTACCGTCACGGCAGACACACCGAATAAAGTCACATTAACAAACAGTAAAGCGGCAAAGCGTGATAATGTAGCAGAAAAAGCGATGTACTGGTATCGAGGAATGGGGATAAATGAATATATAGCATTTGATCAGAATAAGTATAAAAATGTCCCTTGTGTTACACAAGCAAGTTTCTGTGGCATTGCGCCTGAATATACTTATTCACAGAGTTATCTGACAAATAGAAATCCGGGTGTTGTTATTGAGTTTAGTACGATAGAACCCAGTTGGTTATATAACGATTTTACAGTTAAACATCAGTGCCAATATAAAGCTGAGGGTGGAGGAACATATGGGCTGGGTGTAACAGGAACATCGGCAAGTTGCGATGCTGAATATAAGAGAATTGGAATAGGAAATATATTTAATGGATGGTTATCAGGAAAACCAGCCAAAATAGACGTTATAATCTCTTATGTATTGTTAGCAAAATAGATTTTAGCCTTAAATGATTTATGTTGAAATATATTGCACCGAGTGTTTATAACTTCGGTGCTTTTTATTGGCGATGTTTTTTATGTAAAAATATACTTTACAGGCAAGATATTATCATGTAGTAAAAGAAAATTATAATTAGTAGATATTCTACAATAAGTATGAATAAAGATTTTATCTTTTTGAATTATTTTGATGACTATAATTGCAATTAGATAATGTTATTTATATTGATTTTGAATGGTAAATAGGTGTTTTTTTATTTACATGATATTGTAATAAATAAAAAAGTATCTATTTTAAATGTTATTGAAATTATCTTTTTTTGTGTTTTTCCTGTTTTTTATTTAATTATTATAGGGCTTGTTTTTTTTGATTTCATAATCTACCTTTATTTAATAAGGCTAATAACAAGAGAAACTGATTAAATGATATGATTTATATTGCAAAGTTATTTTGTTGTTGGTTTCTTATTTGTGGTGGAATTTTATTTATAGTGGAATTGTACGTTAGGTCATTATGTGTCGGTAAAGATGATGACTGGATTTATTAATAACGGCTATGAAATATATCTTCGTTCTTTTGGGTATCAATACCATCGATAAAGTAAGGAGAGAAGTATGAGTTTTAATAAAAAAACCTTTCTGATTGCCACTTTATTAGTTGTGAGTCACTTTAGTATGGCATGTAATACTGATCCAATGGTGGAAAATATAATAAACAGCTATGGTCTACAAGAGACTAAAGTGATGTCTATGTATAAAAATTGCGAATTTGAGGTGGTGAATAGTGGCAATAGAGTGATATTAACTAATAATAAATCCGAAAATAGAAATGAACGTGCAGAAATAGCGATGTATTGGTATAGGGGAATGGGAATAGAAGAATTTAAGTTATTTGATAGTAATAAATTTAAGAGTATTCCTTGTGTTAACGTGCCAAATCGCTTTTGCGGCATTTCCCCTGAATATATTTACTCCAAGAGCTATCCAATTAGAGAAGATAAAAAATTTGTTATAGAGTTTAAGACAATAGAACCTGGCTGGCTATATAATGAATTTACCACTAAGCATGATTGCGAAATTGATGTTAAATCAAGAGGAAGATCATATGGGCTTGGTGAAATAAGTGCCTCGAAAAAAGATGAATCAAATTGTAAGCCTAAAGGTTATAAGATAGGAGATGAGTTCAATAAGTGGCTATCAGGAAAACCAGCTAAAATAGAGGCGATAATTGCTTATGTACAATTACCCATACCAGACTAATCTTAATATCTGTTATATATACCCGTCATCTTTCAAGTTGCCTCTTTGTTGGCCGCGCTCGCTCACCCCGGTCACATAGTTTGCTATGCTCCCGGGGATTCACTCCCTTGCCGTCGCGATGCATCTTGAAATCCATAGGGTATAATCGTGTCATTATCAGCTTTAAACTCTCTTTTTAGCGCCGAATGTCTTATCGCTTTGGTGCTTTTTTGGGTTAAATTTCATCCTCCTTGCGGGAGGATATAACTGATAGTACTCGATAGAATGTTAAAGGAATAAGTGTACATTGCAGCAAGAATTCTATTAAGTCACAAAGAAATTTTTTATTGAGAAATGTTTTTCAAAATACGTATTTTCATATAACTATTGGTTTTTTTCTTATATACTGTTACTATATCTTTTTGTATATATTATAATGACATATTTTTTAATTTAATCATATTGGAATTTGTTTTTGTTTTTTATAGTTAAATAATCTATCTTATTTCACTCAGATAATAACAAAGAAGATTAATGCAACAGGTTAATTTATTGTATGTTGTCTGTAATAGTGTTTTTTTAATCAATATATAACAATAAAATCTATTTCAATTAAGTACCAAAACTATAAATAAAGCAAGGAGAGAAATATGAGTTTGAATAAAAAAGTTTTCCTTATTTCCCCACTTTTATTAGCTATTAGCAGTTTTAGTATGGCTTGTATGAAAGATCCGGAGAACATCAGAAATCAGGTAAAAGATGCAATAACTGCAAATGGATTGGCAAAAACCAAAGTAATGTCTTTATACACAAATTGTGTTCTTAGAGTTAAAGACAACACACCAAATAAACTTACGCTAAAGAGTAGTAAAACCTCAAATAGTGATAATGAGGCAGAAAAATCGATGTACTGGTATCGAGGAATGGAGATAAAGGAATATCAAACATTTGATAAAAATAGGAACGAGAAAATTTCTTGCGTTCAAGAAAACAGTTTCTGTGGAATTGCGCCTCAATTCACTTACTCACAAAGTTATCTAACGAATAAAAAACCAGGTGTTGTTATTGAATTTAAGACGGAAAAGGCTGGTTGGTTATATAATGACTTTACAACTAAAAATGGATGTAAGACTAAAGCTGAAGGTGGAGGAACATACGGGCTTGGTGTAACAGGAACATCGGCAAGTTGTAATTCTGCATATAAGCAACGCGGAATAGGAAATATATTTAATGGGTGGTTATCAACGAATAAAATACAAGCTCAAGTTGCGTATGTATTGTTAAAAAAATAAGATTTAACTTTTATTCTGCAACCATGTAATTATCAATCTTAAATTTGTGCAGATAACTATAAAAGGTAAGGTGCCGCATATATGCGGCACAATTAGATTGTTTTTTGTAGTTCATTGCGTGCAGCCTGAGCTAGAAAACCACTTCTGCTGCCATATTCGGGATGGTTATGTACAATGATATCAATACGATGTAATAAACGATGTGGCAAAGTAATATTGATCCGCTCTGCTCTGCCATCGAATTTATCCATATTGACGTCAACTAGAATCCATTGACCATCAATATATTTGCCAATGTTTTCAGCGAGATGTTCTTACATCGTTCTGGCTGTAGGGAGTTCTGATTCATTTTGCGTTAATAATTCAAAATGTACCTCAATAGCACTTTTAGCGTCTTCCCAAGCTTCTTCAAGTGTATCGCCAGCAAAATAACAGTCGGATACATCAGGAAACCAGCCGCTTGTACTGCCATCTGTGTCAACTTCGATAAAAGCGGGATATAGCATATTTTTTCTCCTGATTTGAGTATTTCTAATTACTTCATTTGAGAACACGATATTTAATAAGTTGGCATAATTTTCCAATCTTATATCTTTCTGGGAATAAAAAGAAAATAAAAAGGCCAAATCCAGTGAAGTACAGGATTCAGCCTTTATCAGTCATTAATCTGCTACGGATAAGAAGCGGTTACGCTTCCCCCTGTGCTGATTGAATCGCAGTCAATGCAACGGTGTAAACAATATCGTCTACCAAAGCGCCACGGGACAGGTCGTTAACCGGTTTACGCATACCTTGCAGCATTGGCCCGATAGAAACCAGATCCGCAGAACGTTGTACCGCTTTGTAGGTGGTGTTACCGGTGTTCAGATCAGGGAAGATGAACACGGTGGCTTGACCGGCAACCGGTGAGTTTGGTGCTTTGGATTTCGCTACATCTGCCATGATTGCGGCGTCATATTGCAATGGGCCGTCAATGATCAGGTCCGGGCGTTTTTCCTGTGCCAAACGAGTTGCTTCACGAACTTTTTCAACATCACTACCGGCGCCGGAGTTGCCGGTAGAGTAGGAGATCATGGCTACGCGCGGTTCGATACCAAATGCTTTAGCTGAATCCGCAGATTGGATAGCGATTTCAGACAGTTGTTCAGCCGTCGGATCTGGATTGATTGCACAGTCACCGTAAACCAGAACCTGTTCTGGCAATAGCATAAAGAATACGGATGATACCAATGAGCTACCCGGCGCGGTTTTGATTAACTGCAATGGTGGGCGGATAGTGTTGGCCGTGGTGTGTACCGCACCGGATACCAAACCATCAACTTCGCTCTGTTCCAGCATCAACGTACCCAGAACAACGTTGTCTTCCAGTTGTTCACGTGCAACGACTTCGGTCATGCCTTTGTTTTTACGCAGTTCAACCAGACGTGGAACATAACGCTCACGTACAGCGACCGGATCAACAATTTCAATACCCGCGCCTAGTTCTACCCCCTGAGCAGCGGCGACACGACGGATCTCTTCTGGGTCACCAAGTAGAACGCATTGCGCAATACCACGGTCAGCGCAGATAGAAGCCGCTTTCACGGTACGAGGTTCGTCACCTTCCGGCAGAACAATGCGTTTGCCTGCTTTGCGCGCCAGTTCTGTTAATTGATAACGGAATGCGGGTGGAGACAGACGATGTGGGCGCTCAGAGTTCGCTGTCAGGGAGTCGATCCACTCTTTGTTGATATGGTGTGCGACGTAGTTTTGCAGTTTTTCAATACGTTCATGATCATCTGCCGGAACTTCCAGGCTGAAACTTTGCAGGCTCAGGGAAGTCTGCCAGGTGTTGGTATCAACCATAAAGACTGGCAGGCCAGTGTTGAAGGCACGTTCACACAGTTGCTTAATCGGCTCATCGATGGCATAGCCGCCGGTCAACAGAATTGCACCGATTTCAACCCCATTCATAGCCGCCAGACAGGCCGAAACCAGAACGTCTGGACGATCAGCCGAAGTGACCAGCAGAGAACCGGGACGGAAGTGCTCTAACATGTGTGGAATGCTGCGTGCACAGAAAGTCACCGATTTCACACGACGGGTTTTGATCGCGCCTTCGTTGATAATACGGGCGTTCAGGTGTTTTGCCATATCAATTGCACGAGTTGCAATCAGGTCAAAACTCCACGGAATGCAACCCAGAATCGGCAATGGGCTGTTTTTAAACAGCGTGTTCGGATCGATGTTAGCTACGGTGGCTTTTGAGGATTCGTCAAAGATCTCTGACAGATCAGGACGGGTACGGCCTTGATCGTCAACCGGCGCATTCAGTTTGTTAATAATAACACCGGTAATGTTCTGGTTTTTGCTGCCGCCAAATTCAGCACGAGCCAGTTCAACACGTTCTTTCAACTGTTCCGGGGAATCGTTACCTAGCGCCAATACGAATACGATTTCAGCATTCAGCGTTTTGGCAATTTCATAGTTGAGAGATTGGGCGAATGAATGCTTGCGGGTTGGAACCAGACCTTCAATCAGAATGACTTCTGCATCTTTGGTGTTTTCGTGGTAAAGGGCCACGATTTTTTCCATCAGTACATCTTTCTGATTGGTTGTCAGCAAAGATTCCACATGCGCCATGTCCAGCGGTTCAGCGGTTTTTATGCTGGAATGAGAGCGGATGATTGTCGTGGTTTGATCTTGGGCGCCACAGCAACGGGATTGGGCGATAGGTTTGAAGACACTCAGGCTAACGCCTTTTTGCTCCATTGAGCGAATTACACCTAAACTAACACTGGTCAAGCCGACGCTGGTGCTAGTAGGGATCAACATAATTGTTCGGGACACGGAAACCTCTTTACGGTTGCTCGTTGGTCAAAAATAGTACCGCCAGCAGTGGCTGGCGGTTGGTCAAATTATTACGCGGTCAGGCGTGCCGCATCTTGAGCGATCACTAATTCTTCATTGGTTGGGATCACCAAAGCAAGACGGCTGTTGTCAGTCGTGATAGCGCCGGATTTACCGAAGCGAGCGGCCAGGTTACGGTCGTGATCGTATTCGAAACCTAACAGAGCCAGTTTTTTCAGTACCAGCTCACGAACCAGTGAGGAGTTTTCACCAATACCGCCGGTAAAGATAATGGCATCCAAACGGCCTTCCATCAGTGCGGAATAAGAGCCGACGTATTTAGCCAGACGGTGGCAGTAAACGTCCATCGCGCGTTTAGCGTCGGCTTTGGTTTCATAGTTATCTTCTATATAACGACAATCACTGGTGACTTCGGTCAAACCTAGCAGACCAGATTCTTTGGTCAACAGTTTGTTGATTTGTTCAACGCTCATGCCCAGTGAATCATGCAGGTGGAAAATGATAGCCGGGTCGATGTCACCGCTGCGGGTACCCATTACCAGACCTTCCAGTGGCGTTAACCCCATAGAAGTATCAACACATTGACCATTAACAATAGCGGAGATAGAGCCGCCATTGCCCAGATGGCAGACGATAACGTTCAGCTTTTCAACCGGTTTGTTGAGCGTTTTTGCCGCTTCACGGGAAACGAAGAAGTGGCTGGTTCCATGTGCGCCATAGCGACGAATGCCGTGTTCTTTGTACAGGTTGTATGGTAGGGCATACAGGTAAGCCTCTTCCGGCATGGTCTGATGGAACGCGGTATCGAATACGGCAACGTTTTTGTCAGTCAGGTGTGGGAACCCTTTTTTCGCTTCTTCGATGCCAATCAGGTGAGCCGGGTTGTGCAATGGCGCGAATGGAACCGCGTCTTTAATCCCTTGAATCACTTCATCATTGATGGCGACGGATGCCGTGAATTTTTCACCGCCGTGAACAATGCGGTGGCCGATTGCAGAGATTTGATCAGAAAGTTCTGGTTTTTCCGCCAGAATAGTATTAACAATAAAGTTCAATGCTTCGCTGTGGGCTGCACCAGCACCTAAAGCGGCTTCATGTTTCGCGCCATCCATTTTCCACTTAATGCGGGCTTCGGGCAGGTTAAAACATTCAGCTAGACCAGAAAGATATTCTTCACCGTTAGCAGGATCGATGATAGCAAATTTCAGAGAAGAGCTACCGCAATTGAGGACCAGTACCAGCTTACTTGACATGGAAATACCTATATCGTGTTTGTCATTGAGTCTTACAGATAAGACATGTTGATTAATAAAACGTCAATTACTTATTAGCGTAGCGCGTAAGGTGATGACATTAAATGATTAACATCATGCTCTATGCAAAGAGCATGATGATAAGGTTTCGATTTTCAAAAACCCTTTTTCGCCAGCCATGATGTTAAGAGATAGCGTGATTTGTTAACAAAATGAACCTAAATGCAGTAAAAAAGGTAAAATGTGTCACTTTACTGCTGTGTATAACACAAAAGTGGATGTAGGATACCGATAGCCAGCAGTAAAAACAAAATATACTTAATCCTACAAAAAATATTTTATCATTTACAATGTTTTTTTAAAAAATGTGTTTTTAATTGATTGAGGTCATGATGAGCGCAATACCTCCCACCAGTAATGGATGGTTGAGAAAGATGCAACTGGGACAGCACTATATGAAAACTTGGCCGATTGAGAAACGATTGGCGCCCATGTTTCCTGAAAACCGGATTATTAAGGCAACTCGTTTTGGTATCCGGTTTATGCCGCCGTTGGCTATTTTTACGTTGACGTGGCAAATCGCACTGGGTGGTCAGCTTGGTCCGGCTGTGGCGACGGCGTTGTTTGCCTGTAGTTTACCGATGCAAGGGTTATGGTGGTTGGGGAAAAGGGCATCAACGCCACTACCGGCGGCATTGTTGAAATGGTTCCATGAAATCCGTGATAAATTTGCCGCCGCCGGTATCGCGATGGCGCCGGTGCAGCAAACGCCAACTTATCAATCTCTCGCGGAACTGTTGGAACGCGCATTTAAACAACTTGATCGTTCGTTTCTCGATGATGTTTAAGCCAGGAGAAATCTGTTGCTAGATTATTGCCGTCAATGTGTTGAAAAATCAGAAATGATGGTTCATGGCGAAAAGTGGGGGCATTGTTGATCGCAACCGGAGATTTTCCCCCGATAAAATGGTCTACTAGCCAAGTTTTCGATATTAATATCTTCTTCTTTGTTGATAGAGGCCATTTTGAATAGCGAACTCTTGTGGGTATTGACCCTGCTGTTGATAGCTATTGTTCTTTTTACTACCAATAAACTGCGCATGGATATTGTTGCATTATTGGTGATTATCGCGTTTGTCATAAGTGGAACGTTGACGCTCGGTGAAGCGACCAGCGGTTTCAGTGATCCCAATGTGTTGTTGATAGCTGCCCTGTTTGTTATTGGTGAAGGGTTGGTAAGGACTGGCGTTGCTTATCAAATGGGGGACTGGCTGGTAAGGGTCGCCGGAAACAGCGAAACCAAGATGTTGGCGTTACTGATGCTGACGGTGGCGGGGCTTGGCGCTTTTATGAGCTCTACGGGTGTGGTCGCGATTTTCATTCCTGTGGTGCTTAGTGTGGCGGCAAGAATGAAAATTTCGCCGGGGCGGTTGATGATGCCTTTGAGTTTTGCCGGGCTTATCAGTGGCATGATGACGTTGGTAGCGACGCCGCCCAATATGGTGATTAACAGTGAGTTGATAAGGGAGGGGCTTCCCGGTTTCAAATTCTTCTCTATTACACCGATTGGTATTTTGATTCTGTTTGCCGGTATTGGTTATATGCTGATCGCTCGCCATTGGTTGGGAAATAATCAATCAGATAAAGGTCATGATAAATGGAATCGCCGCACTTTCCGTGACCTTATCCGCGACTATAAATTATCCGGTCGCGCACGTCGTCTGGCGATCCGCTCGGGCTCCCCGCTGATTGGCCTTTCTCTTGATGAATCAAATTTGCGCGCCCGCTATGGGGCTAATGTCGTTGGTATTGAGCGTTGGCGACGTTTTCGACGCGTTATGGTCAGTGCAATGGGCAATACCGAATTGAGGGCGCGAGATGTGTTGCTGGTTGATATGTCAGACAGTGAGGTGGATCTGCGTGAGTTTTGCAGTGAGCAATTATTAGAGCCGATGGTGCTGCGTGGGGAGTACTTTTCTGAACAATCTCGTAATGTGGGAATGGCGGAGGTTTCTCTGATCCCGGAGTCAGATTTATTAGGAAAGTCGCTGCGGGAAATCTGTTTTCGTACCTGCTATGGCTTGAATGTTGTTGGTATTCGACGCGATGGTGAATCGTTGCCGGGTAAACTGGTCGATGAGCCGTTGCAACTGGGCGATATTTTGCTGGTTATTGGTGACTGGAAACTGATCCGTGTCCTGCAAACCAAAATGCGCGATTTTATTGTCCTTAATCTGCCGGTTGAGATCGAAGAAGTAGCCCCGGCAACGTCCCAAGCTCCACATGCGCTTTTTAGTTTGGCGCTGATGGTAGCCATGATGCTTACCGATGAAGTACCCAATGTGATTGCCGCATTGATAGCTTGCCTGTTGATGGGAAAATTCCGTTGTATTGATATGGAAAGTGCGTACCGCTCTATTCACTGGCCCAGTATTATCCTGATTGTCGGGATGATGCCATTTGCACTGGCATTACAGAAAACCGGCGGGATTGATCTGATTGTTCGCGGTCTGATGGATATTGCCGGTGATATGGGACCGAGGGTAATGCTGGTATGTCTGTTTGTACTTTGTGCGGTAATCGGTTTGTTTATTTCTAATACGGCAACGGCGGTATTAATGGCGCCGATAGCCATTGCTGCCGCACGTGAAATGGCAGTCTCTCCGATGCCATTTGCAATGATTATTGGTGTGGCGGCTTCCGCCGCATTTATGACCCCGGTGTCATCCCCAGTGAATACGCTGGTTCTTGGCCCCGGTGGCTATAAGTTTTCCGATTTTGTCCGTTTGGGCGTGCCATTTACCCTGCTGGTGATGGTGATAAGTGTGCTGGTCATCCCTTGGTTGTTTCCATTTTAATGGGGGATATCAAGGCTAATTTCATCCAGTGATAAGCTGAACCCAGGGACAAAAACTTTCATAAAGTAATCCATCTCCTGGCTGTGACGATCAGCCAGGGTTTTTTCAAGCCGGGCTTTCGCCAGATTGAATTCATGGTTACCTGCCGATAACTCTTCCAGACATTTCAGATAAGCGCACAGGGAATCGGCCTGCTTAATGATAAAAGTTTCTTCTGCTGTATGCTGACTATCATCTAGGATTGGGAGGAAATCCTTTTGTAGCTCTGCGGGCAGCATTTCCAATAATTTCTTCTGTGCGATTTTTTCTATCTTTTTGTATTCCCGTGCGATATGTGGATTGTGATATTTGACCGGTGTGGGTAAATCTCCGGTGATAACTTCGCTGGCGTCGTGATACATAGCCAACAACGCAATGCGTTCAGCATTCACATTGCCGCCAAATTTGCGGTTTTTGATAATGGCTAAGGCGTGTGCGACAAAGGCTACCTGTAGGCTGTGTTCAGACACGTTTTCTGTACGTACATTGCGCATCAAAGGCCAACGGTTAATCAGTTTCAAGCGGGAGAGGTGGGCAAAAAAGTGGCTCATAATTATCTCTTACAGTAAACATTGCTGTTATTGTGAGCTGTGGGTGGGGTGAAGTAAACCTTAAAATCGTTTCTTAATTTTTATCCCTTTATTTTGTAGGGGAATGTGCTATTTACCTGGAGCACATTAAAACGGGTATCCAGACCGTATAGCAAGGGCGATAGGGTTAATTTACATTTACCATTAACTGGCAATGTTATAATCGTGATGGATATATTTTTTAAAAGAAATTTATTTCTCTACTCCATTTTATATACAATTCATATACAAAAATTTCATATAATTTACAATGGGTTATTATTTATTCAGGTGTTCTCTTTTATCAAGTTTAATAAATGCAATGTTTAATTCTTTTGTATCTTGCTAATGCCTTATATAATCACTGCAAGAGTCCTCTATAAAATAAAAAAATGAGTCTGTGTTACCGGTAAAAAATGAAAATTTATTGGTCTTATTTTGCAGAGAGTCATCATTTGGCATCAATAAAGAAAGCTATGGAAATGGTTATCAAGGATTTCTCTCTGACAGGTGAGGTTTTCCTCAGTGAGGGAAAAACGGGTAGGCTAGGTTTATCGGACAGACTAGATTTATCGGAATAGAAGAAATAGGTTTTCTTCTACACCGACAGAACGTATGGTATGAATAATCTCCGTTATCAGTAATCTCTTTCTGTGAACGGAGATTATTTTTGCTGGTGATATTTGCCAATAAATCGAGCGAATTTTTGAATCGCCATCTCCAGTTCGTCGAGCCTTGGTAACGTCACGATGCGGAAATGGTCAGGTTCCGGCCAGTTAAATGCGGTTCCTTGCACTAACAAAACCTTCTCTTGTAATAAAAGGTCAAGCACCATCTTTTGGTCATCATGAACATTAAAGCGCTTCGTATCAATTTTGGGAAACATATATAAAGCGCCTTTAGGTTTTACGCAGGAAACGCCGGGGATTTGATTAATTAATTCCCATGCCCGGTTACGCTGCTCATACAAACGACCACCAGGTAAAATGAATTCACTGATACTTTGGTAACCACCCAAAGCAGTTTGAATAGCATGCTGCATTGGCACATTGGCGCATAAACGCATTGATGCCAGCATCTCTAAACCTTCAATATAGCTCTTAGCGTGTTTCTTCGGGCCGTTTAATACCATCCAGCCTTGACGAAAACCTGCTACCCGATATGTTTTGGATAGCCCGTTAAATGTTACCGTTAACAGATCAGGAGCGAGTGCGGCAATTGAATGATGCTCTGCATCGTCATATAAGATTTTGTCGTAAATCTCATCAGCAAAAATAATCAAATTGTGTTGACGGGCTATTTCAACAACTTCCAGCAGCAATTCTTTACTATATACAGCACCCGTTGGATTATTAGGGTTAATAATCACGATCCCACGTGTACGAGGTGTAATTTTGTTGCGGATATCGTTTAAGTCAGGAAACCAATCTGACCCTTCATCACACATATAATGTACGGCTTTGCCGCTGGAAAGTGAAACCGCCGCGGTCCAGAGAGGATAATCAGGCGCGGGAACCAGCATTTCATCACCGGTATTCAGTAATGCTTGCATTGCCTGAACGATTAATTCAGAAACGCCATTGCCGATATAAATATCTTCAACGGTTACATCCATCATATTCCGGGCTTGATAATGTTGCATGATAGCTTTGCGTGCGGAATACAGACCTTTCGAATCTGAATAACCCTGCGCGGTTGGTAAGTTACGGATAACATCTACCAAGATTTCATCTGGCGCTTCAAAACCAAAGGGGGCTGGATTACCAATATTTAATTTGAGGACTTTATTACCTTCTTCTTCAAGGCGTTTCGCTTCCTTGAGTACGGGGCCGCGGATGTCGTAACAAACATTATCCAATTTGCTGGATTTTTTAACTGCTAGCATAGAGAGTCTTACCTTATCTTGGCAAAAAAAGGGGCGCCTGGCACATAGCGTGTAACATTTAATGTACTCTTCCCGCTGAATGTTTTGAAGATGCCTTGATATATTTGGTTAAAATGGTTGTTTTAGTAGGGAAGTTGTTATTTGAGTATCTTTTTATGCAAATTATGTCAGTGTTAAATTCTGAATTTATTAACAAGATTAAATTTATAATCTTAATTGTGGGTGTTTTCTAGTGTGGAAATGGAGTGTTTTTAACGTGATAACGGCTTGATTGCGCCATTTTGGGCAGAAAGTGATCATGGTTCAATTTGCCAATAAAAGTTGTTGTGTTTGTATAATTTATTCTTATGTATAAGATTTGCCTTGAATTGGCAATTCAGAACTATATATTTTAGAAAGATCGAACAATATTTTTGATCATTTCTGGAAACTAGTTGTAAATTTATCTGAATAGGATTATTAAACATTAGTGATATTGTAGATTTTTACTTTATATTTAGTTTTTCTGATATAACTTATGTTATTCTTTGACGTGAGTCAGAAAACAAAATAACCAAACTAGAAATCACATATAGGGTGTTGTAAATAGGGATTGTCCCCAATTTATTTAGGAATCCGAGTAACTTTTGCTAACGAAGAGGAGAAAATAAAACCCGCAATGGGTTCAATAGGTAAAAAAACAGCAGTAAATCTTTGCCCTATTTAATAGAGTAGAGTACTGTCTAAGCGATGTTAATTTAATTTGATAGTGCTTACGTAAAAACACCAGGTTAGTTAGTAATTAAAATCAAAAAAAAGTGATGAATAAACAATGATAAATGCAAATCGTCCGATAATGAATCTCGATCTCGATCTGCTAAGAACTTTTGTTGCTGTTGCTGATTTAAATACTTTTGCAGCAGCAGCAGCAGCAGTATGCAGAACGCAATCGGCTGTAAGTCAGCAAATGCAACGTTTGGAGCAGTTGGTGGGCAGAGAGCTGTTTGCCCGCCACGGCCGTAATAAGCTTCTTACAGAGCATGGTCTTCAACTTCTTGGTTATGCAAGACAAATTCTGCGCGCTAACGATGATGCCAGCGCATCATTAACCTATAGCGACGCGGAAGGCGAACTAAGAATCGGTGCATCCGACGATACGGTGGATACACTGCTCCCTTTTTTGCTAAATCGCATCGCTTCTGTTTATCCGCGGATGGCAATAGATGTCCGTATAAAGCGTACTCAATTTATTGAAAGTATGCTGGATAGCCATGAGATCGATTTGGCGCTCACAACCGCGAAGATCAGTCATCATCCAAGGACTGTTCTGCGCTCAACACCGGTATTATGGCATTGCGCCCCTGATTTCCAGCTACAACCAAATGAGCCTGTGCCACTGGTTGTGATGGATGAAACCAATCCATTCCGTCAGTTGGCGTTGGATACGTTGGATGAGGTGGGAGTATCGTGGCGGATTGCTTATGAAGCCGCTTCTCTGTCGGCAGTTCGCACGGCAGTGAATGCAGAAGTCGGTATTACTGCCCGTCCTCTGGAAATGCAAAATGCCGATCTGCGTATTTTAGGGGAGAGTGAAGGGCTTCCTCGTTTGCCTGAAACTCAATTCTCTCTTTATAGACATAGCAATGAACAAAATGAATCTGTTCTGACGGTTTTTAGTGCTATAGAGAATAAGAAAACGCCATACACGATATCAGGTGTTCCAGAAGAACTTCCTGATGATGACGATATTATTGATGAGTAATATCTGAAACACTTGTCTTTGCTAATACCTCCATTATGGACGGAAGGAGGTATTAGCTCCCTGGATATATTTATAAGAAATCATCAACTGAATTCATCTTATTTTGTTGTTATCGTAATCATTAAATATACGGTGGCATTTTTCTTAACACCCCCCTGATTTGGTTAACAAATTGTTATATTGTTAACAAAGTAATAATTCGCTGAATTGATGAAATAAGAATTTCTGTAGTGAACGGGAACTTTTCTTGTCGCTAATGGATAAAAAATATAATTTCTTCAGATTTGAATGAATTATCATCAGCAGTAAAATTTTTTTCTGTCAAATTGTGTACTTGATCAAAGAAATACTCCCTATGTAGCAGTGGAAAGGCAGGTTTTTCCTGAGATAATGATGTAGTAAAAGCGAGTTATCGGTTAGACTAGTTTCCGCCGCTATTCGCATGCCAGTTTACTGACACGTTTTAGCAGCGCGGCGGCACGATCCGTTAAGACTAAGTTTGTTGTTTGTAAATAAATGTTAGATTAATTTTGTCATAACAGACAAAATATTGTTGAGAGGAGTAAAAACCAAGAAGATTCACTCCATCAATCATTGATTAACAGTGTTTCAGATTTGGTTGTTACCCCTTCCCTTGAATCGATGTGGTGCAACACTGCCAGACAAAAGAGCAGACACTTTTGACACCACTTTTGATGAGTAAGCAATGAGTATGTCAACATCCACTGAACTCTTTGCCCATCACTGGGCATTCGCGGTATTTCTTTTAGGTGCTTTCGGTCTGTGTGCTTTGATGCTGTTAGGGGCGTTTTTCTTGGGCGGAAGAGCGAAAGCCCGGGCAAAACATGTCCCTTATGAATCCGGTATTGATTCTGTCGGTAGTGCTCGTCTCCGTATGTCGGCCAAGTTCTATCTGGTCGCTATGTTCTTTGTCATCTTCGATGTTGAAGCGCTGTTTTTATATGCATGGTCAGTTTCTATCAAAGAGAGTGGCTGGTTAGGCTTTATCGAAGCAAGCATTTTCATTTTGGTGTTACTCGCAGGCTTGTTTTATCTGGTGCGTATTGGGGCGCTGAATTGGACGCCATCTCGTTCAAGCCGCCAGGTAAGTAAACCAAGTGTTGTGATTAACATTAACAATAGTCATCCGCAGTAATAGCGAGGCATTTAAAGATGGATTATACGCTCACCCGCATAGATCCGAACGGTGAGAATGACCGTTATCCCCTGCAAAAACAGGAAATTGTCGCAGACCCACTGGAGCAGCATGTTCACCGTAGTGTTTACATGGGCAAACTGGAACACGCTCTGCATGATATGGTGAACTGGGGGCGTAAAAACTCCCTGTGGCCCTACAACTTTGGTCTTTCCTGCTGTTATGTGGAAATGGCCACATCATTTACCGCTGTTCATGATGTCGCCCGTTTTGGCGCTGAAGTTTTACGTGCGTCACCTCGTCAGGCGGATTTTATGGTGGTCGCTGGCACTTGTTTTACCAAAATGGCGCCGGTTATTCAGCGCTTGTATGACCAGATGCTTGAGCCGAAGTGGGTTATCTCTATGGGAGCCTGCGCCAACTCTGGCGGTATGTACGATATTTACTCTGTAGTTCAAGGCGTCGATAAGTTTATCCCCGTTGATGTTTATATTCCTGGTTGTCCTCCTCGTCCTGAAGCTTATATGCAAGCTTTGTTGCTGTTACAGGAGTCGATCGGCAAAGAGCGTCGTCCGCTGTCTTGGGTGGTGGGAGATCAAGGGGTTTACCGTGCCAATATGCAGTCAGAAAGAGAACGTAAGCACGGGGAACGTATCGCAGTGAAAAATCTGCGTACGCCAGACGAAGTTTAGAATCTGTCTTTTAGACAGTAGGCGTGACTCAAAGTAGCCTAATGAATGTAACCAGAGCAATGTGTTGCGATACTAATCCTGATCAAAACGAACACTGATCAAAGCGTTGTGGTGAAAAATGATGATAGATCAGATAGCGCAAGAAAGCGCCCGGCCTGCGTGGCAAACTCACGACCATCTTGATGATCCGGTTGTGAGTGAGCTGCGTAACCACTTTGGCCCGGATGCCTTTACTGTTCAGCCAACCCGTACTGGTATGCCAGTTGTTTGGGTGAAGCGTGAACAATTACTGGAAGTAATGACTTTCCTGAAGAAGCTGCCCAAACCGTATGTCATGCTATTCGATTTACATGGCATGGATGAGCGTCAGCGTACTCACCGCCAGGGTCTGCCAGAGGCAGATTTTTCTGTGTTTTATCACCTGCTTTCTATTGAGCGTAACCGCGATGTGATGTTGAAGGTCGCCCTCAGTGAAAAAGACCTGAATCTCCCGACTGCAACCCCTCTGTTCCCAAATGCCAACTGGTATGAGCGTGAAACATGGGAAATGTTCGGCATTGTCTTTAACGGCCATCCAAACCTGCGCCGTATTATGTTGCCGCCGACTTGGGAAGGGCATCCGCTGCGTAAGGATTATCCCGCTCGGGCGACGGAATTTGATCCTTTCGAACTGACCAGACAGAAAGAAGATCTGGAAATGGAAGCGCTGACCTTCAAACCAGAAGAGTGGGGAATGAAACGAGGTACCGAGAATGAGGACTTTATGTTCCTTAACCTTGGTCCTAACCATCCCTCTTCTCATGGTGCGTTCCGTATCATTTTGCAACTGGATGGTGAAGAGATTGTCGATTGTGTCCCGGATATTGGTTATCACCATCGTGGCGCGGAGAAGATGGGAGAGCGCCAATCTTGGCACAGTTATATTCCCTATACAGACCGTATTGAATACTTAGGCGGTTGTGTTAATGAAATGCCTTATGTGCTGGCGGTGGAGAAACTGGCGGGAATTGAA
This sequence comes from Photorhabdus namnaonensis, assembly GCF_001684335.1. Taxonomy (GTDB): domain Bacteria; phylum Pseudomonadota; class Gammaproteobacteria; order Enterobacterales; family Enterobacteriaceae; genus Photorhabdus; species Photorhabdus namnaonensis. The sequence continues at coordinate 39,408 of NZ_LOIC01000036.1, forward strand.
GTACCTGACCGGGTAAAAACCATTCGCGTTATGTTGTCGGAATTGTTCCGTATTAACAGCCATCTACTCTACATTTCAACTTTCATTCAGGACGTTGGCGGGATGACGCCGGTGTTCTTCGCCTTTACTGACCGCCAGAAAGTGTATGATCTGGTGGAGGCGATTACCGGTTTCCGTATGCACCCGGCGTGGTTCCGCATTGGCGGTGTCGCTCATGACTTGCCGCGTGGTTGGGATAGATTATTGCGCGATTTCCTGAACTGGATGCCTAAACGCCTTGATTCCTACGTGAAAGCAGCGCTGAAAAACAGCATTTTGAAAGGCCGTTCTATTGGGGTTGCCGCGTATAATTCCAAACAAGCCCTTGAATGGGGCACCACTGGCGCTGGGTTGCGGGCAACGGGCATTGCGTTTGATGTGCGTAAATGGCGCCCATACTCCGGCTATGAAAATTTCGATTTCGACGTGCCGATTGGTAATAACGGCGACTGTTATGATCGCGTGATGTTGAAAGTGGAAGAAGTGCGTCAGAGCTTGCGAATCTTGAAGCAGTGTCTGGACAATATGCCTGAAGGTCCATTCAAAGCAGATCACCCACTGACGACGCCACCACCCAAAGAGCGTACTTTGCAGCATATTGAAACCATGATTAACCACTTTTTGCAAGTGTCATGGGGACCGGTAATGCCGGCAAATGAATCTTTCCAAATGATTGAGGCCACCAAAGGCATCAACAGCTATTACCTCACCAGCGACGGCAGTACTGTGAGTTACCGTACCCGCGTCCGTACACCGAGTTATCCGCATTTGCAGCAGATCCCATCGGTAATCCGCGGTGGCTTAGTGTCTGACCTGATCGTGTATCTGGGCAGTATCGATTTTGTTATGTCTGATGTGGATCGCTAACTATGCAAAGTGAAATTAACGCGAGTGCTCAACAAGCGCGACTTGATGTGGTTAACGTAACAGAGTCTCAGGCAAAAGCAGATTTTGTGCTGAGTATCGAAGAGCACGATGCCATTGAGCACGAAAAACACCACTACGAAGATCCGCGCGCCGCTTCGATAGAAGCATTGAAAATTGTACAGAAGCATCGTGGTTGGGTACCGGATGGCGCCATTTACGCGATCGCTGATGTGCTTGGTATTCCCGCTAGTGATGTGGAAGGTGTGGCGACATTTTACAGCCAGATTTATCGTCAACCGGTGGGCCGCCATATTATTCGTTATTGTGACAGCGTGGTTTGTCATATTACCGGTTATCAGGATGTCCAGGCTGCGATTGAAAAACATCTGAATATCTGTCCGGGGCAGACGACGAAAGATGGGCGTTTTACGCTGTTGCCAACCTGTTGTCTGGGTAACTGCGACAAAGGCCCGACCATGATGATCGATGACGATACGCACAGTTCTGTCAGACCTGAAGAGATTGAAAAGTTACTGGAGCAGTATCCATGACAGCATATTCAGGAATAAAAGAAATTATTCTTACTGAGGAAAACCATCCTCTTACCTGGCGTTTACGGGGTGATAAACAACCGGTATGGTTGGATGAGTACCGTAGTAAAAGTGGTTATCGTGGCGCTGAAAAAGCACTGAAAGGCATGTCCCCGGATGAAGTGGTTTCTCTGGTAAAAGACGCCGGGCTGAAAGGCCGTGGCGGTGCAGGCTTCTCTACGGGTTTGAAGTGGAGCCTGATGCCAAAAGATGAAAGCATGAATATCCGTTATCTGCTATGTAACGCAGATGAAATGGAGCCGGGTACTTACAAAGATCGCTTGCTGATGGAGCAACTTCCTCACTTGTTGGTGGAAGGGATGTTGATCAGTGCGTTTGCCTTGAAAGCTTATCGTGGCTATATCTTCCTGCGTGGTGAATATGTGGAAGCGGCTGTGCATCTGCGTAAAGCCATTGAGGAAGCGAAGGCAGCGGGTTTACTGGGTAAAAATATTATGGGCAGCGGCTTTGATTTTGAGTTGTTTGTTCATACCGGGGCAGGGCGTTATATTTGTGGTGAAGAAACCGCGTTGATTAACTCACTGGAAGGCCGTCGAGCAAATCCTCGCTCAAAACCGCCATTTCCAGCCACTTCCGGCGCATGGGGTAAGCCTACTTGCGTCAACAACGTTGAAACCTTGTGCAACGTTCCTTCAATTCTCGAATACGGTAAAGAGTGGTATATCGGCCTGAGTGCGGGCAAGAGTAAAGATGCCGGTACCAAACTGATGGGCTTCTCTGGTCGGGTGAAAAATCCGGGCTTGTGGGAGCTGCCATTTGGTACGACTGCCCGTGAAATTCTTGAAGATTATGCCGGCGGTATGCGTGACGGCTTGAAATTCAAAGCCTGGCAGCCCGGTGGGGCGGGGACTGACTTCCTGACCGCTGAACATCTGGATCTGCCAATGGATTTCGAAAATATCGCTAAAGCGGGCAGCCGTTTAGGCACTGCCTTGGCAATGGCGGTTGACCATGAAATCAACATGGTTTCTTTAACCCGTAATCTTGAAGAGTTCTTTTCCCGTGAATCTTGCGGTTGGTGTACTCCATGCCGTGACGGGTTGCCGTGGAGCGTGAAAATCCTGCGTGCAATAGAGCGTGGGGAAGGGCAACCCGGGGATATTGAAACGTTGGAACAGCTCTGTCGCTTCCTTGGGCCAGGTAATACATTCTGTGCTCATGCACCAGGGGCCGTGGAACCACTACAGAGTGCCATCAAATATTTTCGTGATGAATTCGAAGCTGGAATTATAACCAAAGACTATGGGAACACTCATCTCATTGCGGGTATCCAGTCAAACCTGTTGAAACAGCGTTGGTAATGGGTTCTTCACGAAATTAGCAGAATTTTTGATTAACACTTGCTGAAAAGCAGGTCATTTGGAAGCATGCTGACTATGGCTACGATACATGTAGACGGCAAAAAATATGATGTAGACGGGGCTGATAACCTGTTACAAGCTTGCCTCTCTTTGGGGTTGGATATTCCTTATTTTTGCTGGCATCCAGCGCTTGGAAGCGTTGGCGCTTGCCGCCAGTGTGCGGTGAAGCAATATCAAAACGCGGATGATACGCGCGGTCGTCTGATAATGTCCTGTATGACTCCGGCAACGGATGGCGCTTTTATCTCGATTGATGATGAAGAGGCTAAAAAGTTCCGTGAGAGTGTGGTTGAGTGGTTGATGACTAACCATCCGCACGATTGCCCGGTGTGTGAAGAAGGGGGCAACTGCCACTTACAGGATATGACCGTGATGACCGGTCATACATTCCGCAAATACCGTTTCACTAAGCGTACTCACAACAATCAGGAATTGGGGCCGTTTATTTCTCATGAAATGAACCGCTGTATTGCCTGTTATCGTTGTGTGCGTTACTACAAAGATTATGCCGACGGCACTGATTTTGGTGTCTATGGCGCTCACGATAACATCTATTTTGGTCGTCCTGAAAGCGGCACGTTGGAAAGTGAGTTCTCCGGTAACTTGGTAGAAATCTGTCCAACAGGGGTATTTACTGATAAAACCCACTCTGAACGTTATAACCGTAAATGGGATATGCAGTTTGCGCCAAGTATCTGCCAACAGTGCAGCATTGGTTGCAATACCAGCCCGGGAGAGCGCTATGGTGAATTACGCCGTATCGAGAACCGTTATAACGGGACAGTAAACCACTATTTTATGTGTGACCGTGGTCGTTTCGGTTACGGTTATGTCAACAGTAAGGATCGCCCTCGTCAGCCACAGCAATTGCGTGGTGATCATTGGATCTCGCTTAACGCTGAACAGGCTATGCAGGGTGGGGCGGATATTTTACGTCAGGCCAAAAATGCCATCGGTATCGGTTCCCCACGCGCCAGCTTGGAAAGTAACTTTGCACTGCGTGAACTGGTGGGTGCGGAAAACTTCTATAGTGGGATTGCCGCGGCTGAACAACAACGCCTTGATATGATGTTGGAAATTCTTCAACAGGGCGGCGTTTATACACCATCGCTGCGTGAAATTGAAAGCTATGATGCGGTACTGATTTTAGGTGAAGATCTAACGCAAACCGGCGCCCGGATGGCACTGGCTGTTCGTCAGGCTGTGAAAGGTAAAGCCCGCGAAATGGCGGCCGCTCAGAAAGTTGCTGATTGGCAAATTGCCGCTGTGATGAATATTGGTCAGCGTGCGAAATATCCCCTGTTTGTGACCAACGTGGATGATACTCGTCTGGATGATATCGCCGCGTGGAATTATCGCGCACCGGTTGATGATCAGGCGCGTTTTGGTTTTGCCATCGCCCATGCATTGGATAACACTGCGCCGGCAGTCGAGAATTTGCCTGACGAACTGAAAGCTAAAGTGGAAATGGTTGCGCAAGCATTGATTGGCGCGAAGAAACCACTGATTATCAGCGGCAGTAACGTCGGTAGTGATGCGATTATTCAAGCAGCGGCCAATGTTGCCTGGGCACTGAAAGACCGAGGTTCAGATGTCGGTTTGTCGTTTGTTGCAATCTATGCGAATAGTATTGGATTGGGAATGATGGAGGCTCAACCACTGGATGTTGCGCTGCAACGGATAAGCAGTGGTGAATCTGATACGGCTATCGTAATGGAAAATGATCTCTATCGGCATGCCGCAGCAGATAAGGTAGATGATGCACTGAGCAAGCTGAAAAACCTGGTTGTGGTTGATCATCAACGCACTGCCATCATGGATAAAGCCCATTTGATTCTTCCAGCTTCCAGCTTTGCAGAAAGTGACGGTACGCTGGTAAATCAGGAAGGCCGGGCGCAGCGTTATTTCCAAGTTTTCGAACCCTCTTTCTACGACAAATCGGTGGTGATGCTGGAGAGTTGGCGTTGGTTGCACTCCTTGCACACAACTTATACTGAACGCCATTTAGACTGGACGCAGCTCGACCATGTTATTGATGCCTGTGTTGAAACAATGCCACAGCTTAAAGGCATTGTTGACGCCGCGCCTGATTCTACATTCCGCATCCGTGGTCAGAAACTGGCGCGTTCACCGCACCGTTACAGTGGTCGTACTGCAATGTTGGCGAATCTCAGCGTACATGAGCAACGTCAACCGCAGGATGTCGATTCGCCATTTGCTTTCTCAATGGAAGGTAACAATAGCCCTAATGCCTATCGTCAGCAGGTGCCATTTGCATGGGCGCCGGGCTGGAACTCACCACAGGCTTGGAACAAATTCCAAGCGGAAGTAGGTGGTCATCTGCGCTTTGGTGATCCCGGTGTGCGTCTGATTGAAACCACTGACGGCGGTTTGAACTATTTTGATCAGATCCCGACAGCCTTTACTGCGCAAAATAACCAGTGGACAGTGGCTCCTTACCACCATTTGTTTGGTAGTGAAGAGTTAACTCAGCGTTCTGATGTGATTCAGGAACGTATGCCGGAGCCTTATGTGATGCTCAATAGCAAAGATGCGGATCAATTGGGTGTGAAAACGGGTTCTGTTCTGGAGTTTGATTGTTTTGGTCAGCAACTGCGTCTGGCAGTTCGTCTGAGTGAAAATCTTGCTCAAGGGCAGATTGGTTTGCCAATGGGAATGCCGGGTATTCCTCCGGTATTGGCGGGTGTTTCCGTGAATAATTTACGGGAGGTTGCATAATGAGTTGGTTAACCCCCGAAATTATTGATGTGCTGATCGCTGTTCTGAAAGCAGTGGTGATCCTGGTAGTGGTTGTTGTCTGTGGGGCGTTGATGAGCTTTGGTGAACGTCGTTTGCTAGGGTTGTTTCAAAACCGTTATGGACCAAACCGAGTAGGTTGGGGGGGATCGCTACAGATCGTCGCTGACATGATCAAAATGTTCTTTAAAGAGGACTGGGTACCCCGGTTTGCCGACAGAATGATCTTTACCTTGGCGCCGGTGATTGGTTTCGTTTCTCTGTTGTTGGCATTCGCCATTGTGCCGATTACGCCGACTTGGATGGCCGCCGACCTGAACATCGGTATTTTGTTCTTTATGATGATGGCGGGTCTGGCTGTCTATGCGGTGCTGTTTGCTGGATGGTCAAGTAACAATAAATACTCGTTACTGGGGGCGATGCGTGCTTCTGCGCAGACACTGAGTTACGAAGTGTTTATCGGCCTCTCCTTTATGGGCGTTGTTGCTCAGGCTGATTCCTTCAATATGGTGGATATCGTCAATGCACAGGAGCATATGTGGAATGTCATTCCTCAGTTCTTTGGCTTCCTGACTTTTGCTATCGCCGGTGTGGCGGTGTGTCACCGTCATCCATTTGACCAGCCGGAAGCGGAACAGGAGCTGGCTGATGGTTATCATATTGAATATTCCGGTATGAAATTCGGTCTGTTCTTCGTTGGTGAATATATCGGTATTGTCACGGTTTCTGCCCTGATTGTGACAATGTTCTTTGGTGGCTGGCATGGTCCGTTCTTGCCGCCGTTTGTCTGGTTTGCGTTGAAAACGGCATTCTTCATGGTGATGTTCATCTTGATACGTGCCTCTTTACCACGTCCGCGTTATGACCAGGTGATGGCGTTTGGTTGGAAAGTCTGTCTGCCGCTGACCTTACTTAACCTGCTGGCGACTGCGGCAGTGATTTTGTACAACGCTCAATAAGGGGGGAATGAACCATGACATTGAAAGAGTTAGTGGTTGGTTTTGCCACCCAGGTACGCAGTATTTGGATGATTGGCTTGCATGCCTTTCATAAGCGCGAAACCCAAATGTATCCAGAGGAACCGGTTTATCTGCCGCCCCGTTACCGTGGCCGTATTGTGTTGACGCGCGATCCGGACGGTGAAGAGCGTTGTGTCGCCTGTAACCTGTGTGCTGCCGTTTGTCCGGTGGGATGTATCTCACTGCAAAAAGCTGAACATAAAGATGGTCGTTGGTATCCAGAATTTTTCCGCGTTAACTTCTCACGTTGTATTTTCTGTGGCTTATGTGAAGAAGCTTGCCCGACGACTGCGATCCAATTAACGCCGGATTTCGAAATGGGGGAATTTAAGCGCCAGGATTTGGTGTATGAAAAAGAGGATCTGACGATTTCAGGTCCGGGTAAATATCCTGATTATAACTTTTACCGTAAGACAGGTATGGCGATTGACGGCAAATCGAAAGGTGAAGCCGACAATGAAGCGAAACCTATCGACGTTAAAAGCCTGTTGCCGTAAGGAGCGATATTCATGGAATTTACGTTTTATACTGCCGGGCTGATTGCCATATTGGCAACTATCAGGGTGATTACCCATACCAATCCGATACACGCGCTTTTGTATCTGATTGTGTCTCTGCTGGCGCTTTCAGCGGTGTTTTTTTCGCTGGGCGCTTATTTTGCCGGTGCGCTAGAGATCATCGTCTACGCCGGGGCCATCATGGTGCTGTTTGTTTTCGTGGTGATGATGCTTAACCTTGGCAAATCTGTTGTTGAACAAGAGCGTGTCTGGTTGAAACCGAGGACCTGGATTGGTCCGGGGATACTGTCAGCCGTGCTGCTTGTTGTGCTGGTGTATACCATTATCAATGTTTCTCATGGCGATATTGCTGACAATATCACCGGTGAAGTTATCAGTGCTAAAGAAGTGGGTATCAGTTTGTTTGGCCCGTATGTATTGGCCGTTGAACTGGCTTCTTTGCTATTACTTGCCGGTATGGTGGTGGCGTACCACATAGGCCGTGAGCACAAACAGGGTGAAGTGCTCAGCAACCGAAATGCGGAGGAACAACCATGATACCTCTTCAACATGGACTGATTTTGGCGGCCATTCTATTTGTGTTGGGCCTGACCGGGCTCATCATTCGCCGTAATCTGTTGTTTATGTTAATTGGACTCGAAGTGATGATTAATGCTGCGGCTTTGGCTTTTGTTGTGGTAGGCAGCTATTGGGGCCAGCCAGATGGTCAGGTGATGTTTATTTTGGCTATCAGCTTGGCGGCGGCAGAGGCGAGTATTGGCCTGGCGCTGTTATTGCAGCTCTATCGTCGTCGCCAGAATCTGAATATTGATATAGTCAGTGAGATGCGCGGATGAACTTACTCTATTTAACAATTCTGCTGCCACTGCTGGGATTTTTGCTGTTGGCATTTTCCCGTGGCCGCTGGTCTGAAAATATATCAGCCACCATCGGGATTAGTTCTGTTGGTTTGGCTGCGTTGGTTACCTTATGGGTTGCTATCGATTTCAACAGTCAGAATGGTGCGGGTGATCTGGTTTACAGTCAGAACCTGTGGAACTGGATGGAAGTTGGGAATTTCAGTATCCCGTTCACTCTGGTGCTTGATGGTTTATCGCTTACCATGTTGAGTGTGGTAACCGGTGTTGGTTTCCTGATCCATATGTATGCCTCGTGGTATATGCGTGGTGAAGAGGGTTATTCCCGTTTCTTCGCTTATACCAACCTGTTTATCGCCAGCATGGTGATATTGGTTCTGGCAGATAACATGATGCTGATGTATCTCGGTTGGGAAGGGGTAGGTCTGTGCAGTTATTTGCTGATTGGCTTCTACTATACCAATCCGGCGAATGGCGCCGCGGCAATGAAAGCCTTTGTCGTTACCCGTGTGGGTGATGTCTTCCTGGCTATCGGCATGTTCATTCTGTATGACAATCTGGGAACCTTGAACTTCCGCGAGTTGGCGATTTTAGCGCCGCAACATCTGGAAGCCGGTTCTTCGGTGATTACTTGGGCGACCCTGATGATATTGGGGGGAGCGGTAGGTAAATCAGCCCAGTTGCCGTTACAAACTTGGTTGGCCGATGCGATGGCAGGTCCAACGCCGGTTTCTGCGCTGATTCACGCCGCGACGATGGTAACCGCCGGGGTGTATTTGGTCGCGCGTAGCCACGGCTTATTCCTGATGGCGCCGGAAATCCTGCAACTGGTTGGCACTATCGGTGCTGTCACGCTGGTGTTGGCAGGTTTTGCTGCGTTAGTGCAAACCGATATTAAGCGTGTATTGGCTTATTCAACCATGAGCCAGATTGGCTACATGTTCTTGGCGTTGGGTGTTCAGGCGTGGGATGCGGCAATCTTCCACCTGATGACTCATGCTTTCTTTAAGGCGCTGTTGTTCTTGGCATCGGGTTCCGTCATTCTGGCCTGTCACCACGAGCAGAATATTTTCAAAATGGGAGGGTTGCGTAAATCCATTCCGTTGGTTTATGTCTGCTTCTTGGTGGGTGGCGCGGCGTTGTCAGCGTTGCCAATCGTCACTGCCGGTTTCTACAGTAAAGATGAAATTCTGTGGGGAGCAATGTCACATGGCCATATCAACCTAATGTTGGCGGGTTTGGCGGGGGCATTTATGACTTCCTTGTATACTTTCCGCATGATTTTCATTGTTTTCCACGGTGAGGCGAAAACAAAAGCCCATCCTGTTAAAGGTATTACCCATCACCTGCCGTTACTGGTATTGCTGGTGCTTTCCACCTTTGTGGGCGCACTGATTGCGCCGCCATTGGCGGGTGTGTTGCCGGGAAGCCATGCAACGGATCACACAGGTAAAATGACCCTGGAAGTGGTTTCTGGCGTGATCGCTGTGGCGGGTATTTTGCTGGCAATGGCACTGTATCTGGGTAAACGTCAGTTGGTGAATGGTGTGGCACAAAGTGCTCCGGGGCGTTTCTTCTCCGTGTGGTGGTTTAATGCTTGGGGCTTTGATGTTCTCTATGACTGGGTATTTGTTAAGCCGTTCAAGAACATTACACATGTATTGCGAAACGATCCGCTGAATTCACTGATGAATATTCCTGCGGTGTTATCACGCTGGAGTAACAAAGGTCTTAGCCTGAGTGAAAATGGACAGGTCCGTTGGTACGTTGCCTCTATGGGGTTGGGTGCAGTGCTGGTTTTAGCTCTGCTGCTACTGGTTTAATTTAAGGGATACATTGCGCCATGCTATTACCTTGGCTAATTCTTATGCCCTTCATCGGTGGCCTGTTGAGTTGGCAGGCTGAACGCTTCGGTACCCGTGTACCGCGCTGGATCGCGTTAATCTCGATGGGGTTGACTCTGGTACTCTCTCTGCAACTGTGGTTGCAGGGGGGCTACACCTTGGCTAATCCACAAGGGATACCTCAATGGCAAGAGGAATTTCTTATGCCGTGGATCCCACGTTTTGGCATCAGTATTCACCTTGCTCTGGATGGCTTATCGCTGCTGATGGTGGTGTTGACCGCGCTACTGGGGCTGATGGCTATTCTCTGTTCATGGACGGAAAATCAGCCATATCAGGGCTTTTTCCACTTGAACTTGCTGTGGATCTTGGGTGGTGTGATGGGGGTGTTCCTCGCGATCGACATGTTCCTGTTCTTCTTCTTCTGGGAAATGATGTTGGTGCCGATGTACTTCCTGATTGCACTATGGGGACACAGAGGCTCAGGCGGTAAGACTCGTATCACCGCGGCGACCAAGTTTTTCATTTACACTCAGGCAAGTGGCTTGGTGATGTTAATTGCGATTATGGCGCTGGTACTGGTTCACTATAACGGAACAGGCGAGTGGACATTCAGCTATCAAGAACTGCTGAATACACCAATGTCACATACCGTTCAATACTTACTGATGCTCGGTTTCTTCATTGCGTTTGCGGTAAAAATGCCGGTTGTGCCTTTACATGGGTGGTTGCCTGATGCGCACAGTCAGGCGCCAACAGCGGGTTCTGTTGACTTAGCCGGCATCTTGCTGAAAACCGCGGGTTATGGTCTGTTGCGTTTTGCTTTGCCGTTGTTCCCGGAAGCTTCTCATGAGTTCACGCCGATTGCGATGTGGTTCGGCGTGCTTGGGATCTTCTATGGCGCATGGATGGCGTTCAGCCAGACAGATATCAAACGCTTGATTGCTTATACCAGTATCTCTCATATGGGATTTGTGCTAATCGCGATCTATTCTGGCAGCCAGCTTGCTTACCAAGGGGCGATTATTCAGATGATTGCTCATGGTTTGTCAGCCGCAGGGATGTTTATTCTCTGTGGGCAACTTTATGAACGCTTACATACCCGTGATATGAATCTCATGGGCGGTTTGTGGAAACGTGTGCAGTTCTTGCCTGCGTTATCGCTCTCTTTTGCTGTCGCGACACTGGGAATGCCGGGGACCGGTAACTTCATCGGTGAATTTATGATCCTGTTTGGTAGTTTTAGTGAATTTCCGTTAATTATAACGATTTCTGTATTTGGTCTGGTCTTCGCCTCTGTTTATGCCCTGTACATGATGCAGCGTGCTTACTACGGTGAGGCAAAATCAGACGAACCACTAAGACGGATGGATATGCGAGAAGTATCCATTGTAATGGTGCTGTTGATATTACTGGTGGTGATGGGTTTCTACCCACAACCTATCCTTGATACTTCAGCGGCAGCGATGGATAACATCCAGACCTGGTATTCAGCTTCAATTTCAACTACAAGGCCGTAATTCGCCATGACAATAACTCCTCAACAACTGATCGCGCTGTTACCGCTGTTGATCGTCGGATTGACGGTAGTGGTTGTGATGCTGTCCATTGCGTGGCGACGCGATCACTTTATTAACACTACTCTGACCGTGGTAGGTTTGAATCTGGCTTTGCTGTCTCTCTATTTTGTCGGACAGCAAGAAGCGATGGATGTCACCCCACTGGTTCATGTGGATCGCTATGCTATGCTCTATATCGGTCTCGTGCTGGTTGCGAGCCTGGCAACGACGACTTTCGCCTATTCTTGGTTAGAAAATTATCCAGATAACAAAGAAGAGTTCTATTTGCTGGTGCTAATTGCGACAGTAGGCGGGATTCTTCTGGCTTGTGCAAACCACCTGGCATCATTGTTTATCGGTATTGAGTTATTAACTTTGCCGCTGTTTGGTTTGATTGGTTATGCATATCGCCAGAAACGCTCTCTGGAAGCAGCTATCAAGTATATGCTGCTGTCCGCGGCAGCCTCTTCTTTCATGCTGTTTGGTATAGCGTTGCTATATGCGGAATCAGGAGATCTCTCTTTTGCCGCACTGGGGCATCGTTTGTCTGACAGCTATATCTATCAACCTTTGATACTGTCAGGCTTGGGCATGCTGGTTGTTGGCCTTGGCTTCAAATTATCACTGGTACCTTTCCATCTCTGGACACCGGATGTTTATCAGGGAGCGCCGGCTCCGGTCTCTACCTTCCTGGCGACAGCCAGCAAGATAGCGATTTTCGCGGTAGTAGTGCGCTTGTTTGTTGAAGCGCCAATGGCGGATAGCGAAGCATTGCGCACGGTGTTAACCGTTATCGCGATTGCTTCTATGTTGTTCGGTAACTTGATGGCGTTGACCCAGACAAATATCAAACGTCTGCTTGGTTACTCTTCTATTGCTCACCTTGGTTATTTGTTGGTGGCGCTGGTGGCGGTACAGAATCACCAGCTTTCAGAAGAGACGGTCGGTATCTATCTGGCAGGTTATCTGTTTAGCAGTATCGGCGCATTTGGCGTTGTTAGCCTCATGTCTAGCCCATATAAAGGGCCGGATGCGGATTCCCTCTACTCATATCGTGGCTTGTTTTGGCATAAACCTATTCTGTCCGCGGTGATGACGGTGATGATGTTGTCGCTGGCGGGGATACCAATGACATTTGGTTTTATTGGTAAATTCTATGTCATTGTGTTGGGTGTGAAAGCGGAACTGTGGTGGCTGACGGGGGCTGTGGTGGTAGGTAGTGCTATCGGTTTGTATTACTACCTGCGGGTGATGGTCAGTTTGTACCTGCCTGCGCCAAAGGCCCTTAACCGCGATACACCAAGGAACTGGGCATCAACTGCCGGCGGGATCGTTGTTCTGGTTTCCGCATTATTGGTATTAGCGTTAGGTATCTGGCCTCAACCGCTGATTGATGTGATACAGCAAGCGAAAATTATTCTCTAAATAGCCAGTCGGTTGTTACGGACTATTTGGAATATAAAAACCCGGTAAGATTATTCTTGCCGGGTCAGTTTTGAAAAGACTTGGGTTATAAAAATAAAATATTTTATTTATTAAAATAGTCTCGTCATATGATTTTAGGTTTTCTCTTAAAACCATGTCTATTTAAATGATGTTTAAATAAATCAGTAAATTCATTTAATAATATTTTATGTTCTTATTTGCCTTTTTTACGGGGTATAAATGAGATTTCAAAATGGTTATAAATAAGATTCTAAAATAGCGCTACATCTTATACTACCCATAATTCTATGTATAACAATGGGTTGGAGAAGGTCATGTGTAGCAGAATTATGAAACATTATTTATATCTTATGTCACTTATAATTATATGTATAACAATGAGTTGAAAATGGTCATGTGTAGTAAAATTATGAAACGTTATTTATAATCATTGGTAAAGTTAATTATTTTCTCATTTTTCACTGATGGTTTTATGGTGAGCAGGTTTTAAATAGCTATTAAAAACTATTTTTTTTAGAGCCTGTAATTTAAATTTACCCATTTTCATTAAATCGACACTCTGATTTTCTCGTTTCTCGTTTCTCGTTTCTCGTTTCTCGTTTCTCGTTTTTCCTTTTTCTTTTTTTCTTGTATTTAATTTTTAGGCTTAAAATCAAAGAGGGTAAGAAATATATTAATGGTATTAAAATTAAAGTCCATTTCTTTAATTATCGCATCCAATCTGACTTCTTCAAGAATATATTCAGGATAACATCTTTCACAGTAAACAACGTATTTAGCAATGCGCCTTTGGCACATATCCAAAGGCGCATCCTTAACAGTTCGTGTTAGTTGTAGTTTACCCAGCAGTCATAGGATGAAATGTACGGCGGCTGATACAACCCGCCCGTGATATTTCCGACTTTCATTTGCAGGGTAATCCTACAGTCTGCTGGAACATTAGCTCCTGCGGCATTGATTGTGGCTGAGTCGCTGGCTACATCCGGAAATGCTTCCCATGCAGCAGAATTATCCGGGGTGGTGATGAAAAGACGCAGCGTGATTTGATTTTGCCAGCCAGCCCAATTGATTCGGTCATAAGTACACTGAATGGTGTTCACAATTCCTGAAGGCGTCGGTCCGTTCAAGGGAGCTAAGGTTGTACCAGAAATATACTTTCCGCCTTGAGTTGGTTTAGGGCCTAAACCAGAGCGATACCAACGTGGTCCGGTTTGTTGCGTGAGACTGTCCTCGGCTTCAATTTGCTGTTGTAGCAACTCCAGCAGAGATGGGTCTTCTTTGGTTAGGTCTACTTGGGTCAACGAAACAGTTTGTTCCTCTTTCAACAACATATTAGAGGACAGAATTAGCTTGCTCATTTACATTCTCCTAATTTATATCGAAAAAATGGTGACGAGCATTAAAACATCACTCGATCATGCAATACAATCGATCATGCGACACAATCGATAATGCAGGACTGATGCTTATTAGAAGGGTAGATTTGTGAAAGTCTTTCAGTTTTCGCGTAATGATATTATGCTCCCAATCTAGCAGACGTGCGGCCTTGCTTATGTCTTTGGGAATGTTTTTAAATGGGTTGGTCAATAACCTGACCCGGTAAGGTTTATTCCTACCGGGTTGTTTTTATCTCCTATTTTTTATCTCCTATATAGGAGAATGAGTCTTCTTAGCACTTAACTCAGTAGCATTGAGTGATATTGCAATGCTAAATCATCAAGGAAATCCAACTGTTTGTGTATGATCTTGGTTAGATCTTGTTGGTCGATTTTACCATCTATGGTGTTCTGTAATTGTTTGGCAAATATATTCCATGCTTGTTCTAATTTAGCTGCTTGAAGTAGTAATGTGGTTCTCTCCTTGTCGATTTGGTGCACATCCTCTATACCGGCAATCCGTTGTTCTACTCCTTTTAATTGGATTTTCAGGTCGTCGCAATCTTTGTTTATCTGGCTGATTCGTTCATCCAATCTGGCTCTGGCATCAGCCAATTCTATATATTTCAATCCCTTGGAAATATTGCCCAGAATCTTCTTAGCAATTTCAACGCCCTGCTTAATTGCCTGTTTGATCAGTTCTTTTTTAGGATTGGCTAAATCTAGTTTATCCAGATCGCTGATATTGGGAATATAGTCTTTGAACATGTCAGCCAAATTGTATTGACGGATAACGTCTTGGCTTTCGATGATTTTGTTGCGATCTACAACCAATTTAGCTTTATTCTGCTCTTGCTGAGCAATATCAGCCTGAATCTCTGCTTTTCGTTCTTGTTCCTCTTTCAGGCTACTTTCCAGGCGTTCTAAGATCACGACATTGCTTACATCGGCAATCCTACTTGCCATTAGGTTCGCTTCTTTGCGTAAGCTGCGAATAACACCTTTGACATCTTTCTTCAGATTGCGGATATGTTCTGAACGTGCTTCCAAAAGAGTATTTCGAGACTCATCATCTAATTCGGGATCTTCCAGCTCTGTATCGATTTCAATGAGGGTCAGAAAGTAGTCTTGAGGGGGTAGTTGTCTCAGGACAGTTTGCAATTGAGGCACAGAGGCACGTGCTGCTTCGTCGAGGGCACGGCTGTATAAGCTTATCCGCAGTGTTTTTTCCTGAATGATTTCGATACCTGACTTTTGCTGATGTGACAGACGCCAGATATTTTTCACTGCTTGACTCAAGGTTGTTACATTAATTTCTGGATAAACAACAGCCTGCTGTGGAAAAGTGATGATCTCACTCATGCTAATACTCCTTTTTTCTATTTCCTATTTCATACGAGAGGGAACAATTAGTTGTAGCGATTTTTGTATTCTTTCAGCGCTTCATCGAAAACTCTGACTAATTGTTTAGCGGAGCCTTCTACCTCTTTCCAAGGGCTTATCACTTGTTGGAATTTAGTAATAAAAGAGGTCAATTTTAGTGCGTCGTTAATCTGAGAGAATTTATCCCTGGAGGCATTGATTTGAGTTAACATCGATTGCCACATGTAATCCAAATGGTTCAATGCCACTTCCGCATCCAGCAAACGGGTATCAATGTCACTAAAATCAAGAGATAAGGTGGTAATGGATTTTTGTAGGGCGCGCTTACCCTTAATGTCATCTTCTAAACTGCGTACTTCCGCAATCAGTTCATTTTTTAGTTTACGTACTTCTTCTGCCTTAGAACCAAAGATGCCGCCAGTAATTGCGAGACCTATAATCCCTCCGGCAATACCAGAAAAAGCCAGGCCAACGAATTTGTTGTAATCTTGCTTGAGTTGGTCGATTTCCGCTTTCTTTTCGATAATTCTTTCGTCCAAATCTCCAATACTGACTGACATTTTATTGTCTTTCATCAGCTTTCTTTTACTTTCAACTTGTGGTTGCAAGCCCATAGCAATACTGCCATTTGACAGCCTGCCGCCGATCAGTTTTAGTTTGAAATCGGATACTTCGTTTTTGACTTTTTCAGTTTTTTGCCGTTGTTTCTCAATATCGCTCTTCATGGTGTCGAGGATTTCTACCAGAGCATACGATACTTCTCTATCTTCGTAGGTATAAGTGATCTCGGAAAGTTGTCTTCTTGAGATATCTCCCAATCTTCTCTTGATGCGTTCAATAATTGGCATCTCATTGATGATACTGAGTATATTCTCTCCAGTTTCGGTAATTTGTTGACCAATAACTTCCAGATCAATGCTTTGTTGTAGAACATCTTCTTCTACTTCACTCCAACTAAGAGAATGGATGCGGATTTCTTCAAACAAGGCATAAATATCCTCTGGTTCCAGTCCAGCGATATTGACTCTTTGGTAGCCGAGATAGCTCTTCACTTCCTCAAGATTAAAAGGTAGTGACAGACCTTTCTTGACATACAGTTTGATATTAATCAGGTCTTCTTTGGTAAATATTCCTCCGGGGCGTGCAACACCTTCTCGTTTACCAGTCAGTAATTGCAAGGTGGCCGAGGGAATATCTGTTTCGTTCAGTGTTTTTTCCGCTGGAAGTTGAGCTAATAACATATATTTCTCCATTAGTGGTTCTTGCTTTATTAAAAAATTATTAAATACATCAAGGCACAACCGAACGTCATAATACTTATGTTGTTAAGTTAATGTTGTATTTTTTATTGAATAATCTGAATTAAAAATACATATATTTTCGTGATTGATTGTTGAAAAAATAGTTTTATTTATGAGTTTTGTTAAATAATTTTTTGTCGTTTTCATTAATCTTAAATGAAATTTTTTATGATTTTTGTATATGTAATGTATGGAATTAAATAATATGAATTTTTATTATTTTAGTCATTAAATGTGAAAACAATCTTTTGTTTTTCTTGTTTATATGATTTTAAATTTCATTTTTTAATTGATGTTAATGTAAAAAACATAAAAAATTTTAATGTTGTTTTGTGAAAGTCATTTTAAAACAATTGGTTGTGTTAGTTTGTAATGTGGGGTTATGTGATTTTTACCTTATTAATTTAAAAAGTGGGTAATATAGTCTTTTTATAAAGAATTAGTTAAATGTTTTTTGATCTGTCATTTATGGCATGTTTAAAAAAGATGGGATCGTAACCTATTTTTCTGATGTTATTGAATAAAGTCTTTTGTTATTTTTAGATCTATATTTCAATTAAATTGTTAATTATTCACACAATAGGTTAGAATTAACAAATAAGGTGGATATTTTTATAATTCTATTTGGCTATTGTGAAAATAATATATGTTTTTTTATAGCGCGATTTTTTTAGAAAAATAGATATTTATTTCTTGGTTTATAATAACGGTATTTATTTAGTAAATTTTCCGTAGTAAGTAAAAGAGTCGTTTTTTATAAATTGCATCGAAAGAATTGATCATACTAATGAACTTAATATTCCTTATCTAAAGGACAAAACGTCTGATGTAGCTTGTTTCAGTATTGGGATAATGGCATATCGCTAACGGAATCGAACAAGCATAACTGCATAAATAATCAGGGCTTTAATTATTATTAATGCCCCGTATAATCCTACTTTTTATCACGTCTTTTGAGGCAGAAGTGGTGAATCAAATTGCTAATGTTGTCGCTAATGTATGCAAGACACTGAATAATAAACAAGTTAGCGAAGTTGGTATCCAACAGATTTCATTTCCTCTGCCAGCCGGTTGCAACACTTACTGGCTGGAATGGCTGGCGGCTCAGTCTCATTATCCGCAGTTCTACTGGCATCACAGAGAGGGCCATGAAGAGGTCGTTGCTTGTGGGCAAATCCATCTTTTCAGTGATATTGTTTCAGCCGAAAATTTTTTGCACAGAAACAGTCAATTTCCACAGATACGGATCTGGGGGCTGAATGCCTGGGATCGGATTCGACCAGCTCGTATTACGCAATCTAAAGCAGGGGAAGCCGGTTATCTGTTTCTGCCCCGCATCGAATTACGCCGTTACCGTGACGAAAGCTGGTTGTATTTAAATATAGCTGGCCGACAGGATATGAGAAATGCACAGGAATTCCTGCAACAGTTAGTTCCGCATCGGGAATTCTCCGCGTTACAGGCAGTGGTAGTGAATGCGGAGAATATGCCGGAGCGCGCCCAGTGGTGTGACTTGATTGAGCAGGCTTTGGAGACTATCACCCATCGTAAGATGGAAAAGGTCGTGATGGCGCGTAAGACGCAACTAGTATTGAGTGAATCTTTAGCGGCTGCCCAATTTATGGCAGCGAGTCGCCAGATAAATCACCGCTGTTATCATTTTATGCTGGCGTTTAATCAGCATGAGGCATTTTTGGCGTCTTCACCAGAACGGCTTTACTTCCGTAAGCAAACTCAGCTTTATACAGAAGCGCTGGCGGGTACGGTGGCTAATTCTGATGATGTTCAACAAGCCAAAAAATTGGGACAATGGTTGCTGGAGGATAAAAAAAATCAGCATGAAAATTTACTTGTTGTTGATGATATTTGCCAGCGTCTTCAAGGTGCCGTAGTTTCTGTCGATGTGGCTCCGCCAGATGTGATTCGTTTACGAAAAGTCCAGCATTTACGCCGCCGGATTCAGGGAAAGTTAAAGAGTGCTCGTGATAGTGATTGCTTGCATCGTTTACAACCAACGGCGGCTGTTGCTGGATTACCTCGTGAAGCGGCTCGTGATTTTATTCGTAATAGCGAACCATTTAGTCGTGATTGGTATGCGGGTTCCGCAGGATATCTCTCCTGTGAACAGAGTGAGTTTGCGGTTTCTCTACGTTGCGCACAAATTAACAACAATTTATTTTCTCTATATGCCGGTGCTGGGATTGTGATCGGTTCTGATCCACAACAGGAGTGGATAGAGATAGAGAATAAAGCTGCCGGGTTGCGCACTTTACTGAAAGGTGAATAGTTGAATGAAAATAATCTCCGATTAAGTGGCAATTCATTGAACTAGGATAAAGAAATAATTAATTGCGCCGTTAGGCTAATAGTCAGCTTTTATAGAAATTTTTTGAGTAAACTATGTCAAATAGCGCATTTAACCGCCGCTGGGCGGAGCTTTTATTGGAAGCACTTACTCGTCATGGATTACGTCATGTTTGCATTGCACCCGGTTCACGTTCCACACCTTTGACAATAGCTGCCGCGGCAAATAACAAACTGATTTGCCATACTCATTTTGACGAACGTGGATTAGGGCATCTGGCACTGGGGTTATCCAAAGCGGGCAGAGAGCCGGTTGCCGTTATTGTGACTTCTGGAACCGCGGCGGCAAATCTCTATCCTTCATTAATTGAAGCCAGTTTAACGGGTGAACGTGTGGTTTTCCTTACCGCTGATCGGCCTCCTGAATTGATGGATTGTGGTGCAAATCAGGCTATTCGTCAGGATGGTATTTTTGCTTCTCATCCATGCCAAACAATCTCTTTGCCTAGGCCGACTGTAGATATACCGGCAAGTTGGCTGGTTTCTGTCATAGATCATGGTATGGCGAATTTGCAACATGGGGCCTTGCATATTAATTGTCCATTTGCTGAACCGTTATATGGTCATGAAGAGCCGGCTTATGGTGAGTGGCAGCAGCAG
Source organism: Photorhabdus namnaonensis (assembly GCF_001684335.1). Classification (GTDB taxonomy): domain Bacteria; phylum Pseudomonadota; class Gammaproteobacteria; order Enterobacterales; family Enterobacteriaceae; genus Photorhabdus; species Photorhabdus namnaonensis. The sequence continues at coordinate 59,310 of NZ_LOIC01000036.1, forward strand.
TTAGGCGATTGGTGGAAGAGTAACGAACCTTGGTTGGGCCAGCCAGTAGCTAATGTTATGGCAGAAGTACCGGGTTGGAACTATTGGCAACAGAAAAAAGGCGTTGTATTGGCTAGTCGAATGAGTGCCGAAGAGGGAGTTAATGTTGCTAAATGGGCAAAGGCATTGGGTTGGCCGCTGATTGGCAATGTTCTTTCACAAACTGGGCAGCCATTGCCTTGTGCCGATTTATGGCTGGATAATCCTCATGCGCAGGAGATTTTAGCGCAAGCGCAACTGGTCGTGCAGTTTGGTTCCAGCCTGATAGGGAAACGTTTATTACAGTGGCAGGCGAAATGCCAGCCGCAGGAGTTTTGGGTTATTGATCCGATACCAGGCCGGCTTGATCCTGCCAATCATCGTGGCAAAAAATTAACCTGTCGTATTGCTGACTGGTTACTGGCTCATCCCGCACAGTCGCGTATACCGTGGGCACAATCGCATACACCGTGGGCGGAAGAGCTCATTGTCTGGTCAGAAAAAGCGGTTAACTGTGTCAGAACTGAATTGGCAGGGAAATTCGGTGAAGCAACCGTGGCCTATAAGTTGCGTGAATTATTGCCTGAACGCGGGCAGTTGTTTGTCGGTAACAGCCTGATTATTCGCCTGATAGATGCGTTGGGGCAATTACCGGCTGGGTATCCGGTTTACAGTAACCGGGGCGCTAGCGGCATTGATGGATTAATTTCCACGGCGGCGGGTGTGCAACGGGCAACAGCAAAGCCCACTTTGGCTATTATCGGTGATTTATCGGCGCTTTATGATCTCAATAGCTTGGCACTGTTGCGTCATCCTTCCTCACCTATTGTGTTAATAGTGGTCAATAATAACGGCGGGCAGATTTTCTCTTTACTACCAACGTCGGAAGAGGCAAGGCAACGTTTTTACTGTATGCCTCAGCAGGTTAATTTTGATCATGCCGCGGCGATGTTCGGCTTGAAATATGCCAGCCCACAAAGTTGGATGGAGTTGCAACAAAGTATTGAACAGGCATGGCAACAAAATGAAACCACGCTGATTGAGCTGAAAGTGCCGGAGAGAGAAGGGGCTGAATGTTTGCAACAACTGTTAAAACAGGTGGCGATGTTGTGAGTCTGGCTTGTCGTAAGTTCAACGGTCACAACGACCGCCCTTGGCTGGTATGGTTGCATGGATTATTGGGCTGTGGTGATGAATGGTTGCCGTTAGTGAATTTGTGCGCTCAGCATCCCTCATTGGTCATCGATCTGCCCGGTCACGGTGATTCCACTGACGTGCAGGTAAAAGATCTTATGGGTATGAGTTGTCTTTTATCTGAAACATTAGCAGAACAGCAAATTAGCAAATATTGGTTGATTAGTTACTCCTTAGGGGGCCGTATTGCCATGTATCATGCCTGTTATGGTGATATGCGGGGATTATGTGGTTTACTGATCGAAGGAGGAAATCCCGGATTATTTTCCCAACAGGAACGGAATAATCGTCTCGAACACGATAGAAATTGGGCCGAACGTTTTCGTTCTCAGCCGATTGAACAGGTTTTATCTGATTGGTATCAGCAGCCGGTTTTTTCTGATCTATTACCTGAACAGCGTCAGCAACTGATCAAAGTACGCCGTCATAATAATGGCGATGGTGTAGCTAATATGCTGGAAAACACCTCACTTGGACATCAACCTTGGTTAGTACCTGTACTGCGACAATTGAGATTACCTTTTGCTTATCTGTGCGGCGAAAATGATAAGAAATTCCAGCAATTGGCAAAACATTGCGCTTTGCCGCTGCAAACCATTCCAAGTGTTGGGCATAATGCTCACCGAGCGAACGCGGTGGCGTTTGCTGCGGTAGTAAACCATTTTTTATCACTCTTTAATGTATAAGGAATACGAACATGATTTACCCGAGCGAAGAAGAACTTTATGCCCCAATTGTATGGCAGGACTGCTTTGAAGGGTTTGAAGATATTTTTTATCACAAATCCACCGATGGTATGGCTAAAATCACCATTAATCGCCCGCAAGTACGTAACGCATTCCGGCCATTGACGGTTAAAGAGATGATGCAGGCGTTGGATAATGCCCGTTATGATGACAATATCGGTGTGATTATCCTGACGGGTAGGGGTGAAAAAGCTTTTTGTGCCGGTGGTGATCAAAAAGTCCGTGGCGATCATGGTGGTTATAAAGATGACAACGGCATGCATCACCTGAATGTCTTGGATTTCCAGCGCCAAATTCGCATTTGCCCAAAACCCGTTGTTGCTATGGTTGCTGGATATGCGATTGGTGGTGGTCATGTACTGCATTTGGTATGTGATCTGACCATTGCGGCTGATAACGCTATTTTCGGTCAAACCGGGCCTAAAGTGGGTTCTTTTGACGGCGGTTGGGGGGCATCTTACATGGCACGGATTGTTGGTCAGAAAAAAGCCCGCGAAATTTGGTTCTTGTGTCGTCAATATGATGCTAAACAAGCGTTGGAGATGGGGCTGGTTAACACAGTTGTGCCTTATGCGGATCTGGAAAAAGAGACCGTTCGCTGGTGTCGTGAAATGCTAAAAAATAGCCCAATGGCTCTGCGTTGCTTAAAAGCGGCTCTAAATGCGGATTGTGATGGTCAGTCTGGATTGCAGGAGCTGGCAGGTAACGCCACCATGCTTTTCTATATGACAGAAGAGGGTCAGGAGGGACGTAATGCATTCGTTGAGAAACGCCACCCTGATTTCAGTAAATTTAAACGTAACCCATAATGCGTACAGCAACTTTATACCGGTTCAGATTGCCAATGGAGGCAGGCGTTATCCTGCGATATCAGCGGCTTAAAACTCGTGATGGTTTTTTGGTTCACTTACAGGAAAATGGTCAACAGGGATGGGGTGAAATTGCACCACTACCGGAATTTAGTAAAGAAACAGTTGAACAGGCAGGTGAAGCCGCGGTGGCATGGCTTAAACAGTGGTGCCTTGGCGCTGAACCTGATGAAAGTGAATTACCTTCTGTCGCATTTGGAATTAGCTGCGCATTAGCTGAATTGCAGGGTAAACTACCGCAAGATGCTGACTACCGGAAAGCGCCGCTGTGTAATGGCGATCCTGATGAACTGATTGTTCGTCTCAATAACATGAGCGGTCAAAAAGTCGCCAAAGTGAAAATCGGACTGTATGAAGCTGTACGTGATGGCATGATAGTTAACGTTTTGCTGGAAGCGGTACCGGATTTGTCTTTGCGGCTGGATGCTAACCGTAGTTGGAGCCGTGCTAAAGCGGATAGTTTCGCTAAGTATGTCAATCCTGCTTACCGCAACCGAATTGCCTTTTTGGAAGAACCTTGTCAAACCCCGGAACAATCACTCTCTTTTGCCCGTGATACTGGGATCGCCATTGCATGGGATGAAAGCGTTCGTGATGAAGGTTTTAACGTAGCGGCACAAGCAGGGGTGACAGCTATTGTGATTAAACCCACTCTGATTGGCAGCCTTGCCCGTTGCTGTCAGTTGATTTCAGCCGCGCGCAATGCGGGATTGGAGGCGGTGATTAGCTCCAGTATCGAAACCAGCTTTGGTTTGACTCAGCTTGCCCGTATTGCTCATTGGCTGACGCCAGCGACTATTCCTGGACTGGATACGCTGGAATTGATTCAGTCTCAGTTAGTGCGCCGTTGGCCGGGTAGCACGATGTCAGTAACAGGATTGGATGAGTTAGAAATCGCATGGCGCAGTTAAATCCATTTGCCCAGTGGCCGTGGCGCTACTGGGCATCGTTTAGCCCTGAAAATATTGCTGTCAAATTGTGTGATCGTTCCCTAACTTGGCATCAATTAGTTATCTCTTTGGATACGGTAGCGGCCAATTTTCGCCAGCAAGGAGTGGTTGAAGGCAGTGGCGTCATGCTGCGGGGGAAGAACAGCGAAGAGATGCTGTTCTGCTATCTTGCGGCGCTACAGTGTGGGGCGCGGGTATTGCCATTGAATCCACAATTGCCTGAAATGCTCTTGGCTCAATTACTGCCGCATTTGAATATCGATTTCGTGGCTGATTTTTGTGGTGACAGTTTGCCTGTGGTGGATGCCATCTCCCTCGACTGGCAAAGTGAACCAATAAATGCTGATGATAATTCAGTGGCATGGGATGCTATGCGTCCGGCCAGTATGATATTGACCTCCGGCTCTTCCGGGATACCTAAAGCGGCTGTTCACTCGATTCATGCTCATCTTGCCAGTGCGCAAGATGTACTTTCAGCAATCAATTTTCAGCAGCAAGAGAGTTGGTTGCTTTCATTGCCGTTGTTTCATATATCTGGTCAGGGGATAATTTGGCGTTGGTTAATGAAAGGGGCTTCTTTAGTACTAAGAAATACCCATCTGTTAGAGCACGCTTTAGCCGATTGCACCCACGCGTCATTAGTTCCAACTCAGCTTTGGCGGTTACTGGAGTCTTCACAAAATCAGTCACTGAATTTGAAAGAAGTACTTTTGGGTGGATCAATGATCCCCATTGAATTGACTCAAAAAGCGGAACAGCAAGGGATTCGCTGTTGGTGTAGTTATGGTTTGACCGAACTGGCTTCAACCGTATGCATTAAACGGGCAGACTATCTTCCCGGTGTTGGCAATCCCTTACCGGGCAAAGAAATTCGGCTGATAAATGAAGAAATTCAGATTCGTTCTGGCAGCCTCGCTAACGGATATTGGCTGGATGGAAAATTACAACCGTTGGTTGATCGTGATGGCTGGTTTCATACCCGTGATCGGGGAGTGATACAAAATGGCGAATTGCGAATACTTGGTCGGATGGATAATCAATTTTTTAGCGGTGGAGAAGGGATTCAGCCGGAAGATATTGAACGGGTGATTAACACCTACCCACAGGTCGCGCAAAACTTTATTGTTCCGGTACCCGACCCTGAATTTGGTTATCGCCCTGTCGCGGTGATAGACAGTAATTCATCTGAGGTCATTGATACATTGCCTGAATGGTTGATTGGTAAACTGGCTTCTTTTCAGCGCCCGGTAGCTTACTATCTGTTACCTAAACAGTTTAAAAATAACGGCGTTAAAATTTCCCGTCAGCAAATTAAGAAATGGGTGTTGGATTTGCCAAGTTTATATTGAGTTATTTTGATTTGTTTTCGTACTGCCCATTATTTATCGTGTAATAATGGGCAGAGATGGTTAAAAAAACAGGGTTGCTAGATATTATCCTTTGAGTTTTTTCAGCGCGTTTTCAACACCGGCGCCATATTCTGGGTGAACTTTTCTAAATAGCTCAACCTGACGGCGTTGAGTATCTTCATGTGCTTGTGACAGTTCACGGGCAATACGGTCAAACATACGTTGGTGCTCTTTACTATTTATTAACATAAACAGTTTACGAGGCTGGCTGAAATAATCTTCATCTTGACGATGGTTCCAGTTGTCAGCATCTCCTTCTAAAGCTAATGATGGATGTTTGAATTCAGGTTGTTCCTGGAACAATCCTGCATTGTTTGGTTCATAAGTCACCGTATTTCCGCTGTTGCCATCGACACGCATTGCCCCATCACGGTGGTAATTATGGAACGGACAGCGAGGTGTATTGACCGGAATTTGATGGTGGTTAACACCAAGACGGTAACGTTGAGCATCACCATAAGAGAACAGACGGCCTTGTAACATCTTATCAGGAGAGAAACTGATACCCGGCACGACATTAGCGGGGTTGAAAGCTGCCTGTTCAACGTCTGAGAAATAGTTATCAGGATTACGGTTTAGCTCGAAATAACCGACATCAATCATCGGGTAGTCGCCGTGAGGCCATACTTTGGTCAAATCAAATGGGTTGTACGATAACAGATTAGCTTCTTTCTCTGGCATGATTTGAACTTTTAATTTCCAGCGTGGATAATCTCCTTGCTCAATTGCTGCAAACAAATCACGTTGAGAACTTTCACGATCTTTACCTACCAGCGCTTCTGCTTCTTCGTCCATCAGATTTTTAATGCCTTGCTGACAGCGGAAATGGAATTTCACCCAGAAACGTTCATTATCTGCGTTGATAAAGCTGAAAGCATGGCTACCAAAACCGTGCATATGACGGAAAGATTTAGGTACGCCACGATCACTGAAATCAATAGTTAATTGGTGCAGTGTTTCAGGTTGATGAGAGAGAAAATCCCATTTATAGGCAGGATTGCGTAAATTAGTGTGGGGATCGCGTTTAACAACATGATTAAGATCTGGGAACTTCAGTGGATCACGAAGATAGAATATCGGGGTGTTGTTGCCGACTAAATCCCAGTTACCTTCTTCAGTATAGAATTTAAGCGCAAAACCGCGAATGTCACGTTCAGCATCTGCTGCGCCGCGCTCACCGGCGACGGTTGAGAAACGGGCAAACATCTCGGTTTTTTTGCCTATTTCAGAAAAAATCTTAGCTCGGGTGTACTTAGTAATATCGTGAGTAACCACAAAAATTCCATGAGCTCCAGAACCTTTAGCATGCATACGGCGTTCTGGGATCACTTCACGATCAAAATGGGCAAGCTTTTCTAAGAACCAAACATCTTGTAACAACATAGGACCACGTTGACCCGCGGTCATGACATTATTGTTGTCAACGACAGGGGCGCCAGCATTCGTTGTAAGTCCTCTCTTTTTCATCACACTTCTCCTGTTTTACATGAAAAAAAACAGCGGAATCGCTGATTAAGAAAAATTTTCTGGTCAATGGCGAAATGCAAATATTATGTTTTTTTATAATTTATTTATTATTTTCTTATTTACTATTTAATATGAAATTATTTATATAGTTAATTATTAAGTACATGAAATGAAGAATTCACACATATTTAGTAAGTATAGATGATTCATTTCTTTTTGTTGTCTATCGGTTTAGTTGTATTTACGTAAGATGTGTAACATTAAGTAAATAAAGAGGAAATGTAATGAAGATTTATCTTGCTACGGTAGCGACCGGTTTGTTATTCATTTGCCGTCCGCACCATTTCTGATGCGGACAGTTTCGACTTCTCATTAACCCACTTCTGGCAATAAACCACTGACAATACCTATCTGGATGGTAATTACCGCAATTCCGCAAAGAAATACCACAATCAAAGCGGGTTTTCCGCCTTTTACCCGATAGGCTCTTTGCTCAATTTGGCGGCTGCGCCATGCCAGCATGGAAGGCAGTAATAAAGCGAGAATAGAGAGTGCTACTGCGGCGAAAGTTAACGCCATAACAAAGTTTGGATAGTATAAGGAGCAAAGCAACGGTGGAACAAAAGTGATGATGCCGGTTTGCAGGCGGCCTGTCGCATTATTACGGCGTTTGAACAGATCTGCCATGTAATCAAACAAACCTAAGGAGACCCCAAGAAATGAGGTTGCCAGCGCCAAATCAGCAAACAGACGGACCGCAAGCTCCACCCGAGGCGTCGCGACAACTTCTCTCACCGCTTTTAACAGCCCATTCAGTCCTGATTGCTCCGCTAAGATCCCGACAAAAGTGTGGGAAGAAATGGCGCCCAGTGTAGCTAATTGCCATAGAATGTAGGCAGTCAGCGGGATAGCACTGCCGATAACAAATATTTTGCGTAACTTTTGGGTATCGCCTCCCATATAATTCACGATACTTGGCACACTGCCGTGAAAACCAAAAGAGGTGAATACCACAGGAATAGCCGATAATACCAAACCCTGCTCCAAAGGCATTGACATCAGGTTAGTGCTTTTGATGTGGGGCATCATGACAGTCAGCATAATAACCAGGAAGATGATTTTTGCAGTAAATAGCAGGCGGTTAATCATATCGACAGATTGAGTGCCGATAGTGACAACACAACCCGCGACAAAGGTGAAAATCAGTATCCCGAATGAGACAGAGATAGGTTTATCCAGCCATGAAGAGAGGCTGCCTGACAGCAATTCACCGGCACCACTAATATAAGCGGTTGTCAGGGCATACATAAGGAAGAGCATACTGAAACCGGTGAGCCATTGACCTCCTCGACCAAGATAACGTTTTGCCAGCGTTCCCAGGCCCGTATCAGCCGGGCTGTATTGATAAACTTCCACCAGCAATAAAGCGGTATAGCTCATCAAAACCCAAAGAGCGACTAACATCACGAAGGTTGTTCTAAAACCGACACCGGCCGCTGCCAGCGGCATCGCTAGCATTCCGGCGCCAATTGTCGTGCCCGCTACGATAAAAATACTGCCAAGAGTACGATTCTTCACGCTTTCCCCTAGTTTCTGAACTGATTGAAATCGTTATGGAAAGGCAGGCTAAAGGAATAATTTATTTATGTCAAATTATGGTTACACTTAGTGTAAATAAATAATTACAATTGCGTTTTTGCATGATCGTAAATTATGTATTCCGTTAAATATAAAAAGTTACTTATTCTGTTAAGTATTTAAAAAACCATACTTTAATCACACTTAAGTAAGATAGATTTTTATTTTCATCTGGTTTGCTAATTAAAATAAGCCGTTATTCATTATCTTAATAATTAACGTATGGTGAAATAAGAATTATCAATGGAAAGCATATCGGTTTGTCTTAGGAAATTAACTGTATCTGCTCTATTCGTTCTATCAGGAGAAGCTTATGCTTCAGCGTTTATTGGCCCGGCGGATCAAGAGGTTATCACTCAACAACAGAAAGCGTTATTACAGCAGGCTCAACAGCAGCGGGAGGCGTTACGTAACAACATCACTTTGTCTCCAGATTTAGAACCCGAAACTGATGGCGCTGAATCTGTTTGCCATACTGTTCACCATATTCAATTTGAAGGTGTTGAAAGCCTTTCCCAATCAGTACGGGAAAAACTCATACAGCCTTATTTATCCCGTTGCTTAACCTTGCCAGATATTAATGAACTGGTGCGTAAAGTATCGAATGCCTATATCGAGCGAGGTTATGTCACTTCTCAGGCTGGACTCAGAGCACAGGATGATGAGCCTGATAAATGGTTTGGAAGTGTAGACTTGTATAACTCCAATTATGTTAATGAAACAAGACAAGTTTACTCTGTTAATATGTCTTCATCGTCTATTATTAGTTCAGGTGGTAATGCCTATATAAATTCGTTAATCATAAATAACAAGTGAAGTAATATTGAAGCTAAGGGTGATTTATTTTTGACTGGAGGTTCATTGAATAATGAGAGTTTAAGTTTTGGAACAATGAATGGGTATGGTGTATATGATTTAGATATTCCTGAACCTGTATTTCCAAGAAGTCAAATTTTTGAAGCCAAAAAATCAAATAACTTATATACATGGATAGAAGGAACTCATAAAAGAGCTGAAATAAAGGCTGGGGGTAATCTGGTCGCTGATTTCAGAGATTTGATAAATATTCAGAGTTCGTTGCCAGTTGGGAATAAAAATCCGTCTGAAGTGACTGTAACTGCCCGACCTGACACATTATCAGCAAAAAATATTTTACTCCATGCGGGAAAAATTAATATCACTGATAAACTAAAGGCTACTGATGGATTAAATATCATTTCCGAGAATGATATTAATCTTAATAATGCCGCATTGGTTTCGTCAAATAGTTTATCGATGACAGCGGCTAATAACATTAATGCTCTGCAAGGTGAGTTAAAAGGCAAGGATGTAACTATTATCAGTCGCAATGGGGATATTCAACTTAAAAGTAGTAGTAAGCCAGAGTATTTTAATGCTGATAATACGCGTAGAATAAGTAGCTTGGAAGCTACGGGTGATTTGCTCTTACATGCGGGTAAAAATATTCTTCTTCGCAATGTTTTCTTAACGAAAAGTCATAATATTTCTTTAACTTCAAATCGTGATATTACCATTGATAATAACAGTGAATTATTGACACATAAACGAATGGGAGATGTGAATGCTGAGAATAAAGAACAAACGCTGTTTAATCAGATGTTATCTACAATAGGTAAACTTGATGCAAAAAGTTCTGTTGTGATTAACGCCGGCGGAAATTTATCTGTTAAGGGTATTAATATCTCAGCGGTAAAAGATATCAACTTGACCTCTGCAAAAAACATTGATCTCACTCCCCGTGAATTATCGCCTTCACTGAATAAACTATTTTCCTCATCCCGTTCTGGTGAATTAAGTAGCCGATTAACAGCAGGAAATAATATCAATATTATCAGCGGTGCAGATATCAATGGTCAGGTGGCTCAAATTAACGCCAAAGGTAACACATTATTATCAGCAGGTCGGAATATTAACTTGTTAGCTCTAGTCTATTCCGCTATTGATAATAAGAACGATAATAATAAAAATGATCGCCATATTGTTGCTGTAGTTAATGGTGGAAAACAGCTTACCTTAGCTGCTAATGGAACGCTGATTACCCAAGGCGCTACATTAAGTTCAGGTGGAAATACAACGATTTCTTCCGGAGGCAATATGCGTTTTGAATCAGTGCAGAATCACTCTTATCGGGAAAAAGGCAGGGAATTCACCGAATCAGTCACACAGCAAGGTACTGCATTGACTAGTGGCGGTATACTCACTGTTATTTCAAACGGCAGTATTCTTTTCCA
>NZ_LOIC01000036.1:69864-97564 GCF_001684335.1 Photorhabdus namnaonensis
AAGGCGGTTATCTGTACGCTCAGGCAATGGAAGAGTCCAGCCACTATGAGAAAACAGAAACCAAACGTAAGTGGTATGGCAAAAAGAAAACCATTAAACGTACCCGCCATGATGTTACTAATAAAGTCACTGAATTTACTGCGGGTGGTGATATTAACCTGTTAAGCCGGGATGACAGCACTTACGAAGCCAGTAAAATTGCGACTAATAAAAACGCCAAACTGACCAGTACTCACGGTAAAGTTAATTTTAAGGCGGTAAAAAATACCTCTTTTGAACAGACTATTACCTATTCCAAAGGCTTTTATATTAAGCAAAGGGATAAAGGTTATACCGAAACCCAATGGGTATTACCGCAGATTTTCACTGGTGGAAAACTTACAGTGGAAGCTGCCAAGGGTGTTAGTGCTGATATTAAAGCTAAAAATGGTCAGTCATTGCAAAATGTATTGGCCGTATTGGGAAATACGCCAGAAACAGCTTGGTTGAAAGGGCTTCGAGAAAATAAAGATATCCAGTGGAATTTGGTCAAAGACGCTTATGACAGTTGGGATCACAAGAGCCAGCATTTGAATCCGGTGGTTTCCGCGGTGATTGCGATTGCGGCAGCGGCGGCAACCGCGGGCAGCTCTATGGCGGCATCTGTCGCGTCTTATGCGGGTAATAGCGTTGCGGGTGGGGCGTTAACCGCGGGAATGTCATCACTGGCGGCACAGGCGGCGGTCGCTATTGTGGATAATCAGGGGGACATATCCAAAGCGCTAAAAGTATTAGGTAGCAGTGATGCGGTTAAATCAACAATTACCTCAATGGCGATTGGTGGCGCATTGGCCGGATTTGATTCCTACATGGGATGGGATAAAGCGGCTGATGGCACTAAATTAGATCCCACAAAAGCGAAATTACCTCAAATCAGCAATGGTGATTGGAACAAAGTCGTCCAACGGGTCGCTGGTCAATCCATTATTAGTTCCAGCCTGAATACTGCCATTAACGGCGGCAGCTTTAAAGATAATTTGACTACGGCTCTGTTGGCTAATATTGGCAGCCAGATTAATGCGGAAGGCGCCAGATTGATTGGTGACAACGGCGAGGTATTGGGCATACCGGGTAAAATGTTAAGCCACGCAGTTGTAGCAGGGGTCAGCGCTGAAATTGGCAGAGGAAATGTTAAAGGCGCAATGGCGGGAGCTTTAGCTGCGGAACTGGCTGGTTCTATTATGGATAATAGCTTGTTTGAGCCTAAATTTCGTGATGAATCAGAACGTCAGTTAAATAAGCTAATAAAGGCTATGTCTGATAATGAATCTAATGCTCAGCTGGCAAAAGTTTTTGGTTCAGTAGCGGGAGCAATAGTAACAGGAACGCCGGATGGTGCTTACAGTGGCGCAAATGCATCTGAGATAGTTTTTCGTTATAACTATATGGATCATCAGTTTACTTAGTTAGCGTTAGAAAACCAAAAAGATATGTTGGCTGCAATGGAAGGTGATAAAGAGGCTTTAATTCGTGTGGAAGCTCGTCAACAAGCTGCGTTAGCAGTTATGGATTACATCCCTGTCATTGGCGCAACGAAAGGATTTTATGATGCAGAGAAATTGGAAGATTATCTTCTTGCTACTTTCAGTGTTATTCCTAGTGGAAAATTAGCAACGAATTTGACGGCAGCGATAAAAAAAGCAGTGAAAGCCAAAGATCCTGCTGAAAGTAGAAAAATTATTAATAAAGCTAATGATTATATCAAGTCATCAGCAAAAGAAACATATGGCATCGTTCAATCAAGGATAAATCTTATGGGCGGTAATAAAAAAGCAGGTTGGGAACATGTGATTCATCGACATTTTTCTGGAAAAGATAATGCAAGCCAATTTAGTATTAGTCAAGATGAATTGAAAAGGATCTTATCTGATAAGAAGGTTGTTCAATCTCCTATCACACGAACTATTCAAAGTAATGATGGTATTCGTTATGAACGCGTAGTGATTACAGAAAAAATGATAGGAATTGACAAGTTTAGTAATAACAAATCTACTAATATTATAACTATCTTAACTGATAAACATGGTAACCTAATTACAACGACTCCGGGGAGAATAAAATGAAATTGATAGATTCGTTAATAGAAAAAGAGTATCGTCAACAGTTGCTTCAATCAAGAAAATCGTTGTTTGCTGGTGATAACCCTGAGTTACTTTCACTTTTGTATGAAGTGAGACCAGAGACTAAAAGTGCATTTGTATTGGAATGGGTACCAGAACAAGGTGAAGATTTGTATACTGTTCTATTGGATAAAGAGCTAATTGTGACAGTAGAAATATCCAGAATTAATTCAGAGAAATTAATTTTAGGAGAGATATCTTTGGCACAATATGAAAAAACGCTTAGGTATAAGAAAAATAAACTACAATTAGCTGTAGCACTTGATATCATAAGTAATGAGATTAAGAGTGAGTAAATTAATAAATCGAGTAAAAGTAACTGCCAATATTGGTGGTTACTTATATTTATATGCATATACTATTGGAGCTTAAAAATTAAGAACCTCGAACTAACTGTACAATTGCTTATGGTGCGGATAAGAATGTAAACGTTAAAATTACAGTGGTGAAATAATGAGCGCGATTTTTGAACGATGGAAAAGTGCCAGATGCATATTCAATGGTGATTTTTACTCAGTAACAACTTATTCTGGTTATCGTGCTTTGTATTTAGACCCTTTAGGAGGTAACCATATGTTATCTCCTGATACTTCTGATGCAGAATTAGGTGCTGTGGTTATTAATGCTCTTTCTAAAAGTCGATTTATTCCTTATGAGAGTCTTGGGGACTTTTTGGATAATGAAAAAAGAAAAGAACGATATGATCAGTGGGTTACAGAGATGATGGAATTCCATCGTTATCGCTCAAAACGTCAGTTATTCAAGAAGATGAACAGTTGTAATATTCGTTTGTTAGATGGTTTAATAACTATTAAACCTTCTGGTCATGAAAAACTTGAGCTTTGGACAGGGCTGGGTATTGTCGAGTCAGATTATGTCATTATTCCAGCAGACAGTTCCCCTGAGGAAGTGGGTGCAGCGTTACGACAGGCTTTTTCACGTTGCAGAAGTTATGTTTAACTATAAAGTAACTGTTTGTTTTTACATTGATTATTCATGATCTTTGATTTAGAGAGTTAATTCGAGGTGGACATGTAATCACTATTATGTGTCCGCTAATTATCTCGAAAAGATTCAAATAGTTATTAAATGAGTCTTATCGCTAAAATTACAGTGGTGAAATAATGAATATAGATTTTGATCAAGGACTGAATGCGAGTGCCAAATTTAATGGTGATTTTTACTCTGTCAAAACTTATTCTGGGTATCGCCTGCTTAAAGCTGATCCTCAAAGTCACGAACATGTTCTATCTCCCGATGTAACTGATAGCCAATTGGGTAGTGCCGTTTTAGATTCACTTTCTAAAAGTCGGTTGGTCGATCCTGATGATGATTTTTTCGACAACGAAAGGGCAGCTGAACGATATAAAGAGTGGATTGAGCATTTAATGAAAGTTTACAATTACCGTTCAAAACGTCAACTATTTAAGAAGATGAACAGTTGTAATATTCGTTTGTTAGATGGTTTAATAACTATTAAACCTTCTGGTCATGAAAAACTTGAGCTTTGGACAGGGCTGGGTATTGTCGAGTCAGATTATGTCATTATTCCGGCAGACAGTTCTCCTGCGGAAATCGGCGCAGCATTACGGCTGGCTTTTTCTCGTTGCAGAAGTTATGTTTAACTACAAAGTAATAGTTTGTTTTTGCATTGATTATTCATGATCTTTGATTTAGAGAGTTAATTAAGGTGGACACGTAATAGCTATTATGTGTCCGCTAATTATCTCGAAAAGATTCAAATAGTTATTAAATGAGCCTGACCGTTAAAATTACAGTGGTGAAATAATGAGTGAGACTTTTAAACGATGGCGGAATGCCAGATGTGTCTTTAATGGTGATTTTTATTCAATAACAAGTTATTCGGGTTATCGTTCACTGAATTTAGACCTTTTAGGGGGTAACCATATGTTATCTCCTGATACTTCTGATGAAGAATTAGGTACTGTGGTTTTTAATGCTCTTTCTAAAAGTCGATTTATTCCCTATGAGAGTCTTGGTGATTTTTTAGATAATGAAAAAAGAAAAGAACGATATGATCAGTGGGTTACAGAGATGATGGGGTTTCATCGCTATCGCTCAAGACGTCAGTTATTTAAGAAGATGAACAGTTGTGATATTCGTTTGTTAGATGGTGTCATAACTATTATGCCCTATGGTCATGAGAAACTTGAGCTTTGGACAGGGAAAGGCATTGTAGAATCTGATAATGTCGTCATTCCGGCAGACAGTTCCCCTGAGGAAGTTGGTACGGCATTACGGCTGGCTTTTTCGCGTTGTAGGAGTTATGTTTGACGATAAATAAGTGGTTGTTTTTACACTAATTGATCAATATCTTTGATATTAATAAGGTATAAAATGAACAAAAATGACATATATAAAGATGCTAGCATTACCTTATATAAGAAACATACAAACTCATAGTAAAAAAGTGAAAGGAGAGGATGTTTCATGTTATTTTGAAGCAGAATTAATTCATAACTTGTACCATTCTATTCTTGATGAAAATTTTCAAGAGCATGATATTTATTTCTTAAATCATCAGGCCAAATATTATTATGAGAATTGCAATGAAATTATTTCACCAAATTATAATCAGCATTTATCTTGTATTAAGGATTTATTTGCTATGATCCCTGATAATTTAAAAGAGAAATTAATCTGGTCGGGGCCATGAGTGGAGTTACCATTATGATTGATATAAATTATATTTATATTCGACACTGATAGGTATAAAATAACTGTGGTTCTCTACTTTAAATAGATAAAGTGGAGATTTATGTTCCAGGATAAGAAAAAGATTTGTTTTTTACGGTATTAAAATATTAATTAGGTAAATGATGATGAAAATAGTAAAATTAGAAAATATTCAGAAAGTAACCATCAATATTGATGGTGACACACCTATTAATATTCAATTAGTTGATAATATAAATGAAACTCCTGTGTATTGGCGAGTTGGTGATGATAATAAGAGTTTATTAGAGTTTGCTATTTTACCTAGCGATGGCAGAATAGCCGCAATTACGTTGGTTGCAATAAACCCTGATTTTGTTCAATATGTGGGTAATGGCTTTATTGCATCGAATAAAAGTAAATTTGGTTTTCCTATAGTTGATATGAATCAATGGAAATTGAGTGAGGGTAATAATTTCAGTCATCGTTTTATTGATGAATTTAATTGTGTTATTAAAGTAAAGGTTTATCGCAAATCTATTATGTTGATCATAAAAGATAAATATATGTTATCAAGTTGGATTAAATGTAATAATTCTTTATGGTTTGGATTGGACAATTCTGAAAATATTATTATTGTCCTAATAAAAGAATTATCGAAAGAAGATGTTAATAATTTCTTTAATGCTATTTCATGAGTAATCTCTGTACTGAAATAAATTTCATTTTCAGGATGTTTAAAAATAGCAAGTATTTCGTCTGATAATTTTTCGGATTAGATAAAATATCAAAGAAAAATATGTGTATCTAAGAGAAAGATTATTTACTTGTCTTTTCCTCCAGACATAGCCTGAATTTTGAGGTCATATTTTGAAAACTCTTCTTCTGTCGGTACTGATATTTTTCCTGCCAATACACCAATTGGTCTGAGTTTCTTTGAAGATTCGCCAAATACGACGATTGGTTTTTTCTCAGGTGAAAAATGAGTGGTTTTAGGGTGTTTAGACACAGCTTTCATATATTCTCCCATAATTAAATACCTGACTTAATTTCAATAAATTTCTTGAGAAATGTTAATTTAGATAAGTTTAATAGATATAGAAACTTTATTTATCAGACATTTTCCTGATAGAGATTTAGGTAATAATAGCAGATTCATTTATTATTAATTTTCATCCTGAATATCATCTGTGAATTATTCAACCTACGGATAATATTGGAAATGAAATTATAGCCAAATGGGTAAATGTTAAAATTGATTAAAAAGAAGTTAATAGAGGCTTTTAGTTCATATATTAACATCCGAGGTAGATTGATATAGTGTCAATGCTAGCTTGATGAAATGTGATTTAGTGGGCTTTTCGGTCAGAATATTTTTTTGTCACCAGAAATTTGGTGAATTGATCATCAAATCCACAACATTTATAATCAATACATATCAACATTGAAGGTGGTGAGGATATGAAGAGACAAGTGAAAACAATGGCTCTCCCAGCGATGACAGCGGCGTTATTGGCGTCTCTGGCTCCTGTTCCGGCTAAAAGTACCGTTCTACCGATGACGGTCGTTGAAATACAAAAATCGGCAGGTTTGATATCTACATTGACATTTAACCTGAAAGATGAACAGGTTTTTCTGCCTTTGTCAGAGGCAACTGCTTACTTGCAAAGTTTGAATGAGTACACGCGAAAGTCGTTATCTGAAGCTATCGCTCATCGTGTTGCTAAGGGGAGTGGTGAATTGTTTTCAAATTCAGTACGCATAAGAAAATTAGCCAATGACAACATTGAATATTGCATGAGGATAAAAGAGGCAATACGTATCGTTCTGTCATCTGATAATCTGAGTAAGAATTTTCCAGATCCGTCTCAGCGAGAAATATTTCGGGTGAATATTGTGAAGTTCGGTCGAGCAATAGCGAACTCTGAATATACTGCGTGTGATATTCTTTCGGCTATTGAACAAAGCCTGCCTCCGACAAAGACACATCATCCTGATAATTTACCTACTTCTAGAGAAGTTAAATTGATGATATTAGCAGAACATAAAAACCTTGGTCTGTCAGAGCCGGAATTTTTATAATGGGAGTCAGTGTTACTGTTCATAAAGATGTTGAATTTCATGAGGTTGCAATAGTTTATGCAAAGTTGTTAGAGCATTGGAAAAGGACGGCGTTATTACCTTCTGTATTTGGCCGGGATGGTCAATGGGAACATAATAGCAGAACCTTAGATTCAAATATCTATAAATTGCATATTAGGATGCCAGATGAAATACCGTGGGAAAAATATAAGCCACAGATTGATCGATATTCGGATAATTATTTAGTGTATGTGCAGCATTGGATGGATAGTAAGAGTTTTCAGGTGATAAGTATTATGAGCCCAAAGGCTCACGAATTAGCAAAGACGTCATTTCTTACAGAGCTAGAGCGTAGGGCTGAGGAGTTCCATTCCATCTAAATTACTATATAACCTGCTGTTAATAAATTAAAAGCCCTTATAAATTCGGAGATTCTTTGTCCATGCTATCAGGGTGTGGATATTCGTATTCATTATTAAGCGTTAGTTTTTAAGATAAATACTAAAGCTCAATCTCAATATCACTGAGTGGATGACAGCAGCAAGGTAAAATCTCGCCTTCATTAACAAAAGCCAGCGGTTTGCGTCGATAGCCGACTTTGCCTTTTATCAATCTGACACGGCAAGAGCCGCAATAACCTTCACGGCATTGGTATTCGGCTTGAATTTTACCTTGTTCCAGTGCTTCTAGCAGACTGTTATGCAGTTCGGGAGAGCTGTCAATATGATAACCCTGCATACCATGCAGGGTTACTTTATAGCTTGTCATCAGAGCTCAAAATCACTCAAGTCGTCAGGGTTAACCTCAGCATCAATCTGACCAACCAGATATGAGCTAACTTCAACTTCCTGCGGCGCTACTTGAACGTTGTCAGACACCAGCCAGGCGTTAATCCACGGGATCGGGTTAGAGCGCGTTTCAAAGGGTAGTTTCAGCCCGACAGCCTGCATACGAATGTTAGTAATGTACTCAACATATTGACACAGAATATCTTTGTTCAAACCAATCATGGAACCTTCGCTGAACAGGTAATCCGCCCACTCTTTTTCTTGTTCCGCCGCCTGAACAAACAGGTCATAACACTGTTGTTCACACTCTTTGGCGATTTCCGCCATTTCCGGATCGTCCTGACCAGAGCGCAGCAGGTTCAACATATGTTGTGTGCCGGTCAGATGTAGCGCTTCGTCACGGGCGATCAGTTTGATGATTTTCGCGTTACCTTCCATTAATTCGCGTTCGGCAAAGGCAAATGAACAGGCAAAGCTGACGTAGAAGCGGATCGCTTCCAGCGCGTTAACGCTCATCAGGCACAGATACAGTTGTTTTTTCAGTTCACGCAGACTAACCGTGATGATTTTTCCGGCAATCTGATGTGTTCCTTCACCAAATAACTGGTAGTGATTAGTCATCTCAATCAGATCATCGTAATAAGCGGAAATATCTTTCGCGCGTTTCAGAATCTCTTCATTGGTGACAATATCATCAAACACAACCGCCGGATCATTAACGATATTCCGAATGATGTGAGTGTAAGAACGTGAATGAATCGTTTCAGAAAAAGACCAAGTTTCAACCCAGGTTTCCAGCTCAGGGATGGAGATCAAGGGCAGAAAAGCCACGTTCGGGCTGCGGCCCTGAATAGAGTCCAGCAGCGTTTGGTATTTTAAGTTACTGATAAAAATATGCTTTTCATGGTCAGGCAGCGCATTGTAGTCAATGCGGTCGCGAGACACGTCAACTTCTTCCGGGCGCCAGAAGAAAGAGAGCTGTTTTTCGATCAATTTCTCGAAAATCGGATACTTTTGCTGGTCATAACGGGCTACGTTTACCGGCTGACCAAAAAACATCGGTTCTTGTAACTGGTCGTTTTTTACTTGTGAAAAAGTGGTATAGGCCATAACTTCCTCAAATTAAATCTTACACGCGCCGCCTTCACAATCGGAATCAGCAGATTCCACGACTTCTTCCAGGTCATCCTGAACGTCTTCCGCACCATCACGGGTATTGTGGTAATACAGCGTTTTCACACCATATTTGTAAGCGAGCAGCAAATCTTTCAGCAGCTGATTCATCGGCACTTTTCCACTTGGGAAATGTGTCGGATCGTAGTTAGTGTTGGCAGAGATCGACTGATCGATAAATTTCTGCATGATACCAACCAACTGCAAGTAGCCATCATTGCCGGGCATTTGCCATAAGAGTTCATAAGCTCCTTTCAAACGCTCATATTCCGGGACAACTTGGCGTAAAATGCCATCTTTTGATGCTTTAATGCTGATGTAGCCACGAGGCGGTTCAATGCCGTTGGTGGCGTTAGAGATCTGTGAAGAGGTCTCTGACGGCATCAAAGAAGATAAGGTTGAGTTGCGCAAACCATGTTGTTTGATCTCATTGCGCAATGTTTCCCAGTCATAGTGCAGCGGTTCATTGGTCAATGCATCCAGCGCTTTTTTATAGGTATCGATAGGTAGGATACCTTTAGAATAGGTGGTCTCTTTAAACCACGGGCAAGCGCCTTGCTCTTTCGCCAGTTCATTAGAGGCTTTCAACAGGTAATACTGGATCGCTTCAAATGTTTTGTGAGTCAGGTTGTTAGCGCTGCCATCGGAATAACGTACGCCGTGTTTCGCCAGATAGTAAGCGTAGTTGATAACACCAATACCTAATGTACGGCGACCCATTGCCCCTTGTTTGGCGGCAAGGATAGGGTAGTCCTGATAATCGAGCAGGGCATCAAGGGCACGAACCGCCAGAATGGCCAGTTCTTCCAGCTCATCAAGATTTTCAATGGCCCCCAGGTTGAACGCGGACAAGGTACACAGCGCGATTTCACCATTTTTATCATTGATATCATTCAATGGCTTGGTTGGCAGTGCAATTTCCAGACACAGATTTGATTGGCGCACTGGGGCGACCAAAGGATCAAATGGGCTGTGAGTGTTGCAGTGGTCTACGTTCTGAATATAGATACGGCCGGTAGAAGCACGTTCCTGCATCATCAGGGAAAAGAGCTCAACCGCTTTCAGACGTTGCTGACGGATATTGCTGTCTTGCTCATATTTGGTGTACAAGCGCTCAAATTCATCCTGATCGGCAAAGAATGCATCATATAGCCCTGGAACGTCGGATGGGCTGAACAGGGTAATCTCTTCACCTTTGATCAGGCGTTCGTACATCAGTTTGTTAAGTTGTACGCCGTAGTCCATGTGACGAACACGGTTCCCTTCAACGCCACGGTTGTTTTTCAGTACCAGCAGGCTTTCAACTTCCAGATGCCACAATGGATAGAATAGTGTAGCGGCGCCGCCGCGAACGCCCCCTTGAGAGCAGGATTTTACCGCGGTCTGAAAATGCTTATAAAAAGGAATACAGCCAGTATGGAAGGCTTCACCATTACGGATTGGGCTTCCTAAGGCGCGAATACGGCCTGCGTTGATACCAATACCGGCGCGTTGAGAAACATATTTCACAATGGCGCTAGAGGTCGCATTAATGGAATCCAGGCTATCGTCACATTCAATCAACACGCAGGAGCTGAATTGACGGGTAGGGGTGCGTACACCTGCCATGATTGGGGTTGGCAGAGAAATTTTAAACGTGGAAGCCGCGTCGTAAAAACGGCGAATATAATCCAGACGCGTCTCTTTCGGATAACCGGAGAACAGGCAAGCCGCCACCAGAATATAGAGGAATTGGGCGCTTTCATAAATTTCACCGGTAACGCGATTCTGAACCAGGTATTTACCTTCAAGCTGTTTGACCGCCGCATAGGAGAAGTTCATATCCCGCCAATGGTCAATAAACGCGTCCATTTGCTCGAATTCTTCTTTCGAGTAGTCTGCAAGCAAATGCTTGCCATATTTGCCCATTTCCACCATACGGGATACATGATCATAGAGTGCTGGCGGCTCGAACTGACCGTAGGCTTTTTTACGCAGGTTGAAAATTGCCAAGCGGGCGGCCAGATACTGATAGTCAGGCGCGTCACCGGAGATAAGATCAGCGGCGGCTTTGATCATCGTCTCATGAATATCCGAGGTTTTGATACCATCGTAAAATTGGATTTGGGACCGCAGTTCTACTTGTGATACCGAGACATTTTTCAGTCCATCGGCTGCCCAGTTAACAACCCGGTGGATTTTCTCAAGGTCAATTCGTTCTTTGTGGCCATCACGCTTTGTTACTAGCAGACTATGGTTCATGGACAGGCATACCTTACATTTACTTTCAGATTCGTTCCCACCTGCTTTGTGTCTTTGACTTAGACCAAAACATAACCCTCTCAGTGGCGAAGAAACCCACGAGAGAGTAGTGGTAATGGAATGTTAAGGAACACAATATGTAGGGGGTACACTAAATAATGACAACAAGATAATGTTAAAAGCGGCTTTTATCAAGTGCACAAAAATACGGATTCTTGTGGATAACTTGAGGACTAAATTTATTAAAAAGCCGGAAGCCTGCATCATTACTAGCGGTTGCTCTGACAGAAACACCGGCAAAAATGGGT
Organism: Photorhabdus namnaonensis; assembly: GCF_001684335.1. Taxonomy (GTDB): domain Bacteria; phylum Pseudomonadota; class Gammaproteobacteria; order Enterobacterales; family Enterobacteriaceae; genus Photorhabdus; species Photorhabdus namnaonensis. The sequence continues at coordinate 81,292 of NZ_LOIC01000036.1, forward strand.
AAAAAAATTCCTGAAAATATGATTCATTTGCCGATTTATTAATCTGTCAGATGAATATGTCAGACATACCGGGTGTGTAACATATAATTGACGTCTACATTGTGACCAAGGCTAAATTTATCCGTCAGTAGGTTGTAATGCAGGCCGATAATATGCTGTTCTTGTAGAGGTGTGCTGTCAATCCAGCCTATCAACTCTGATGGCCGGATAAATTTCTTCACGTCATGGGTTCCTTTTGGCACCATTTTCAGAATATATTCCGCGCCGATTATCCCTATAAGCCAGGCTTTTTTGTTGCGGTTAACGGTAGAAAAAAAGGCGTGTCCGCCGGGTTTCACTAACTGAGCACAAGCACGGACGACCGATTGTGGATCTGGGACATGTTCCAGCATTTCCATACAGGTGACGATATCATAAGCTTGTGGATATTTTTCGGCGTGGCTTTCCACAGTTTCCTGTACATAAGTCACGTGGATACCTGTTTCAAGGGCATGCAGTCGGGCAACTTCAAGTGGCTCCGTACCCATATCCAGCCCGGTCACTTCCGCACCTTCACGAGCCATACTTTCTGACAAAATACCGCCGCCACAGCCCACATCCAAGATTTTTTTACCGAAAACGCCGCTAGAACGCTGCAAGATATAATTCAAGCGTAGCGGATTAATTCGGTGCAGCGGCTTAAATTCACCTTCCAAATCCCACCAGCGAGAAGCAATCGCTTCAAATTTCTCTATTTCCTGTTGATCAACATTGTTTGGGGTGGAAGGGGTTTTGATGTTCATCAGCGGTTGTCGCTCCTTAAACTTTCTTAAAACAGGCGGATTCACTCAGTTCTGAGCAGGGTTTACTCAGTTCTGAGATAGTATACACGGCTTAATTTTTAAATACCCGTATCTGATTTTTATAAAACTGTTGGTTTGTGGTATAGTTCTAAACCTTTGAATTCGGAATGTATGAGGGATAGTGGGCTCCATGAGCGACATTGCCAGAGAAATCACCCCGGTCAATATCGAAGAAGAGCTAAAGAGCTCATATCTGGATTATGCGATGTCTGTAATTGTCGGGCGCGCGCTACCAGATGTTCGAGACGGACTAAAGCCGGTACACCGCCGCGTACTTTACGCTATGAATGTACTCGGAAATGATTGGAATAAACCCTACAAGAAGTCTGCCCGTGTTGTCGGAGACGTTATCGGTAAATACCACCCACATGGGGATAGCGCGGTCTACGACACGATTGTTCGTATGGCTCAGCCGTTTTCCCTGCGTTATATGTTGGTTGATGGTCAGGGTAACTTTGGTTCAGTCGATGGAGACTCAGCCGCCGCTATGCGTTACACCGAAGTACGTATGGCGAAAGTCGCCCATGAGTTGCTAGCGGATCTGGAGAAAGAGACTGTCGATTTTGTGCCAAACTATGATGGTACAGAGCAGATCCCGGAAGTGATGCCGACCAGAGTACCAAACCTGCTGATCAACGGCTCTTCTGGTATCGCAGTGGGTATGGCGACTAACATTCCTCCTCATAACTTATCCGAAGTTATTGATGGTTGTCTGGCTTATATTGAAGATGAAAACATCAGCATTGAAGGGCTGATGCAGTATATTCCTGGCCCGGATTTCCCTACTGCCGCGATTATTAATGGTCGTCGCGGTATTCAGGAGGCTTATCGGACTGGCCGCGGTAAAATTTATATCCGTGCCCGTGCGGAAATTGAAGTTGATGAGAAGAATGGCCGTGAAACGATTTTAGTGCACGAAATTCCTTATCAAGTCAACAAAGCCCGCCTGATTGAAAAAATTGCCGAATTGGTGAAAGAAAAACGCATCGAAGGGATCAGTGCGCTGCGTGACGAATCCGATAAAGACGGCATGCGGATCGTAATTGAAGTGAAGCGGGATGCGGTGGGGGAAGTGGTTCTAAATAATCTCTACTCCCTGACTCAGCTTCAAGTCTCTTTTGGTATCAACATGGTAGCCCTGCATCAGGGGCAACCGAAATTACTGAATCTGAAAGATATTATTTCGGCTTTCGTATGCCACCGCCGTGAAGTGGTCACTCGCCGTACTATCTTTGAATTACGTAAAGCCCGTGACCGTGCCCATATTCTTGAGGCGTTAGCTGTCGCATTGGCGAATATCGATCCTATCATCGAACTTATCCGTCTTGCTCCGACACCCGCCGAGGCAAAAGCCGCATTGGTCGCTAAACCGTGGGAATTAGGCAGTGTTGCGACTATGTTGGAACGAGCCGGTGATGATGCCGCCCGTCCTGAGTGGCTGGAACCACAATATGGTGTACATGACGGTAAATATTATCTGACCGAACAACAAGCTCAAGCCATTCTGGATCTGCGTTTACAGAAACTGACCGGCTTGGAGCATGAAAAACTGCTGGATGAATATCGTGAATTGCTGACATTAATCGGCGAGTTGCTATTCATTCTGGAAAATCCTGAGCGCTTGATGGAAGTGATCCGTGAAGAGTTGTTGGCGATTAAGGCGCAATACAGCGATGCCCGTCGTACTGAAATCACGGAAAATACGGCTGATATCAATATTGAAGATTTGATTAATCAGGAAGATGTTGTTGTCACGCTGTCACATCAAGGATATGTCAAATATCAGCCGTTATCTGACTATGAAGCGCAGCGCCGTGGTGGTAAAGGTAAATCCGCAGCGCGTATTAAAGAAGAAGATTTTATTGACAAGTTGTTGGTTGCCAATACTCACGATACGATCCTCTGCTTCTCCAGCCGTGGCCGCCTGTACTGGATGAAGGTTTATCAATTACCGGAGGCTAGCCGTGGTGCGCGTGGTCGTCCGATTGTCAACCTGTTGCCGTTAGAGCAAAATGAGAGAATTACGGCGATTCTGCCGGTGCGTGAATATGAAGAAGGGTTGTATGTCTTTATGGCTACCGCCAGTGGGACCGTGAAGAAAACCGCATTGCAAGATTTCAGCCGTCCGCGCAGTGCCGGTATTCTCGCTGTCAATCTCAATGAAGGCGATGAGCTGATCGGCGTTGACCTGACTGACGGTAGTAACGAAGTTATGCTGTTCTCTGCGGAAGGGAAGGTTGTTCGTTTTGAAGAGGAAGCGGTTCGTTCAATGGGGCGTACAGCGACCGGTGTACGCGGTATCAAACTGAATGGTGAAGATAAAGTAGTTTCTCTGATTATCCCGCGTGGGGAAGGAGAAATTCTGACTGTCACTGAAAACGGTTATGGTAAACGCACCGCTGAAAACGAGTATCCAATTAAATCTCGTGCGACGCAGGGGGTTATCTCGATTAAAGTCAGCGAACGTAATGGTAATGTGATCGGGGCGATTCAGGTTGCGCCAACCGATCAAATAATGATGATTACTGATGCCGGCACGTTAGTGCGTACAAGGGTATCGGAAGTCAGCGTTGTTGGCCGCAATACTCAAGGTGTAACACTTATTCGTACCGCTGAAGATGAGAAAGTCGTCGGCTTACAGCGGGTTGCTGAGCCTGAAGATGATGACGATGGGCTGACGGCGGAAGGGGAAGAATTGAAAAGCGATAACACCGATTTACCCGATCCTAACAGCAGCGAGTCAGTCGATCCGGTTTAAGTGAAGATATTTTTTATTTAATTAAGAAACAGGTACTTCGGTGCCTGTTTTTTTAAAGGGATTTTTATTAATATTGAAATATGCGATCGATGGGTCTTTGTAATCTTTAAACTCTGGTATATCTTGTCATGAATGACGTTGAATGATGCCGGTTTTTATTAGGTAACCTTTTTGAGATATCTTTCTTCTTTTCGTACATCGCTAAAAATATCCCGTTATCTTTTCCGGGTGCTTGGCTTAATGTTGTGGGCGTTAGGCGCTTTATTAACAGCTTTTTACCTGGTTAATATCTTTAATGAAGTCAAGTCGGATATTCGGCAAGAATACAATGCTAATTATGATTCCACGCTCTCTTATGTGCGTCATACAGCAAGTGTTCTGCGGGATATCCAATATATGACAGAGAAGCATTTACTGAATTCTAATGGGAAAAATGCTATTTTTGATTTTCCCCATAATAGCCCGGCATTTTCTTATCATCCTCTGAACCAGAACGCTGACTGTCGTACTTTTCGCGACAATACTCATAGTTATTTAAATTCGTTAAATAACCTTATCTTCTATTGGAAGGATAATCTTGCGGCGCCTCAGGGGTTGAATCAGGTTTTTCTGGTGGGTACGCAAAGTATGTGTATGGTGAATTTTTCTATCCGTAATACCTCGACTGAGCCTGATACGCTGAAAAAAATAGTTTATGAAAATTCACGCAGACTTATCAGCCTGAAAGATCAAGGTAAAGAACGAAATGTTTATTGGGTTATCCCTGGCGCAAGATCTGATAGCGGTCACCTCTATGTATTGGCGCCGGTATATGTCAATGGTCAGATGGTTGCAATGATAGGCATTGAACAATTCATCAGATTGGACTCTTTTATTCAAAGACAAGACCGCCCAATTTCAATAACGTTATTGAATCGCAGTAATCAACCTGTGTTGCACTATCCAGCAAATGATGACTATAAACTTCATTATGCCGATTATCAGTTGGAAGCGCCTTATTTTGGCTATGATGATAATTTCACTGATTTACTGTTAAAGCGCCGGTTAATGCCATCTTCATTCAGTATCATTTACGCGCTGCCGCTGAAAACTATTTTTGAAGGTTTTAAGCTACAGATTATTAGCAGTATTGTGCTTAATGTGTTATCTGCCTTTGTTATCATTGTTCTGGTGTATCTGTTTGAGCGGAAAATGTTTGCTCCGGCTGAGGAGAATGCCATTCGGTTAGAGGAACATGAACAATTTAATCATAAAATTGTCGCTTCAGCGCCGGTTGGGATCAGTATATTGCGGGTCAGTGATGGCAGTAATATTCTAAGTAATGAGTTAGCTCATAATTATTTAAGAATGTTAACACATGAAGATCGGGAACGTATTATTCATATTATTTGTGACAGAACCAGCAGTTATGTTGATGTCGTAACCAGTAATCATCATCATCTACAAATCAGTTTTGTTCATTCCCGCTACAGGAATGAAGAGGTGGCGATTTGTGTTTTGGTTGATATTAGCGTCCGTGTACGGATGGAAAAATCATTACAGGAGATGGCTCTGGCATCGGAGCAGGCTAACTATTCTAAATCTATGTTTTTAGCTACCGTTAGTCACGAGTTAAGAACGCCGCTTTACGGTATTATTGGCAACCTGGAGTTATTACAGGCGCATTCGTTGCCGGCTGAATCTATTCGTTTGTTATCGACGATGAATAATTCTTCAGCATTATTGCTAAAAATTATCAGTGATATTCTCGACTTCTCAAAAATTGAATCTAAACAGCTTAAAATTGAGTCTGGAGAATTTTCCTGTCAGGAAGTGATCTCTCATGTTATTTCTAACTACCTGCCGTTAGTGGTGAAAAAAACGTTGACCTTGTATTGCTATATTGAACCGGATGTACCGGATTATATCTGCAATGATCCAATTCGATTACAACAAGTTATATCTAATCTGTTAAATAATGCGATTAAATTCACTGATACCGGATGTGTGGTTATCCATCTGACGGTTGATAGAGATTATTTATACGTCAGAATAAAGGATACGGGCGTCGGTATTTCTGATAAGGCGCTGGTTCAGTTATTTGATCCATTTTTCCAGATCATGCCCAATACGGAAAACTCATCTCAAGGAACAGGGCTTGGTCTGGCGATTTGTGAAAAACTTATCAATCTGATGGATGGTGATATTGAAGTTATTTCACAACCACAGATAGGGAGTATGTTTTCTATTCGCTTACCTTTATATGGTGCGAAATATAGGCCAAAAACCCAGTTAATCAATGAGCATCAGCGAAAGATTATCTTAGCTATACGTAATCTTTATCTGGAAGAATTTTTACAACGTTTTTTGGTTCATCATGGCTTACACACTATTTTATATAGCGGGCAAAGCACCGATGGTAGTGAAATTATTATCACTGATTTTCCTGATGCTGTGATTTCTTCGGTATATGGTTATATTGAATTATCGACCGACTATATCGGCTCACCGGAACAAATCAGAGAAAGCTATTGGTTACACAACACTTACCATTTACATGATTTGCCGGCAATGATTGAGCGGCTGATTTCACCGAATCATAGTGTGGTATTGAATACTGTCCCACCTGTTTTTCAGGCAAATACTCGGTTTAATACTATTATGGTTCTGGTGGTGGATGATCACCCTATCAACCGCCGTTTATTGGTCGATCAATTGAAATCCATTGGTTTCCAAACAGAGATGGCAAATGATGGATTAGATGCGTTGGAATATTTGAAGAAAGGGGGGATTGATATCATTCTGACGGATGTCAATATGCCCAATATGGATGGTTATGCGTTAACAATGTACTTACGAAATGATGGGTGTAAGCTGCCGATTATTGGTATTACGGCAAATGCGCTGGCAGAAGAAAAACAGCGCTGTATTGATGCGGGAATGAATGATTGTTTGTCTAAACCTGTTTCTCTGATGACGCTCAGGCAGGTATTGACGGCGATGATTTGAAACGATGATTTTTAAAACGATGCGTTAAAACAATGCCCGGCATAAACAAGTGGTTGCCGGGCATCGGGACGACTTTCATATTAAAATTAAAATAACGAACGGTATCTACTGAACATTATCGTTGGTATCGATAGTGACGGAAGCAAGGTAATTGAGTAATGCAATGTCGTTATTTACCCCCAGTTTTACCATAGCTGATTTTTTCTGACTGCTGATAGTCTTGACACTGCGTTTCAGTTTTTTGGCAATATCTGTTACCAAAAAGCCTTGGGCAAATAGACGTATAACTTCACTCTCTTTTTGTGATAACGGTTTATCTCCATAGGGGGCTTTCGTCACTTTTTTCAACAGTTCAGAAACGCTGTCTGGCATAAATTTTTCCCCTTGTTGCAGGGCCGTCAATACATCAGGTAAATCTGTTGGCGCTCCTTGTTTTAAGACAATGCCTTCAATATCAAGTTCGAGTACAGCACTTAAGATTGCTGGATTATTGTTCATGGTTAAAACAATGATTGATAGTCTGGGATAATGGCGTTTGATGTATTTAATCAAATTGATTCCATCGCCGTATATGTCGCCAGGCATAGACAGATCAGTGATCAATACGTTTGCTTTAATACAGGACAGATTGTTGATCAATGTGGTTGAGTCTTCCGACTCAGCGACGACGTTGATCCATTCAAGCCGCTCAAGTGATTTGCGGATGCCAAACAGGACAATTGGATGATCATCAGCAATAATGACGTTAAGGTTATTCATCTATTAGTTACCCTGCTGCAATAGCCTATTGGTTAAGGATTCAATACGGCTAATGCTATTCTTAATCTCTATTTCGTTACTATCTGTTATGTGTTGTTCCAGTGTTTCGCAAGAAAGTTTGAGGAGTTCTAGGTCTAACATAGCAAAGACGCCTTTCAGGCGATGTGCTGTTTGCGAAAGCGATATCAGATCATATTGTTCTATGTCAGTATACAGCTTATTAATATCTATCGGTACTGTCTCGACAAATAATTGTCGGTAATCGCTATCAATGAGCTGTTTTTGATAACTATTTATGACATTGCCAAAATCGTAATCACTGCTTTCATCGTTAAATGCTGGCATTTCCGAATTTGCATTAAACTCGTTAAAACTGAAACTTCTCTCAATTAATAACGAAATGGCATTGATAACCGCTTCACCCAGATTGTAGTTACACCTAATATAGTCAGGTTTTATCTGCTCAAAACCGGCCAGATTATCAACCAGTAATATAGTCGATTTTGCCGAATCGTAGGGTTTATCGGTCAACATGATATCGTACTCTCGATTCATATTTTCTTGCTTTTTATCGAAGTAAACCGCGCCATAATGATGCAGATGATTTTGCACAATCTTACGGATCTCCGTATTGCTGATATCCAGCAAGGCAGTAATGTCTTCCAGTAGCGGCGGGCATTGATCTTGGCCGATGATTAAAGGCAGATTGACAGCATAGTGCGTACCCAGGTTGGGTTTGCTGTTTATAGTAAAATGACCATTTAATTTTCTACATAATTGGTTACAGAGATAAAAGGTCAGTCCTGAATTGGATTGATATTTATCACCTGTCGCTTTACTTAAAAATGGATAATTCAAATTTGTTAAATCTGTTGAATTAAGCCCAATCCCTGTATCGATAATTTCGATTTGAATTTGCTCTTTGTATTCTTGGGAATAATTAACGATGAGAGATATTTTGCCATAAGATGTGAGCGTGATTGCATAATTGACTAACATCAGGACAATCTTACTGATGGCGGTACTATCGCCAATAAATAGTGATTCAGGATTAATATTACAATGGTAATAATAATTCAATCCTTTATTATTCATCTTAGGAAACACTTTCTTAATAATGTTTTCTAAAATGACTGATAATGAAAACGATTCATTTTTTGCTTGCCATTCACCTGATTCTAATTCATTGAGTAATGAAATATTCTCGATCCAGTCAGATATATATTCAGATTTAGTTAATAAATTATCAACGATACGAACACTATTTTCTTCTGTGAAAATTTGTTTCAGTTGGTAAGCGATGTGATCTAATTCCTTTATTGGTTGTTTTAACTCAGAACGAATGTTGGTCAGCATAAAACGCCGAGCTTGTACACTTTTATCGTGTTCCAGATGAGCAAGTTGTAGACGTCGGCTAATTAATGCTTCCTGATCTTTATCTTGCAGTAAAAACAGATAAGTTTCCGGCAACAGGCGAAGGTTGTACATTTTAATTTCATAGACTGAATCATCAATTGATGTTTGGATGACGCCATGATGTTGCTTTGCCATCATCTTAATTTTATTTAAATCAACATTCGGCAGCAGATGATCGGCAATGTTATTGCACATAATTATTTGATTTATCGAGAAGTCGTAAATCAATAGGCCAATCGGGATATTAGAGATAATATCGTGACTTAACGCATCCTTGACTTGTAATTCGTGATTCATCAGAGCGTTTGGCGCGATATATTTTCTACGAATGTAGATAAGCCCACCTAAAGAGAGGATAATAAATACTGAATCAGCTAGTAACAACCAGATGTTTCTGTATAACAAATCGATGAGTAAATCTTTGAGTGATATCCGATACAACAGTTTGTATTGCGTACCTTTGAGTGATTGAGAAAATTCAAGCCAGAAACCGTTTTGTGAGATATTAACTTTATTGATTTCATTAGGGGGTTGTTCGTCATCCGATAATAAACTGAAATTTGCTGGGGCCATATCAATAGGAAGAAGATGGCAAATAGGTAAATCGAAAGCGATAACTGTTGCCAATTGACCCGGTGAATTGAATGTTGCCCGGTAAGTATAAAAATAGATATTTTCGCCATTTAACTTACGGATGGATGAAATATTTTCCCGTTCATCTAGCGCGGTGGATTGCATTAGCATTTCTGAACGTTTTGATTCAGCGGTAAGTGTTAGATAACTCTCTTTAAATCTCAATTCTGGTTTAAGAATAGAGTGAGTTGTTATCAGAAACAGACTGTTATCTTTACCATTCAGATAGTACATGGAGTTGTATTCATTGCGAGTGCCCCACAAAATTTCCATATAATTGGAAAGACGTTGTGCCAACTCTACGCTTTCAGCGCTGTGGTGACCAAAAATAATCGTGTCGATAGTTTGATAACGATTTTCAAGCCAGTAAACATCAGGCCGTAGCTTCATCGGTGTGACAAGTTCTTGCGGTTTAAAAGATGAGCTATTGGCTTGTTTAAAGATAGAATTAGCGTGGTAACGATAATCTTCTATCTGTAATACTATTTTGGTTGCGACACTATTTAGCGCATACTTTTTCCCCATTAGCCAGGCATTGAAGTAGTTATAACTGTATAAAAACAGGGAAACAAAAAGCAGAATAATGAACAGACCGTAGTAACGGTTTATGGTTGATGAATTAATAGAAAATTGTTTGTTATACATTCGTTGAGTAGAAGCCTTAATAATTGCTTGGCTGTTTAGCGAGCTTGTTAAATTGATGAATCTCATGATTCGATGTATTTAGACTAATTTTAGCAGGATCGGGGCTGGAAAGGATATTATAGATTGAGGATTGAGCGAACAGTAAAAAAATCACAGAATTTTTAAGATAGAGACTAGACATATTATCATGTTAGGAGCATAATCCCGCGTCATGGAAGGATGGCCGAGCGGTCGAAGGCAGCGGTCTTGAAAACCGCCGATGGGAAACCATCCTAGAGTTCGAATCTCTATCCTTCCGCCAAATAGTGACCCTACGCACAGAAAGTGCGTGGGGTTTTTTAATTTGTGTAGAGGCTCATTACGCACGGGTATATTCAATGTTGCGGGTATGTTTATTATGGCTGGGGTCATAATGCTAATATTACTGATAGGGTACAGCGCATAGCAATTATAGAAGCCTTGCCACTGAGCGAGGGAGAACAACTCAGCAAATTAAACTATGAAGATTAGAGCCTTTTACTTCGTGGCCTTTTAGAGCCTTTCCTTTACCCATCTGCCTCCAAGCATCAATTTGACGATTCCATAATGTGAGAATACAATAATCGTCAAGCAAGTAAGGAGGGGCTATGAACGCGATACTGACAAACCACGGCAAAAATGCGGATACTCTTAATGAGTACCAATCCCTTTTGCAACGGCGATTTGACAAATTGCTCACGTCATTGATGCCTGAGTTTAAAGAGAAAGCGCAGGCCACAAATGCTCTTGTGCTAAGTGATAGCGAACTACTTGAACTATTATATACGACTCAACTTGAACACAAAGTCCGAACTCCAGCGCGTGAACTTCGTAAGCTTAAACGCCGTGCTGAAAACTTAGCTCTGTTCTATCAGGAACTTGATAAAATGGGCGGAACTATCAAAGCTGGAGATGTTGCAGAGATACTCGGCATAAGTCGTCAGGCTGTTAACATGAGAGTGAAAAGTGGAAAGTTGCTTGCTTTTAGAAAAAACAGTGATTACGTTTTCCCTACATTCCAGTTCACTACCGGCGGAGTCTTGCCTTATTTTGAAGATGTGATGAAAGCGATGGGCGTGGACATTAACCCAGTATCTAAAATGTCTTTTTTAACAACACCATTGTCCTGCAATAGAACACCTCTTGACATTATGATGAAAAACAATGCTTCAGAAAACGAACTGGCTTTGATGCTGAGGGCTGCGTCACAAGTGGGTCATCAGATCGCAAGCTAAAATAAAAAAGAACCCCTGTTTCGAGGGGGCAACTTTATATCATTCAAGTCGGATAATTTTGAAGTTAAGCACTTCTTCCAATAATTCATCTGCTGATATGTCGGGTTCATTCCATGTACTCGGCATATATTCTGAATCCCTGTAATTAACCAGGCTTTGCATCCCTGCGTCTACAAACCGATCTTCCCGCTTTTCCCACACTGCATAACAGAAGTCTGTAGGCCAGTGGCGAGATATGTAGCAAATACCATCCATTTCGTTATTTAAGAGTTCATAGAGGCAAGCCATAGCTCTTTTTGTCACTGAGTAATCTTCATCAACCATAACACTTAACGGGATATGTAACATCCCAATAAGTTTAGCAATATCGATAAAAACTAATTTCCTTAATGAACGAATGTTGCACACTCTCGCAGTACGGATCTCAGATTCATCAATAAATCGTAACCCTTCCTTATGCCATAGCCTTCCATAGCTTTCTGCCAGGGCTGTAACTGCTCGGTCGGCCATATAACATACTCGGAAAGAATTATCTGGGGAATTATATCGCCCATCGCCAAAATTGAAGTTTAGAGCAGACGGCCATTCTTTTCTTTGCCAGCGTTTTAAATTCCAGTCGCCGGGAGTATAAGTCGGAATGGTATGGGTTTTATAGATTTCCCGAATTTGTTTTTCTAGATCGGGATACAGAATCTCCTTGGGTAGCATTTTATACCTACATCGAAAGCTTTTGCCTATCAGGTGAAAAAAAGCAGAGCGCTTACTCGTTGGCGCTGTGAATGTCATTGATAACAAAACAATTATACAACTTTTAACTGTATTTCCAATGATAAATATGTGCTGTGGTTTTTGGGGCGAGCTATGTCTGTAATTTATGGTATGTCCACGATTTATTGGCAAGAATGGTTTTCAGGATGGATTCTTATTCAATAAAACCGTGGAAATAGTAAGAGATTAAACTTTTTTAATCGGCTTTGAACAGCATAGTCACAGCGGTTACGAACATGATGACAGCCGCACCTTTAAATAAAATCCGTTGTGCCCGCTGGCTTGATAACAGATGTCGAATACTGAGAGCGCCGAGAATAAATACCGCTCCTACGCTGAATAAAACCAGAACCGTCAGTGGTACTAACATGAGCCCCCAGTTTTGCAACGAGATAGATTCCATGTTAATGACCAAAGGCAATAGCGCGAGATAGAAGGCAATGGTTTTAGGATTGCTTAACGTTAGAGTGAGACCAGATAACCATGCCGCAGCCAACTCCTTTTTCTTAATGGGTTGGTCTTCGCCAATGGATTGATGATCGGCAAACCAAAACTGCCACGCTAAATAACTCAAATATAAGGCGGCGCCCCATCTCACCATAACGAATAAAGTGTCAAAGCTGCTCGCGATAATAGACAAACCAAAAACAGCAAAAGATAAATAAGTTAGATCACCAATAATCAGGCCAAACAACACACAAAATCCCGCTAACGCGCCACTACTCACACTTCTGGCAACCAATGCTGCCATTCCTGGGCCGGGTATCGCCGCAGCAACAGTCAGTGCCGCTGTATAGGTTACTATTTGTGACACTTCTAGCATATCTTTCCTCTCAAAATAACACTTTGAAGTAACAGAACATAAAAATGTCACTTGCGAATGCAAGTGACAAATGGATTCTTTAATATAGACAATAACGACATTTTTCTAATGCTGAACGTCTTAAGTTTGGCATATTTTTATCCAAAATAGTTAAGACATTTTTATTAGTTGTCGAATGACTTCCCGAGAAAATACCATATCTTGAACGGCCAAACCAACGGATTGAAAGATAGTCACCCCCTGATCGCACAAATTGGAATGAGATTGAGAAACGGCGCCAATTTCTATCCCAATGTCTGACCCGCTAAGAATACCTTTTTCCCTTGCTTTAATAACCGATTGAGAGGCGGCAAGTACCGATTCATTGGAATCAGTAAACAGGGTTGTATTGCTATACATATCTTCGCTAAGTTCCTGAAATCCCAGGGCCGAAGCGCCGATGGCATTGATATGACATTTAACCGGTAACTCTTTTCTATTGAGTATAGGGTCACGCGATGCTGTGGTTGTGCAAATGATGTCACTATTGAGTACCGCCTCAGCAGGTGAGGCTTTGATCGAAATAGGAAGATTGAGTGTTTTATCACACCATGTGGCAAACTCACGGCATCTTTCTGCATTACGACCCCATAAAGTGACTTCTTTGATCGGGCGCACATATAACATGGCTTGCAAATGTGCTTTTGCTTGTAAGCCAGTGCCAAGTATCGCCAACTGGCTGGCATCTTTTGCGGCAAGAAGATGAGTTGCATAAGCGGAGGCGGCGGCGGTGCGAATTTCTGTGATAGCGCCGGCATCTACCGCTGCAATCCCTGAAACACCTGGCTCGTCGTAAACCAGCACACTACCGATGTGCGAAGGTTTATCGCTGTTGCTTTGAAACCTCACCACCACCGACTTTAACCCGAACCCTTTGTATGGCCCCTCCTTAATATAAATCGGCATGGTGCCCATTAAACCGTCTTCGCCTTTAACGATATTACGTAAAGGTTGCTCTACTTTTCTCTCAGATTGCAATTTAAATGCTATTTCACTTAGCTTAAGACTAAGTTCCATTGTCAAATAACGTGCAACGGTTTCTTTATCGACATAAAGCATATTGATGCCTTTCAATATCAGTTAGAGATCATCCAGTTTGAATTTATCATCAATCTCAGTTCCGGCAATGCTATTGAGAATTGTCGACATATTCTTTTGAGAAACACCTAACACAACATCCAACATATTCTCTTTGCTGAAACCACGGCTTAAAAATAGCTCAATCGCATCTCTTTTCAATTGCCCTCGGCAGTAAATAACCGCTATGGTAAATTCACGCAGTGCTAATAATCGAGGGGAGAGATCGTCGGTTTTTTCAATCAATGCTTTAACTATTTTTTTGTCCACACCATTATGAATTGCAATATAGCCGTGTGCCTGAATCGTGTAATTACAACCATTTTCTATTCCGGTTGTAATCCACACCACCGCTTTTTCCTCTTCATTCAGTGAACTATCAATAAATAGGTCGTGTGCTCTTTGGTAAGCGGCTAATAATGAGGGAGATTCTGACATATAACCACTTTGGTTAGGTACCCAGCCGAAATCATTAATAGAGCTTTGAAGTAATTTTTTACTTTTTTCAGGTGTAGTTGTAATCGTGTGTAAAGTCAATAAAGACATAATAACCTCTGTATATTAGATCTATATATTTGCCTATTTTAAAGCAACGTTAGCTTTTATGCGGCTGTAAATACCGACCAAAGCATTTGAATTGGTCGAATGTGAGAAATAAATTTTAAATTGTGTAATTTTGCCGCCACTTCTGTCGTGAGTGCGGCATCTACCTCTGAATTAGCGACTGCTTTTGCGGCTGAACTGGTTGAGTCTTTAAAAATGATATCTGCAATTCTTAGATTATCAGGCAACAACTCTGGGATTAAAGCCTTTGGTGCCGGATGGGTTGCAATGACGATATTATCTGTAGTTAATTCATCACGAATAGCGATACCGTAATTAGGTGTGTAATTTAAAAACGCGGATGACAAGTTAAACCTGTTATCCATATAAAACTCACTGATATTATAATAAGCATTGGCTACCACCAATGTCTGGCAGTTATTTAAAATAATTTGATTACTTGCTTCTTCGTAAGTATTACATAAAACAACCTGGTAACTTTTGGCGACATTATTTTTAATAGCAAATTCACCAAAACGAATAGCGGATTGTTCGCTACTTGTGCCTGATGGGCCTAAGGTAGCAATATTTAGAACATCAAATGTATCTTTGTAGAAACTAAAAAAAACACATTCCATGATGTCTCTCCTGGAATTACACTAATAAACCGGATTTAACCAATGTGAGAATTTATCTATTCTGCCTCTGATTATTTCTTGATAATCTTTGGTAATAACATTGGCTATAGACTCTTCTTTTTGTATATATGACACATTGTCTATTTGCGAAACAATGGATATTTCAAGACCAGTACCTGTTAAAAAGCAGGCGTCTGCTTCATAGAGATCCTTTTGTTGAATTTCTGACTCAATACAGGGAATATTGCGGAATTTACAAATATCGAAAACAGATTGTCTGGTTATTCCATTGAGTATGCCGGCGCTAAGCGAGGGTGTAATAACGCAATTATCCTTAACAATAAAAACATTTGATGTACTTGCTTCTGCACACATGCCTTGTTCATTCAGCATAATAGCATCATCAAATCCATTTTCTTTGGCATCTTCATGAGCGAGTGCGGAATTAACATAAGTGCCGGTAATTTTGGCAGATGATGGAATTGCCGCGTTTGATACACGTCGCCATTTTGAAATAAGGCATTTAAAATCTGTTTTTTTAGTGTAAGCGCCCATAGGTAAAGCGTTAATACAGAGGGTTGAATTGACACCACTTAGCTTAACGCCAAATTTTTCACCCGGCATTAACGATTTTTTAAGCGCTAAGGGCCTGATATAAATATCTTGTTTGAAACCATTTTTAATGATGATGTTTTTCGTAATGTCGGTTAACTCCTGACTGGTATAGGGCAATTCAATTTTTAATGTTTTAGCTGATTGTATTAACCGTTCATAGTGCTCATGTACTCTAAATAGATTCAGTTGGTTATTGTCTTGATCCCAATAAGCCCGGATTCCCTCAAATATACCGGTGCCATAATTTAAAGCTTGTGTATTGGCAAGAAAGGTCGCATTGCTAAAATTAAGATATTCCCCGTCTAGAAATACGATCCAATCTTTGTTAACTGGGCTAACGATATTGTTTGTCATTTATTACCTATCCCAATAAGGCTATTTTATTTGTCATTTTGAACCTGGGCAGTGCTCAAAATCCTCACGTACTACGTGTACGCTCCGGTTTTTCCGCGCTGTCCGTGTTCAAACTGCCTGCA
>NZ_LOIC01000037.1 GCF_001684335.1 Photorhabdus namnaonensis
CCTTTCTGATGGTAATCCCCGTAGGCCAGGGTGGCTTTACGGACAGGATTGAGCAGGGGAAGCTGTAAATTGCCGTTACGGTCTTCGCACTGGGGGGGCGGCACAGACAGGAAGGTTCTGGCCTGCGCCAGGACCTCGTCGCCGGCCCGGTAGTTCTTCTGATAGTAGTAGTGCCAGCCGGTCCACAGGGCCAGCACCACCCCGGCGCCCACGGTGGAGAAGGTCAGTAGTGTGTGGCGGTGGCGGTTTAACCACAGGCGGTTTTCAGCCGCCAGATTCGGCTCGGCCAGCAGGACCTCTTCAAACAGCGCGTGGGTGAAGTAGGGCGCGGTGTCCGCCACCGGCCAGGTGGGAAATGCCTGTGGCCCGAGGTGATACTGCACCGCGGCGGACTGGGTAAAAATGTCATCCATCTGGCCGATTTGTGTAGACGAGGTGAGATAAACCCCCCGCAGGCCGGGCTGGGCCGGACCGCCGTTGTAAAGCAGCCCCTCCAGCAGCTGCGCCACAGCGCTGTGCAGCCCCTGTATCTGGCGGGTGAAGCTGAACAGGGGGCTGCGCTGACTGATATCCACTTTATTGAGCATCATGTCC
>NZ_LOIC01000038.1 GCF_001684335.1 Photorhabdus namnaonensis
CGATAGTGTTCATGATGATGGCCTCTTAAAAAAATAAATCACACGCTGTCAATATATCGCTAACAGGGTGAGGGCGACCATCTCATTACCTATGGTAGGCTTCAGTGGAATGTTGTAGCTTCTCATCGACCACCGAGCAATAGAAATTCATCTTACCGGCATGTTCAGGCTTGAACTCTCCTCGTTTCAGCGCGATCACAACAAAGGCCCTCAAAGTCAGATAATAAAAAAGCAGGTCAAGGTAATAATCTTGTTCGCTTACGGTAATACGATATTATCGCCCCATAAAAGCAAAGCCCTTGCCGAGTTCGAGTAGGAATTTTTCAAGGTGTTTGAGAAGCTCCGTTTCCAGCTCACATTCTTTAAAGGGTTCTGATAGGGTGAGGAAATCAAAAACATAGGGATCTTTCAGGGGCTGCTGTACCAGCTCCGATTAAGATACGGGTAACCGGTTCTTGAAGTTGCTGACAGCCGAGCCCTGCCGGGCATAGGCATTGCTTTTGATGATGTGAAGCAGGGAGTCTCGGCTCTATGTATCTGGGTCTGTTCTGCATACCAGAATCGCTCGGTTTGATCCTTTATCCTCTCAATCAGCAGAATGTTGTGACCCCACGGCAATTGTGCCACAGGTTGTGGCACAATTGCCGATACGGGCTTTCCGGAATCTTGTTGCTCTATTCGTGGCAAGGCGTGCTCCCGGTAGAGCGTAGTTGGTAGTAAAAAGAAAAAATAATGGCATTTACTCAGTTAACCATTTAGCCTGTTTTTGTATTGCCTTTTCGGCAGTTACTGTAGTAGGTGTTCTTAGTAACCTTTTATTCCATGAATTGGGAACGGATAAAATGTTGCAACTTGATTTTGGATCTTCAGATTCCTTCGAACGAGCGATATCTCCATTTGAGGAGATGGCGGCATATGAAGCGTTGTGGACTGAGCAGGGCGCTACATTTAAAACTATTGCTAATAAATTTCGGCAAGCACCTAATGGTACGATACCATCTGAACTCGTCCCCGAAGAAAAAAGAGAGTCTGTCAAAAAGTCACTGAAATATATTCTTAATAAATATTCTGTGGAGCATTTAGGTATTAGAGTGCACGGAGCTAGCGAATATCCTGATAAATTGAGAGATGCTCGTTACCCAATAGAATTGTTTTATTATCAAGGTTGGTGGGATTTAGTGAATACTCGGTGTGTGGCTGTCGTCGGTTCACGAAAGATATCTGATGAAGGTCGCCGTAGAACAAGAAAGCTAGTTAAATATCTTGTGAATGATGGGCTTACTATCATTTCTGGCTTGGCTGAGGGAGTCGATACTGTTGCTCATACGACTGCGTTGGAGTTGGGAGGTAACACAATAGCGGTTATTGGTACTCCGTTGTCTCATATTTACCCAAGACAGAATAGTGAACTCCAAAAGGCAATTAGAGAAAGTTATTTGCTAATTAGCCAGGTACCATTTAAACGTTATATTGAGCAAGATTACCGTAGTAATCGTCGGTTTTTTCCTGAGCGCAATGTGACTATGTCAGCATTATCTGAAGCGACTATTATCGTTGAGGCATCGGATACCTCAGGAACGATGACGTAAGCTAGAGCGGCTTTGAATCAAGGCAGAAAATTATTTATATTAGAATCTTGTTTCAAGAATACTTCAATTAGCTGGCCGACAAAATATGAAGCGTTAGGGGCTATAAGGGTTAAAGACTATGAGGATATTAGGGAACATCTGTGACTTACCGTCTTGCAAAAATTGATGAATTGAGTCGTAGAGATCACTACTATCTTGCAGAGGACGACATTTGTTAATTTTATTGTTACTTTTATGGGGAATATACAGCCAGAAAAGGTTCTGTTTGCAGTGAAATGAATAGGTTAATAATAAATCTAAATTCAAACTCGGCTTTTTCGGTTGAAAAAAGAATATAAAATCGAGCCTCTGTGGTTGAAATTATAGTGAATACGTTATATTCTTGATTATAACAAATAGGCTATGGAGTCGATATGTGGGAAGTCATAACGACAGAGTGTTTTGATGAGTGGTTCCTGGCTCAGGAAGATGCTCTAAGGGAGTCAGTCTATGAAGCTATGGGGGTATTGGAAAAGTTCGGCCCAAAACTTGGCAGACCATATGTTGATACATTGAGTGGTTCTGATTTCCCCAATATGAAGGAACTGCGTGTACAACATGCTGGTAATCCTATCAGAGCGTTTTTTGCGTTTGATCCTACCCGCTGCGCAATTATTTTGTGTGCTGGCGATAAAACGGGATTAAATGAGAAACGTTTCTATAAGGATATGATTCGGCTGGCTGATTCCGAGTACCGTAAACATCTTGCGAAACTGGAGAAATAATCATGGCTACTTACAGAGAACTGTTGGCTAAAGAAAGTCCTGAAATGCAGGCACGAGTCGCGGAACGGGTTGAAGAAGCCAGTATCCAGATCGCCCTTAGCCAATTGCGTGATGAGCTAAAAATTTCACAAACAGAATTGGCCGCTGTTATGGGGGTCAAACAGCCTTCCGTTGCTCGAATGGAACAAGCTGACAATGATCCAAGGCTATCAACACTTAAGCGCTATGTGAAAGCATTAGGCGGCGAATTAAGTCTTGATGTGACACTTCCAACGGGTAAGCGCGTAGTTTTCCATCTTTAAGGGAGAAAGTCCGCAGAGCGGGCTTTCTTCAGATTATTGACAAGGTGTTGTTTTTTTATCCGGTACTTTGTTTTAATTAACCTCGGTTTCGTTTAAAAATAGCGATATCACAATCCCGTAAATTCAAGCTTGATTTTTTAGGTTGGAATGTATAAGCAATTAGGCCAGCGACGATTTCCAATAAAAAACCGAGCTGACTGCGGTGTCTTGAATGCGCTATCTGAGAAATATTTTTGAGCTGATCCATGACCGTTTCTATCAAAAAGCGTCTGCAAACTCTGTACTATGGTTGATTCGATAGTGTTTAAAATCGGATACATCTAACACATCATAGCGGGCAAAATTGTCTGTGTAGATCAGGCTGTCAGGCTTAATCCTGGCAGTGATTATCGGCATTAAGGTATCAGATTTAGCGTTAGGTATTAGGCGGGTGTAAACCTTGTCACCTCGCTTGAGAAGCCCAAAAACAGGGACTTTCCCCGAGGAGCCTCGTCTGCGTTTTCCCTTACGTTTACCGCCGAAATAGCTTTCGTCTATCTCGACTTCACCGTCAAACATAGAATATTCATCGACATAACCTGCGATAAGGACTCTGAGGCGGTGAAAATAGTAAGCCGAAGTCGTTTTGTTGACACCGACTAACTTTGCTGCAGTGCGAGCTGTAGCTCCGGCAACGAAGAGCCCATGAAGACGTTTTTGCTTGTATTGGCTAATCCAACTTTTTCTCATCTGGATATCCTAGATCAAATAACTTATCTAGGACAGCCCCTTAAGTTAAATACAAAGTGGAATCCCGCCCTGGTTTCAACCTTAAATTCAAGTACCCAAAATTTTTAAAATCAGATAAACAATTATTCACTGTAATCGTTACCCTTTTTCGTCACTCTGTTGATGTATATATCTACGCTGATTTAGGGTAATGCTATGGCTTATTTTCGCTTACTTTCCCGCAGCATCTTGGTATTGACGATGCTGATGAGCGGGTCTGCACTGGCTGGGGAAAAAGATGAGCTGGCCACCACACTCAGACAGCTTGACCAGGTGCAGGCCAGTTTGGAACGTGCCCGGGTTTTGGTCGTTCAGGAGGGGCAGGCAGACCGTTTTTATTTTGATTATCTCCGTGCTAACCGGGACCTCAATATTGTCCGTGAAGGCATTAACCGCTATCTGACCCCCTCCCGTGCCCAACCCGGGATTTCTTCGGCTGCGCTGGATGTGACCGGTCAATATCGTCAGGAGCGAATACGGTGAACGAGGTACAACGCAATGCATTCAGGGCCGCTTCCGGCAATCTCGATCCCCATGTGATGCCATTTCTCTGTATCGGTTTACTGATAGCGGTGCTGTTTCTCTGGGCGGCATGGGGAATGGTGGACGTCTGGCAGGGCTGGGCCAATGAAAAGGTCCGTGAAGCGGCGATGAGCCGTTTTGTCATTCGTGTGGCGTTGTTGCTGGTGATGGCTATCTGGATGTTTGCCAGCTAATTGGTTTTTTAACCTGTAATGGAAAAAAGGGAAAATGAAATGGATCTGTTAAACCGGGGATATCAGTCACTGTTCCGCCTGTTTGTCCGTATCAATACCTGTGTAGTGTCACTCAGTGTGCTGGCTTATCTGGTTTGTCAACCCGTGACAGCGGCATTGCCAACGGTTGAACCGCCTTCCAGCGGGAGTGGTGGCGGCATTTTTAATACCGTCAAAGGTTACTTGCAGGACGGCATCGTGATAGGCGGGCTGGTCGTTGCCGCGATCGCGTTTATCAATGTGGCGACAGCGGCAATCCATACTTTTTCTGAAGTTCGCAGTGACAGAGCTTCCTGGACTAAATTTGGCGCGATTGTGGTGGTTGGCGTGGTGCTGTTAGTGGCGGTTATCTGGTTGCTGGGCAAATCGACAGCCATTCTCTTTTAACCACAGGGAAGCGTCAGTATGGTTCAGACTATTCGTTTTTTACCTGACCGTCTTAACGCCGAACCTGTCGTGTTCCGGGGATTTACTACCCCAGAGCTGGGCTGGACGGCATTAACGGGACTGATAGCTGGCATGGTCATTGGCTTGTTACTGGCACCGGTAACGGGTTGGGTGATGATACCGACGGTGGCCCTGATTGCGCCGTTATTATTGATTGCCTTTGGCGGCAAATACCTGGCCCGGATGAAACGCGGTAAACCGGCGCATTATCTCTATCGACGGCTGGAGGTTAAAAAGCGGGGCTGGGGTCTGGGTGACCCGTCACTGATTATCACATCACAACGCTGGTCGTTGCGCCGCCATCACCGGGTAATGGCCCGAATGGGGCGGTTATGAGCCGTTTTCGTCATGCGATTCAAAACCGGGACCAGCATATCCTGACGTTACGCTCTGCCTGTGGTGTGCTGGTTTTGTTGTTGTTACTGAGTCTGAGTGGCTGGATGATGGCGCCGAGAGCGTTAACCATTTATACGCCGCCGGATGTCCGTAGTGGCAGTACCCGCCCGTGGTGGCAAGTGCCGGTCTCCCAGGTCTATGCCTTTGGTTTTTATATTTTTCAGCAATTGAATGCCTGGCCTAAAGACGGGGAAGTCGATTATCCAGCGAAAATAGCAGCGCTTTCTCCTTATCTGACTCCCTCCTGTCAGGTGTTTCTGGAACAGGATGCTCAAAATCGGTCACAAGTGGGTGAGTTAAAAGATCGCGTGCGGGTGGTGTATGAAATTCCGGAACGGGGCTTTCGTGACAGCAATGTGATGGTAAAAGACCGGGATAACTGGGTTATCCGGTTAGATTTAGTGGCCGATGAATATTTTCACGCTGAGCCGGTCAAACGGGCACTGGTACGTTACCCGCTTAAAGTCACCCGTTGGCAAGGGAATGCAGAGCGTAACCCGTTTGGCCTGGCACTGGATTGTTATGACAGCACACCGCAACGGCTGGAAGCCGCATCGCAGCCGGCACCGGCGAAAAAGGGGATATTCCAGTGAAAAAACAGGTACTCGTCGAATTATTGGCATTGATCGCATTATTATTCGCTGGGCTGGTGATGGTTTCACCCGTTGAGGCCGTGGAGTTGATGAAGTGGGAGCGTATCCCGCTGCCGGTTGCCTTGCATGCCGGACAGGAGCGGGTGGTTTTTGTGGATAAAAATGTCCGAGTAGGTTTTCCGAGTGCGCTGAATGGCAAATTGCGGGTACAAAGCACCGGTGGCGCAGTATATCTGTATCCGAGTGAAACGTTTACCCAGACCCGATTGCAACTTCAGGATGTGGAAAGTGGTGAAGTGATTTTGCTGGATGTGACAGCTACAAATGGAAAAGGTCCCCTTGAGCCGGTTCGTGTGGTGTACCACGGGGATGTGACCACGCTGACGGACAACCACCAGGTTCATCACGGCGCCAAAGGGGATAACACGTCAGCAACGTCTCCCTCTCCTGAGGGTGAGCGTCAGGCCGCCCGGCGTCAAAAACGGTCCTACACGGCTCCGCTGCCGGTGGTCCTGACCCGTTATGCTGCGCAGAGTCTGTATGCGCCGCTGCGTACAGTAGAAGCTGTTCCCGGCATTCACCCCGTATCATTGGCGCTACCACCCCGATTAACCACATTGTATCCCTCAGAGCCGGTAATAGTTTCCCCGTTAGGGGGCTGGGGCGTGGATAACCTTGCTGTGGTGGCGTTGAAAGTACGTAACGCCCACCGTGAGAACGTGGTGCTTGATCCACGCAGGTTACAGGGGCAATTCATAGCAGCGACCTTTCAGCATCGTTGGCTGGGACCGTCAGGCACGCCGGAAGACACGACTACCGTCTATTTGGTGGTGAAAGGGCGGCCTGAGCGTGCCTTTCTGCCTGAACCGGTGAGGTCAAAAACGCCCATGAAGCGACAAGGAAATCCCCATGCAAATTAAGTCAAACGGTCTGGTGAAGTGGGTCGTGCCTGCTTTTGTTATTGCGGGGCTGGTCGTGGGGATCAAGAGTTGTCGGCAATCAGAGACGCCCGTCAACCAGACAGTGAGTCATCAGGCCCTGGCGGAACTGTCTTCCGGGGAGCTGCTGGCATTGGGGATTGAGGGGGATACCCCGGAAGACACGTTGCGCACCCTGATTGGAGCTTTGCGCAGTATCCGTGTTCAGCAGGCGGCACTGGAAAAACAAAACGCACAATTACTGGCGGACAATGAGAAATGGCGAAACGGCAGTCAGAGCATGACTGACCAGATTAACCAGGCGGTAGCGGGCACCCGTGAGGAAACAGAAAAGCAACAGCAGGTATTGAAAGCGGAGCAGCAAACGCTGTTCAGCCGACTTGATCAGTTGACCCGTCAGTTAGGCAATAAAAGCATGAGTACAAACACCCCTCTGGTTGAGCGTGATATTCCGCTGGGATTAGGATTGGACGATACCGGCCAAAATACGACCTCAGACGGGGACAGGCTGGTCTGGATTACCCCACAGGACGTGTTACCGGCTGACTCACAGGTTGCAATGAGCGGTCAACCAGCGACTCCCCGTTTTCCCGTGTCATTTCTGGAAGACAATGCATTGAGCCGTCAGAAACTGGAATATGACGGTATGACTGAAAATCAGCAAGCCATTACCGAGGGTGATACAAACGAGACTATCCGGCCCGTTTATACCCTGCCCGAAAATACGACGCTGGTCGGCAGCCAGGCGATGACGGCATTATTAGGCCGGGTGCCGGTGAATGACAAAGTCACTGACCCATATCCTTAAGATACTGATAGGTAAAGATAACTTGACTGCCAACGGCATTGAACTACCGGATGTGGAAGGCGCGATTGTTTCGGGCACAGCTACCGGTGACTGGACCTTGTCTTGTGTGCGCGGCAATGTCACCTCCTTAACCTTTGTCTTTGCAGACGGCACCGTCAGAACCGTGCCGAAATCGGATCATCGCACCAATGGCAGCCATCATGTTCAGGATAATCATGGCGGCAGTATCGGCTGGTTGTCTGATGATAATGGTATTCCATGTATCAGCGGGACACGGAAATCCAATGCAGCCAGTTACTTACCAACCTTATTTGCTCTTTCTGGCGGTACAGCGGCGGGTGATGTGTTGTCACAGAGTCAGCTTACCACCCAGACTAACGGTTATGGCGGTGCGACGTCATCACTGACCGGGGATGCCGGTAAAGCGGTTTTGGGGCAAGCAGCAGCCGGAGGATTTAAGGCCGTATCCGAATGGGTCAAAGCCCGTTATGGCCAAACTTTTGATGCCGTTTACGTAACACCGGGTGCCAGAGTAGCAGTGCACATTACTCAGCAAATACCGATTGATTATGAAGGACAGGGACGCAGGGTGAAATATAACTTTGGTCTTGGACAGGAGGTCCGTGATGGTTTGGACTGAGAAAACGAGTATGAATAAAGCGCGAAAAATAGTGATGTTGGTGGTGATAACGATCCTGACCGGTTGCAGCACGTCTAAAGAAGAGATGCTTCCACAGGGAGATAGCACAATGCTAGCTCTGTGGCAGGGGAAAGTCTCGTCGTCACGAATTACGATGGAGGCCCGTAAAACACTGCGCCGGGAGCTGAACGAACGGGAACAGCAGGCTACTCTGAATTACACGGAAAGTTATAGCCGTACGCAGGAAAATGAAATCAGTCAAACCTTCCCACGGCTACCCAATCCGGACATGGTGATGTATCTCTTTCCCCATTTGGTTGCGGGAAATTCGCCTGTGCCGGGATATAGCACGGTGTTTTCGTTTTACAGTCAGGTGCAGTACGCTCTGCCGGGTGAGCGGACGGTGGCATTGTGATGTGGTCGCTGTTGAATAAAGCCCGCTTGCGTAAACGGAGTAATCTATCGCAAGTTTTGGGTGAAACTGAGGTCATACTACCGTCGTCTTCCACCGTTGTTGGGCGTGAACCTTTGAGGCGGCCTAGCAAAATGACGCACGCTGATGAAGCGGCACTGTATAACCCTTCACCGTCTATCATTGATTATTTGCCCTGGGCAGAATACCTGGACGAGGAAAAGTGTCTGTTGCTGGATGACGGTCTGTCAGTCGGGGCGGTTTATACCGTCTCTCCGGTCCCGACAGAAGGACGCCCCGCTGCTCGTCTGGAAGAGATCCGTGACCAGGTGGAGGATGCGTTGCAGGACAGCCTGGAGGAAGAAGATATTTCTCCCTGGGTGGTACAGTTTTTTTGTCAGGATGAAGATGACTCGTCGTCATCGCTGATGCAGCTTCGTCAATATATCAAGCCCTGGGCACAGGGCACAGCCTTTACCGAAACGTGGCTGGCTGAGACTGAACGTCATCTGCGAAGCATTGCCCGGCCTGAAGGGCTGTTTAACGACACATTGGTTACCGGTCAACCTTGGAGAGGACAGCAACGCCGTACCCGAATGGTCGTTTATCGCTGGGTCCCGGCAGGCCAGAAGGATGCTCTGTCACCGGCAGCGTTGCTTAATCAGGTCTGTAACCGACTAACGGCCTCGCTGGCCAGCGCCAGCATTTTGTGTGAACGACAAGATGGTGAACAGGTTCATCACTGGTTACTGCGGTTATTCAATCCCGCTCCAGACTGGATTAATAAAGCGACGCTATATTGGGAGGCCCGCTACACGGCCTGGCAGGCGGGTGAATTGCGTCAGGATAATGACTTCACGGAAACTTTGTGGTTTACCCCGCCACGTTCTGACGTGAAAAACGGTATATGGTGGTTTGATAATATTGCTCACCGGGCGGTACCGGTTGAACGGCTGCGTCGCCCACCAGAACCGGGGACGCTGACCGGTGAAGTGACCCGGGGTGAATATATTAATGCGCTGATGGATTTATTACCCTCGGGTACCCTTGTTTCACTGACCGTTGTCATACCGGCCCAGGATAGGTTGGAACGGGATTTTGACCGGTTGTCAAAAAATGCAGTGGGAGAAAATACTGAATCAGGGCGAGTACGCGCAGACGTAAAAGAAGCTAAGGCACATCTGGGGCTGAGACATAAACTGTGCCGTTCTGCACTGACCTTTCTGTTACAGGGGGCTGATGTTGACGATTTGAACCGTCGGCATCAGCAACTGGTCGCAACCCTGTTGGTCTCGGGGTTGCAGCCGGTCAAACCCGAATGCGACGTCGCGCCGTTAAACGGTTATCTGCGTGCCTTACCAATGTGTTTTAACCCGCAACGAGACAAGCATCACTGGTATACCCGGTTGACTTGGATGCAGCATGTGGCCGGGTTGTTGCCCGTGACAGGGCGGGCGACCGGCACCGGTAACCCGGGTCTTAGCTTTTTTAACCGGGGCGGTGATGTGCTGACCTTTGATCCGCAAAATAAACATGACCGTACCCAGAATGCGCATCTGTTGCTGTTCGGGCCGACCGGGGCGGGGAAGTCGGCTACGCTTTGTGCGAGCCTGTCGCAGTTGATGGCGGTGCACCGTCCCCGGTTATTTGTGGCGGAAGCGGGCAACAGTTTTGGGCTGTTTGCCGATTACTGTCAACGTCTGGGGCTGAGTGTCAACAAAATCAGCATTAAACCGGGCTGTGGTGTCAGCCTGGCGCTGTTTGCTGATGCTCACCAATTGCTTCAAATGGCATCTTCTCAGCTGGATTTGGCGGGTGAAAAGCCGGCAGAGGAAATTGAAGACGACGGGGACGATGAGCAGCGCGATATTCTGGGTGAAATGGAAATTGCGGCCCGCATGATGATCACCGGCGGGGAGAAAAAAGAGGAAGAACGTCTGACGCGGGCGGATCGGGGCATGATCCGCGAAGCTATCATGATGGCGGCAAAAGCGAGTGCTGACGATGGCCGACAGATGATAGCGGAAGATCTGCAAAAGGCATTGTCTGTCATTGCCCGGGACAGCCGGCGGGATGAACAGGGGCGATCATTACGTACCGAACAGCGTCGTGCCCGTGCCGAAGAGATGGCGGGGGCGATGTCAATGTTCACCAGTGGTTTTGAGGGGGAATTGTTTAATCGTCCGGGAACTCCGTGGCCAGAAGCCGATGTGACGCTGATTGACCTCGGTACGTTGGCGCGTGAAGGGTATGGTGCCCAGATGTCGCTGGCGATGGTGTCTCTGGTCAATACCATCAACAATATGGCGGAGCGTGACCAGTTTGAGGACCGGGAGATTAATTTTGTGGTGGATGAGGCGCATATACTGACCACTAATCCGCTGTTGTCGCCCTACATGACCAAAGTGGTCAAGATGTGGCGAAAACTGGGCGCCTGGTTGTGGCTGGCTACTCAGAATTTGGCGGACTATCCGGATAGTGCGGAGAAAATGCTCAATATGGCGGAGTGGTGGTTGTGTCTGACAATGCCGCCGGATGAAGTTGAGCAGATAGCGCGTTTTAAAAAGCTGTCTGAAGAACAAAAATCGGTGTTGCTGTCAGCCAGCAAACTCCCGGGCTGCTACACCGAAGGCGTGGTGTTGTCGAAAAAAGTGGAGGCGTTGTTTCGGGTGGTGCCGCCCAGTGTCTATCTGGCGCTGGGTATGACGGAGAAAGAGGAAAAGGCAGAGCGCAGGGCGATTATGAAAGCGCTTCATTGCAGCGAATTGGATGCCGCCTTTGTTGTGGCGCGCAGGCTGGACCGTGCTCGTGGTCTGATATCTGAGAAAGAGGCGGATGTGCGTGATGAGGATCTCTTAGCCATGCAGGAGTGTAGGCTATGAATATCAGGGTATTCTGGACGCTTTTGCCGTTGTTAATGCCGGTATCCGTGTTTGCCAGCACAGTGATATATACCGACACAAGCCATCCACCGCGCAATGCTGATCAACGTGTCCGGGTTGTGTACCTTGATGGCGCCGAACAGCTGCAAGCACAACTGTTCGGTCAGTTATCCGCTGATCCTCAACAGGCAGTCAAACAGGCCCGTCAGATTTTGCAGTCTCCATCGTGGCATCAACAGGGGCAACATATTCGTCAGGCTTACCAGGGGTTACTGAATGCCTGGACTCTGGGCCTTAAGAAGTTCCCGGCAGTGGTTTTTGATGATGGTTCTGTTGTGTACGGTACGACAGACGTCAGACAGGCCCGGTTACTTTGGGATACCTATCAGCGGGAAAAACAGCCATGAAATCTCCGGATTTACCGTCATTAACATGGCATTCCCGGCTGAAAAAGTTCGGCATGGTCTTGCTGCTAACGGTTGTTCTGGCGCCCGTGGCCGTTGCCAGTGTGAATACGGCCCAGATTGTGGCCAGTGCCGCGTCGGTATCGTGCATCAGTTGGCGGATAAAAGGTCTCTGTTACTGGCTGCTGTGTTCTCCCTGGGGGTGCAAGGTGCGTACCTCGGTGAAAGTGGAACATTTTATTCCTCAGGCCGTGGTCTCCGTCTATAACGCGCCTGGCGGTAATCCCTGGAGAGAAATGTCTCTGGTCAGCCAGACTATTGACGGTGTGGAAAATGCCGTAACGAGAGCAATTTCCGGGATAGCCGTGGGCGGCGGTAATCATCAGTTGAAAATCCCAGGCAACCGAAAAAATAATCTGCATTTTAAATATGCCGATGCGATTGGGCATCCGGCAACTGCCATGATGGGCGGAAAAATTTCGGGGTATGCGTGTAAAAGTGCCGCCACGCCTTTTGTGCCTTACTTTTTGAGTACTCTGGATAGCTTGGTTTGGCGGACCGGTGTGCCGGAATCATTTTATCCTGAGGCGCTTATTCCGGGTAAACGTGAACTGGGTGATTCGTTTCGGGGCAATATGTGGGGCAATATTTATCCGCGAAGCGGGTTTGTGACACAACAGGATGATAATAAAGCGGCTGCGGTAGTAGCGCAACGGGTAGCAGACATTATCACCCGTACCGGGCAGGGGCATGTTTATCAATCCCTGCAAGGGAACCGTAAACAGGGTTACTGGCCACCCGGCGAAGTAGTCGAAAATACGGGTAGCCAGAATCATCAATGGCAACGTATAGCGCCGAAAATGAGCGCATCTTGTGCTGTTTTTCCGGATAACAGCGGGGAAGCGGCAAAGGACGGGAATTATGTCTTTGCATTGTGGCAACCCTATAGTTGTTGTCAGCGACGTGGACAGACTTTTCTCTACAGTACCGATTTTTGAGACTGGGATCATGGGATGAGACAACGATTATTTTTGCCTGTATTGATAGCACTGGCGTTTATGCGTGCTCCTGTTGTTCAGGCGGCAGGTTTTGCCATTGCTGACAGCCCGATAGGTTACGGGAAAAGCCTGAATGGGGCGGTATCGGACAAGCTGTTTTACAACATAGGTGGCGGATCCGTGATATCGCAGCCGGCGACCCGCAGTCATCTGCAACATCTGGGCGGATTAAACCTCGGTTGGAGCAGTGACCTGATGTGCGGTAACTTTGATTTAAAAACGACGGTAGGGAATCAGCTTAATGGCCTGACTTCGGGGTTTAAAAACCTGATGGGGGAAGTAATACAGGGGGCTACTGGGGCCGTAGCCAGTTTGCCGGCAATGGTTATCCAGCGTGCTAATCCGGGATTATATGAAATGCTGACCAACGGGGTGTTACAGGCAGGTATTGCGTTCGACAAATCACAACTGAGTTGCCAGAACATGTCACAGCGTATGATGGATTTCTCGGATAGCAGTAAATGGACTAAAGCGGCGTTGATGGAGGAATACAAAACGCTGGTGAATACCGGCAATGGTGATGCGGTCGGCACGACACAAAAAATGGAGGTTGCGGACGGTACACAAGGTTCAAATTGGATTGGGGGTGAAAAACGGGGAGGAAAAGGGCAGAAAGCCATTCAGCCTATCCGGGATCTGGCAAAAGCCGGCTTCAATATGATGAACAACTTGCCGGCGAATAGCCATGCCAATGTCAACCGCACACAATGTAATGGCGCTGCTTGCCAGAAATTCAAGAACAGTGAAGAAGCCGCCGCCGCGGTCGTCAGGGTGTTAGGTGATCGTTCGGTTCGTACCTGTACGGACAGTCGTCAGTGTACCAGTGGCGGTACCGAAGACCAGCCGGGTGCAAGTGTCGCCGGGACGGGGTTTGCGCCGATGCTGGAAGAGGCTACCAGAACCAACATTGAGCAATTGATGAAACTGGTCAGCGGGGAAAATGCGCCTACTGTAGTCAATCTGGCAAAACTCAAAACGGGTAGCTTGGCGGTGACTCGCGGGGTTGTCCAGGCCCTGAAACGTGATCCGGACAGTGGTGCGCTGGTGAGTCGGTTGGCCAGTGAGTTAGCGATGGCCGACACCATTGAGACTGCGCTCACTATGCGGCGAATGTTGATGACCGGGCAGGCAGAACCGAATGCCGCTGCGCAGGCGCAGGCTATGGCAGAGAGTGATCGTCGTATTGCGACACTGGACAGAGAAATTACTGCCCTGAAGAATGAAATGGAGTTGCGCCGGGCGATTGCACAAAATACCGCACTGACCACGCTTGAGCGTGAACAAAATCGGGTTGAAATGAATCTGCAACGGCAATCCATCGATAATACCGACAGCCGTATTCACACCTTATCCGTACCGCCGAAAGGGCGTGAAGGACAATAATGATGTCTGAGCAAAGTGAAATCCGGGTACCTGCTGGCACTACACAAAGGTTGAGCGTGAGACTGAAACAGAATTTCAGGCGAGGGTTAATCGTCACGTTGATGATGGGGGGCATGTTGCTTGTTGCCGCAGTTGGCCTGGCGTATCCGTCTCAATTCAATGCCTTACAACATTGGATGTACACGACCCGTTACGGCTGGCTGGCCTGGCGATTGGTCATGTACAGTGTTATTGCCTGTTTCATGTGGCAGCTTTGGCGATCCCCATTGCCGTTAACACAGAAAGCGGCTCTGAAACGGATTGCACTCATTTCGCTGGGATTGGTGGGATGTTGTGAGTATGCCCTGTTCTTCGTCTCCGGAGAGCCGTCATGACAACTTACAGCTATCTGGAATATTTTCTGACCCTGCTGGGCTGGATAGTGAATAACGGCTTGTGGAATGTGCTGCTGGCCACCGGGTTATTTGTGCTGCCGCTGACATTCAAAATGATAGGTATCTGGCTGAAAGTCCGGGAAGAAGGGGAGGATGAAGGAAATAAGGGCATGCTCTCAGTGACCCGGATTGAAAACACCTTGTATGGCGCTTTCTTGGTGATGATTGCTTGCTGTGTGCCGTTGGTCAATGTGAGTCTGAGTACCATTACGTATGATGACGCGCGGGCAAAAAATTGCGGCACTTGGACACCGAAACCGGCTGAAACCGGTTATGCGTCCGTGATATCGTCGCTTGATGGTAAAACAGCGGCGGCTCCGGTTTGGTGGATACTGGTTCATCAGATTTCCAAAGGGGTGACTCAGGCCGCAACAGCTTCTCTTCCCTGCCGTCCCGACCTGAGGCAACTGCGTTTTGAGGTCCAGTATACGCGAATTAATAATCCGGCTCTGGCGCAGATATTACAGGATTTCACCCATGACTGTTATGCGCTGGCATTGTATCAGTGGAAACGTCGGGACGAGGGAAGAACTTTGGATGAAGCGGTATTACGGGATATTGAATGGTTAGGGTCAAAAACGTTTCTGAATAGTGCGGGTTATTATGATGTGCTTCAGTCAAAAACGCCCTGGTCGGATTTTCCCTGGAAACCGCACCGTGATGACGGTTTGGCTAATACGGGGCAGGGGGGATATCCGACCTGTAAGGAGTGGTGGTCAGACAGTCAGGTAGGATTGGAAAAACGGGTGATGGCTCAGGTTGAGCCAGGCATGTGGTTTCGGCTATCGGCAGCATTGAAACTGATGGGCAAAGAGACGTCAGAATACAAAGAAGCGGTGATACGGCGTCTGGTGAGCCCGGAAAGTTTGACCGCATCTCAAGGGGGACATGTCTATGCAGGCTACGGCGGTAACGCAGATTTTACCCTGATGAATTCGGTGGGCCGGATAGCCTCATTGGGCGGGGTGTCGTTGGGGAGTCTGGCGGCCTTTCCGGCGTTTGATGCCATGCGCCAGGCATTACCAATGGTACAGGCTGTTATGCTGATGGCGGTGATTATCATATTACCGCTGATTATAGTATTTGCTGTCTATGAATATAAGACGGTTATTACGCTGACCTTTGTCATGTTTGCGCTGAACTTTTTGACCTTCTGGTGGGAATTGGCACGCTGGTTGGACAGCTGGTTATTGGAGGCATTGTATGGTTCGGATACGCACAGTCGCTGGAATATGGCCGGTTTTCAGAATAGCACAGACGATATCATTATGAGTTTTGTGATGGGAGCGATGTTTATTGTGTTGCCGGCATTGTGGATGGGAGCGTTGTCGTGGGCGGGAATTAAAATGGGTGACGCAGTAACAAATGCAACGAAAAATGGTTCTGCTGATATTCAGAAATCGGGTGGGAAATTAGGAGATAGAATAAGTAGGTAACATAATTATATTAAGGAGGGGAATCCCTTCCTTTATGAACTATTCATCTTTATTGTCGACATCAATATAACCGGTTGCATCATACCAGCCCCACCCATAGGGACCATCACGATATTGATTTCCGTAACCTTGTTCATCTGTAAGTTTTTTATCAATTACACCTTTATTCAGTGAAAAACCTAGGATTATTCCAAATATTAGCATAATAACCCCAACTACCATTAATGTACCCATCAGCAAAGTGGTCGCCAGACTGGCAGCAAGTAAGTAAATGGGCAAATGCCCTACCCATGTAGGGAGATTATGTTTGTGGGCTTTAGTAACACAATTTGCATCCCAGGTACGTAAACGTTGGCATAAGTTGAGATAAATTCCAGCAACTTTTGCTCCCCGAATCTGAGCACGCATTGTACGTTGTGTGTCATGATTGTCAGTCATTGAGTAACCTCTTGTTGAGATGGTATTCATAAATAACATAATTATTTCTTGGTTAGGTTAGCCAAAAATTTAAGCGGCGTCTATGGTATGAATCGTAAAACGAGTTGTGTGTTATGCACATTTGCACGGCTGATAAAGCTCATTCACCTGACCCCATCAAAGGGTCGGGTGAATGGAAGCGGTTGGTGAGCTGGGGAGGCGAACCAACATCAGCGGTGTAACTGTGTATAACGCTTTTTTAACGAATAAGGTGAGTAGTCATATTTTTAACTTTCTGGCGGGTTGATGCATCGAAAAGAGTATTTCTTTGCGAAACTATCAGGGACACCTGTCAGTATTTTTGTCTGGAATTTTGTAGGAAACAGGAGATATTTAATTTAATAGAATAACCTTTATTACATTTTTCACTCAGCTTGTTGTAGCGTTCTATAAACTTGGAATCATAAAAAGAAAGTTTGTTAATAGTTTTGATAAGGTTTTTTGTTATTGTTATTTAAAATAAAGTCCTTATCTTTAAATAATCTAGAGACTTCTCAGCTGAATATACTAGTACGAATCTAGGATAATGATTTACAGTCGAATCAGGATTGTCAATGAGGTCAGTTAATTTTATAGTTTTGATTTTGGTACTGATTTAGATGAATGTAATAAATCATTATTCTTCTGGATAATTCTGTTATCACCATTGTTATTACTAAATAAGATTCTAAAATAGCGCTACATCTTATACTACCCATAATTCTATGTATAACAATGGG
This sequence comes from Photorhabdus namnaonensis, assembly GCF_001684335.1. Taxonomy (GTDB): domain Bacteria; phylum Pseudomonadota; class Gammaproteobacteria; order Enterobacterales; family Enterobacteriaceae; genus Photorhabdus; species Photorhabdus namnaonensis. The sequence continues at coordinate 17,206 of NZ_LOIC01000038.1, forward strand.
TTGGAGAAGGTCATGTGTAGCAGAATTATGAAACATTATTTAGAGTCGTCAGCATTTCTATATATGTAGCTACTATATCACTGAATTCTCGTTTGAGATTTTGACATACTATGTTTGTGTCCTCTACTGTACATATAGCCAAGCGGCGGCAAGCGTTTCTTCTGTATGTGGCAAAAAAATGGCCAGCCTAGCTACTTCAGTTAGATGTAAAATATAAAGTTTGTTATTATATTTCTGCCTTTTTACTTAGCTTTAAAAGGCCGTTGTTATTTTCTTCTAACATTTTTTGCAACCCATGTGCCACTTGTATTGTCTGGCTCGAAATTCACGTTGATACCTATTTCGTGAGGTAAATTCTTTTCATGATTTCCATGGGCATTGAGAACAAATAGATTACTTGGATGTTTAAATGCTTTTATTGAAACCACTTTACCTTCAACCTTTACAATTACACCATCCAATCTTGTCTCTACAATGTTTTTATTATACCAAGCTTCTATATCTACTGGATGTACTTGATCAAAATCTTTGGCTGCCTGTTTGAATCTCTCAATAGTTTCCTTTTTACACAGTTGGGTTATTTGCTCTATACTTTCCATAATAACAATTGTTTTTAGATTAGAGGGATTAATATACTTAATTAAGTTCAAGCACATCTTAAAACTATTGAGTACTGTATTAATGTGACCTTCAACTGAAAAACTTTTCCTATTATGCCATATAGGCTCATGATGAGCGATTCTATTACGAAGAGAATTAAGTTTTTTTATGTCGTTGGTTATATGCTTGAAAGTCACTTTTTCACCTGGGAATGCAAAATCTATCATTTCCGGCCATATTTTAAGGGACCCCTGTTTATCAGATTTATGATGATTGGAGCAAATGTTACTCCATACACCAAATGTAAGCTTTGCAATCAATTCATCCGGAGTTACTTTTCTTTTTTCTTCTTGGATAGAAGAAAGGGCATTTTCCACTGCCTCACGGCTTTTTATAAATTTGTTATCTTCTGTATTTAAATAGAAATGTTGAATCCAGTTTCTGTCTATTGCCATTTCAGCAGCGGCAGGGGGAAGCCCACTATCTATAAGTTTTTGCCGTTGATATGCTAAGTGACCATAGTATAAACTATTTCTTAGCGAAACTTCTAAAAGTTGTAATACAGGAAAGAAAGTGGCGCAGAGCCTTTTATTCCATATATAGAGTCCTAAACATTCAGCTTCATTTTCTGTGTTAAAGCCTCTTTTGTAAGTTGATATACGTCTTTCTGATATTGACATTAGAACACTTTGGACTGTCATTGTAATTCATATCCTTTTCTTACATGATTTAAAATAATATAATAATGATTGTGATATTTCACCTATACTTTTCATTTTCCTCTTTTCCATTCTTTGTGATTTATAACCGGGCTGCTGTTTTTGCCGCAGGATGCTTGACGCTATCTGTTTGTTGCTGTAGCATTCTCTCTGCTGGTTGCGGCTATTGCCGCCAGTAACGTGCTAGGGTCACAGATGATGGAAATCATGCTGCTGATGCCGAAAAATATTTGGGATAAACCCTTGTTGAGAAATCAACAGGGGTTTTCTCGTTCTCCTTAATTAAAAGGAAAAAATTAGTATACGGAAATCCTATATATTGGCATTTGTTAGTACTATAATAGTACATCTTTTGTCTTGACAGAAGGTACATTCATAGGAAAGCTTTAAGTCATGTGGTTTCTCAGCATTGTGAACATCAAAAAACACAGATTTTTGGTTCTTATAGCTTGTAGTACTGAGTGATGATAGGGGAAGGTTATGCAATCAAAACGCCGAATTTCTGAACTTAAGCAAATGTCCGTAAAAGAGCGCAAAATTGAAGGCATGCGTCGAGCTAAGGCTGCTTTTGATCTGGCTGAACGTACAGGTACGTTAACAAAGCGTCCTGTTATCGTTGAGTGCTGCTTTTTTCGTTAGCTTGCTAGGTTGGTAATTATTCTTTGGGTGTTCTATCCAATTGTTTTAATACTCGCACACTCATTTCTCCGTGCTGCTTCTTAAATGTACTGCATTCTCAATTGGCTATTTAGCCTGATTAAGCGAGAATTGAAAGGTATCGTCATTCTATACCTTGTGCTTAACTCTACGCTATTATGATCACTAAGTGACGGTGTTTAATTTTTTTCTTGACTTATCAGGGTAGTAATGTAACGCAAAATTTCTTTATCTGTTGATTCATTCCCATCAAGAGCTACTTTGATTGCTTGTTTCAAATTTGATCTAATTTTAAGCTTATCAATAAGTTCTTCGATATCTTGCTTTTCATGGATCATGGTTAATATCCCTTCAATACCTTTTCGATGCATTAAATTAATTAATGTTTTTGCTTCTTTGACATCAAGAGAATCTAAAATGAGGGACCATGCTGTTTTTAGTTCATCATATCCATAGCCTGTGTCGTCTCTTTGGGAATCATCAGTAGGTTTTTCATTCGGAGTCCCAGAAGCTAGCCATTCCAAAGAAACACCTTCTATTCTAGCGATTTTCTGAGCTACATATAGAGATGGTAGTGTCTTTTTATCGAAGTAGTTATTTAACGTCGAATAAGGTATTTGCCATTCTGTTGAAGCAGCTCGAAGACTCCTTCCTTTAAGAAGCTGTTTTAACCTGTTTTTAAAGGTTTCTTTTCCTTCTTCAAGGAAAGTAGCTTCGTTAGTCTTATTGTTCATATTTTCCTTTTTACGAATGAATTTCTATTTATAGAACGATAATCTACAGCAGTGAATGATCCTCCAAGGATTATCTGCACTGATATCTTTTTAGAGTAATTGAAATATAGATTGAAGTAAAACGTACTACTAACAGAGTTTAAAGCAAAGAATGTTACTCGTCGTTTTACAGTATTATTAGATAGTTATACCCGATTGGAGAATTATTGTGGAGAAAAAAGATTGGCACCCAGCAGATATTATCGCTGCTTTAAGAAAAAAGGGAACATCATTGGCAGCTATTTCTAGAGAAGCAGGGCTGGCATCGTCAACGTTATCTAATGCCTTGCAAAGACCTTGGTGTAAAGGTGAAACAATTATTGCAAATGCATTGGGACAGAAACCTGATGAAATCTGGCCTTCCCGTTATCAGAAAAGAAGGAAGAGATATTGATCTCCAGGCGAAAGAATATGGTGACAGTTATAGGAACCATAAAAACAACGCTCTGAAAGTGCTGTAACACAATCAGAGCGCCTAACCACAACATTATAAGAGCTAATGCTATGGCTAATATGAATAGTAACATATCCTCATACTCAAAGCGTTATACATTTAACGCACAATCTAATGTAGAAACCGAAGTACATACCACGCTTACAGACTTTTCTTTGGTTTTAATTTTTTGTAAACCAATTGGGAAGCAATATTATGCACAGTAGCGTCCCTGATACTCCCGACGACGGTGATATATCTGATGTGAATATCCTATGGTCTGGCATGTCGGATGCGATTGCATCACTGGATTTTTCATGTATTAGCGATACTGTACTGTGTCAGTTAATTGAATCATCCAAAGAAAATACTATGGGCATGTGTCATGGTGTAACTTTTCTTGGTGACTCAATGTTGTCGTTTGCCAGTAATAACATCCATGAATTTACGCCAGAGAGTTTGTGTCAGCTCGGGCATAGCCTAGAGGCGTTGAGTTCTCTATTACCGATGTTGTTTACTCTGCATGAAAAAGCGAGTGGTGAATATCGTCGTAGAACTTCGAAAAACGAGATAAAATAGCTTTGTCAAATGAAACCGGAAAATTTTTGGATGGTTTATCCGGTTTAAAGGCATAAACTATTGCCGACAGGGTGTTCGATACTCATTAGAGCTGATTTTTCCCCTTCCCGAGGCACGGTAAAAGTTTCTTTTGATGTATGGGCCCGTGTATTTTGTGAGTGGTGTATTAGTTCAGATTAGATCTGACACTTCGATTTGAAAAGAAGAGAGTTACCCGTTTTGATTAAAGGTCGCGCTAGGAATAGCCAGTAACGGCTATTCCTAGCGCGACCAATGAACACATTAATAAAAAGGACGTTAGTTGCTGCGGCTGACGCTCTTAATGGGATTCCTTCTGGTGTCAGAATCAATGACGGATCTGCGCCAAATCGTCTTCAGATAAGCCAGTCGCTTCGAGAACAGCCTCGCGAGGCATCCCCATTTTCAGAAGGCTGTGGGCAACGTCGAGTTTACCCAGCCGCACGCCTTCTTCACGTCCTTTCTGTTCACCCAACTGAATCCCTTTCCGAATCCCGCGTTGTTCGCCCTCGAGGCGGAGTTTTTCAGCGATAGTCATCAGAGCTTCCTCATGCTGTGGCACACGTGATGCCAGAGTGTTTAGCAAAGCAGCCGGATCGTGAGATTCTCCCGCCTGCAGCATATAGTTTATCACAGATATCAGTTGTTCCTGCGTGGTATATCCTTCCAGTAACAATGTTACCAGCTGGTCAAGCAGCTCGGTCAGATCACGCTGGCGAATGTGTTTCTGCAACATTTCGAGCACAGCCATACGACGATGTTTCATTATTTCGTCGTCCGGAATAACGGTAATATCAACCAGCGGAAAATCTTTATTGTACAGCTCGCCGGCAAGTTCCGGATCATCGAACTCCAAAAGCCAATTCATCGGATACGGATACGGACTGATCTTTCCCTGGTAGAATAGTACGGGTATCACCAACGGTAATGTTTTATGACCAGCATCAAGATGACGTTGCATGGCAGCAATGGCATAACGCAACATCCGAAAAGCCATGTGTTTATCAGGCGAGTTTTGATGTTCAATCAGACAGTATACATAACCGTCACCCTTACCCGTTTTCAGTGAATACAAAACGTCACTGTAGTATGGCCGCAGATCGTCTTCAATGAAGCTTCCCGATACCAGTTGCAGCGTATTCAGATCACAAACCTTCAGCAGAGTTAGTGGTAAATGGAACTGTAGAAAATCTCTGGCCGTATCTGGATGCGTCAGAAACTGCTTAAAAATAGCATCATGTAATGTTGGCGTAGTGTTCTTCTTCATTGTTCATCATATCCCTGTAACCCCGATACTCATTTTAACATATTCTCCGGAGGTTCACAGAGAGATCAGTTCAGGTAAAAGGTTAAATGACCCTCGACAGAAACCAACCCCACATTTGTAATTTTTACTCCTACCTAGGTCAATACGCATCCATAAATCAAGAGAACCTTGCTCTAACAGAACAAGGCTTTTTGATACATAAAATGTATTAATTGATTTTATTAGCTTTTTCCATAACAATTTTTAAGTTATCACGGGCATCTTTTTTTGTTTTGCCTTTACCTTGTATTGTTTTTGCATACTCCTCTACAGATATAATTTCATTTTTAGTTATGGTGTTATCCATTCTAGATACATCAAATTCAATAACATACTTACCATTAACAAGATAAGTATAAATATCTACACCTTGATCTATACCCTGACCTAAGAAATAAGCTGAATTAACAACCCCAAACTCTTTTTTTAAAAAAGGGATAATATTGTTTTGTTCTAACAACTTAAAATCAACCAACATCTTTTTTGCTAATTCATCTACATTCATATTACATCTTTCCCGGAGTTGCTGTTATCAAATTACCATGTTTATCTGTAAGAATTGTCATAGTATTTGTTGGTTTTCCATCACTAAATTTATCGACACCTATATTTCTATCAAAAGTAATTACTCGTTCATAAAGAATCTCTTTTTGACCAGTTGTCTTATTAATTGAAATACGAGTATTACTAATAGGTATTTTTGTAACTTCTGAACTCTTAAGGATATTTTTCACTTCAGACTGACTGATAGTAAATTGACTCGCGTTATCTTTACCAGAAAAATGACGTTTAATAACATGCTCCCAACCAGCCTTAGAGTCACCATTTTGAACATTGATACGAGATTGAACAATTGGGTGATCTAAATTTGTTTTAGCAATTACATTATCAGCACCGTTTGAAATTTTATATCCATTGACAGTAGAGATTTCCTTCCCTTTTTCGGTATTAACCAGCTGACCTTGGGCTGCATTGATGGTACTCTTACCTGCCTTACTAATCCCACCGGCCACCCCCGCAGACGCCGCAATCCCCGTCTGCCCCATAATCTTCACGATTTCCTGGGGGGGTTCTTCTGAGCCGCCGGTGACTTGGGCACGATGGAGTACTAAATTCCGTGATGCATCAATATTCGACATCGCACCGCGTAAATCTGCCCATTCTCGTACTTCTGCCGGCGTGAGGGAATCCAGCCCCTGCATTCTGGCTTTTTCCTGAATTTCGCCTATTCGTGCGCTGTAATCACCTTGCAATGCCCGCAGTTCTTTGGCAACAGCAACGCACTGGTCAGCGCCTGAACAAGTTGCTATCCGTTCCTGAACCTTGTCATACTCCTGCCGATATTTATCCCTAACGGCAGAGCGGCAACTGCTATCACCCTGACAATTAACCAGTTCCTCACTGCGCGATTGATTCTTCTCCACACTTAGGTGATTGTTATCGACAACAACCCATTCCATTGCGAAGTTGATTACCGAACGCCGATTTTCCTAATACCCTCAGTCAGTTACAACCTATTTTTCCCAGTGTGGTTTGATGCTGAACCCACAACTCCCCGACGCGACTTTTTAGCCTGATAAGCCACTTTTCTCAGGCGTAATAAACTGCCCCTTTTAAATGTCGGATAATTGTCTAACATTTGGGGGGGCAGTTCACAATAGCGGGGATCGATGTTCATTTATTAGGTGGATAGTTGTAATGATCTGGGATTACGTAATCTTCTGGAATAGAAGGTAATTCACATTGTTCACCCCAACCAACTTTTTCAATATCTTCAAAAAGATTCAGGAAAAAATTTGATAAATCAAGTGAAATAACTCGAGCCATAACTAAAGCACACTTAGCCGTTATCATATCTTTCCTTTGGATTGCATCTGTCAATAAATTCAGTTCTATCTCTAACTTAGCTAAGTCTTCTTGCAGTCTCTTATCAAGATCTAACCGATAATCGATACTCCAATCTGAATCAACAAACTTAAAATCAGCAGCACTAATTTTTGACAGTTCTAATATTGCACGTTTGATTTGATCCAAACCACTCATTTCAATTTCCTACCTATAGCCTTGTCTGTTTTGGCTTGATTAATGCTTCCATCAAGGTTGATAACAACCTTAAAGTTCCCTCTTTTGTCAAAGATTTCCAAGTGGTTCTTATGATCACCATCCAAATAAAATTGATCACCTTTTTTGATATGAGTCCCAATATCACTTGAAGCTTGGTAAATACTCTGACCATCATACATTTTACTTGTTTTTTGTGAATTCGATTTCGCTTTGCTCCCAAACCCTGGCTGCCTGAAGAATTCTCCCATATTACCAACAGCCCCCTGATTCGGTTGATACGGTTGTTTGCCTTTTCCGACATCCCCGCGGCCTTTTGCTCCTGCTTTACTGATCCCTCCGGCCACTCCCGCAGACGCCGCAATTCCCGTTTGACCCATAATCTTCACGATTTCTTGGGTGGTTTCTTCTGAGCCCCCTGTGACTTGGGCACGATGGAGTACCAAATTCCGTGATGCGTCAATATTCGACATCGCACCGCGTAAATCTGCCCATTCCCGCACTTCTGCTGGCGTGAGGGAATCCAGCCCCTGCATTCTGGCTTTTTCCTGAATTTCGCCTATTCGAGCACTGTAGTCACCTTGCAATGCCCGCAGCTCTTTGGCAACGGCAACGCACTGGTCAGCTCCTGAACACGTTGCTATCCGCTCCTGAACCTTGTCATACTCCTGCCGATATTTATCCCTAACGGCAGAACGGCAACTGGTATCACCCTGACAATTAACCAGTTCCTCACTGCGCGATTGGTTCTTCTCCACACTGAGGTGGTTGTTGTCCACCGAATTCTTCCCAGCCTGCGCCCCGGTGAGGGCGCTGGCGGTGGAGTCACCGGCAATGCCGCCCGCCAGTCCTGCCGCCAGGGTGGAGAGGGTGCTGATGGTCTGTTTCTGTTCCTCCGTTAATTGACTGACTTTTGCTCCGTCGCCGTAAAGCTGCTTAATCAGGACCTGAGCCGCCAGTTCACCCGAAACCGCACCGGCTGCCCCTGACAGGGCATTGTTACCGCTCACTTCCGCCGCCACCGCGCCTAAAATCGCATGGGCCAGCGTATTGGTGGCGATATCCACCTGATGGGTTTGCGGATCAGTCGTTAGCTCTTTTATCACGCCCGCCAGATACGGTGAAGCGCCCCCGGCCAGCGCCTGACCGAGATTGTTGCCCGCTAAACCCTGAATGGCTGCCGTAGCCGCCTGTAGGGCTTTCTGATAGGTTCCGCCGGTCCCCAAGCCCGAGTCATTCAGCGCCTGTGTGTAAGCGGTGTCATAAACTTGCTTATTGATATCCGCCGAAGTCGGGTGTGGATTGCCGCTGTCGACCAGTTTTTTTCTGGCGGCGGCTTTGTCCGGTTCACTGATATGATTCAGTTTCGCTTTCGCC
>NZ_LOIC01000039.1:0-5916 GCF_001684335.1 Photorhabdus namnaonensis
TCCTGTTTGCGGTCGTCGCCTTTGCGGGGGCGGTGATGGCGGCTTTTTCCGCCAGGGCCGCCAGCAGGCCGGGTTCCCAGTCGGCGAGCGACCGGTGTTGTCCCGCCTGGAACAGCTGCCGGTAATGCTGTCGCGCCAGCGCGCTCATGCCCGCCTGTTCCAGTAGCTGTGCGGTCAGCAGCTGACCGTAAAACTGATCCCGGGGTTCGGTCAGCTGTTGCTGATAGTGCTCCGCGGCGTGGAGGGCGGCTTCCAGGCCGTGTTGCTGAAAGCATTGCCAGATAGCGTCCTGTTCCTGCGTGGCGCTGCCGTTGACGGTGGCGGTGGCCGGAGGATGCCGCCAGTTCAGGCTTTATACCACACGGCATAACTCCTTTTTTAAACAGAGAAAATATGGTTTCTCATTTAGCGTTTTGATAAAAAGAAAATAAATATCAATAAATGCTTATCATATTTAACATGTCATTACATTCGTCATTTATTTCATTTAGAAAGTTATCGTATTCTCTGTTATCAACTAACCCTTGTTTCTTTCTTATAAAATGTCATTTTCTTTTCTAATATTTTTTTAACTTGATCTTTGGTAGATATTCTTATTCTATTAAGGATATCTTTTATTGCTTTTTTATACTCCGCATAAAGATAAAGCTTGGATACCAGATCAGAGAAAAAATCACTCCAAACCATATAGTTATCTGGTATGTTTTGATCGAAAAGAAGCTTTAATGCCCTATCTTTATTATCAATCATTTCATGTTCATTAAATTCTTCAATAGAACCGGATAGAAAATCCGAACTTTTAAAAAATCCAATGGGTTCCATATAAGAATTTATTATCTCACCCAGATTAAATTATCTTAAAATTTTACTCCAGAGATCAAAGATGCTCTGTCTTACTTTTTAATTTATGTTTTTTCCCTGAATACAGTGTTATACCTATCTTTGGATCTAATAATATTGCCATTCGCCATATCTTTTTTAACTATAATTTTGTAGTTGAGTCACTTGTTTCGATATGGTATTGATTGATTTGGATTTATTTTATCCAGAGCATTTCTTATTGCATCAGCATATCCGTGATGATTACCTTGACGCCTTGCCATTACATTAACCGGTTGGCATTGGTGTGGCATGGGTATTCACCACGGTAAGAAAGAAGCCAGCCGGAAGCGATTCCGGCTTTTTGCGATTTCAGGGAGAAAGCAGAATAAAATATCAAAAATATAGCCTATGTATATATTTACAATGAATATTATATTTTTATGTATTATTCCTTTGTTTATTTTATTATTTGTTTTATATTTTTGTGATTTTAAATTATATATTTAATATATAAGACCAACCCTGTAAAATATTTATTTTAAGCATGAAAATAACAAAGTGGAAAGATCACGAGGATCTTTCCGGCCTTTCTAATTATAAGTTATCATTTTATCTGTAAATTCAATGATAACTCTCATATTATGAAATATATATTTTCAATTCAATAAATACAAATTCTTATTAACCTTATTAAGTTAGAAAAGTAAATTCACCTGTACTTCTATTTTTATCTAGCTCAGAAAACATATTAAACAATAATTTTGAGTTGTTATTTTTATCCTTGCTAATAATTTTATAAAAATAATCATGTACTGGACAACAAAAAAGTCTATCTGGTTTGGAAGTATAAGGCAGGATATTGAGTTAATTTTCTCATATTTATCGATTAAAATGCGATTTATATAAATATTCAGCCAAGATAGTCCTAACTCATTATCTTGGCTGACTTTTAGATATTTATATTCCTAAACTATAAATATCATTTGCTTCTTTGTCCGCTTCCTTATCCATTTCTACGCTACCTAAAGCCCCCAAGTCTAGGCTATAAATAATATCACTTTCCTTATCTTTTTCTGCATATATAAAGTAACCAAGATCACCATCTTGACCGATTAAAAAATAATTTTGCTCAACCTCTTGAATATTATATGTTTTATTTCTCTCAATAACATATTCACAATTATAAACATATATATTTTCTTGATCTTTGCCGATTATTTCAATATAAGGTTCATTTTGAATTTTCTCGGATAAAAACTTTCTATAAAAATTAGGTAATTTAATGTTCAATTCTTTTTCAATAGAATTTAATTTCTCTAAAATATCTTCTTTCTTCATAAAATTTGCCTCTTAATAAATCTAGATATCAAAGAATGGATTGTTTTTATTAGCGCCTCTAAGCTTATCAAAATATTTATAAGCATCGCCAAGGGCTTTTCTTGCTTGAGTTTGAGGTACACCAGCATCAATCATCTCTCTATAACTTGTATGAAGCTCCTCTTTTAATGTCTTGTCCCATCCTCCAGGCATCGCTCTCCTTGTCCTTTGTGCTGCACTGATTTGAGCATGAGGGATCCCAGAAGTTGAATGTAATAATGTGGCGGGCGCTGATAAGTGGTTTTGCGGGTTAAGGGGAGCGCATGAGATGACGATAGCGATTGAACATTTGCAGGACATTCAGTTAACCCACATTGAAGCACTGGCCTTAGCCCAACTGGTGAAGCGTCTGAACTGGGCGGAGATACGGGCTTGTGCGGTGAATGACGAAGAAGCATATCAGATCAAAGGTGCAATCTATAAGCTTCAATCCGCGCTGGCTTACCGTGGGTATTCGCCACGGTAGATCATTAATCAGGGCAGCAGATCTGCAAGATCTTCTGCCCTACTTGAATTAACCTAATCTAATAGTCTCCTGAAGGTTATTTGAAAAATACTGACTTTTTATAAATGATATCTGTATGTTGTTTTCATTTTTCTTTAATAAGATCAGATAATTTCCTTTTTCTAAAAATATCTTCTTTCCTGAAATATATTCTGAATCATCAGGTTCTAAATCTCCTCCTGTGGTATCTTCCCCGGCACCAATAAATATTTGCCCCGATGGTGCCTTTATGTTCAAGATAATATCTGGCTGTTCAATATCGTCAATAATTTCAATGGTATATTCACCATCATCTCCTAAGCCAAAAAAAGCAATATTACCTTCATTTACTTCTTTTAATTCATCGTCTGGAATACTCCACCAATCAGGAGTATCTGTTATTCTGTGTTTTATTGCTTGTAAATCAAATATAGCTAAAGTTGCTGTATCTGTTGTGAAAAAAAAAGAACTGTTCATTGAAATTATCCTCAAATGAATATTATTTCACTAATGATAGGGCGGCTCCAGTCGGCACTGGCGTATCACGGGTATTCGCCACGGTAAGAAAGAAGCCAGCCGGAAGTGATTCCGGCTTTCTGCTGTTTCAGAGAAAAAACAGAATAAAATAGCAAAAATATATCCTATGTATATATTTACTATGAATCTTATATTTTCCTGTATTATTCCTTTATTTATCTTCTTATTTATTTTATATTTTCGTGATTTTAATTTATATATTTAATATATAAGGTCAACCCTGTAAAATATTTATTTTAAGTATAAAAATAATAAAACCGGAAAGATCACGGGGATCTTTCCGGCTTATTTTTAAATGCTACTAAATTCTATATTTTTAGAAGGAAAACCATCAGGGAATGACATGCATTTGACGTTTCTTGATAAAACACTTTCTAAAAAATCAATGAAATTTTCTTGCCTATATTCAACTTCTGGTGCCCTTGCCGCAATAATAGCGACATTCCATAAGTCACTATTATCTGACGATACAACCCAAAATATATAATCGCCGTTATCTGTAACTCCCATAGGAAGCAATCCATTAATATCGGGATAAAGAATAAACGGATAATAATCTGGATCAGATTCAACAAGGGACTGAAAATCTTCAATAATCCATTCTTTTTGCCTAAAAAAATTTAAATCATCATCTTCGCTAAATGGGTTAAATATAGTGATAAAATCAGCAATCCTACCTGTTCCATATTGGGTTATAAAATCAATATAGTCTTTAGGAAAAGAATGCTGTTCATCTATTAACGGCCACGTTTTACCTTCACCATTTTCATTAGGATGAACAGGTAAGGGCAATAGATTCTTTAAGCTCTCTATACTCATTATTTATATTCCTGGAGGGTTAAGAACGGTGACATATTCAAAGAAGCCCCCTGAACCTTCGGCTTTCATTGTAATACCTGCTGGTTTTCTGGATGGTCCCTTATAAATAGGAATAGAACTCATTTCAACAACTTCTCCTTGTTCTAAGGCTTTTCTTATTCTACCTTCGACTCCACTCATGACAGGAGTATTAGCAGGTCTTTGTTGAAGAGTAACCAGGTTCCTAACATCATCACCAGAACCACCTAATTGTCGTCCGAGCAAATGGCCCCTAGCTCTGTTAGAACCTTTTCCTGTAATAAATCCTGGCGGCTGTATATCGGGATTAGCGTGCGTACCCATATTAATATGACCTTTATCTAAAGTGGCATGAACTCCTGTAGGGCGCCCTAAATGATCTAATTCGCCATATTTAATACTATTAGTAGGACATCCCGTCAATCCGAGCGGATCAACCCAGTTCGCCGGATTATGGACATACGAATAAGGATTCAGGCCCCCATTTAGCCCTAGAGGGTCAGGCGATAAGTACTGTCCCGTTTCCCTGTCGTAATAACGGTGCCGATTATAAAATAAACCGCTTTCCTCATCCTCATACTGCCCACAAAAGCAAGGTAAGATGACCGGAGCATTACTAAAAAGCCGGGAGATCACATGGATCTTTCCGGCTTTTTCAAATGGACAAGCTAAATAATCTTAGTATTGTGATATGTAAATTAGTTTATGTATTACATACCATTTAGTATTTCATCTAGCCAACTACTATTTTTCCTCTCACATTCTATATTGTCGACAAAGAAAAACAGATCATTGTTTTTTATATCTAAATCATATTCAAAATCAGGAATAGCAAAAAGATAACTTATTTTATCTATCTTGCTTTGTTTCAATTTTATTGCAACTGGTTGAGTTATAAAATCAAAATCTGAATCTAAAATGAAATTATCTTCTCTAGATATTTCACCTAATTCACCTTGTTCTTTTCCATACCAAATAACAACTGCATGGTCATAATCTATGAAACTATTTTCCAAATTAAAGTCACGCTCAAATTTGCAGCCTTTATCTGTATCAACAAAACTATTTAAAATGGATGTATAGTCCGTTGAAGTTGAACACCAAACAGCATATTTTTCTTTCATAGTCAGTACACCTAGTTAAAAAGGTAAATCCAGTGGACCAAAAGGAAGTCGTTTACTAGACCATTTCCTTACAGCACTTAAGTATCCATTGATATCTTTTGCATTATCAGCCATTGCTATCAATTCGCGGTGAGATAATGAAGATTGAGATGAAACACCACCAGAATGAGGGAGTGTATGCGTTCCCATTACGCCATTATCATCCAAGAATTTAACTTTACCTGTAGGAGTTCTCCATTTCATATATTCATTAAATGTTACTCCCATCTCTTTGAATTTATCAGCTCTGGATACTGGCAACCATTCATGGAATCCTCCGTCTTTAGAGCCACCATTTTTGCGGAGACGATCCTTTATGTTATCCCTAAATCTAGGATTGTCCCAAGCCTTCATAAATTGTTCTTTAGTCGAATTATTCCAGAAATTTTCAAAGCCTTTTTTACCCCTTCCCCAACCTTTCAAATATGCACTACACCCAGCCAATCCATGTGGGTCAACCCATCCGGTGGGATTTGTCACATATGCATAGGTATTCTCACCGCCCCAGAGGCCAGTTGGATCGGGGCTGAGGTAGCACGCTGCTTCCGGCAAATAATACCTGAACCGGTTATAGAATAAACTACTTTCCTCATCAAACAGTTGCCCGGCAAACCGGAGGCCCGGGTCCAGTGGCGGGTTTTCACCCAGCCCGCCCAGCCGCAGGCCGTACAGCGACTGCTTCGGCCGCCGCCACAC
>NZ_LOIC01000039.1:5932-6228 GCF_001684335.1 Photorhabdus namnaonensis
CGCCAGCGGCTCGCCGGTCGGGGCGCTGACCGCATATTGAGTCTGCACCTCCCCGGCCATCAGTTCCACCCGGTTGTCCAGATTAAGCGTAAACGCCTGCGTCTGCTGCGCCACCAGTTCCCAGCCGTCAAACACCAGATGGCGGATCATTTTCAGCCGGCCGTGCTGATATTCGCGGATTTCCGCCGGCACGTCGCCGTCCCACACATAGGTGGTCAGCTTACCGCTTTGGATACACCGTTTTTCTGTCCGCCGTCCGAAGGCATCATAGCGATATTCCCACGGTATCCCGTCCG
>NZ_LOIC01000040.1 GCF_001684335.1 Photorhabdus namnaonensis
CTGCCCATGGCTAGCTCACCGGGTTTCGGGTCTATACCCTGCAACTACTTCGCCCAGTTAAGACTCGGTTTCCCTGCGGCTCCCCTATGCGGTTAACCTTGCTACAGAATATAAGTCGCTGACCCATTATACAAAAGGTACGCAGTCACCCCACCCCAAAACGCTCCACTGCTTGATTGTTGTGTTGGGCGTCGCTGTCGCTCCGCCAACCGTCATCCAGGATGACGTTACGCATTTTGTGCACCACGCAAAGCGAAACGCTTTGGTGGTGGGGCTCCCACTGCTTGTACGTACACGGTTTCAGGTTCTCTTTCACTCCCCTCGCCGGGGTTCTTTTCGCCTTTCCCTCACGGTACTGGT
>NZ_LOIC01000042.1:0-1884 GCF_001684335.1 Photorhabdus namnaonensis
AAAGCAATATTATTGAACCCGCCAGTGTTGTTGCTGCCGGTAATCTTGTCGCTGATTTTAAAGATAATATTAATATTCGCACACCACTGCCATATGACATAAATGAAATGTCCCAAATCACTGTTGCAGGCGGCTATGATACGTTATCTGCTAAAAATATTGTCTTAAACTCAGGAAAAATTAACAATAATAATATTATTAAAGCTAATAACGACATCACTATTTTGGCAACTGACGCTGTTACATTAAACACCGGGGAAGTTATTTCGGGTGGTGATGTATCGATGATCGCCGCTAATAATATTGATGTATTGCAGAGTAAAATCAAGGGAAAAAACATTACTGTTATTAGCCGTAATGCTGATTTGAAATTGCAAAGCAATGAGACTGTCGGATATTTCAACCATGATGGTAATAGAATAATCAGCCGCATTGAGGCAACAGGTGATTTATTGCTAAACGCAGGTAAGAATATTATTTTTCGGGATATATTTTTAACTAAAAGTGATAATATTACTTTAACGGCAAACAATGATATTACCATTGATAATAACAATGCGGTGCTATTATCACATAAACGAATTGGCAGTATTATCTCTTTCATTAAAGAGCAAGAACTTTTTAATAATATGTTATCTAAAGTAGGTAAGCTGGATGCAAAAAGTTCTATTGTGATTAATGCCGGTGGAAATTTATCGGTTAAGAGTATTCGTTTCTCCGCAGAAAAAGACATCAATTTAACTTCTGCAAAAAGTATTGATCTGGCTCCCCGTGAATTATCTCCTTCACTGAGTAAATTATTCCCTTCATCACGTTCTGGAGAATTAAGCAGCCAATTAACCGCAGGAAATAATATCAGTGTCATCAGCGGTACAGATATTAACGGAAAGGCGGTTCAGATACAGGCAAACGGTAACGCATTATTGTCCTCTGGAAGGAATATCACACTCCTGCCCCTGCTTTACTCTGCTATTGTTTACAATGACGATGACAGACCTGAGCATTATGATGAACATAAAGATGACAGAAATTATGGCGCACAAATCCGTGGTACTAAAAAGCTGACAATGGCTGCCAATGGAGCCATTACCACGGTGGGTTCACAGTTACTTTCTGATGGTGATATAACGATTACCTCTGGTGGTGATATACGTTTCGAATCGGCTCGGAATCACTTCTACAAAGATCGCGCTGATTATTTCAAAGATAACAGCATCACAGAAACCTATACTCAACAAAGTACTGAATTAACCAGTGGTGGTGTGCTAACCGTGCTTTCAAACGGCAGCATTCTATTCCAGGCCACCAAACTCACGGCCAAAGGGGCAATGGATATCGCCGCGCAAGGCGGTTATCTGTACGCTCAAGCGATGGAGGAATCCAGCCACTATGAGAAAACAGAAACCAAACGTAGGTGGTATGGTAAAAAGAAAACCACCACACGCACCCATCATGATGTCACGAACAAAGTCACTGAATTTACCGCCGGCGGTGATATCAATCTGTTAAGTCGGGATGACAGCACTTACGAAGCCAGTCAAATTGCCACTAATAAAAACGCCAAACTGACCAGTACTCACGGTAAAGTCAATTTTAAAGCGGTCAAAAACAGCACCTTTGAGCAGACGATTACCCATTCCAAAGGCTTTTATATCAAGCAGACGAATAAAGGCTATACCGAAAACAAATGGGTGCTTCCTGCTATTCATATCGGCGGAAAATTTACTGTGGAGGCGGTCAAAGGGGTTAGCGCGGATATCAAAGCCAAAAATGGTCAATCGTTACAGAACGCGGTGTCAGTATTCGGCAATACGCCGGAAACCGCCTGGCTAAAAGGACTCAATGAACGTCAAGACGTTCAATGGAACTTAGTTAAAGATGCCT
>NZ_LOIC01000042.1:1894-23224 GCF_001684335.1 Photorhabdus namnaonensis
CCAAAGGGGTTAGCGCGGATATCAAAGCCAAAAATGGTCAATCGTTACAGAATGCGGTATCAGTATTCGGCAATACGCCGGAAACCGCCTGGCTAAAAGGACTCAATGAACGTCAAGACGTTCAATGGAACTTAGTTAAAGATGCCTATGACAGTTGGGATTATAAAAGCCAGCACCTGAATCCGGTGGTCTCTGCGGTTATCGCGATAGCCGTCGCCGCTGCGACAGCGGGAGCCGGATTAACGGTTTCGGTTGCCGGGTCAGCCGCAAGTACAGCGGGTTCAGCAGCGACGGCAGCGGGCGCTACTGCCAGCACTGCCGCCGCCATAAGCTCAGTCGCTTACGGCGCGACGGCTTCCGGCATGGCCGCACTCGCTTCTCAAGCAGCGGTCGCGTTGGTGGATAACCAAGGTGACTTATCCAAAACCTTAAAAGTGATGGGAAGCAGCGACACCGTTAAATCAACTATCACATCGATGGCGATTGGTGGCGCGCTGGCGGGTTTTGATAACGTCATGGGATGGGATAAAGCCGCCAATGGCGCTCAGATTAACCCGGCAAAAGCGACATTACCTAAACTGAGCAATGGCGACTGGAGCAAAGTGGCTCAACGGATCGCAGGTCAATCCATTATCAGTTCCAGCCTGGGTACAGCCATCAATGGCGGTAGTTTCAAGGACAATTTTACCACCGCATTACTGGCCAATATTGGCAGCCAGATTAACGCCGAAGGAGCCGGATTGATTGGAAATAACGGTCAGGTGTTAGGTTTACCCGGAAAAGCTATCAGCCATGCGGCGGTTTCTGCCCTTGCTGCGGAAATTGGCGGCGGTGATGCCAAAGGGGCTGCTGCCGGGGCATTAGCGGCAGAGCTGGCCGCGATAACATTGGATAAAACATTCAATGATCCAATGAAAATTCAGGCGGGAGGCAAAATCATCGGCAGCGTCGCAGGCGCCATTGCGACCAACAGCGCCAAAGGCGCTAACAGTGGGGCTAATGCCGGAGAAATTGTTATTCTCTTTAACCACCTGAACTCCATGAATGCCTACAATCTGGTCAGAGAGCTACAGGAAGCCAATAAGCAAGGAACGCCTACCGAAGCAATCTGGAACAAATACAACAAACTGAGCGCCGCGCAACGGGCAGAAATGTTATCTCACTGTGCCGGGAATGGCGGGTTATGTACATTGACCTATCAGGCCGAAATGGACGGTGGGATAAAAACGGCAGATGCCATTAGTGGTCTGAGATGGATGTTCGGTCTGTCAGAAGAAGATACCCACCGTATCAGCCAGTTTGTGACGACAGAAAATCAGAACGATTTAGGGCTGTTGTATAACTCGTTGCCTGCCTGGGAAAAAGGTGCACTGATAGCCAAAGAAGCGGTAGAATCTGCTGGTATTGGCGGTGCTATCGGCGGTAAAGCTTCGGTTGCTTCGATTGTTGGGAAGAATAAACAACCTTATCAGCCGAATAAGGGTGCTGTTGGTAATATGGGAGAATTCTTGACTCAACCAGGGTTTGGGAATCAGATTAAAGACGGCACACTTAAAACCAGCAAGCGATATCAGGGGCAGAGTATTTATCAAGCTAAAACCAAAATGGGCGACAATATTAGTAAAGGTGACCAAATATATTTAGATGGGTCACACAAGAATCATTTAGAAGTATTTGATAGTAAAGATAGGTTCAAGTTCGTTCTTAACTTGGATGGTACTATAAACGATGATAAAACTCGTGCAGGAAAGGGAAGGAGGT
This sequence comes from Photorhabdus namnaonensis, assembly GCF_001684335.1. Taxonomy (GTDB): domain Bacteria; phylum Pseudomonadota; class Gammaproteobacteria; order Enterobacterales; family Enterobacteriaceae; genus Photorhabdus; species Photorhabdus namnaonensis. The sequence goes on from NZ_LOIC01000042.1 coordinate 3,656, forward strand.
TGAAAGTTGACTAGAATCAATTCATTGAACGAATTAAAAGAAGCGTTAGTCAGACTGGCTCGAATCTGTAATATTCCCCAACATGAATTATATGATGAAGGAAATGTAGATTACACACTCAATCTGGATGAGGAACTGAATCTCAGTCTCAATCGATTATTGGGTGATTTTTCTTTATTACAAAAAGCACTTGATCAGAAAGATATGATTGCTGTTCAAGCTGCTTTAAATCGAGCACGAGCTAACTCAATGGATCTAAGCAATTTTTTCGGGAATATATGTGAGGATATAGAAATGATCGGCTGGACAGATCGATATGATTGGCCGAAAATCCCCGAAGACTACAAGATCCCAGACCATTATAATTATCCTGAAAAGAAGTAATAACAATCACCCCAGCTAAAAAGCTGGGGTTCAGCTTCTTAACAAGGTGCTGATTTTTAGTCGGTATTTTGTTCCAATAAAAGTTTGCCTCTATGTTAGAACTATCCAAATTTTTCCTCCGAAGAGGCTCTCTTAAGTAACTAATGGCGCTATCGGCAGTAAAGCTTCGGTTGCTTCGATTGTTGGGAAGAATAAACAGCCTTATCAACCGAATAAGGGTGCAGTTGGTAATATGGGAGAGTTTTTTAAACAACCGGGGTTTGGGGGGCAGATTAAAAACAACACACTTAAAACCAGTAAGCGATATCAGGGGCAAAGTATTTATCAAGCTCAGGGTAAACTGGGTGATATAATCAAGAAAGGCGATCAACTGTATTTGGATGGATCGCATAAAAACCACCTTGAGCTTTTTGATAGTAAAAATAATTTTAAAGCAGCCCTTAATTTAGATGGTTCAGTAAATGTGGATAAAACTAAAGCTGGTCAAGGGAGGAAACTTAAAATTGACTGAAATAAACAAGTTAAATGACATAAAAACGATTTTAGTCGAGCTAGCAGCAACTTGCAATATCTCAAAAAATGAGCTTGATAATAATGGCAGCCTTGATTATTCGTTAAATTTGGATGATGAACTGCAAGATGAGCTCAAAAAACTGATATCCATGTTTGCGGTATTGAAAAAAGCCCTTGACCAAAATGATATGATTGCAGTTCAGACAGCATTAGTGATGGCTAGGATATATGCAATGAATTTACGTAATTTTTTTGATGGAATCTTTGAAGATATAGAAATGATCGGCTGGACAGATCGATATGATTGGCCAAAAATCCCCGAAGACTACAAGATCCCAGACCATTATAATTATCCTGAAAAGAAGTAATAACAATCACCCCAGCTAAAAAGCTGGGGTTCAGCTTATTAACAAGGTGCTGATTTTTAGTCGGTATTTTGTTCCAATAAGAGTTTGCCTTTATGTTAGAACTATCCAAATTTTTCCTCCGAAAAGGCTCTCTTAAGTAACTAATGGTGCTATCGGCAGCAAAGCTTCGGTTGCCTCGATTGTTGGGAAGAATAAACAGCCTTATCAACCGAATAAGGGTGCTATTGGTAATATGGGAGAGTTTTTTAAACAACCGGGATTTAGTAATCAGATTAAAAACAGAACACTTAAAACCAGCAAACGATATCATGGGCAGAGTATTTATCAAGCTAAAGTTCCAATAAAAGACCATTCCACTCACTCTTTCAATTATCAAATAATTGATAAAATATAATTTTTTAATAACATAAAAGTGGTCATAAATTATAAATTTAAGACCACCATTTCATTAAGTTTTATTTAAATTGCCATTAATACCAGGCATTAATATTAAATTAGTGAATGACAAGTCAATCCTGGCAAAACCGATATTTTATTCACTCTTGAATTGGAGATGGATTTGCAATACTTTTCAGTGAATCGGGAACGGTTTCACTGAGATACATATCGCTGATTTTTGGTAAATTCTTAACATAGAGATCATATGGCATCCAGAATGATTTCCCCTCATATCGGCTATTCTGGAATATATCATTTTGCACGTCTTCTGGAATATTTTTCCATTCAGCAGATCCGGGGGAATATGGACCTTTGTATTTGACGACATTCCACGGATTATGCAGTCGTACTAACTTAATATCATTCCATTGCTGAGCATCTAATATTAAATAAGCATGACCTGATACCAAATCCGTAGACGAACCCGTTCCTTGATAAGTCACATGATGTTTTACTTTGAAGATATCGATAAATTTTTCATCCCAAATACGATCCTGATTATCCTGATTAATACTGGTGTTCGTAGTCGATTCTATACCAAAATAGATTTCATTACCGCCGCCTAAATTCTCATAGCTTCCATGCAATTTCGCAAACGCTTTTTCAATCAGGTAATACCAAAATTCATTTTTATCTTCCATAGCAGAGAAACTAACGCGTGGCAGATCATCGTCAATCAATAAATAACCCATCTTAGATTGATTGATGATTCTAACGGAATAAACGCCCGTTGCATTATAAACTGGCGGATAAATGGAAGAGAATAACAAATTATGCCCTTCTGGATGGGACGCAATTGCTCCAATGGTGCTAACAAAGCCACAATTGCCAAGATAAAGCTGCCCCATATCGATCATCTCTATCCCTTTAATAAACATGCCAGGAGATTCAATAAAATCTTTAATACGACTATGCTTATCAACCCCCCCACTTTGCCATTGTTCAGGAGGATATGAATCATCCAATAAATAACCATTTTTCTCTGATAATGCTTTAATTAGGGCCAATACCGGATCTTTTGCATATAAAGTGACTCCGTTAAAGTCAAAAGGTTCACAGGTAGCCAGAATATCATTTAATTCGCTTAATTTTATCGCTTTATCAGGATCTCCGATCAATGCTTCTTGCACTGATTTTTCAGCATATGCGTCACGCCCACATGCGGTTAAATCCCTATCTGGTGATTTTGGCCAGGTATGAACATTACTGACATCAACTGGTTGATCGGAGGAATTAACAACTGACATTTTCAATATCCCTTGATTTTATAATGGATGGATAACCTTACGCTGTTATTTATATTAAATAGCCAGCCCAAAGATTTTATACCTAATAATATGATTAAATAATTAGCAAATATACTTACCTTAGGTGCGGTAAATATTTCCTTATCACGTTATTAAAATCAACTTAATTATTAAATAGATGATAATTTTATTTTATTGAATCAGCATTAATAATTCGAAATAACAATAATCATTTCTATTCAATTAAAAAATCAAAAGTATAAAGCCTGCATATAATACACAGGCTCTATATAGATTCTGAAAATAATTACTGCGTGGCTTATAAGAATGGCGTGATATTGCCAGCCCCTTCCCGTATTATCACTGGCGTATCCTCAGTTAAATCAATCACGGTTGTAGGCTGTTGCCCTAAATAACCGCCGTGAATAATCAGATCAACCAATTTTCCCAAATTATCTTTAATTTCTTCAGGATCAGATTCAGCAAAATCATTGCCCGGCAAAATCAGGCTAGTGGACATCAATGGTTCACCCACTTGTTCAAGCAGCACCAAAGCAATTGGATTGGATGGAACACGTAACCCGATGGTTTTCCGCTTATCATTCATCAAACGACGAGGTACTTCTTTCGTCGCACGCAAAATAAACGTGTAATTACCCGGCGTATTATTCTTAATCAGACGAAAAGCGGAATTATCGACATAAGCATAGGTCGATATTTCTGACAAATCCCGGCACATTAAGGTGAAATTATGATGACTATCTAACTGACGGATACGGCATATCCGAGTCATCGAATCTTTATCTTCCAGATGGCAACCAATCGCATAACCGGAATCTGTTGGATAAACAACTACCCCACCCTTTTTAAGCACATCCACACTTTGCCCTATTAAACGCGGCTGCGGATTATCAGGATGAATATAAAAAAACTGGCTCATAAATTACCTCTTAATTTTATGCAGCCCCTACAGTGACCAGTTACGCCATATTGGTACCACATCACCGGGCAACCACAATTTACGCCCTAACTCTATCCATGAACAAGGCTGGTGAAAATCAGAACCTAACGAAGCCATCAAATCATATTCCCGCGACAATTGACCAAGATATTGCCGCTCGTTAGGCGCCTGCTGGCACTGTGCAACTTCCATTGCATCACCACCATGTTGTTTAAACCAGACAATCAAACGCTTCAACCATTTGGTCGATAAATCATATCGTCCCGGATGAGCAATGACTGCTTGACCACCTGATTGATGAATGGCATCAATAGCTTGTTCAATTGTACACCATTGAGGTGGAACGTATCCGATTTTTCCTTTTGCCAGATACTTTTTAAATACTTTCGCCATTGTTGGCTCTTTGCCTATTTCAATTAAATAACGGGCAAAATGGCCTCGCGTCACTTGTCCACCCTTCGCTAACCGATTCGCCCCTGCCCAAGCATCGGAAATACCTACCTTTGCCAATTTTCGGCCTATCTCAATTCCTCTCTCTTTTCTGAGTTCAGCTTGTTTAGCGAGTAATGTAACCATTGCGTTTGATTGAATATCAATGTTTAAACCAACAATGTGAATCTCCATATTTTGCCACAGGGTAGATATCTCAACGCCTGATATCAGTTTTAATGGCAAGTTGTGCCGACTGATATGTTCATTAGCAGGCAAAATAGCATCCGTTGTATCATGATCCGTCACAGCCAATACATTAACGCCCATTGCCACTGCCCGTTCAACCAACTCTGATGGTGAAAGTAAACCATCCGATGCAGTCGTATGACTATGCAGATCATAAATTGTCACCCATTCAGTCGTTGAATTTGTCATTATTCCGTTCTCTAATTAAACAGCTAGGTATAGCTTAGCGATAAACGGTGACATTTTACAGAATAGAGCCCTATTCAGCCCTAAAATATCGGGCTGAATAGAGTAATTTTAAGAATGAAGAAATTCACGGATGAGAAACACAATATCCCTTTTTACTGACAGAGAAGAATTAATCAGCGTTTTCCTTCATCTAGCCAATCGATTTCAAATAATAGGGCTTACCCGGATTATAGAGTGGCCCCATGTCGATGGTCTCATCATTAGATTTAGCGACATAACCCATTCCTTCTCTGGCCGCGTTCGCCAATAAACCACAATCCTGATCGCCTGACCAAGAAAATATACCGCCCAGTTTATTCTTAGCGACATACTCCGCTTTCTGTTTCACCGTGCGTGGTGTATCTAATGAGATAAAGTGTCCCTCTGTTTCACTAAACAAGAAATCGGCATCAGCATTGGTATCCGTCATTAACACAAAGCCATTTTTCCCGGTAGCAAGAGTATGTTCGCTATCCAGATAATTATTAACAATATCAAAGAATTCAGGTGAACCTTTTTCCATTGTTCCTAATGCATCGCCAGTTTTATTATATTCACGAGTTTCAAGCTTTGCTCCTTTGCCTGCACGACCATAGTTAGCATAACCTAAATGAATTTTCTCCAAAGGTATGCCAAGATCCTGATGTAAATAATTGATAGCAACTTCCGCGGATAAATCAGACGCACCTGATGGATCAGGGTCTTTTGGCGAATAGAGATTAGTATGATGGCCGATATAAGGCGCCCACCCGGTACCAAAATAGTCGTAACTCATTAAATAAATGTTATCCAAACCATTCTTGATTAATTCGGCAATATTGGATGTCTCTAATTTCGTTTTTACACCACTACAAGCAATGGAGATCTCTTTTCTATCCCCTCGCCCAAATCGGCTATCCAAAGATTCACGTAATTCTTTAATCAACAGAGCGTAATGTTCTCCATCTTTCGGATCGTAAACATTGCCATCCTCACCCGGGCTTCCGGGATATTCCCAGTCAATATCGACACAACTGAACATAGGAAAGCGCTCAAAAAAATCAACAATACTGTCAACAAAAACGCCACGTTTTGTTTCATCAGCCGCCATCACGGAGAAATAACCGGACATACTCCAGCCACCAATACTAAAAGCCAGTTCAAGTTTATGACCCGCTAAACGCGCCGTTTTTTGTAATTCGCGTAATCCGCCTAATAAACCGGACGCTTTCTTTTGTTGATAGAAAGGCAGAAATGTTCCTGCATTAATATTAGTATTAGCACTTTCCTGAGGTAATCCCACATTACGGGCAGTCCCTAAATCACCATAAGGATCAAGCGGAACAATATGGCCTTCGGTAATTTTGATTTCACTCTGGCTATTCCAGCCATCGGCAACTTCTTTAATCTTATCCCCTTTTACACCCGTATCACCGTAAATACCCAAGAAGCTGAATATTAATTTATCATAGGCAGCCACATTGATAGTGCTTAAATCAAATCCTCTTCCCCGATCACCCGCTTCTTCATCCTTACCATCTAAGCGCGCATCATATTGGCACCAATCAGTAATATAAGCAGAAAGTTTCGGTCTGGATTTATCGCTTTCATATTCATTAAACATCGGCCGACAAACACGTGTCGCAGTATAAGAAAGACTGCCCGCTGAACCATCAGGTTTAAAATTAACATCCGGTCTTTGATAGGTTTGTTCTGTAATATCATCCGGTTGTAAAACCGGTGAAGGAATATCTTCGGTCGGATCAACACGCCCATCAGTAGGATTTCCGTGCTCTTTTATCTCTTCCTCTGTCGCCTGACGAATATATTTCCAAGCGTTGTGCGGTGTTCCCTCTTTAGCCGCAGGATCAGGAATATGCCAGCGCTCAACCCAATAGGTATTGGTATAAACACCACTATTAAAAATAACATTATAAACTTGGCCGCCTGCCTGATTTTTCCATGCGGTTAATGGTTCACCAATAATATCACTTATGTCGGACATGGATTTCGATGAGGTATAAGTATATTTGTTTACCATTTATAAACTCCAATGAAATTTATATTTAGCCTCCACACGGATAGAAGAGGCTAATTTGAATGTTAATGATAACGAGTAAGAACTTTAAATTCAGATGACTGATTTACTTAATTCTTAATTCCCGTTATGCCAAATCTGGGTGTTCCTTGTTCAATAATGCTTTAACAGCCGTGCCAAATGATGCAGATCCCTCTTGCGCGGTATATCGAATATGAAGAATCACATCAGTCAGACTTTCCAAGTCCTGCGATGTATTGGTAAATTGGAAATTCCAACTCGAGCCTACCCCCACTCCCTCAAAAGGTAGGAAACGTTCATCATCGAAATTAAGCGTAAACATTCCGCTGTCATTAATCCCTGTAGATAAAGCGATTTGTTGATTTGGTTGGATGCTACGAACGGTATAAGGCGTTTCCGCACGCGTTCCCTCTTTCAACATTTTTTCAACGGTTTTAAGATCCGCTTTTGTCGTATAACTACTCACACCCGATAAACTTAATTTGGCGCAGATATCTTCATAAGGGCCAATTAACATCGGCAACGTCACCGAAACAGATTTAATCCGCCGATTAAATAAACCCGGATAATCCGTACCAAATTGTTTCAACTCATCCAAATTAAAGGTAATTGCATTATGCGCTTTTAAAGTTCTGAGATTATCTTCCCAAGACTCATCCAGTAAAGATTTAAGCGAAATCGTTTTAATAATTTCCAATTTACGTGAATTTTGCTCAACATAAGTGCGTTCCATACGTTGCAACGCCAATTTCAGATTTTCACCGACTAACAACCCTTGATAAAGATCATTCCAACTCGCACCATCAATAAAATTCTGCTCGCCTAACCCAAGCTCATATTGTAAAGAGGATTGTGCGGATAAACACAACGAAGAAACAGCGTCATAAGCCTGCAAATAGAGACTTGAGATCTGGCTAATCATCCAAGTATATAAACTTTCATTAGTAAAACGGCTGGAGAAATAAGCCAACAGCGCCTGAGATTGTTGTTGTTGCGCTTCAACTTGCGCCAAACGCTTACGTGCGGCTCCGACCTGCAACTGCTGAATATTAATTTGCTGATCAATAGACTTTACTTCCCATTCAGCTTGTTTATATTGCAGTTCCCATTCCTGTCGGCGGCGGCGATAAGATTCAGAAACACTGAGACTATCAGCTTTAGTACTATCGGACTGATGTTTCAACGTCGCTATTTCAGCAACCGCATTTAAAGCCGCCCCCCAATGTGACCCCCCAACGGCTAATCCATAAATATTGGGCACCAAATCCAGTGCCGCCGCAGCCGTTCTTGATACTTGTGAAGCTAACAGAGCGGAAGACGCCTGAGCCTGTAATTCAATAACCTGCTGTTCCGTTGACGAAATATTTTCATCATAAAGACTTTTATAATGTTCGTACCGATCCTGAGCAGATTGTTTGCTCACCTGCAATGCATCAAGACTGGCCTGATTAATATTGATATCTTGTTGCTGGAGGTCAACCGCAAAACGGTAGAGATCATTATTCTGAACCATCTGGAATGATTCAAAACTCAAATTATCTTTCCGTTCCAACAAACTTAACAATGTGCTACCAAATTGTATCAACGTATCGACACCCGATTTCGCCCGCGCCAACATCGGTTCAAAACGATAATTGGGTACTCTGAAATTCATTCTGCTGGCATTTCTGGCAGCAACCACTCGCTGATAACGCTGATTCATTAATCCACGAGGAGAAATTTTCGAATCATAAAGATCCATCGAAATTTCTTTACCATCCAGCGTTAAATTATGCCGTAAATTGTAAATCCGGTTTTCTATTCTATCCCACAGGGCCGTTAACTCTTCATTAATCGGTTTCATGAAGAGATCATTATCCAGCGCACGAATAGTTCTATCATGAACCACCGGGGCATAAGGCAAGGGATAACTTATCATCTCCAATGCTCGTACCGCGCTATTCTTCTTATATGATGCATCCTCAAGGGTTATTGGCTGCCAGGAACTGGCTAATTGGAGATCAGGACGCGCACCTAATAATGAACTTGCCGTTGCATAGCTCAGACGTGCCACCGTTCTGGCCGTTGGCTGTAGCTTGCGATATTCCATATCACCCTGATCGATAATATTCTTAACGTAGAAGTTAAAAATCGCTTTACGATAATGAATAGGTTCACTGGCAGAAATTGCATCAGGATCAGCCGGTTCTACCAGACTACGTAACCTCTTTGGCTCGTCAATTATCGGGCGACTATTCCAATAACGTGGCTTATCTTGTTCCAGCGCCGGTTCGTCATTACTTTCAAAAGGATTAAAAATAAACTTAGTCCAACGACTGGCTTCCTCATAACGCTGTTCCACATTAAACCGCCAGGCCACCATAAATGGCATATGGAAGAATAATTCCCAAAAATAAATACCATTTGCCCCTTTAAGATCGATAGGTTTTGAAACATTACCGGTAATCGGTTCTTCATGAATATTTTGCGTTTCCCAACTGAGAACTTTGTCCAGTTTTTGACTCGCCTTACTAATTAATTCTTTTGCAAACAGGGTGTTTAAGCGAATTGCCTTATCAGAATACCAACTTTCTAATGGTTCCTCTGGTTGCTCTTCTTTTGGAAATTGCAAATATTGGGTTTGTTTAGTCTGTTTAATTTGAACCTTATCGCGAAGCAATTTACCCACACTAAGTTTAGTCCTAATTTTACCTGCAACATCTCCAGTTTCTGACGGCAAACTAAAACCCGTGACAACCGTCACATCATTTCTATCACAACGGTTTAATGTCACACTCAGCTTTGGATCATAATCTTCTGGAGTCAGTATCTTATAATTCAACCAACAGCGTTCACCCTGACTATCTTCCAACCAAATACAATAAAGGATATTTTTGCTTCTGCTAAAATCATATTTATACGTTGAAGTGGACGTAAGATACATATTCAATGTCCCGTCAACATAAGTCGCGTCCAGCTTGAAATCGTCTATTTTACCCAGTTGTCCTTCAAATGTGGGTGGTTCGGCTATCGGCCATTTCATATTATTATTAACGGGATAAAGCACCAATTGCTTATATTCATCCGGCCCGCCATTTGAAGGTTCCCGGAAATAGAACCAGACTAAAGCCGCGCCATATGCGTCCAAATCGGATAGCGTTGAAGTGGATTTAGGTAAATCCGTCGCTGCCATCAATAGATTGTCACAAACATAGGTGAAAACTTCATCATAATCATAAGGCCCGGTCTTCTCATCTATACCTTTCAAACGTACAAATGCGACCAACGCTAAACGTTCAACATCTCCGGTACGATCGAGAACCGCAATTAACTCTTTCATAGAATGATCAAGTAAATCTTCACGAACTGTCGTGCCGGTACTCCAGGTACCATCAAACGCTAAATGCGCTAAATTAAGTTTGGTACGATATTTAATACTATTATCTTTATCTTGTTTTTCTTCAGAAACTTCAAACCAACTAATATATAATCGGTTATTCAGGATAATTGGACGAATAATACCGTTATACGCATTTTCTAAAGGAACATTAATCAGCTTCCACTCACTCCAGGCGGTAGGATAGAGTTCATCAGTCTGATTATTACGCTGTTTGGCATCTAAAGTTCGCCAAAAATAACGGTAAGGTTGAGTTCGTGTTTTAGCAATGAAATAGATCTTATCATCGGCAATATCAACACCATCTTCGTAACCGGCAATCACCTCTAAATTACTGACCTCTTCGAAGTTATTTAAATATCCCAATATCGCTTTCTGAGCAACATCATCGGTAAGCTTACCTTGATTAAGCGCGCTTTCAAGTTGAAAGAAAAATTCTGTTTTGGTTAAACGTAATGTGGGATCAACATAGACTTCCGGGTAAATAGCCAGTTGTTGATTTGCCGCCCAATAACCATAACGATTAGCAAACTCCTGCCAATTATCCGCATCTTCCTGAGTCATCGATAAACCTGACTCTAAGTTCAAAACAATACGGTTAATATATTGTTGTACAGACTGAGTAACATGTGCGACACGAGCTGTTTTTACTTTAGAAGAAACCTGCGTGTCTAATAATAGAAAATCATATAAATCATCCACATTTTGAATTCTTTCACGCAAGGATTGAAAAGCGGTATCATGCGGAACGATCTGACCAAGATAATAATCAACTAACGCATCACGCAAATTTTCCTGTAATTTTGCTTCAATTAAATTAGACATTCTCATCATCTCCTTGCGCTTTTAATGCAGCCATTACCGCTTCCCCGATACTTTGGAAAGCTTCAAAATCTGAATTAACGTCAAGTGCGCCAGCACCTAATAAAGGCTCAACGGACAAATTGGTTTTCACAGAAAATTGTTGCAATCGTCGTATCCAATCTATTTGAGATAAGGTCATTGCACGTTCTTTATCTAATCCTCCTTTTTTGCAAGCAAGAGAAATTTCATCAGGGTCCCAATCTAAAATCTCAGCCAGTAATTGCGCACATTTATAATTATCATTATCCTCTTCTCTTGTCTCCGGTGAAGTTTCACTGTTAGCAAAAGTAAAATATTCTTGAATTTTATCTTCATTTTGTTTCGCATTTTCCAGTAAATCCTGATAGCGATTCAACAGGAAAATTTCATCTAATGATAATGATATTTCCGTTGTTTCATCCATGCTTAATCCCAGCCATTTAGGATTCGTCAGACGCAATAACAACAGATTATTACTTATGCTCAATGCATTAATTAATTGAGTATAAACTAACAGACTATAGGTCAAGTCCAGAAACTCTTTCTTAATATCTTCAACTTTTTCTGGCGTATTATCTAATACCAGTTTCAGTACTGAATAGACACCACTTCCTAACCAACGCAGTTGTAGTGGAACAATATCTCTTGATACCCCATATTCACCCGCGATAGCGCTAGATAATAGACTTTCTTGTGCGGTCTTGGCTTGCAATATGATCTGCACGACGATATTAATTTGATTATTATCTGGATTTATCTTCTTATCATTTAAAATATCTTCAATCTTTTTCCGCAAAGATTCTTCATCTGTTTTTCCCCATACCAATGGAATATCTTTGATTAAACCATTATCCTTATCAAAAACGCCATTTTCATCTGATAGAATGCTCCACCAATCAATATCATTGATTTCTTGCCGATTAAAATCAGACTGTTGTAAACGCACATTATCAGTCAAACCATCGGAAATTCCCTTATAAAAGGTTAACATGCCACTTGTTGGCACCACGGGAAGCTGAGTTTTACCTAATAATAAGGAAAATTTGATCGGTGTCAGCTTTGTTTTAGCCAACCAAGCAGTCAAAACCTCCATTTGAGCAATAACACTGAGAATATCATCTTTCTGCTCATCTTTTTCTTTAAAGACTGGAATATTCGCCAAATATCCCTCTTCACCTGTCAAAATACCGGCTAGAATTAATCCATCCTCCGCAGAAAAACCAAATAATCGCGGAATAGTCACCAGGCAATAAAGTCTGGACACGACATCAAGATTACGCACCAATTTGCCAGAAGAGAGCTTCAACGCCTTCTCAACGATAGGTGCAATCACTTGAAACGTGGATAAAGAAATAGCTAACCCTGCACACAATTGTTTAACTGTTTTCGCGCCCTCTCCTTGATTTTCTGCATAGCTAAACTCTTTCCCATCCAGCATTAAAGGCTGGTCAAAAAGTTTAGACTGATTAAACAGTTGATCAAAAAATGGAATATTATTGCTGATAGCAAATGGCGTAATTTGATATATCCATCCAGCAAACATCTCCGGTAATACTTTATATTGTGTTGATAAATGGCGGAATAAACCTAATGCTCTTAATGTATTATTGGAAATAGTCAGATCTGCATTATTGGGTTCAGCTTTTATTGCTGAAATTATTAATAAATCAAGCTGATGATAAGGTAGCTCTAACCAACGCTGTAAACGAATAAAACGATTCATTCGATCATAACGAAAATCAGAAACTGCATCTATTTCTCGTCCAGAGTCCGTTCTCACAATGCTTAATGCGTCTAATTGCCCCGCATTGATATAAACACCACCATAGTGATAAGGTGCTGGAAAGTGTTCTGACGTTTGCCCACTATCGAAAATAGGGTTAGAGAATAACACATTAGACGAAACTAAAGGCCGGAAATCACCACTACTAAACAAATGTTCGAGATCTGTCACTTTCGATCCTGTTTGTTGACCAAAAGATAGAACCTCTTTTAATTTCACACTGTCATCCGCGGAAAGGCCGTAATTATCCTGGAAGAATTGTTCAGCTTCCGGCAATAACTCTGCTTGTGCAGTGCCTTGTTTAGCAATCGCGAAGCGGTAAGTCATGGTCAGGAAGTTAATACCTTCAATATTTACCGAGGAATTATTTGTGTTTTCTTTGGGTACCGCAGCATAAACTGTCATTGCGCCAAAGAAAGGACCATTATCTAAATTACCAATTTCACTATTATCGCTTTCTACATACGTTAACTTTAGTTGCCGACTAAATGGCGATGAATTATTAAATGGTTCCATCCTCGCTTTTACACGATTATAGGTCAGAACATTTTCACCACGAAGTTTAACTTTGATCGTCTCTTTCGCTTTATTTTCGCAAGTAATAACAATCTCGTCATAAGCTTTATCAATATTATCACTCAACCATGTCGGACCAGTGACATTATCATCAGCGAGAATAATATAAGCATGTTTTGAAATATCACGCTCAGGCAATACTTCTGTTGTACTGGTGCTGAAATAACTCTCAATAAGTTGTTCACGTGATAAAAGGTTTTGTGCAAATGGGCTTTTTTCTGTCAGTAAAGTCATTTGCTCCTTACTCAATTGAGTATAAGCAAGCAAAGCCTGATCACGCTTTTCAGTTAAGATATGCCAGGGAAATTGCTGATCCACTTGCTGAATAATCGTGCCTAATTCCGTCTCTTCTTCGGCTAAGCCTTTATTTATCTGTTGGGAAGGTAAACTATAAGGTAGTGTAAATGGAAAACGAGTCTCTCCCAAAACCTGATTAACCGGTTTATCCGCATGGCCCGTCTGATCAATATATTCCCTGGCACTTTCCGACAAAACATCATTCACAATAGAGATTGCTGTAATCTCTTTGTAAAGATTATCACTATTAAGTAATAAGTCAGGAATATCAGCACGCCTTTGCTCCAATCCCACAGCACTATTGGAACCATCCAACTCGATTTGTTGTACAAATTTATAAAGATCAAGCAGGTAATTTACCGGACTATCAAGGGCCTCAATAGCGTCTGGCTGACAGAAATCATCCCAAGGCTCAGGAAATAAATTACTATAATCAGGCAATTTTTCTTTTTCGTCGGTATTGTCACCACTATAAAAAGAATATCTTGCCTGATAACTCGCTTTTGTTAATGATGCGCCATCGTAATCTCTCAATTGTCTTTGCCGATAACTTTGTACCAATTGATTAGCCGCACTCACTGCTTTATCAAAGATTACCTCGGCATGACCTGATAAAGATTCGTTATGACGTTTAATAAATCGCTGTTTTGATACTTCAATAATATCAAAAATTGAGTGATAACCCAGACGTTGGAGTGTATTGAGTAGCGTGACAGTAGAATTGTCTTCCTTCTGTTCTGAGTTCGCCAGCATATAACGTGTCGGTAATATTGGCGCTGCTGATGATTTTATCTCTGCCACCGCTGCTAATAATGGCGATACTTTTGTTATATCCTGTTTTTCACGAGAAATGCTTTTATATTTGTCCATCGTATTATTCCCAACCTAATTAATCGGAAACACCTGAATAGCACAGTTATAGAGACTATAACCACTTTAAATAGTGAGATTTTTTTAAAGTATAAATTCAATTTAATTTACATGCTTCACACTGTTTCTCTTTCGGTTTATCGTAAGAAGGAAGATCACCTTCAAAATAGAACGGGTCCATTTTGATAACTTCTTTAATTGCTTTACGGCCCAATCCTTCATGAGCAGCATTTGTTAACAAGCCATTATCCTGATCGCCGGTCCAAATAAATAAACCACCAAGTCCTTTTTCTTTAACATAGCGGCCTTTTTCTCTGACTGAACGTGGCGTATCTAATGACATAAATACTTTGAGCTCTTTATTGTAAAGATAATCAGCCTTCGCTATTGGATCATGGAAAACCGTATAGCCATTACGACCTATTTGATTTTCATAATCAACATAATTATAGATAATATCTGTCCATTCAATTACGCTGTATTCGAAACCTCCTACTGTGGATGTTCCGTCAGTATATTTCCCAACGAGTTGCTCATTATTCTTACTCTCTAACTCCGCAGTTCTGGCATTACGAGTATAACCAGAATAACCGATATAGATAAATTTCTTATTAATACCTAAAGAAATAAGATAGTTAACTGCATCATCGACTGAATATTTAGAATACTGATCATCCTTATTGCGATGAAGATTGGTATGATGAGAAAGCTTTCCGTCACCCAATGTGAAGAAATCATAAGTCATTAAGTTGATTTCATTGACACCGGCGGCGATCAATTGTGGAATATTCGCTGCTTTTATTTTTTCTATATCGGCGGGAGCAGCAATACTAATTCCTTTTAAATTACTGATATTTGCATTTTTTAAATCCTTAATAAGCTCAGCAAAATACTTATAATCATCTTCATCAAATTGATTATTTTCCCCCGCAGAACCAGGATATTCCCAGTCAAGATCAATGTGGGTTAGCATGGGGAATCTGGTGTATAAATCTTTGACCCCTTCAACAAACCGTTGGCGCAGTTTCTCATCACGACAAACTTTATAAAAAGCACCACTCATTGACCAACCGCCAACACTGACAGAAATTTCCAGATCTGGATTTTCCTCCTTGAGTAAACGTAAACCTCCTAATACCCCCTGGGCTTTATCCTGCTGATATAAGTCTACAGGATTGCCTGCCCACTGAGTAAAACCACAATTAAGGTAGGCTGCAACATCTGCCCAAGGATCAATTGGAATCGGTTTGCCTTCGTGATTCTCTAAAATATCTTGTTCAGCATCCCCCATTTGCCATCCATCTTTACCCGCCGCAGCAATGATGGTTGCTCTCTTATCCCCGGCATCTCCAATAATACCTGCAAAACTAAAGATGATTCTCTTAAACGGTTTTCCTTTTTCTTTATCGCCCTTAAAACGCATTAAATCAGCACTTCTGCCACCATACTTTTTAAAATCATCTTCCGTTGCTGTGTCAACCAAACGCGCATCATAGATTGACCAATCAGATAAATAGCAGAAAACGCCAAAATCATCTTTCTCCTCGTAAGTATTAAAAACCGTTTTAGCAAGTCTTGTCGGTGTATATGATAATACGCCATCGGTTGTTTTAGGATCAAAACCATTTAACCGATAAGTTTTTTGCGCCGCGCCCTCTTCTGAATCCTTAACTTTATGTGGATCAGTTTCATACACCAATTGGCTATCTGCTTTTGGTTCATTTTCACTCATATCTCACTCCATTAGCGATACAATTGTTTAAACATCAGAGAGTTAAATCATGGCAGCCAATGCCAGAATTAAGTAGAGTCCTATAAGTATTCAGATTAGCCAAGAATACCTATAACGTATTGAATACAAAGAATTACATAGCTTTAACTTATAAAGATTTAAATTCTAAATAACACGATATGTTAGAGCCCTGAATATTACTTCTTACAGTAATATTAGCTAAACCTCTTTTTTTCATATACAGATATAAAAATTAACAGTCTCTTTTTTCCTTCGGCCTATTGACTCAGATAAAATCCAGCCAATTCTGCGTGTTAGTCAAAATCTGTTATCGTTAATATTCTTTTTTAATAAAACATGATTTATATATTTAACATTACTAAATATATATTATGACTATATTATAAAATGATAATATGCATTATTTGTGACAGTGAAGTAATAGTTTTATTAAAATTAAGAATCCTATAATTATTTTATTTCTAACTATTTTTTGTTACACCGTAACGAATGTGCGTACCAATTAACCTTTGCAAAAAATACTTGACACATAAATTCCGATCCAGTTTACTAGTACAAGAGTGAGAAAGATATTGTCTTGTATACCATCTATTTATTAATACTAAAGAGGCACTGAAAATGGCTGCATGTATGACGTCTATCCGTTGGTGGCATAACTTCCCAGTAAGGGCGGTATGGTCACGCACATAAATCAACAGTGCCAAATTACCAAAACCCGCCTAAACAGCGGGTTTTTTTATATACGTAACTTATTAACAGGACGAGAAAATGACGGATAAACAACCAAAAATCACAGTAATCGAGCAGGAAACCGCTTATCAACCCGATCCTACTCTGCTATTCAACCAACTCTGCGGTGAACGACCAGCAACTTTATTGCTGGAATCTGCGGAAATTAACAGCAAAAAAAATTTAAAAAGTCTGTTGATTATCGATAGCGCCTTACGTATCAGCGCCAACGGCAATCAGGTTACTTTTGACGCGTTGACCGAAAATGGTCGGAATTTATTACCCATTTTGGCCAATAAATTGGCCAGCAATGTCCAATCTGAAATGACAAATAATGCTCTTCAAGTTACCTTCCCGCCAATCAATCACAATATAGATGAAGATAATCGTCTGAAAGCGATATCCGTATTTGATGCACTGCGCGCCCTGCTTTCTCTGGAGGAAGAGCCATCACACAATTCATTTCCACACAACATAGACGCAATATTTGTCGGCGGTCTTTTTTCCTATGATCTGGTGGCCGGATTTGAGCCATTACCAACCGTAAAAACCGTTCAACGCTGTCCTGATTTCTGTTTTTATCTCGCAGAAACGTTATTAGTGATCGACCATCAGAATAAAAATGCACGTTTGCAAATCTCCCTTTTCAGTGATTCTCAAGCAGAAAAGCAACGCCTTAAGCAACGATTGAAAACATTAGCGGCGCTCATTACCGAACCTATTGAGCCGGTAAAGCAAATCTCTCTGCCAACCATGAAAGTTTCATACAATCGGGATGATAAAGCCTATGCAGAAATGGTGGCACAGTTGCAGCAATATATCCGTCAGGGAGATATTTTTCAGGTGGTGCCATCAAGACGCTTCTTTCTGCCCTGCCCGGCGCCGCTTCATGCTTATCAAAAGCTTAAGTACCGCAATCCAAGTCCCTATATGTTTTTCATGCAGGACAAAGATTTCTGTCTGTTTGGCGCTTCTCCTGAAAGCGCACTTAAATATGATGCATCCAATCGCCAGATTGAAATTTACCCGATCGCCGGCACTCGCCCCCGTGGGCGCAATGCGGCCGGAGAGCTGGATGCCGATCTGGACAGCCGGACCGAGCTGGAGATGCGAACAGATCATAAAGAATTAGCCGAACACCTGATGCTGGTCGACTTGGCCCGTAATGACCTGGCTCGCATTTGTGAACCAGGCAGCCGTTATGTCGCAGATCTGACAAAAGTTGATCGCTACTCCTTTGTTATGCATCTGGTTTCCCGCGTAGTGGGAACATTACGCCATGATTTGGATATCTTTCATGCTTATCAAGCTTGTATGAATATGGGTACCCTTACTGGTGCGCCGAAGGTACGCGCAATGCAACTTATCGCTCACTATGAAAATGAACGCCGGGGCAGCTATGGTGGTGCTGTCGGTTATTTCACCGGCAAAGGAGATATGGATAATTGCATCGTTATTCGCTCTGCCTACGTGGAAGATGGCATAGCGACTGTTCAAGTTGGCGCCGGTATCGTGCTAGATTCCGAACCTTTAGCAGAATCCGAAGAGACTCGTAACAAAGCAAAAGCAGTCATTCGCGCAATTATTGAAGCTCATCAAGCAGAGGAGATTTTCTAATGGCAAATATTCTGCTACTCGACAACGTGGATTCATTCACCTATAACCTGGTCGATCAATTACGTAATCATGGTCATCAGGTGGTTATCTATCGCAATACTGTTGCAACTGAAATGATTATGCAGCAATTAAGCATGCTCTCTTCACCGTTATTAATGCTTTCACCGGGACCGGGTAAACCCTCTGACGCCGGTTGTATGCCTCAATTACTCCAACAAATCATCGGCAAAATCCCAGTAATCGGCATCTGCCTTGGGCATCAAGCCATTATTGAAGCCTATGGTGGAGAAATTTCCACCGCTGATGAAATCCTACACGGCAAAGCTTCTCTGGCAGAACACGATAATCAAGCTATGTTCGCTAATTTGACCAATCCTCTACCGGTTGCCCGTTATCACTCTCTCGCGGGTAACAAAATTCCATCCGAACTAACTATTTCTGCCCGTTGTGGTGATACTGTTATGGCGGTTCGCCACAATACACATAAGGTTTGTGGATTTCAATTCCACCCAGAATCAATTCTCACAACTCAGGGCGCTAAATTACTTGAACAAACTCTGGTCTGGGCACTAAATTAAAGGGGAGATGAAAATGCAGGCTATTTTCAACAAATTGTTTAATGCGCAGACACTGACGCAACAAGAAAGCCAGCAACTATTTGCAGCCATTATTCAAGGAGAATTAAGTGAATCACAACTCGCTGCTGTACTTATCAGCATGAAATTACGCGGTGAACAACCTCAGGAGATCGCCGGCGCAGCCCAAGCATTACTGGCAAATGCCCTGCCATTTCCACGGCCGGATTACACTTTCTGCGATATCGTCGGAACAGGCGGTGATGGCGCGAACAGCATCAATATTTCAACCGCC
>NZ_LOIC01000042.1:23247-57544 GCF_001684335.1 Photorhabdus namnaonensis
TAATCGCAGTGTTTCCAGTCGATCAGGTTCTTCTGATTTGTTGGCAGCGTTTGGTATCGCTCTTGATCTCAGCGCGGAATGTGCCCGTAGCGCATTAGATGAAATCGGCATCTGTTTCCTATTCGCACCTCAATATCATCTTGGATTCCGTCATGCAATGCCGGTACGTCAACAACTGAAAACCCGGACTATATTCAATATATTAGGTCCTCTGATCAACCCGGCTCGTCCACCACTGGCTTTAATTGGCGTCTACAGCCCTGAACTCGTTGGACCTATTGCCCACACCTTACAGGTTCTCGGCTATCAACGGGCGGCGGTTGTTCACAGCGGCGGCATGGATGAAGTCGCACTACATGCGCCAACGAAAGTCGCAGAACTTAATGACGGAGAAATTATCCATTATCAATTAAATGCTGAAGATTTTGGTTTACAACATCATCCAATATCCGCATTAAAAGGAGGTTCACCAGAGGATAATCGTGAAATGCTCAGTTTATTGTTACAAGGGCGAGGCAAGAAAGCGCATGCTGATGCCGTTGCGGCTAACGTTGCCCTGTTAATGAAAATTCATGGACAGGAAAATTTACGTCATAACACCCAACAAGCTCTCGAAGCCATTCACAGTGGCCGAGCTTATGAACGAGTCATAGCACTTGCAACAAGGAGTTAATCATGCAAGCCACCATTTTACAGAAAATTGTTAATGATAAAGCCGAATATCTTATTGATCGCAAACAACAGCAACCATTGGAAGGTTTTATTGATGCCGTTGTTGCCAGCAATCGTCATTTTTATCAAACGTTAAGTAGTGAACAGACGGTTTTTATTCTGGAATGTAAAAAGGCTTCTCCTTCTAAAGGCGTTATTCGTCAAGATTTCGATCCCATTCAAATAGCGAAAATTTATCAACCTTATGCTGCCGCCATCTCTGTATTAACTGATGAAAAATATTTTCAGGGTAGCTATGAATTTCTTCGCTTAGTCAGTGACGCTGTTGACCAGCCGGTATTGTGCAAAGATTTTATTATCGATCCTTATCAAATTTATCTTGCCCGTTATTATCAAGCCGATGCAATTTTACTGATGCTTTCTGTTCTTGATAATCAGCAATATATTGCGCTGTCTGAACTTGCCCATAGCCTGAATATGGGCGTACTGACGGAAGTCAGTTCAGAGGAAGAGCGAGCCAGAGCAGTGGCGCTAAAAGCTAAAGTGATAGGTATCAATAACCGTGATCTGAGAGATCTTTCTATCGATTTAAACCGTACCAAGCAACTTGCGCCACAGTTACCAAAAGAAACAATTGTTATTAGCGAGTCGGGCATCCACCAGCATCAACAAATTCGTGATCTTAGTCATTATGCTAATGGCTTTCTCATTGGCAGTGCTTTGATGGCCCAATCCAATCTGGACTTGGCATTACGTCAATTGATTTTGGGTGAAAATAAAGTCTGTGGGTTAACGCGTCCACAAGATGCTAAAGCGGCATTACAGGCAGGTGCTGTTTATGGTGGTTTGATATTTGCTGAACATTCACCACGTAATATTAATATTCAACAAGCCCAACAAATTATCAATGCGGCAAATCTCAAATATGTAGGGGTATTTCAAAATCAATCATCTGCATTCATCAGTCATACCGCCCGTACTCTTTCTCTGGCTGCGGTGCAATTACACGGCGCAGAAGGCGAAGTTTATATTGCAGAACTGCGAAAAACACTGCCTGAAAATTGTCAAATCTGGAAGGCAATTGATATGTCGAAAGAGGCATTTCACGTCCAAGCCGAAAATGTTGACCGTTATTTACTGGATAACGGCAAAGGTGGAACCGGCCAAAGTTTCGATTGGCAATTACTTGAAAAGCAATTACTCGCCAATGTCATGCTAGCCGGTGGGTTAAATGAAGAAAATTGCCAACAAGCAGCAAAATATGGCTGTTGCGGCCTTGATTTTAACTCTGGCGTCGAAAGCGCACCCGGCATTAAAAGCAGTCATAAATTAAATAAAGTGTTTCAGCTCCTACGCTGTTACCAATAAGCAACAATTTACCGATTAATTACAATTTACCGATTAATTACAATATTCTGATTAATGACAAGTGGACAAATAAATGAGTAAGCTTAACCCCTATTTTGGTGATTTCGGTGGACAATTTGTACCACAGATCCTTATTCCAGCCCTTGAACAATTAGAAGCCGCATTTATTGCCGCTCAACAAGATCCCGAATTCCAGCAAGAATTTCAAGATCTACTGAAAAATTATGCCGGCAGGCCAACGGCATTAACGTTATGCCGTAATCTGACAAAAGGCACCAAAACTCGTCTTTATCTGAAACGTGAAGATTTATTACACGGCGGCGCTCATAAAACCAATCAGGTACTTGGTCAGGCATTATTGGCGAAACGCATGGGCAAAAACGAAATTATTGCAGAAACCGGCGCTGGTCAACATGGTGTAGCAACCGCCCTCACCTGTGCGCTTTTAAATATGAAATGCCGCATTTATATGGGCGCTAAAGATGTGGAGCGCCAATCCCCTAATGTTTTCCGCATGCGCCTGATGGGAGCCGAAGTCATTCCAGTTCACAGCGGCTCCGCCACCTTAAAAGACGCCTGCAATGAAGCATTACGTGATTGGTCTGGCAGCTACGATAAAGCCCACTATTTATTAGGGACTGCCGCTGGGCCACATCCCTATCCGACGATGGTTCGAGAGTTCCAACGTATGATCGGCGAAGAAGCCAAATCCCAGATTCTGGCAAAAGAGGGACGCCTACCCGATGCCGTGTTAGCTTGTGTCGGCGGAGGCTCCAATGCCATTGGTATGTTTGCCGAATTTATTCCTGAAACATCAGTTCGCCTGATTGGTATTGAACCTGCCGGGCTAGGTATTGAAACCGGTAAACATGGCGCGCCACTGAAACATGGCAAATTGGGGATCTATTTTGGTATGAAATCGCCAATGATGCAGACAGATGAAGGCCAGATTGAAGAATCTTATTCTATTTCCGCCGGTCTGGATTTCCCTTCCGTTGGCCCTCAACATGCCTATCTGAACAGTATTGGACGAGCTGATTATGTTTCCATCACCGATGATGAAGCATTAGAAGCATTCAAAACCCTTTCCCGTGAGGAAGGCATTATTCCAGCCCTCGAATCCTCTCATGCACTGGCTTATGCTTTAAAAATGATCCATCAAGCGCCTGATAAAGAACAGTTACTGATCGTTAATCTATCCGGTCGCGGTGATAAAGACATATTTACTGTCCACGATATTTTAACATCCAGAGGGGAAATCTAATGGAACGTTACGAGCAGCTATTTAAACAACTGGAAAGTCGTAAACAAGGTGCTTTTGTCCCCTTTGTCACACTAGGCGATCCAAACCCGGAATTATCACTGGAAATTATTGACACTCTAATTGCAAGTGGTGCTGACGCTCTTGAGTTAAGTATTCCTTTTTCTGATCCGCTAGCTGACGGACCAACTATTCAGAACGCTAATCTGAGAGCCTTCTCTTCAAATGTAACCCCCACACTCTGTTTTGAGCTATTAACAAAAATTCGGGCAAAATATCCTGATATTCCTATTGGTTTATTAATGTATGCCAACCTGGTTTTTCATCATGGAATAGACGAGTTCTACCGCCGTTGCAAAGATGCAGAGGTTGATTCGGTATTAGTTGCAGATGTTCCCATGTCAGAATCACGGCCATTCCGTACCGCAGCGATGAAACAGGGTATCGCTCCTATTTTTATCTGCCCTCCCAACGCGGAAGATGAACTATTACGTGAAATTGCCTCTTATGGCCGCGGATATACCTACTTATTATCAAGAGCAGGAGTGACCGGTATAGAAAGACGAGGTGAGAAACCGTTAAATCATTTAGTCAATAAACTATGGGAATATCATGCTGCGCCACCGTTACAAGGATTTGGTATTTCAGAACCTAAGCAGGTAAAAGAGACATTAGCGAGTGGTGCAGCAGGAGCCATTTCAGGATCTGCCGTCGTTAAAATTATCGAAGAAAATCTTTCCCAGCCAAAAATAATGCTGGAGAAGCTGGCTGAATTTGTATCAAAAATGAAGTCTGCCACTCAACTTTAATACAAAAAATGGGGCAAAATCTGCCCCATTTTTATATTAAAAGTGATAACCAACCCCAAACATAAATACCCACGGATCAAGCCGGGTATCAATTTTATATTGCTGGTCACCTGCTTTAAATTTCACATCCGTTTCAATGTTTACCCACCACACAGAGGCGTTCAACATCCAATTCTGATCTAACTCATAATCCAAACCAACATGCCCCGCAACACCCCAAGAATCCTTCAAATCCAGACTATGTAAGTTACTATCTTTAACAGCCGAATTACCATTGAATTTTTCGTTAAAGAAAGTGGTATAGTTAAGACCAACCCCAACATAAGGGCGGAAGCTACTTTCTTTAGAACCGAAATAGTATTGCGCCATTAATGTCGGCGGGAGATGTTTTACTTTAGCAATATCACCAACACCCGGTAAACTTACCCGATGCTGGAAGGGTGTCCCCGCCAGTAATTCAAAACCAATATTATCGGTAATCATATAACTGAAGGTTAAACCCATCTGGGTATTATTATCCGCACTCAAAGAACCCACCCCTAATACATTATCAGAACCCGTATTAGGTCTTACTGTCGCAGTACCTGTGCGGAAAATGAAATCACCCGCTTCATGAGCAAAAGCGAATGATGGTGCTAAAGTTGCCGCTGCTAATACAAATGCAGAAATTTTTTTCATTATTCATCCCATTCCTGTGATTTAAAGTCAATTAAAATATACTCATATATTAGAATTTATGATCCAAGACAGATCACATCTTTCAAAGAATTTCAGTAAAACCGCATATTTACAATATTATTATTTCAATTAGGAATTATTTTGAATTGATCCAAATCAAAATTTACTTATTATTAATCAATTAGAAACCTTTTATTTATATACCTGTTTCGATGTTTTATCTTTCCTCTCATTATATTTCCATTATGTTCTAATAAGGTTAATTTTATGTTTATTTTTGTCTTAAAAATATAAAGTGAAGAACTTTTTTCTACTATCAACAATCACCGTTAACCATTAATTTATCCGTATCATCTCGTTTCTACTATCCACATTTCCCCATAACAAGGTACAATCAGCCCTTATGCATTGTTGTTTAACCTGATAGGAGCTGTCTTCATGCCAATCACGGCGAATACCCTGTACCGTGACAGTTTTAACTTTTTCAAAAATCAACTGTTAAGTACCCTGACCCTAGCCGTTCTGGCGGCTCTGGTTACCACCTTATTGGGGCACCTGTTTATTCCTGACAGCGAACAGATGAAGTTGCTGACAGAAGCAGAATTTACGTTTGCCACTTCAGGCAAGGCCGGTATTCAGGAGCTGGTGTCTCAAATGACCCCAGAGCAACAGTCAATGATCATGCGAGCGGGAATCGGGACCATTTTCTCAAGTATGATTGGCAGCGTGCTGCTGGTCGGCGGAGTACTGACGCTGGTTTCGGCGGTTTCAGCGGGAAATCGTATCTCTTCACTACAGGCGATTGGTTTATCCGCAAGCCAATTACCGAAGCTGTTCCTATTACTGCTTATCTGCACCCTGCTAATTCAACTGGGCTTGATGCTGATGCTAGTACCAGGCATTATTTTGTCTATCGCACTGGCTTTATCGCCCGTGATTATGACTGCTGAACGTCGCGGCGTTTTTGCTTCTATGAAAATAAGCTGGAAACTGGCATTTGCTAATATTCGTCTGTTGGTTCCGGCAATTCTTTTATGGCTGACCGCAAGGCTCTTACTGGTATTTATTATTGACCGCCTAACATTCATTCATAGCGAGATGGCAGGGATTATTCTTGGTGTGTTCAATAACCTCATTTCAGCTATTTTGCTGATTTATCTGTTCCGGTTGTATATGCTGATTGCCTCTTCACAACCAAAATCAATATAAAATAGCTATTCAAACAAAACCCCATAGTGATAAAACTATGGGGTAAACAGAATAAGCTAGTTATAGCTGGATGAGCACATCGTTGCTATTGATATAAATACAAAAAATTCCCTGTCATATAACAGGGAATTTCTATAGAAGAGTTAGCTAAATTAAGTAAAAATTAACAAATTTCTATTAGAACCGATAACCTACGCCAACTACCCAAGTGCCTACTTTAAGGTCGCCCAATCTGGCGTCATTAAATTTTGCGTATTCATAGGATGTATCAATAGTCCAATTTGGCATAGGGTTAAACTGTAATCCCAGTCCGTAGCTGACAGATGACTTACCCTCGGTATATGACCCATTCAAAACAGGAACTTCAAACTCTCCACGCGCAGCACCAACCATACCATATATACTAACATATTCATTAAAGCGATATGTAGGACCCGCCATCAGGGAATAATAATTCACATCAGATTTATCGAAACCCTTGTGGGTATATGTTAATGAACTAATAACGCCAAAATTATTATCCAACTCGTAGCGGTACTTCAGGTTGAAGCCCTTTCCCTTTGGATTACCATCAATCTTTTCACCATTAAACTTTACATGACTCTGAGCATAACCACCAGAAATCGTGTGTTCACCGGCATTTGCCGCAAATGCGAATACAGATAAACTTGCTGTCACCACTGAGGCCACTAATGTACTTTTCATTGAAAATCCCTAATGTTATATAAAATTATAGAAAAGATTAATTACGGGCCGTAATTATTTATCAGCAACCAATAGAAAACAACTCAATCCCGTCTTTTGTTAAGTTTCCGTTTAACAAGATCAAGTAATAAATATTTCCCGCCTTGATCAGAGTAATCTCTCCATATCAATCGGCTATTTTTCGTACTTATGGCATTTCATCACTATTGAAATAAATGCAAAAAAATTCCCTGTCTTACAACAGGGAATTTTGCATAGAATATACAGTGATAACTAATTAAAGGAATAATCTTTAGATTACATAGCTAAACATGGACGAACAATTTCAACTAAATCGATATATGGAGACTAAATCAATACAAATCTATAAATAAGATTTTCTGGCAAAAAATAGTCACAAACATATATCCGGTTTTAATAATCCCTGATGAAAATCCGTACTCTCTGTTCTCATTATTTCGATAGCCTTGATGGATAAACTATCTGCCAAGCTAAGCTAACAGGGAGTCGGTTTTAACATTACTTTATTATCTTCAGCCACTTAATAAAATTGCACAGAGCGCAAAAGTTGGACTGAATTCCCTTTAAAGGAACGACTACATTGGAAATACTATTTAGAATCGATAACCCGCACCAATTACCCAAGTGCCCACTTTGAAATCACCCAGTTTTGAATATTCATAGGACGCGTCAATAACCCAATTTGGCATAGGGTTAAACTGCAATCCTAAACCATAAGCAGCAGATGTCTTACTTTCTTTATAGTCAAAGTCATAGTCATTAGCAACACCCAACGCAGAAGTTTCACCCTTTACTTTCCGGTGTGCTGCACCCACCAGACCGTATATACTCACATATTCATTAAAACGGTATGTAGGGCCAACCATCAGAGAATAATAATCTAAATCAGCCGTACCCACTTTGCCGCCATAATCGTAGAAATCATAGCCCTGATGTGTCAGCGTGAATGAACTAATAACACCCCAATTATTATCCAACTCGTAGCGATATTTCAGGTTAAAACCTTTTGGGTTTTCATCAAGTTTTTCACCATCAACTTTCACATGACTCTGAGCATAACCACCCGAAATCGTGTGTTCACCAGCATTTGCTGCAAATGAGAATACAGATAAACCAACTGCCACTGCTGAGGCTATCAATGCCTTTTTCATTGGAACGTCCTAAATAGTTATTTTACAAGTAATAATGATTTTGCTTTGTTAAAATATACTTATCGAAAAACAAAATGTAACGTGGTATTAAATACTTAATGCTTCAATCATATTGTTTTTTAAAAAGAAATTTTAAAATAAGGCAGGTATTCAGGATCTGACATCTCAGATAATAGAAGAATGACGCTCAATAATCATACGTTCAGGAATTAATAACTATTTTTCTCAATGATAATTATCAAATGTGATTATTTTATTTCTCGTATTCACTTTCTGTTTTCAATAACGCTATTACAGTTGAATTATTATTCAATCAAACCCCATAGTGATAAAACTATGAGGCTGAAAGTTTACGTTGTATTAATTTATATGGTGTTAATTTACATAGTATTAAATTTGCTATTTCAAGCTGCTATATTTTTAGCCCTACAAGATGACATAACCCTTTCACTGATTTCTTGCTCAATTTTTATTTCAAAGTCAGTAAACAGTGCCTTTGGTTTTACACTTTTATTACTTTTTTCAAGCGTGACAAAACCATGTCGGCTAAGCGTCTTTAATGTGACTGACAAGTTGCTTGGTTTCCTTCCTGACAGATTAGCCAGCTCTGCGATTGTCTCTGGTTTGTGCTCATCGATAAGACGCAGAAGCGCAATATTGTCACTACTAAGTACTTGAGCAAGAGCAATCATGGAAGTAAACCAGATTTTAGGCTCATCAGGTTGAACAACATATTCACCTTTAATAATAGCCAATGTGCGTTTGCGTATAAGCTCTTCATTCATCACGCCAATGAGTGCTTTCATCGTATTACCCTCTTTTTTCGCGTTCAGCGATAATTTCATCAATTTTAGTAAAGAAATCCTCAATTAACTGATATGCAGAAGTAAATTCATACGGAACACCTTTATCTATGGAGTTTCTGTGAACATGGTCATACACCAATCGTCCTCGGTACTGACTTCTCTTTGGTGGAATAATTGCGTGCGCATTATCCATGCCAAATACTCGCGTATTGTATTTGTCATGTAGCGTTAAGTTATAACGAATACCATGTGGAATGAAATTCGTCGGCTCAACTGTCCATACTTCAATTTTCCACCAATAACCATCATCCCGATAGACTCTCTGACCATGCAACCCAAGTAAGACGTCCAAACCTGAATCAAATTGCATGACTAAAACCTCCTTGTTTGTTATGATCTAATCATAATCTTTTATTCAACGAACTTCAAGTGAACAACCAACTGTAAATTATTATCTTTTAATGTAATTCGAGTACCATTCAGGCTTACTTTGGATCATTCGTACCGCAAAATAGAGATCGGGCGCCACAATCAGATCGTCATCACTACTTTGCAGCTTATTCTGTTTTATCCAACGGGTAAGTTCTGTCCGGCGACCAGCGAGCACCAATGTGATATCTCTGACTTTCAATTCACTAATCAACTCATCAATAGCAGCAAATACACTGACATCATCATGGGTAAAACTCACAGCCGCGTCGACAACCAGCCAACCCGGACGTTTTTGCGTTTTGTTAAGTTTTTGAATCCTGTCAACATGCTGCAACACCCGCTTTTTAAAATAACTAACATTGAAATAAGTCAATGGTGAATTAAATCGATACATCATTACACCATCTATTGGTTTAATATCATTGCCATGATTCATTGAATGAATCATTCCTTGGTCATTCACCCCTAAGAGCTGATCTGTCGGGCGGAATATAATTCGCAAAAACTGTAATAAACCAAGCAAAACGGCGAAACCAACACCGTTAATCAAACCAACCACCAGCACGGCAATTAATGTAAATAGTGATAAAGTAAATGCCTGATGATTTCTTTTCCTCAGTGACCAAATCTGCCGTAAGCCCAACAGTGACGATGCCGAATAAATCAACACCACACCAAGCGATGACAACGGGATATAAGCCAGGAAACTTGTCATAAATAACAAGACCAGCAAAATAATGGTCGCTGCGATAACCGAGACCAATTGCGTTTTCCCACCAATCGCATCATTAACCGCAGTACGACTGCTGGCGGCACTGACAGCAAATCCTTGTGATAAAGCAGAAGCGATATTCGCAATACCTAAAGCTCTAAGTTCATAATCTGCATCAATCTGATAACCATTTTTACTGGCAAAGCTACGGGCCGTCATCATAAAACTGACAAAACTGATAACAGCAAGGTTCAAAGATGGGATAACTAGCTCACGCATAATACCTGGCTGGAAATCGGGCACGGGTACAACTGGTAATCCCCCACCGCTGACACTACCCACAATCTGAATGCCATATTTTTCCAGACCAAATTGCCAGCTTACATAAGTCGCTAATACCATTGCCAACAAAGGCCCCGGCCAAGTCGGACGCAAAAAACGCACAGTGAGCAAAATCAACATCGTAGCAACAGACATTGCTAGCGTCGGTAAATGTGTATTCATCAGTTTGGCAGGTAACGCGATCACCCGTTCAATCAATCCCGCCGGTACGCCAGCAAAACCAAAGACTTTCGCTAGCTGATCCACAATGATTGTCAATGCGACACCGTTCATTAATCCTTTCAGGATCGGTCTGGAAAGAAAATCAGCAAACGCGCCTAATCGGAAGTGGCTGGCGAGAACACACCATATCCCAGTCATTAAGGTCATTACGATCGTGAGCTGCCAGCGTACATCTTCATTATCAAAAACCAATGGCGCGACAGCCGCCGCAATAACGGCACACGTTGCTGCATCCGGCCCGACAATCAACTGTCTTGAGGTACCAAATAATGCATAAGCGAACATGGGTAAAATACAAGCATAAAGACCGATAATTGCACTTATTCCCATCAATTCGGCGTAAGCAATAGCAACCGGCAGCGCAACTGCGGCGACAGAAAACCCGGCTCTTAAATCATGACTCAACCATTCCTTGCGATAATGAGAAAAATTGCCCAACCCTGGCATCCAACGCTGTAGTTTTTTCCACTGCATCTGGTTTATGCCCTCTTATTTTTCAACGGGTTTTAGCTATAATGCTGCGTTATATGCTCACTGACAACCGGAAGTTAATTACGCCGCGCTTTATGATAGAATTCTGCGAAACCGCTCGATAAAAATCTTTTTTATTGAGAGATATATACCCTATGGATTTCAAGATGCATCGCGGCGGCAAGGGAGCGAATCCCCGGGAGCATAGATAACTATGTGACTGGGGTGAGTGAGCGCAGCCAACAAAGAAGCAACTTGAAAGATGACGGGTATACCCTATGGATTTCAAAATGACTAAAATCGGATGATAATCAGATGCCGAAATTACAATAGGTTCAAATATGAAACAACTTTTAGACTTTCTACCTTTAGTCGTCTTTTTTGTCGTATACAAAATGTATGACATTTTTTACGCTTCTGGAGCGCTGATCGCCGCCACCGGTTTAGCTGTCGCTATTACTTATTTCATCTACCGGAAAGTAGAGAAATCCTCCCTGATCACTTTTATCATGGTTGCTGTCTTCGGTACTCTGACTTTAGCTTTCCACAGTGATCTATTTATCAAATGGAAAGTTACCGTCATCTATGCATTATTCTCATTAGCCTTGTTAAGCAGCCAATGGTTTATGAAAAAACCACTGATTCAGAAAATGCTAGGAAAAGAGTTAGTTTTACCCGATCTTGTCTGGAATAAACTCAATATGGCATGGGCGCTGTTTTTTATCGCCTGTGCGCTAGCGAATATTTATGTCGCATTTTGGCTACCACAAGATGTCTGGGTTAACTTTAAAGTATTTGGTCTAACCGCCCTGACTCTAGTTTTCACCGTGCTCAGTGTAGTATATATTTACCGTCACCTGCCACGCGAACAGAAGTAACCCCATTCAAATGGATACCTGCCTGCTATCGTCTGTAGGCAGGTATTGTTTTTTCATCAAATAAAGTAAAGTTTTCAATGACACAACAACAATTACCTAACGGAGAGTTAGTCCTCCGCACACTGGCTATGCCCGCTGATACCAACGCCAATGGAGATATTTTTGGTGGATGGTTAATGTCACAAATGGATATTGGTGGTGCAATTCTGGCAAAAGAAATTGCGGAAGGCCGTGTTGTCACTGTCAGAGTAGATGGTATTACTTTCCTGAAACCTGTCGCCGTTGGTGATGTCGTCTGCTGCTATGCACATTGCCTCAAAACCGGTAACAGTTCGATTACCATCAATATCGAAGTCTGGGTGAAGAAAGTCGCCTCTGAACCCGTCGGTCAACGCTATCGTGCAACCGAAGCGGTCTTCACTTATGTCGCGGTTAATGAAGATAATACCTCCCGTCGATTGCCAGAAGGCAAAACTCACTTTCAGCTCACTAGCAGCACTAACGAATAAGGCTAATTACTAATGGAAAAAGGAGCGTGTTGATAATGCTCCTTTTTTTATTTCCATTTCCCCGATAATCAGGATTGAGATATACCCGTAATTTTGAATTCGACGGTGGTGATATAACCAACCGCAGGTATTTTTTCATAGCGCCATTTTCTCATCGCTTTTTTCACCTCCCTTTCAAAAACATTGGGTGGATTAGCGCCAATGACTTCTATATTTTTTACCCGTCCATCTTCATCAATATCATATTTGACTTTTACATAGCCTTCGGTACCCAATGCCGAAGCTCTGGATGGGTAGACAGGTAACGCTTTACTTAATGCCCTTGGCCCATTCTGCGGTTTAACCACCGGTTTATTCTGATTATTATCAGTACGGTTAGCCAGCGCATTCTGATTAAACTGCGGTTTTTCCGGTTGTTCAGCTCTCTTTTCAACGGGTTCAGATTGCTTTTTAACAACCTTCTTCTTCACTTCTGGTTTCGGTTTCTTCACCTCTGGTTTTGGAATTACCGGCTCCGGAACAGGTTCCGGCTCCTCCGGCTCTGATTCAGGTTCAGGCGCAGCCGGCTCTGAAACAGGAACTTCTTCAGCCGCTAACTGAATCATAGCGACAGACATAAGTGCAATATCAGACTGTTTTTCCGGCATTGCAGAACAAAAAAGAGCGGCAGCAATAGAAATGTGCAAACAAACTGATAGCAATATTGGCCAACGTATCCAGCGCATAAGGGAATTCTTGATTAGCAGCATAATAGTCAATCCTCGAATGACTGCTAGTTTAAATGCAAATAGCAATCATATTCAATAAAGATTGTAGGTGAGCGTGAATATAAGGCCAAAAATATTATTTTTTCAATGTATCCATTCGCCATGCTGAACAAACAATAAAGCTCGACGCTGTTTATAACCATTTAATTTACGTAGTGAATAAATGCGTAAATTACGTCTTGATTGCCCTTCCAGCCAACGGCGCCGACGGTTAGAATTCTGGCGTAACATCCGCCACCGCCCTACTTCATTCCGACTACGTTTCATAAAGTCATACCTATAAAAATATCACGCTCATTATAAGCCTTTAAAAAAGATATCCAAGGCGTATCTGGATAGTACTTTTTATATCAATAATGCGAAATGACTAATATCAAGTATGATGCTTGCAGTATATTTGCCGATTTTTTGGTAAATTCATCGGGTTAATTAGATCGTTTATATGCTGTGTCTTGAGAAAACCGTGTCAAACGCCACCAAAGATGTCTGAACAAAACAGGATTGATTGCCGAATATGACAACCTTTTATTCCGTCCTAAGTTGGCTTGCTATTTTCTTTTATTGGCTGATTGTTGCCAGTATCACCTTACGCATTCTGATAAAACGCCGGCCGGTCACTTCTGCTATGACCTGGCTGTTGATTATTTATATCCTTCCCTTAGTTGGAATCATCGCTTACCTGTCGTTTGGCGAGCTGCATTTGGGAAAACGTAGAGTTGAACAAGCAAAAGCCATGTGGCCTTCAACAACCGTATGGCTTGAAGAACTGCGTAAATCTCGTCATATCTTCGCCACGGAAAATAGCGAAGTCGCGACGCCTTTATTCCAGCTTTGCGAACGACGACAAGGGCTTGCTGGTGTTAAAGGTAACAAGATCCAACTACTGACAACCTATGACCATTCACTGAAAACCATTATCAAAGATATTGAGAATGCCAAACACAGTATTGATATGGTGTTTTACATCTGGCAATCCGGCGGCTTGGTTGAACAAGTGACTGATGCGCTTATGGCCGCGGCACACCGAGGCGTCAGATGCCGTATTATGGTGGATTCAGCCGGTAGCTGGTTATATTGCCGTAGCCAATACCCGGATATCATGCGCCAGGCGGGAATTGAATTTGTTGAAGCTTTGCCGGTCAACATATTCCGTCTATTTCTACGCCGGATGGATTTGCGCCAACATCGTAAAATCATCTTGATAGATGATTATATTTCTTATGCCGGCAGTATGAATATGGTCGATCCGCGCTTCTTTAAACAAGATGCCGGCGTTGGGCAATGGATCGATATCATGGTGCGTATGGAAGGACCCGTTACCACGACTATGGGGGTTATTTACGCCTGTGACTGGGAAATGGAAACAGGTCAACGTATCTTTCCTCCATCACCGGATAACAATATTATGCCATTTGAACAGGCTAGCGGGCACACAACTCAGGTTATTGCATCCGGCCCTGGATTCCCCGAGGAATTGATTCAACAATCTTTAATGACGGCTATTTTCTCTGCCCGTAAACAACTGATTTTAACCACCCCTTATTTTGTTCCCAGTGATGACCTGATAAATGCTATTTGCACCGCAGCTTTACGAGGGGTTGAAGTTATTATTATCGTTCCACGCAGAAATAATTTCTTCTTAGTTCGTTGGGCAAGCCGTGCATTTTTTGCTGAATTGTTAAATGCCGGTGTTAAGATTTACCAGTTTGAGGATGGCTTGCTACATACCAAAAGCGTTTTAGTTGATGGTCAACTCAGCATGGTGGGTTCAGTGAATCTCGATATGCGTAGCCTGTGGCTAAATTTCGAAATTACCGTGGTTATTGATGATGAAAACTTTGGTAATGATCTGACACTGGTGCAATATGATTATATCGCCCATTCTACATTGCTGGAAACCAAGGAGTGGGAACAACGCCCTTTGTGGCATCGGATAATTGAACGTATTTGTTACTTTTTTAGCCCACTATTGTGACCAACACCCTCGTCTTGTAAAGACGGGGGTACCAATCAACGCTTCAACATGCTTTAATTCCTTCATCATGACCCACGAATAAATCAATATGGACAACAGATCCTCACAAGCTATGGATTTAGACATCAATAACCGAATGACAGAAGATGAAACCCTTGAGAAAGCCTATGACATCTTTCTTGAACTGGCTTCATCCAACCTCGACCCCGCTGATATTCTACTGTTTAGCTTACAATTCGAAATACGTGGCGGCGCAGAATTACTGCCCCCTTCTGATGAGTGGGTTAAATACGTGGATTTTGATCCGAACCCTGATTTTTTTGCTGAGGTCATTATCGGGCTGGCAGAATCTGAAGATGCCGAGATCAACGATGTTTTCGCTCGTATCCTTATTTGCCGGGAAAACTCTCACCCGATTTACCATATTTTGTGGAAAGATTGAAAAATTAAGGTCAGTGATTTTATCTGCTATTTTTTTATTCAAAGAGTGAGAGCTACCCGTTTTGATGCAGGTCTGAATCCCAACACAAAACCCAAAAAGTAACTCTCATACTTAAATGCCTTACAAAACACTTCAATAACTACAGTGGATCAACCTTCAAACAAGACACCGCATGGCGGAAACTTCCTTCCATCAATGGCCGAGTTCTAGCACATTCAGGATCTGCCATTGGGCAACGTGTCCGAAAAACGCATCCTGATGGAGGATTGATAGGTGACGGTAATTCTCCTTCCAACAATTCAATGTGTTTATTTCGTTCTTTATCGGGATCAGGCACTGGCACTGCCGACATCAACGCTTTGGTATAGGGATGTTGTGGATTATGATAAACCTCGTCATAAGTGCCCAGTTCCACCGCATGTCCAAGGTACATCACCAGTACACGATCAGATATGTGCTTAACCACCGCCAGATCATGGGCGATAAAAATCAGTGACAGTCCCATTTCCCGTTGTAATTCCTGCAACAGGTTCACTACCTGAGCCTGAATGGATACATCAAGTGCGGATACAGGCTCATCACAAATCACCAATTTAGGTTCAAGAATAAGTGCACGAGCAATCCCGATACGTTGACACTGACCACCAGAAAATTCATGCGGATAACGGTTAATCAGATTCGGCAGTAATCCAACCTTCATCATCATGGCTTTTACCCGCTCTTTAATTTCCGGCTCTTTCATTTTTGAATGATAAGTGCGCAATGGCTCAGCGATAATATCGCCAATCGTCATTCGCGGGTTTAAGGATGCTAATGGGTCCTGGAATATCATCTGGATATCACTGCGAATATCTCGCCACTGTTTATCATCCATATCCAGCAGGCTTTTTCCCAACCAAGTTACTGAACCACCAGAAGACTTGACCAATCCGATAATTGCACGCGCAAAAGTCGACTTACCGCAACCGGATTCACCAACCACACCAAGAGTTTCCCCTTCATATAACCTTAATGTAACGCCATCAACCGCTTTCAAGGTTTTTGTTGGTTGCCAGAACCACTGTTTGCCATCTTTGATATCAAAGTGAACTTTTAGATCTACTACTTCCAGCAGCACGCGTCTCTCTTCAATCGGGCTCATACCAATTCCTCCGGCGCTTTAAAGCAAGCTCGTAAACGCCCGTTGCCAAATGTCTCTAACCCTGGTTCACAATCTACACAACGACCTACTGAAAACTGACAACGGGGCTGAAACGGACACCCTTTCGGCAATCGTAATAAGTTAGGCGGATTTCCGGGAATCGTCGTCAACGACGCTTCATCACCATCAAGACGTGGAACAGCATTAAGCAGGCCAATAGAATAAGGATGAGTTGGTTGATAAAACACTTCACGAGCCGAGCCATATTCCATCGTTCTTCCCGCATACATCACCAACACTTTGTCACAAATACCGGCAACCACCCCCAAATCGTGAGTAATCATAATAATCGCGGTATTAAACTCCCGTTTCAGCTCATTCAGTAAGGTCATAATCTGAGCCTGAACTGTGACATCAAGTGCGGTTGTCGGTTCGTCAGCAATCAACAATTTTGGTCGACATAACAACGCCATTGCGATCATCACACGCTGACGCATTCCACCAGAAAATTCATGCGGATACATTCGCATTCGTTTAAGCGCTTCCGGCATTTTGACGGCATCCAGCATCCGAATCGATTCAAGGTATGCCTCACTTTTACTCATATGCTTATGCAACATCAATACTTCTGTTAATTGATCACCGATACGCATATAGGGATTGAGAGATGTCATTGGGTCCTGAAATATCATCGATATCTCTTCCGCTCTCATGCGGTTAAGCGCTTTCTCTTCAAGGTTAAGAATTTCCCTGCCATTAAAAATAGCGGAACCACCAATTCTGCCGTTTCTGGCCAAAAGCCCCATCAAAGCAAAGGCGGTTTGTGATTTACCAGAACCAGATTCACCCACAATTCCTAACGTTTCTCCTGCTCGTAAATCAAAATTTAGCTTGTTCACCGCTGTAACATCCCCGTCAGGGGTACTAAAAGTCACGTCCAACTCTTTAACAATTAACAACGGCTCAGAACTTTTCTGGTTTTTAACGCTGTCCATGTTACCTCCTTAACGATCTTTCGGATCGAGGGCATCACGCAGGCCATCGCCGATAAAGTTAAAACAAAACAGTGTCACCACCAGAAAACCAGCAGGAAACAACAGCAACCACGGGGAAACTTCCATCGAATTCGCGCCATCACTTAACAATGCTCCCCAACTGCTTAATGGCTCTTGAGTCCCCAATCCCAGAAAGCTAAGAAATGATTCAAACAGAATCATGCTCGGCACTAATAAAGACGCGTAAACCACCACCACGCCCAATACATTAGGGACAATATGGCGCAGCACAATATGACGGGTTGACACACCACACACCAGCGCCGCTTCAATAAACTCCTTACGTTTTAGGCTCAATGTCTGACCTCGGACAATACGCGCCATATCCAGCCATGACACCATACCGATGGCGACAAATATCAGAAAAATATTTTGTCCGAAAAAGGTCACCAGCAGGATCACAAAGAACATGAATGGAAATGAGTTCAAGATTTCCAGCAGACGCATCATTACTGAGTCTACTTTTCCACCCAAATAGCCGGATAATGATCCATATAAGGTTCCGACGACTACCGCCACCAAAGCGGCTGCAATCCCAACCATCAACGAAATGCGTCCTCCAATAGCAACACGCACCAGCAAATCACGTCCAGAAGAATCTGTACCAAAATAGTGACCTGACTCAGAATCAGGCGGCATCGACATCATGGCCCAGTCAGTATCGTCATAAGTGAATTGAGCCAACATCGGCGCCAGGATCACAAACAAGGTAATCAAAGATAACAGACACAAACTGGCAATCGCTGCCCGGTTATGAATAAAACGGCGTCGTGCATCCTGCCACAAACTACGCCCTTCGATTTCTAATTGCTCAGAGAAATTTTCCAGAGCTTCGCTGTTTTGTTTGTTAACTATCATTGCGTGCTCCAGTCTTAATAACGAATTTTCGGATCGATAACAGCGTACAACACATCAACAATCGCATTGAAAAAAATAGTCAAGCTACCAACTAAAATAGTCAGACTTAACACTAACGAATAGTCACGGTTTAATGCGCCATTAACAAACAATTGCCCTATTCCCGGCAACCCGAAGATCGTTTCAATCACCATCGAACCGGTAATAATGCCGACAAAAGCAGGCCCCATATAAGAGATAACCGGTAACAACGCGGGCTTTAAAGCATGGCGGAAAATGATGACACGTAATGGCAACCCCTTGGCACGCGCAGTACGGATAAAGTTAGAGTGCAACACTTCTATCATCGAACTACGAGTAATACGGGAGATACTGGCGATATAGGCCAAAGAGAGTGCTACCATCGGTAAAATCATATATTTTGGCGCACCGCCATTCCAACCTCCTCCCGGCAACCATTTAAGATGAATAGCAAACCCCAGTACTAGCAACGGCGCCACGACAAAACCTGGGATAACAACCCCCGTCATGGCGAATCCCATCACCGTATAATCCCACTTGGTATTTTGGTTAAGTGCGGCAATAACCCCGGCGCTGACCCCCAAGACAACCGCCATGATAAATGCCGAAGCCCCTAATTTAGCCGATACTGGAAACGCTGTTGCGACGAGATCGTTAACCGAGTAGTCCTTATATTTAAAAGAAGGCCCGAAATCTCCTTTAGTGAGTTGAATTAAGTAATCAAAATATTGTTTATAAATTGGGTCATTCAAATGATATTTCGCTTCAATGTTTGCCATCACTTCTGGCGGCAGTTTTCGCTCACCGGTAAATGGGCTGCCTGGCGCCAATCGCATCATGAAAAACGAAATAGTGATAAGAATAAAAAGTGTCGGGATCGCCTCTAAACAACGGCGTAAAATAAACTTAATCATCGCCCGTTCCTATGTGTTGGCCCTTAACCCTGGCCTTAAAATAATTTGATACTAAAGCAGCCCCTTTCCGGGCTGCTTTACAACGATTAGTGTTTGATAATATAAAAATCTTTGGTGTGTAGATTATCCAAAGGATCTTTCCCTGTATAGCCACCAACATAGGGCTTCACTAACCGGGTATTCACATAGTAATAGAGAGGGACAATAGCCGAATCTTTATCTAACTGCGCTTCTGCTTGCTGGTAAACAGCAGCACGTTCATCATCTGTCGCTACTTTCAGAGATTGTTTCATCAGTTTATCAAACTCATCACTCTTATAATGAGCCGTGTTATTACTACTGTAAGAAAGCATTGAATTCAGGAATGAAGAGGGTTCGTTATAATCCGCACACCACCCCGCACGAGCTACGTCATAATTCCCCTGATGTCGAGTATCAAGGAAAGTTTTCCACTCTTGGTTTTCTAAGCGAACATCAGCACCTAAATTTTTCTTCCAAATAGAAGCTACCGCGATGGCAATTTTTTTATGCAGATCAGAGGTGTTATAAAGCAAGTTAAATTTCAGTGGGTTATCTTTATTATAACCTGCTTCAGCCAGTAATTTTTTGGCCTCCTGGTTGCGCTGTTCCTGACTCCAACCAGTAAACCACACCGGTTTCATCTCTTTCATACCATCGGTAACCGGCGGTGTATAACCGGAAGCAGGGATATCACCCTGTGCTTTTACTTTATTGGCCACAATATCTCGATCCATAGCCAATTTCAGTGCAGTACGGACGCGGGGATCATTAAATGGGGGTTTTTCGTTATTAATTTCGTAGTAATACGTACATAAAATTGGGTTAATATGCAACTCGTTCGGGATCTCTTTTTTCAGTTTCTGGAATAGCTCAATCGGCAAATTGGTATAAGTCATATCAATTTCGCCACTGCGATAACGGTTTACATCCGTGACCTCTGACGAAATTGGCAGGAAAGTCACCTGATCAATAACGGTATTTTTGTTATCCCAGTAGGTCGGGCTGCGTTCCATCACAATACGTTCGTTAACTACCCAATTTTTCAGTTTATAAGCCCCATTACCGACAAAATTCTGTGGCTGAGTCCATTTTTCGCCATATTTTTCCACCGTGGCTTTATGCACCGGAGACATGGAAGAGTGAGCCAAAAGCCTTGATAAATAAGGAACCGCTTCGCTCAATGTAAGCTGCAATGTATAGTCATCCAACGCCTTTACACCTAGAGTATCCGGTTTCTTTTTACCACTGATGATGTCATCAATATTGGTGATATGAGCATACTGAAGAAAACTTGCATAGGGCGAAGCAGTATTAGGATCGGCCAGACGTTGCCAACTGTAAACAAAATCATGCGCCGTGACAGGATCACCATTAGACCACTTAGAATCTTTACGCATATGGAATGTCCAGACGGTGAAGTCTTTACTCTCCCAACTGGCCGCAGAACCCGGTAAAATTTCACCATTCGGACCCACGATGACAATACCTTCAAACAAATCCCTGGCCAAATGTGCTTCTGGTACTCCTTCAATCTTATGCGGGTCTAACGATTGCGGCTCAGAGGCGTTATTACGAACTAAAACCTGTTTATCAGCTAATTGAACGCCATCAGGCACTTTTGCAGCAAAGACCTGACTTGCCATTACCATACTCAGTGCAGCGCTGATGCTGACAGTAAGTAGTCTCTTTTTCGTTGTGTTTATCATCTTTCTCTACTCCAATTTTACATCGTCAAACTTTTTATCAGTCGACGGCCCTGAAATAAGGGGTGGATTACTACCCGCATACAAAAGGAACGATTTTGTTTGCAGGATCTCAGTAACTCTTTTGAATAAAGCTACTGTTTAATTTTTTTCATATACAGTCGCTTAATATCCATATAATCTAATGGGTCTTTCCCTGAAAACCCTCCCACTGATGGGCTAACAAGCCGTACACTCACCCGGTAATAAACGGGAATCAGCACCGAGTCTTTATCCAGTTGAAACTCCGCTTGTTGGTATAATTTCTTACGCTCAATAGCGTCCTTAGCGATTAATGCCTGTTCCAGATAGCTATCAAAATTTTTATTCTGATAGAAAGCCGTGTTATTACTGCTGTCTGACAGCAACATGTTTAAAAACGCTGTAGGTTCATTGTAATCAGCACACCAGGTTGCTCTGGTCACCTCATAATTCCCTTGGTGGCGGCTTTCAAGAGAGGTTTTCCATTCCTGATTCTGCAAAATCACATCCGCTCCCAGATTCTTTTTCCACATGGAAGCGGCGGCGATGGCCTGCTGTTTATTTTGCTCAGAGGTGTTGTATAACAAGGTGAACTTCAATGGATTCGCCCGATTAAAACCAGCTTGCGCCAACAATTCTCTCGCGCGTTTATTGCGCTGCTCCTGTGTCCAATTAGCCCATTCTGGCTTAACAAAATCGCCGCCGCCGATAAATATTGGCGTAAAACCATAAGCCGGTATTTGCCCCTGCCCCATAATTTTTCCGGCAATAATATCCCTGTCGAGACTTAACTTGACGGCTTCGCGGACTCTGACATCAGTAAACGGCGGTTTTTTATTGTTAATTTCGTAATAAAACGTACAAAGATAAGGGCTGACGCGAACCTGATCAGGGAGCTCTTTTTTCATTTTCTGATACAAATTCGGTGGAATGGCGCTGTTGGTGATATTTATCTCTCCACTACGATAGCGGTTCACATCACTGGTTTCAGATTGAAGAGGTAAGAGAGTCGCTTGATCAATAACTGTTTTCGCATTATCCCAATATCGCGGGTTGCGTTCGATCACTATCCGCTCATTGACCACCCACTCTTTCAACGAATACGCCCCATTACCGACATAATTTTCTGGCAGCGTCCATTTATTACCTAACTTTTCGACCACATCCTTTTTCACCGGTTTCATTGCCGTATGACTAAGCATACTGACGAAATAAGGCACGGGATGCGTCAGAGTCACCTGTAAACGATGAGCATCCAGCGCTTTTACGCCCAACTGATCAGGAGATTTTTTACCTTTCAGAACATCACTAATATTTTCAACGTAAGCATATTGAAGATAGCTGGCGTAAGGCGAACCCACTTTTGGGTCAGCTAATCGTTGCCAGCTATAGACAAAATCGTGGGCAGTGACAGGCGTTCCATCACTCCATTTAGCATTATCACGCAGATAAAAAGTCCATACCTTGTAATCCTGATTTTCCCAATGAGTCGCAACGCCTGGCACAACTTCGCCCTCAGAACCAGTCCTCACTAACCCTTCCAAGAGATTAAGAATAATGTTGCTTTCTGGTACACCTTCGACTTTATGTGGATCAAGCGAGGCGACTTCTGCGCCATTATTAATAATAATCTGCTGCTTATCTTTATCCGCCAGTTTCACACCCTCTGGAAGTTCAGCGGCAGACGCGGCTGTAACAAGAAATGCCGATAATAAAAATATACAGCAAATAAACTTATATAATTCTAATTGTTTGATCTTCATTTTTTACCTCCAGTTTGATGGACTTGTTCATTCCAGATATCCCATCAAGGCCGGTATCTTCACATTATTTAGCCCAAAGTAACGGATTAAATATTAAAGCGGACTTATCATATCAGTTGTTAAAATATCGCTCGCATATTGCAAAAACCATCCTTACAAACAACTTAGTTCGACCTATTTACATTAATTGATAAAACAGACCAATAACTATTATAACTAACTGATATCTATGAAATTATCAATTTTAAACTTAACTAAAATAGTAAACAAAGCTAGACCAAAGATGAAAATAAACATAATTTTAACAAATTGCAATCAATGCAAATTAAAAACCTACATTCATCACAAAACAGTGGTGGAAGCAACCAGTTACACATTGAACTAGCAGGAAAGAATAATTTAGAAAAATATTGGGTTATTTGTATAAAATTCAGGGAGTACCGGTAAAAGAAGTGAGAAAAGCCTATGATATAAGCTTTATAATAAAAATGATAAGAATATTATAATTTGTAATTTCACAAGCAAGAAAACTTACACCTTTTATCGTAAATCATATCAAAGCAACCCTGGGAATAGCGCTCTGATCCCTGTCACAATCAGTTCAATGCCCAAAGACATCAACAACAACCCCATAATTCGA
Source organism: Photorhabdus namnaonensis (assembly GCF_001684335.1). Classification (GTDB taxonomy): domain Bacteria; phylum Pseudomonadota; class Gammaproteobacteria; order Enterobacterales; family Enterobacteriaceae; genus Photorhabdus; species Photorhabdus namnaonensis. The sequence goes on from NZ_LOIC01000042.1 coordinate 46,815, forward strand.
GTGATAACGTTAATGCCTGTTTGCCCCAGATATTTGACGACTAAAGGCGCAGATCGAAATAATAACCAGCAGCAAAAAGCAAACAATGCACTGGTAAGCGCCAACCCAAGAAAATTCTGCCATCCCTGATAACGAGAACTCCAGACAATACAAGAACTGATTGCACCGGGGCCTGCCATTAGCGGCAATGCCAACGGCACAACACCAACACTTTCTCTAATGGCGGTTTCCGACTTTTCCTGCTTATTCTGTTTGTCCTCTCCAAGCTTACCGTTAATCATCGACATCGCGATAGTCACCACCAAAATCCCGCCAGCAATACGAAAAGAGTCAATGGAAATGCCAAACATACGTAGTATCGCATCACCTAACAGCAAAGCGGTCCATAAAATGATGGCAACAGAAGTATTGGCAACCAGGTTAGTTCTATTACGAGCCGACTGGGCTTGATAGTGAGTCATACTGATAAAAACCGGCAAAATACCAACAGGATTGACCAGTGCAAACAACCCAACAAAAAACTTAATGTAACCAGAAAAATCCAGCAGTAAGTCACCCACAAATAACCTCTACAAAGTTACGCTGTGTTATTAAAAACACTCTCATAATCGCTCAACCAAAAATCATAGAAAACTTAATTTTTTCTTCACTTTATACTGGTAAAGTTCCATTTTCCATCGACCGCAACGCATTTTCCAATTTAAAATATCTTATATAACAAGTTGTTAACCCAATATTTCCATTAGATTAAAAATTTAACCTTTTAGTTCTAATTTACACCCATCCAATAATAACTATCACCGACCTAAGCTGAAAGGAGTCAGCTTGAGGTTTATGTGATTAAGATCAATATATATTCAATACCAAATGGTAACTAACCCACGCTACCCACTAATTTCTGAGCTGAAACAATTGCTGGTGGATTCATACTATGGACGAGAATTCACTGAAACCATCGCAGCAGAAGAAAGCCGATAAGAACAAATTTATTAACTGATTGAATATCACTTAAGGGCGCTAATATCAGCGCCCTTTAACTCACCGCTGTGCCTATTGTTAATACAAACTCGTAAACAGAGCATCCTGACTACTTCACAGAAAAGCTATCCATTACCCATTACATGTTGCTTCTTTTGCTTTTCCTCACTTCACTGACAGCATCCATATAGTGCTTACGACAAACAGAAACATATTTTTCATTGCCGCCGATATCAACTTGTTCGCCATCATAAATGACCACACCTTCGCTATCCAAACGTAATGTACGGTTTGCCTTGCGACCACAATGACAAATAGTTTTCAACTCAACTAACTTATCAGCCCACGCCAAAAGATACTGGCTACCGCTAAAAAGCTCACCTCTAAAATCAGTTCTCAGCCCATAACAAAGAACCGGAATATCATCATAATCAGTTACCCTACATAGCTGTTCAATCTGTGCTTTCGTGAGGAAATGGCACTCATCAATCAGCACACAATGCACTTTTGCCTGCTTATTTTCATTTCTGATCAACTCACCAATATCTGTTTGCTGACTAAACAGAAGTGCGTCAGAAGATAATCCAATCCGAGAATTGATTTTTCCCTTTTCAAACCGAGTGTCAATTTCTGCGGTAAACACCAGCGTTCTCATCCCTCTCTCATTATAGTTATAAGAGGATTGCAACAGGGATGTCGATTTCCCAGCATTCATTGCGGAGTAATAAAAATAAAGTTGAGCCATCAGCCCTACCCCTTAACAAAATTTATAAAGCCATATAGTCAGATGAGTTTACCATAAACTTTCGTCGTGATTATCCATCCCAGTAAGCTGTCCCGGTTGATATAGCGAAATATTTAGCTTAGTGATGTCTTAATGATTCATGACCATCATCACACCAGCCAAGTAATAAAGCACATTTGAATGACAAATGCTCATGTTTAAATTAAGAAATGAAAGCCGGACGGATTTGTTGCATATCGTATGCAAATTAATAATGTGCGTGATTGACTTCCAGAAAACGGTAACAGTAAATCGGCGATAACTCATGGATTAGTCATAAGTTTTTTTTAACTTAGTATTATTCTGCTTTAGCAGGTATGATAAGAAACAGTTAAAATTACTTACCGATTTAGTATATACCTGGTTTATAAATTAGAGAGATTATCATGTCCCCTCTTTGTTAAAGGTACCCTGAACATGTTATTGGGGAATGACAATCGAAATAGCTGTATAAAAAGCGCTATATAACTTTTGTAAAGAAATTACGTTTAAAAAAAAAGAGCCATTTTATCCGAATATGATAAATTGACTATTGCAGAAAATAAAATAGCATTCTATTATTATATCCACATCAGCCATCATCATTAATAATTTGAGACCAGGACAATGAGCGATTTAAAAACCCTAAATAACATCCGTACTTTACGAGCACAAGCAAGAGAATGCCAACTTGAGTTCTTGGATGAAATACTTGAAAAACTGACCGTCGTTGTTGAAGAACGCCGTGAAGAAGAAAGTCAGGTACAAGCTGAATTAGAGGAACGTACACGTAAATTGGAAGAAGTTCGTAAAATGATTCTTGACCAAGGAATTGATCCAAGCGAATTACTTCAGACAATGAGCGCCGGCAAATCTGCGGGTAAAACAAAACGTCCTGCTCGTCCAGCAAAATACCAATATGTTGATACAAACGGTGAAACTAAAACTTGGACTGGCCAAGGCCGTACACCTGCTGTTATCAAAAAAGCAATTGAAGATGAAGGAAGAACTCTGGAAAGCTTCTTACTCTAATTCATTGTTTTTGAAGTTAATTTAATTAAAAACACCCTTTTAAAATAGAAGGGTGTTTTTATTATTAAACAGCTTAGGTAACAAAAGAATTAATGTCTATCGAATGAGCATGTATAAGTATCCTTGGGAATGATTTAGCCGGATTGCACGTTTTTCTATCATTTCTTAACGATAAAGCAGGCAAGTTACTCGCTTAACCAATGCCTGGGTAAATTAATAATCTAACAGGCGCAACTATTTACTTCCCTCTGATCACTGTCGTTGACTCAATAGAAAAGGAGCCAATGGCTCCTCATCTTATTTAGACTTATGATAGAAACTCAAATACCACTCGACAAACTGCTTCACACCCTGCTTCACAGGTGTATTTGGGGCAAACCCTATTTTTTGAAAAATGTCACTTGAATCAGCGCAGGTTGACAGAACATCACCATCTTGCATGGGCATAAAATTTTTCTTAGCCTGAATGCCTAATGATTCTTCTATGGCCTCAATAAAATCACCTAGTCTAGTTGGTTGACCATTACCAATATTATAAATACAGTAAGGGGCAGAGCTGGCAGATATTTGCCCATCTTCAACCGTCCAGCTCTCATTTGGTACAGGAATGATGTCTTGCAATCTGATTATCGATTCAACGATATCATCTATATAAGTGAAATCTCTAACCATCTTACCGTGGTTATAAACATCAATAGGCAGCCCTGATAACATAGCCTTGGTGAACTTAAATAAGGCCATATCAGGACGTCCCCACGGGCCATATACGGTAAAAAAACGCAAGCCTGTCGTTGGCAGCTGATAAAGATGAGAGTAACTGTGAGACATTAATTCATCTGACTTTTTCGTTGCCGCATATAGTGAAACTGGATGATCAACTGAATCGTTTGTAGAAAACGGTTGCTTTCTATTTAATCCATAAACAGAACTAGAAGAAGAATATAATAAATGCTCAACATTATTGTGACGGCAACCTTCCAAAATATTGATATGCCCTATTATATTCGAATCAATGTAAGCCATTGGGTTTTGCAACGAATAGCGAACACCCGCCTGAGCTCCTAGATGGATAACCCGCTGGAATTGGTGCCGAGAAAAAAGATCAGGAATGGCTATTCTGTCGGCTAAATCCAGCTTTTCAAATTTAAAACCTGGCTTATCAAATAATAGATCTAACCGTGCTTGTTTGAGACTCACATCATAATAGTCATTAAGGTTGTCGATACCTACAACCTCATGCCCCATTTGTAATAATCTCTGGCTCACATGAAAGCCAATAAAACCAGCTGCGCCTGTGACTAAGAATTTCATTGTATTACTCAGATAACCGGATTAATAGATGCGCCACGACCAATCCCATAATAAGTAAAACCCCGGGATTGCAGGCGCTCAGGATCATAGAGATTTCGGCCATCAAAGATAACCGGCGTCTTGAGAGAATCTTTTATGACATTAAAATCTGGCGCACGAAAACTTTGCCATTCAGTACAAATGATCAAAGCATCTGCCCCTTTCAGCGCCGCTTCTTTAGTCCCCATCAATAATAAATCATCGCGCTGACCATAAATACGCTGGGCTTCCTGCATCGCCTCCGGATCGTAAGCCTGTATTTTAGCTCCCGCCTGCCATAATGCTTCCATCAAAACACGGCTCGACGCTTCACGCATATCATCGGTATTCGGTTTGAACGATAATCCCCAGACAGAAAATGTCTTACCGGACAAATCTTCACCGAAATGGCGCGTAACAAAAGAGGGCAATTTATACTTTTGCAGTTCGTTCACTTGCTCTACAGCACGAAGAATTTTAGGCTGATAACCAATTTGCTCCGCGGTACGAATCAACGCCTGCACATCTTTTGGGAAACATGAACCACCATAACCACAGCCCGGATAGATAAAATGATAGCCAATACGGGAGTCAGAACCAATTCCTTGACGAACATGCTCAATATCAGCGCCAAGCATTTCTGCTAAATTAGATATCTCATTCATAAAACTGATTTTCGTCGCCAACATACAGTTAGCAGCATACTTCGTTAGTTCTGCGCTACGGATATCCATCACAATCATACGATCATGATTACGATTAAATGGTTCGTACAATTCATGCATCAGGTCAACGACTCTTTCATTGTCACACCCAATAATAATCCGCTCAGGGCGCATACAATCTGCAACAGCCGCTCCTTCTTTAAGGAACTCAGGGTTAGAAACCACATCAAATGAAATATCAAGATTACGTTGACGCAAAGTCTCATTAACAACGGCATTAACTTTATCCGCGGTACCAACAGGAACCGTAGACTTATCAATAATAACCTTATAACTATCCATATGTTCCGCAATAGTACGGGCAACCGCTGTCACATACTTTAAATCTGCTGAACCATCTTCATCAGGAGGCGTACCGACAGCAATAAATTGTAATTTACCGTGCGCAACACCGGCCTTTGCATCCGTACTAAAATTCAAGCGGCCTTCTTCATAATTTTTTTTAACCAGTGGAGCTAAACCAGGTTCAAAAATAGGAATTTGACCATTTTTCAAATTTTCAACTTTATTTGCATCTATATCAATACAAAGAACATCATGACCAACTTCAGCTAAAACCGCCGCCTGAACCAGGCCAACATAACCGATACCAAATACCGTAACTTTCATATAATACCTAAATTCCCGTAAAATTATTCTTTAACCCGATCCTGCAAAGCCACTAACCAATCAGTAAACTCTTTACCCAAAGCATGATGTTTCATACCATACCGGACAAATGCTTGCATATAACCAAGCTTATTACCGCAATCATGGCTTACACCCTGCAAGTGATAGGCTTCCACAGACTCCTTCTCTATTAACATCGCAATTGCGTCAGTAAGTTGAATTTCATCACCGGCGCCTGGTGCTGTTTTTGCTAATAATGGCCAAATTTTCTCGGATAATACATAACGGCCAACAATAGAAAGATTTGATGGCGCTTCTTTCGGTTCAGGTTTTTCAACCACACGCTTAATGGGTTTGCTGTCACCGGGTTGCAGATTTTCTCCCTGGCAATCGACAATACCATAACTAGAAACCTCTTCATGAGGTACAGGTTCTACTAATATTTGGCTGGCGCCCGTTTCATTATACCGAACTAACATTTCGCTCAGATTATATTTAGTTAGATCTGTACTAAACTCATCAAGAATAACATCGGGGAGTATCACAGCAAAAGGCTCATCACCAATTAAAGGCTTGGCGCATAACACCGCATGCCCTAATCCTTTAGCAATTCCCTGACGAGTTTGCATAATGGTGACATGACTTGGACAAATAGACTGAACTTCATCCAACAACTGACGCTTCACCCTTTTCTCAAGGATAGCCTCTAACTCAAAACTGGTATCAAAATGGTTTTCAATTGAATTTTTTGATGAATGAGTCACCAAGATAATTTCGTTAATGCCAGCGGCAATACATTCATTAACGACATACTGAATAAGAGGTTTATCCACTAAAGGCAACATCTCTTTAGGAATCGCTTTCGTAGCAGGTAGCATCCTCGTTCCCAAGCCCGCTACTGGAATAACGGCTTTCTTTACTACCTTTCCTACTGATAGTTTTTCTACTGACGATTTGTTTACTGATAGCATTAATCTTTCTCCCGATGTTTTTTTGGCTGAAACAAATCCGTCTTCAACTCAAAATCAGTGCCGATTCTTTAATAAGGCATTATTATTACTGATTATTTTGTGTCAATAAACCGAGCGCAGAAACCGATGCATACACTGATTTCTCTGCCCTGTTTACCCTTCTGACCACACAAAAAGTTATCACTTTTACCTGAGCAACGCTAAATCCGCTCTTTGTACCAAAGAGCGGCAAATAAAATAGCCTGATTAGATAGATTCCAAGCATAATAGGCCAAGTATACCAGCTAATTCCCTCCGATAAACAGCACCATTCTGTTTAATTACATTACCGTGACCTAATGTTTAAAATCCATTTTAGACAAAATTCCGCCTTGGTAATATTCACTCAGAATACATTGAAGAAAGCATCAAATTTATTTGACTATTTGTATTCCAAATTCGACATTGCCATTCAGCACTATGCGAACAAACCTGATTCGAACAAATTGTTCTCAACGTTCCAAGAGGAATACCACTATCTAATTGGATTTGCCGATTACCCGACTTAATACTGGCATGTAACCCTGCGGAAGTGAGCAGAACCGTTTTATTGATTGTATGATAATACCCAAGCAGCAATGGAAATTGCCCTTGTAACCCCGCACCTGCCAACAAGTTATTAATTCTATTTAGAATACCTGCCATACTGGGTAAACGCCGGGAATGGTGGACGATATGCTCTTGCAACAAACTATTAAATACAACTCTAAGTAATAATGCTGAAATCACACCATACTCTTTTGAACGGCTAATATCTAGACAATAAAAAGCTAATTCATTGTCAGATAACGCCGCCATATCAAGAATCAATCCTGGTTTATCAATCATATTCAATTTTCGGTAATTGACTTTACAATGAGCGATCACTTGAGACACTGGAGGTTGTAACTGCTTAAGCATATTTAATGCTTCATCTGAATTATGCTTTAACGTTAACCAATCTTTATTCAAGTTATTCTGCTCAATCGCACCAGACATAAAGACCGTAGGATGTAAATAGGCCAACACCGATTTTTTTATCTCATTAAGATCTGAAACAGGTTTTAATAAAACATCTTTTGCTCCTAAACGAAGCACCTCATCAATTTCGGCCATCTTGTTAGTTGCTGAAATAATAATAACCGGAATACTAATACCTTCACTCGTCAATTTCGCAATAAATTCAATACCATTCATAACCGGCATATCCAAATCACACAAAATAAGTTCAATATGAGCTTCGCGTCCCAGCACTTGTAGTGCAACAGCCCCATTAGATGCGACTAATACCTTAGCGCCCAACGTTTGCAAATACCCTGCCAGCAAAGAACAAAAAACGGGTTCGTCCTCCACAATCAGAATTTTTTTGCCTGCCAATGCCTTTTCCATAAATGCGCTCCCTTACCTTAATATTGCGACCTTCACCTTTTCTTAGGTACTATCACTCATATTAGTTCAATTAAGTGACTATCATTTGTTCTCTTACGTTTCTTTGCAATAGAAAACCCATAAAAATGGTATTTCACCCTTTACAATTGGAGTTATTTTGACAGAGCTATGTCCTTGCGGTAGCGGAATAGATTTTGCGGATTGCTGTTCCCCTTATCTCCAAAACATAAAATTTGCCCCAACAGCCGAATCACTGATGCGTTCCCGATACAGTGCTTATGTAAAGCACAACGCCGATTATCTTATTACCAGCTGGCATCCTGACTGCCAGGCTGAAAAGTGGCGTCTAGATATAGAACAGAGTTTTATTGTTACCCAGTGGCTCGGACTAAATGTCATTACGGCTGAAAAAGGCAAAAATGATAACGAAGCCTACGTTGAATTTTCAGCTTGCTTTCTTGATCAGAAATCCCAAGATAAGCAACTTATTCATGAGCGTTCACGTTTTCTTCGTATAGACCAGCGTTGGTACTATATTGATGGTGTAAAACCCATTGATGGCGTAAAACCTCAAATTGGTCGTAATAGTCCCTGCCCATGTGGTTCAGGTAAAAAGTACAAAAAATGTTGTGGTTAAGATCGACAAACAAAAAACGCAAAATATTTAAGGACAATCCCATTCATGCAACATCAACATATACAAAAGAAAATTCTACGCACTATTTGCCCTGACGCCAAAGGACTGATCGCCAAAATTACTAATATTTGCTACAAACACCAACTGAATATCGTTCAGAATAATGAATTCGTCGATCATCGCACTGGCCGCTTTTTTATGCGTACTGAGCTTGAAGGCATTTTCAATGATGAGACATTTCTTGCTGATTTAGATGACGCGCTTCCGGTGGGTTCTCAACGGGAATTAAATAGTGCGGGGCGTCGGCGTATTGTCATTATGGTGACAAAAGAAGCGCATTGTCTTGGGGATTTGCTCATGAAAAGCGCTTATGATGGGCTTGACGTTGAAATTGCCGCGGTTATCGGCAACCACGCAACATTACAATCGTTGGTCGAGCAATTTGGCATTCCTTTCCACTTGATTAGTCATGAAGGTTTAACCCGTGAACAACATGATGAAAAACTGATTGCCCAGATTGACCAATACAAACCTGACTACGTGGTATTAGCTAAATACATGCGAGTACTGACGCCAGAATTTGTCCAGCATTATCCAAACCAAATTATTAACATTCACCACTCCTTTTTACCTGCATTTATCGGGGCGCGTCCTTATCATCAGGCTTATGAGAGAGGGGTAAAAATCATCGGAGCGACAGCGCATTATGTGAATAATAACCTGGATGAAGGTCCAATTATTACTCAGAAGGTCATTAACATAGACCATACATACACTGCTGAAGATATGATGAGAGCGGGCCGGGATGTTGAAAAAAATGCTCTGAGCCATGCTCTATATTGGGTTCTTGCTCAGCGGGTTTTTGTTTACAGCAACCGTACTGTAATTCTTTAAAACTGAATTAATTAGACCCAAAAGCAGCACACAGTAGCTACTTTTCAAGCACATGCTTTACAGCGGCGATTGATTTGATGTGATTCTGGCCGCTGTAAGCAATAGCAGTAACTTTTCAAAAGTGACAAGTCATCCTTCCCCCGCCACCACAAACAGACCGCTTATTTATTCACAACACTAAATACCGTTTTGCAATTCATGCAAAGCAGCCACTTGCAAAAAGTGGCTACGATTCTTATACAGGTTTGGACTTGCTTTAACTTGATCATCGATTTTCTTTGATAACAAATCAGGCAGAGTGACGTTGAATTTTGTCGATTTACCTAAATATGGTTCAACATCAATGTCAATTACAGCCCATGCCCACCCTGAGTATTCTTCATCTTTGATCCAGTAATCCAATGGCTTTGCTTCAGGGGGTAATTGGTTCATTTCGGCCAATAACTCTAAATGCCCAGAGATAGCTTCCTTGGCATTTTTTATTACATCCTCCATTGAATCACCCGCCGAGAAACAACCTGATATATCGGGCACAACCACGCCGTAAGCGTGGTTCTCATCACCAATTTCAATCGCAATAGGATATAACACGTTATACTCCTTCAATAATTTTAAGAAATTTGATTAGTGCAGATGCAGATAAGGGGGCTTACAGCCCCACTTGCTTCTGTATTTTCCTAAGCAATCCCACTTTGATTTCCTGTTTGGGATGTGGAATTGTCAACAAGTCATTACGTTCAGGGTGTTTAAAATGATGATGACTCCCGTTGATTCTTACCAGTACCCACCCTTTTTTCTCAACTTCTTTGATTAAATCTGCACTTCTCAAATCAACTCCTATCTGTTTAACCTGGCAATAACAATAACCCCAATAACTCCAAATATCAATAAAAAATAACCTCGATAACCCTATTTAAATTAGGTTCGAGTTGAGCGCAGCGAAACAACAATGCGGCGCTTGCGACGCGTTGGCCCGCAGGGCGAGGAACACAGTGACGAGTCATCCTTCCCCCGCCACCACAAACAGACTACTTATTTGCTCATAACAAGATCAATAAGGCTGGAAAATCAGCATATAGTCACTTATTTTTCAATATATGCTTTACAGTAGCGGTTCATCTTATGTGATTCCGTCCTCTGTCAACGACAATCATACTTCTCAAAATCGGGAGGGGTTCCCGAGCGGCCAAAGAGAACAGACAGTAAATCTTCCGTCACAGACTTTGAAGGTTCGAGTTGAGCGCAGCGAAACAACAACGCGGCGCTTACGACGCGTTGGCCCGCAGGGCGAGGAACGCAGTGACGAGTCATCCTTCCCCCGCCACCACAAACAGACTACTTATTTGCTCATAACAAGATCAATAAGGCTGGAAAATCAGCATATA
>NZ_LOIC01000042.1:57554-87073 GCF_001684335.1 Photorhabdus namnaonensis
GATGTGATTCCGGCCGCTGTTAACAACAGTAATACTTCTCAAAATCGGGAGGGGTTCCCGAGCGGCCAAAGAGAACAGACAGTAAATCTGCCGTCACAGACTTTGAAGGTTCGAGTTGAGCGCAGCGAAACAACAACGCGGCGCTTGCGACGCGTTGGCCCGCAGGGCGAGGAACACAGTGACGAGTAATCCTTCCCCCACCACCACAAACAGACCACTTACTTGTTCATAACAAGATCAATAAGGCTGGAAAATCAGCACATAGTCACTTATTTTTCAATATATGCTTTACAGTAGCGTTTCATCTGATATGATTCCGTCCGCTGTCAACAACAGCGGTACTTTTCAAAATCTGGTGGGGTTCCCGAGCGGCCAAAGGGAGCAGACTGTAAATCTGCCGTCACAGACTTCGAAGGTTCGAATCCTTCCCCCACCACCAAAGATGTCTTTCAAGCCTTACAAACAGACCTAATTTAAAATCTCATATGCTCTTTTCCTCCGAAAGCAGTCTACCTATGCATTCCTCTTAATTACCTATTCTTAAACAGCTCCAGAGGCTAACTAACACCTCTAAAAAAATTCAACTAAACGCGCTTACCCACCTTAATGTTCTCACAACCCTATTTTCTATCACACCATTATGTGAAACTTAACATTCCACAACCACCCAATATAAACCATATAAATCAAACAATTAAAATAAAAACCATCTTCAAACAGCAGGCGTTCGAATGTGATAACCATCGTGTATTTGTGAAATTTTGTGTGAAATAATTATAAAAGATAACAAATTATAACAACAACACCAGGGAACCATCATGAACCAATCAACACAAAAAATAGGAATTATAGGATTGGGGGCTATGGGGATGGGAATTGCCCGCGCGTTAATACGCGCGGGTATTCCCACATATGGATTTGATTTAAATCCAAAAGCCTGTGACCAGCTTCTGCAAGCGGGCGCTAAAGTAGCAACAAACAACGCAGCAAACTGGGCGCAAGAGCTGGATGCTATCCTACTCGTCGTCGTCAATGGCGCTCAAATAGAAAGTATCCTGTTCGAAGGCGAAACACCGCTGGTCAGCCAACTAAAAGCCGGTACGATCATTGTGCTTCACAGTACCGTTGCCGCGGGACAAGCTAAAGATTTTGCCCATCGTCTTAACCAATACAACCTCAACATGCTGGACGCGCCTATTTCAGGTGGCGCACTGAAAGCCGAACAAGGCCAACTTACCGTTATGGCTTCCGGCGAACCGGCGTTATTTGAACAACTAAAACCCGTATTTGATGCCACCACCGAACACCTTTACCATGTCGGAAATGAAATTGGTCAAGGATCTACCGTTAAAACAATCCATCAATTACTTGCAGGTATACATATTGCAGCCGCCGCAGAAAGTATGGCATTAGCAGCCAAAGCCGGTATTTCCCTAGAATTGATGTACGATATTGTAACCCATGCCGCCGGTAACTCTTGGATGTTTGAAAACCGCGTTCCCCACATTCTGGCGGGAGATTACACCGCCAAATCCTCTGTAGATATTTTTGTCAAAGATCTGGGATTAGCATTAGAAACAGGTAAGGATCTGAAATTCCCACTACCATTATCAGCCGCTGCCCATCAAATGTTCCTTGCCGCCAGTAACGAAGGTTTCGGCCAATGGGATGACAGCGCGGTGATCAAAACATTTAAAGGCATCACTTTGCCGGAGAAAAAATAATGACCATTAAATTGGGCGTTATCGCCGATGATTTTACCGGCGCAACCGATATCGCCGGTTTTATGGTGCAAAGCGGCTGGCGAGTCGTCCAGCTACTGAATACGCCTGATGAAAATACCGCTATTCCACAGGATATTGATGCTATCGTTATCAGCCTGAAAAGCCGTTCCTGCCCGATAGACGAAGCGGTAAATAACGCGGTGAAATCCTGCCGTTGGTTACGTCAGCAAGCCGGTTGTCGGCAAATATTCTTCAAGTACTGCTCAACTTTTGACTCCACCAGTAAAGGCAATATTGGGCCAGTCACCGACGCCCTAATGGATGAACTACAAGCAGACATCACGCTGATCTCTCCTGCCCTCCCGGTTAACGGGCGAACAGTTGTACATGGACATCTATTCGTTAACGGTCAACTACTTAATGAAAGCGGCATGCGGCACCATCCCGTAACACCAATGACAGACGCCAATCTACTACGCCTGATGGAACAACAGGCTCAGGGGAAAGCAGATCTGGTGGATCTGGCATGTGTACACCAGGGAGAACAGGCAATCCGCGAACGGATAAATCATTTACAACAACAAAACATACGTTACGCGGTAACAGATACCCTCTCTATGAATGACCTGCTGCCTATTGCCAGAGCGGCAACAGAACTGAAATTAATCACTGGGGGTTCCGGCCTTGGCGCTGCCCTTGCCAGCACAGACACCGGTAAGCCATTAATGCCATGCCAAGTAGCAGGGGCAACCCCATCCGCCGAGAATAGACGTACTGTGATCCTTTCCGGCAGTTGTTCCGCCATGACCAACCAACAAGTTGCCCTGTACCAGAAACTGGCCCCTACTAAGGCCCTGAATATTGATTCATGCATCAAAGACCCACAATATGCCGAAAAACTGGTTGCTTGGGTTATTCAGCAATCCCAAAGCCATCTGGCACCCATGCTATACACAACTCAACCCCCTGAAACATTACAGGAAATCCAACAACAATATGGCGCTGCTACTGCCAGTGAAGCAATAGAAAACACCTTCGCTAATGTTGTAAAAAGCCTGTGTCAGCTCGGATTCAACACCTTTATTGTCGCAGGCGGCGAAACCGCCGGTAAGATAGTACAAAGTCTGGACATCAAACAGTTCAATATTGGCGCGCCAATTACCCCTGGCGTACCTTGGGTACACAATCGACAACACAATTATTGGCTGGCATTAAAATCAGGCAACTTCGGCGATATTGATTTCTTCCTGCATGTACAGGAGATGTTTCATGAGTGAACAAGCACTACGGATAGAATTAGTCGAATGGGCTCGCTCAATGTTCTACCGGGGTTATAGCAGTGGCGGCGCAGGTAACATCAGTGCCAAACTCGAAGATGGCGCGATTATCATCACGCCGACCAACTCCAGTTTTGGCGACTTGAAAGCCGACCGACTGAGTAAGCTGGATGCCGAAGGTAACTGGCTATCCGGCGACAAACCCACCAAAGAAGTTTCCATGCACTTGGCAATGTATCGCAACCGCCCCGAATGCCATGCGGTGGTCCATCTACATTCCCCTTGGTTAACCGCCCTTTCCTGCCTATCCAATCTGGATAAAAACAACTGTTTGCCACCCATTACGCCCTACTATGTGATGCGAGTTGGAAAACTGCCTCTGGTCAAATATCTACCACCAGGAGATGAAAGAATCGGCAAGGAAATTGCGAAGCTGGCCGCAAAACACAACGCAATCCTGCTATCCAACCACGGACCTGTTGTCGGCGGCAAAACTTTACGGCAAGCTTTTTTCAATGCAGAGGAATTGGAAGATACCGCACGGCTCTATTTAACGTTACTGCCACATGGCTTCACCACATTAAATGAAGAGCAAGTACAAGAACTTGAAACTCGTTACCCCAAGAACTGAGTAAACAAACAAGGAATTCATCATGGCTAAATTTGCGGCAAACTTGAGCATGATGTTCAACGACGTACCTTTCACAGAACGTTTTGCCCGTGCAGCCAAAGCTGGATTTAAAGGCGTTGAATATCTGTTTCCTTATGAAGTGGCAGCGGAAGAACTGGCTGCCCTATTAAAACAGCATCAATTAACCCAAGTTCTGTTCAACATGCCCGCCGGAAACTGGGCTGCGGGAGAAAGAGGGATCGCCTCTATTCCTGGTCGTGAAAAAGAATTTGCCGAAGGTGTACAAACAGCACTGAAATATGCACTGGCGCTGAACTGCAAGCAAACTCATGCGATGGCAGGAAAACTGGATGCCCAATTTCTGATACAACAACGCGAGTGTTATATCAGCAACATTCAGCATGCCGCTGATGTAATGGCAGAACATAACATCAACGTATTAATTGAACCGATTAATACTCGTGATATGCCAGGTTATTTTCTGACGACTCAACATCAGGCTGAAACATTACTCAAAGCAATTGACCGTCAAAATGTTTTTATCCAGCTAGATCTTTATCACTGCCAGATTATGGAAGGAGATTTGCTCCGCACCATTGAGCGTCTATGGGGTAAATTCAGTCACATCCAGATTGCCTCCGTGCCCGAACGCCACGAACCGGATATCGGCGAGGTGAACTATCCTTGGCTATTTAATAAACTGGAAGAAATGGGCTATCAAGGGTGGTTGGGCTGTGAATATCACCCCGCTGGTCACACAGAAGATGGTCTGAATTGGTTGACCAAAGTACAGAAATAATCAGGAGAAAATATGCTTCCATCAGAGCGTAGAGACTTTATTTATCGTTACGTACATGAATATCAGACAATTTCCATCAGTGCACTGGTTAAACTGATGAATGTCTCACATATGACAGTACGGCGGGATATTCACACTCTGGAGGAGGAAGGAAAGGTCGTTAGCGTCAGTGGCGGCGTGCAACTTAGTGATGTTTTACGTCAGGAATTGCCCTGGAATGAAAAAGCCCGGCTTAATCATCGTCATAAGCGGGAAATTGGTCACTACGCGGTATCTATGGTTGAAGATGGACAAGTGGTCTATCTTGACGCCGGCACCACCACGTTTGAAATCGCCAGGGTTCTGGCTGAGCGTTTTAACCTCACTATCATCACGAACGATTTTTCCATTACCCAATACCTGATGAACAAACCCCAATTAAATCTGTTCCACACCGGGGGACAGGTAGATAAGAGAAATCATTCCTGTGTTGGCCCTATCGCCGCTATGTTGCTTCGCAACTTAAATGTGGATATTGCCTTTATTAGCACCAGCTCATGGGATCTGGAACATGGCGTCTCCACGCCGCATGAAGAAAAAGTTTTAGTCAAACAAGCAGTATTGGAAATCTCCCGCCGACGTGTTTTGGTGTCTGATAGCAGTAAATATGGCAAATACGGCATGTTTCGCGTCTGCCCGCTTTCAAATTTGGATGATATTGTCTGTGACAGCCAGCTTCCACCGAAAGTGCAGCAACAATTACGAGAACACAATCTGATATTACATACCGTCAGCGTATAAGGATATACCCTATGGATTTCAAGATGCATCGCGACGGCAAGGGAGCGAATCCCCGGGAGCATAAGTCACTATGTGACCGGAGTGAGTGCAGCCAACAAAGAGGCAACTTGAAAGATAACGGGTATACCCTAAAGATTTCAAGATGCATCGCGGCGGCAAGGGAGCGAATCCCCGGGAGCATAGATAACTATGTGACCGGGGTGAGAGAGTGCAGCCAACAAAGAGGCAACTTGAAAGATGACGGGTATATATAACCAAAGCTATTAAACAAGGAGAGTCGCAATGAAAGTAATCATCACTGGTGGAGCCGGTTTTCTGGGTCAGCAACTCGCCAGCGCTTTACTAAACAACCCTCAAACATTAAATTTCGACCAACTTATATTGACCGATATTCAATGTCCTGTATCACCGGTTAATGATCCGCGCGTCCAATGTCTGGCACTGGATTTAACTCAATCAGGAGCTGCGGAAAAGCTGATTGATGAAAACAGTGCGATATTATTCCATCTCGCCGCCATTGTCAGTAGTCATGCTGAAAGCGATTTTGATCTCGGCCTGCAAGTTAACTTTGATGTTACGCGCAACTTATTAAATGTTGCTCGGGTTAAAAATCCACAATTGAAATTTATTTTCACCAGCTCCTTGGCCGTATTTGGCGGAGAATTACCCGCAACCATCACAGAACAATGCGCGATTAATCCTCAATCATCCTATGGCGCACAGAAAGCCATGTGTGAATTGATGATTAACGACTACTCCCGCAAAGGATATGTCGATGGCCGAGTTCTTCGTCTACCGACAATCAGTATCCGTCCCGGGAAACCAAACAAAGCGGCATCCTCTTTTGCCAGTGCTATCATCCGTGAACCTCTGCGCGGAAAAAGCAGCGTCTGCCCAGTTTCCTGCGATCTTACTTTATGGCTTTCCAGCCCTGAAACCGTGATCCGCAACTTTATCCATGCGGTTCAAATTCCGGCGGAAAAATTCGGTCTTTCCCGTACAGTTAATTTACCGGGTATGAGTATCACGGTTCAGGGCATGATTGACGCACTGGCAGAAGTTGCCGGGCAGAAAACAGTGGAACTCATCCGTTTCGAACCAGACGAAAACATTAACCGTATTGTCGCCAGTTGGCCGGGTCGCTTCGATATCAGCCGTGGCTTATCATTGGGTTTCCATGCTGATAATACTTTCAGTGATGCAATCCGTGCTTTTATCACCAATAACCTGTCCCAAACTGGAGGCTAATTATGGAACACTACATTCCGGTCATTGGTCTGGGTGTAGCTGTATTTACACTGATCTTTTTGGTGTTACGTACCCGTGTTCACGCTTTATTAGCAATGCTCATCGCAGCGGCGATCGCCGGGTTATCTGGCGGCTTAACCGCAGCAAATACCATTGATGTTATAACTAAAGGTTTTGGCTCCACACTGGGCAGTATCGGCATTGTTATCGGTCTGGGGGTCATGATGGGACGAGTGCTGGAAGTTTCCGGCGCCGCGGAACAGATAGCCTACAGCTTTATCAAATGGTTAGGTAAAAAACGCGAAGAGTGGGCATTAGCGATCACCGGCTATATTGTCAGTATTCCAATTTTTGTCGACTCTGCCTTTGTTATTCTCTACCCACTGGCAAAGGCACTCGCGAAAAAGGGAAAACGTCATCTTCTAACACTTGGCGTGGCGCTGGCCGGCGGATTGGTTGTTACCCACCACACTGTTCCGCCAACACCGGGGCCGCTGGGGGTTGCCGGTATTTTTGGCGTAGATGTCGGCGCCATGATGTTAACCGGTATGGTTCTGGCGGTGCCTTGCGTTATTGGCATTGTATTTTATGCCAAATGGTTAGCGGTAAAATACCCTGAATTTCAACCCATTGATGAAGCAGAAGAAGCGCAAGATCTACAAACAATCCACCAACGCTACATGGAAGAAAAGGCGAACAAACCACTACCGAGCCTACTTCTCTCCCTCTTGCCGATTGTTGTCCCTATCGTTTTGATCTTCATTAAAGCCATTAATGGACTGCTATTAAACACTAAAACCTTTACCGGACAAGAAAACAACTTCTATTTCCAGACATTTGATTTCCTTGGCGCACCGGTTATTGCCTTAGCCATCAGTGTATTGTTGGCGGTTTATACCTTGATGCCAAAAGTCAATAAACATGAAGTGATTGATCGTCTGGAAGAGGGTTTACAGGCTGCCGGTATTATTTTACTGGTGACAGGAGCAGGCGGTGCGTTAGGCGCGGTACTGCGTGAAAGTGGCACCGGCACCATTATGGCGCAATATATAGCCAACCTCCCCCTAACTCCGGTATTGATTCCATTTATCATCGCGACACTGGTTCGCTTAATTCAAGGTTCCGGCACTGTGGCAATGATTACCGCCGCTTCTATTTCCGCGCCAATTATTAGTCAAATTCCGGGGATCAACATGCTGGTTGCCGCACAAGCAGCAACAATGGGCTCGTTATTCTTCGGTTATTTTAATGACAGCCTATTCTGGGTCGTTAACCGTATGATGGGAATCAAAGATGCCAAACAACAGATGATCGTTTGGTCAATACCAACCACTATTGCATGGGCGATTGGCTTATGTGGCGTCATCATCCTGGATCTGGTGTTATAGACGCCTACTCACCAATAAAGCGATATTAATTCAGCCTCTCTTGTATGGGAGGCTGAATCAGATTATTGATAATCCTACGACGCTTACAGAGTTTTATTTCTTAATCATAGAAAGCCACAACTGCAATATAGGGCCTGGGTATATACCCGTCATCTTTCAAGTTGCTTCTTTGTTGGCTGCACTCACTCACCCCGGTCACAGAGTTATCTATGCTCCCGGGGATTCGCACCCTTGCCGTCGCGATGCATCTTGAAATCCATTGGGTATATACGCAACACTATCATTGTCCTTAAAAACCGCTGTTTCCGATAAGCTGCCGTAAGGTAGCCACACCAGCATTTTCTTGGATCGGGTTATTCTCAATCAACTCTTCTATTTCTTTATTCAAATCTAATCCAGGATAGGCAACATCAAACACCTCAGTTGCTGAATGGTATCCTCCACCAACTAAAAATGCAAAGGTTGCTATTGCTAATTTCTTCCTTTCCACCATAGTCATATCAGGGAATAAAATATCAGCAGCAACTAAAACACAAGATGTACTACCAGATACGGATCCTATTAATGGAGAATCACAATCAAAGGTTCTGTTAACAAACACTGACTCTACAACCCTTTTATCCTCAGCATCCAATTCATGTGTAAATGTTCTAAATAGTGGTCTACGTTTTGTAAGTTCAGGAATGGTTAAAAATGATTTTTGCTCTTCCGTAAGACTATCAAAGGTTGGAGTATCTAAAATACCTATATCTGAACGATGTTGGCTGCTCTTAATATTGCTCCTTCCTCTAACTTTAAAAAGATTAGTTGGTCTGTTTTTTTCTATTATATCATTTACTTCTCTCCCTTTTCCATCAAAGATAAAATCATAATTTCCAATATCTTTTGAGGAAAAATCAATAATAAAAGCTCCCAAAGACTTTATTAATAGCATTTTTTTAACAAATAATTGAGGAGTATCCGATTTTACTTGCAATACATCTAAGATTTCATTTTTACCTAGAGTAAATCTGCCGAATTGGCCCTCTGGACTCGTATCTTTTTTAATGAAATCGTACAGTTTTTTTTGGAAATTATCTTTTTCATCGATTTTAGATATTATATTGAATAATTTTTTTGATAATTCATCTATTACACCTGAAAAAAATATGGATTTTGTAAGACAAATGATGCAGCGAAAGACTCAAACAATGACTTATTTTTATTATTAAAATTAGTATCATGTTTAATATCCGACTGGTATTCAAATGTATGCATTCTCTTCTCTTTTTCACCAAAATAATCAATAGTGGTCAATATATCATTTCTATTTTTTATTCTGACACGATTCATGTCTTCATAGTGGTTAATACTGTCATCCCATTGACTATAATTACTTCTTTCAAATTTCTTCTTTGTTGTTGGTTCACCATTCTTTTTTTTCGAGTCATACATAATAATCACCTCTACCTTTTCAAAGATAAAATCCTTATAACCACGAGGGTTCAACTAATAAATGAACTCATAGCAACCATATCGTTTACAATAATATTTACTGACAATCCTCAGATGCCTCCATAAATCACCTCACTTTATTTTATTTTTACAAATCTATCTATAAATAGTCTCATGACACAAAGACACTCCTTGCCTAAGGAGTAGGCTGTACTCACTCACCCCGGTCACATTGTTATCTATGCTCCCAGGGATTCGTTCCCTTGCCGTCGCGATGCATCTTGAAATCCATTGGGTATAGCAGATTATTTTATATTGGTGATTCCTGCGATTTTTTATATCGAGACAATGTTGATGAAAAACTACTTCCTGCACTTTCCACTTTTCCTGTAATAACATTCACTGGCGATGACAGTATCCCCGAACAGTTATGGCAAGCGGCAAAATCATCTCCAGCTTGTTTTGTTGTTAACCGCTGAGTAAAGATAGATGATTGCAATATATCCCGCATATATTCCCCTATTTTCCGACTTCCAACAGTTTTCCCTTCCCTTTCATCTCCTAAAGTTAATAAATTATTTAGTGCTTGTACCTCCGCATGCAAACCAGCAATACCCGCCATCGTCGGTAATACATAGTGATTATTAATAATATGATTTCTGATCAAAGATTCTACTACAGGATGCAAAGGATTTTCCTCACCATACATCTCTCTTATCCCTGAAATAAAGGCTTCAATATCAGTAACCTTATAAGCTTCGGCCTCGTCACTTTGTTGCATTTTCCATGCTTCTTTATCTTTTACTATTGATAATTTCGGACGTTTAATCAGGCCAATACCCGGAAATAATCTTCCATCCGCTAAATTTCTATCATTATCCTTAAAATTGACAAATTCATCATCATAATCGCCATTATGCACATATCCTGCATGAGCGGCGAAATCTTGCAGAGATTTTTTTGAATAAACAAAACTTCCATCAGAAACACCATCCCTTTTTAAACCCGGTTTAGAAAATTTACGCTGCTTTGCAAGTTTCAATTGCCCAAACTCTTTCGAAGCATTGAGAATTAATTGCGTTTTTCTATTAAAATCACCAAATTCAGGAATCTGTTTCTTATAAGCTGACATAACTGCTTTTACATCAGGTAATTCCAAATGTAATGCATCCAACAATCCTTCATTCGATGTTTTGCTTTTACCAGATGTAACTACTTTTTCGCGAATATCATTCTTGTACATTTCTACGCTCTCTATAATGGCTAAATTTACAATACCTGATATCATTATTTTATGCTAAAAATATTGCCACGCTTTTTGTTGATCTACAAAATAAATCAATCAATTTCTGACAAATCAGATAGTAAAGAATATTATTGGATAAATAAAAGAATTAATTTAAAATACAGCGGCTATTAAACAAACCTACGATATTATAACAACCGTTTCTTAAGTGAATTAATGACCTCAATAGTGTTACCTTTCTTGCCGGGTGAAACAGTAGCATCTTCCGACAATACTTTAACATTCATCTTTCCTTTATCATCCCTGGCCAACAGAGCATAACTATAGCCAGCCCTAATAGCAGGTTTTTCAGGCTTCTTCTCGTCATAATTAAAAACGCCAACATTCTCTGCCGTATTATCAATCACCACGCCCGGTTTGCCCATATAGGTAATAACACTTTGATCATACTTTGCAAATATATTCACCAGATCGTTATTCTGTTCGCCAACCGTCATCGGTTCGCTGTCCGGTGAAAGGGCTTTATGACTCTCATAAGTAGCAGCAACCCCCTGCCGGCCTGTTTTCCATTCATTATCACCGGGTCTCTGCCCCGTATGATAAGCAAAGAAATAGCCCCCCTTCACGGCATATACCATAGTACAACCGCTCAATGCGCCAGACGTAACAATAACCGGATGCCCCGCCTGAATATCCTTCAAAGCAATTCTAATCCCCACGGTTCCCGATGCGCCATTCACCACATTAATACCGGTAATATTAGGGTCCAGCGTATTTTTTCCCCAATGTACTCCTATCGCTCCTGAACCCGATTCTGATGATGTCACTTGATCACCAAGAAATCCCATTACAACATCATGAAAAGGATTTTCTTCACGGGAAGAGTTATTTCTCAAAGGCATTGCCTGTGTAAGTTCTCGATTACTGTCATAACGATGGGCCACGACGGGCACGTTAATTGACGCCTCTTCACTCCCCACCAATAACCCTTTATTCCTCAACGGGGAAATATATCCCTTATTAAGGCTTCTATCCGCAAGAAATTGCTTCAATCCTTTAGTTTGTCTGCTCTTATAACCTTCCCTAGATTCACTCTTATTATTTGAAAGCTCAAGATGTTCACCAGAAGAACTGGGTAATGGCGATTGCATAGCACTATTTCTAGTACGTTGTGTGGATATTGTTTGAGGATTAGCATGTTTTAACATTAATAGGCCCACTCCACTGTATTGGTTAAATTTATTACATCTAAGATTTTGATTTACCTAATATTATTTTCGCAATCCTAATATAAATATTTGAATAATACAATTCACTCTGGTTTACTAAACTTTCTATCATAATTATCAAGTATCGTTATCAAGTTTAGATTTCAATGTTTCAATATTTTCATAAAAATCATTAACATCGTATTCGGTTAAATAAATGTCCACGCCTTGATCTCTCTTCATTCTATCTAATTTAATATTAGATACATCTTTATGTATGTCAAGCGTCTCTGAAATTAACGCTCTCTTTTCATCGTCAGATAATAGATTAAGCTTATGACTTAATAATATTTTTAATTTATTAAGATTAACGCGATCTTTTCCTCTGGAATTTAACCAATCTGCTATTCTAAGAGGAGGCAATGCCCCTTCTCCCAAATCTGATTGATAGATATATCCCACGGTTTCCTGGTCATTGGATGGGATATCAATTAAAAACATATGCCCCAGTCGACGATCATTAACCAATGCAACATAATTTTTTGCACTACTGAGCTGATCAACTCTTTCAGCAAATTCATTGCCATCTATTTTTCCTGTCTGGGCCGCTTTTACTGGATCAACAGCATGTTCCCCCTCAGTCATCAATTTAAATATATTCTGGGCGGATAAACCACAAACTGGCTCAGTAGGATCATAAGGATTTACCCCAACGATTTCTTGATAGGATTCAATACCACCGAATTCAGAAACAATTTCATCAATTGCCTTAAATATAGTTGCCAAATCCCGATCAGTGATTTTATCCTGCCAATTATCATTCCAAAGTAATTTATTTCCTTTTGGATCATTATGTAGTGCGATAATGTCATCTATCAATTTTACGGCATTTATATTATGTTTTTTTAATTTTGATCTATCCTTTGTTCTCGATAAGCCAGTAGAAAGCCCTATTTCCAGATGATTACCAGTTTCTATATTTTCACATGCTCTATCTTTTCCGGCATGAGTTTCAATTTTTTTTGCTAGGTCGCTGATTGGCATAATATTATCACCCAAGAGTTATAAGTAAGCAATAAGTAATATATAGATTAAGATACTACTAACAACAAGATGTTTTTATATAAAGCAATCAATAAAAATATTGTTATCTTCTACTACTTGCCATCTTATTATGGGTAATTAATTAAGTAATTACTTCTAAATGCTAATTAATTTATTAGAATCTACTTTATCAACAATAATACCTATGCCATTTATCTTAACAACCGCTTTACGGCTGTTTACCCATTTTGAAAGAATCTCCTTTATTTCAGAACAATAGATTGAAAAAGTAATGCCTGAAACCTCAAGAATAATTTTTTCATTTTCTTGCTTATCATTATTGTCTACAACCGATAAGACTGGTTTAGTTATTAGATTCACTTTAGTTAGCGCCAAACGCACATCTTCTGTGCCACCTAAATCAGTACATAATTCTGCTAACAAAGCTTGGCTTATTTGTGAACTAGTAGGATTCAATTTTTGATTCACAGAATGGGAAATTTCCATAACTGGCTCTATTGTATTTTTAATATCTTGAAGTTCTACCGGTGCGGTAACTGAATATAATAAAGAGAGTCTTGGACGATTACCAAGAGCCTGCCAAAAATTACCCAAGCTATTTAAATTCTCTTGCGGCGGAATGACTCTGGTGTAGGCACCAGGAATTTTGGGTAATTGACGATGATTAATCAATGCGTTCAAAACAGAGGTCATTATTTTTGCAGCTTGATTATCAGGTTGGCTGTCCGGGTTACTGCCATCAACTGAGGGTTTATTCGAATGCCAGTAAGTAATTAAATAATTATAATTAATATTGACCCACCCCGGTAACAATAAATTAGTCACAGGGTTATAACGCTTTGGTTCAGCAGAGCGTAATTGCAAATCTTCATGTACATCATAGAGAAATACACTTATTGTCGGCTTCGATGGAATCGAATTTATCTCCGGTAAATCAAAACGAATATCAATATTATTTAAATATTGAGATAGAATATCTTTTAATGCGTTATTAACTTCCACAATAGCATTATTAGGTTCAATGATATCTTTCATATCGACTCCAAATTTGATAAGCATTTAAAAAATCAGTCTACCACTCTTATTTAATTCGAGAATAACCGCCCGCTCTATATGTTGATGCTCAATTTTTTCACTATTATTGTCTGCGGCTAATATTGATGCTAATAGGGCAATATTTCTAATATTAGCCCCAGTCAAATCAGCCCGTTTAGCCAAATGTGCAAAATCAATTTCGTCGGATAATTTCAGTTGTTCAGGCCAAATAGTTTGCCACATTTTCTTACGTAATATTTCGTCAGGATAAGTGAAATGAGTAATGAAAGTAAAACGACGATTAAAAGCGCTATCCAAATGGCTACGGTTATTAGTAGCTAAAATCACCAATCCCGGATAATCCTCCAGCCGTTGTAACAGATAAGAAACTTCAATATTAGCATGTCTATCCTGAGCATCTTTAGTTTCACTGCGCTTGCCAAATAGTGCATCGGCTTCATCGAAAAACAGTACCCCAGAATCCGTCTCAGCCAGGTCGAAAATGCGGGCAATATTTTTTTCCGTTTCGCCAATATATTTATTCACCACCGTAGAGAGATCAACTTTAATCAAATCAATGCCAAGATGCCCGGCAATCACTTCTGCGGCCATCGTTTTTCCGGTTCCCGATTCACCGTAAAATAGTGCGCTAATACCGGTACCATAGCCTATTTTCTCCTGAAAGCCAGCACTCAAAATCTGGTCACGGTAATTAATTGCCGCGATAATTTCTTTCAATTGTTGAGCTAATTCATCAGAAACTACTAAGTCATTAAAATTACGCGTTGGCGTTATTCGTTTAGCCAGTTTACCTAAGTTCTGTTGAGCACGGAAACTTAATGCTTTACGTAAATCTATTTCTTCTAATTGACCTTCCGGTTGTCGTAATATTTGATATTGATAAGCTTCTTGCAGAATTAACGGTAATGTTTCTGCGGTAAATGAAAAACGCTGACACAATCGAATAATATTAATTCTCTGAACGGCATTATCCGGTAAACATTCTTTTAACATAGATTCTTTATCCACCAGCGTAGCTACCGGCATCTCTATTTTCACCATTGGCAGATGTTGAATCCATACTAATGCATCTCCCGACTCCACTAAACAAACCACCCGTAATCTTGGTTGACTCAATAAAACGGATAATGCGTTATTCAATATTTTCTTTTCCTCTGCAAGCAAAGAAAAATTGCGAATTAATAAACAAGCATTATGCAACCGTGCTTCTCTCACTGCATCTGCTAGCAAATTGATTATTACAGTTGAGTTCTCTTCCTCTGGTAATCGAGCTAAATCCAAGGTTAAAGTGCTGATTCTATGAAACGCCATAATATTGCTGACGGCTAACTCTCTAGCACTGCCCTGTTTTCCTTTCAGTATCACCAGCGGACGAATTTCATCAGTTTCTTCCAATAATATCTTTTCAAGTGAATGACAAAGGGTTGGTGGATACCAAAGGCGAGAAACAGGATAATACCAATAAGCACAAGCTATTAGAGGCGGCAACATTACCTGTTGTCCTGATAAAAAATGCCAGACAGCGCTGTGGGTTAAAAATTGCGTTTGCAACCAAATAGGTTCTTCGTGGTTATTGAGCCGTAATAATTGGTTATTGATTAACGGTGCGTGTGGTAAAAAACAGTTTTGCAGGAATTGCCAGTCACTTTGGCGTTGACTGAATAATTCAATTGCTAAAGCAAAATTGGGCCACTGATTTTTACTGTTACCATTCAGAGCAGCAAATAATGCATGATAACGGCTGTCAAAATGAGGCAATAAACCGAGTAATAAAGCATCACGCTCAAATTCTGTGAGTTCAAAACGTTCAACCAATAAAGACAATGAATCAGAGGTAAAATGTTCTTCGGTTTTCGGATGAATAATAATGTCACCTTCCTCAAATAGCCAATGAGGAAAACCCTGCGGTTGTACCAAATATTCCTTTACCTTATCCTCAGTAAGTAAAAAACTCTCCGGTAATAAATCGTATCGTTCCCTCTTTTGATAATAGTAGCGCTGTAATAGCAGATCGATACGTTCCAAATGGGGATAAATCCAATGTAATTCAGCCATCACATGGTGACTATTTTTAAGTAAAGAGTTCATATAAACCTTTTAAATATTTTGCCAGTCAATCTGTAAATGACGATTTAGCCAGGGAAGTTTAGCGATATTTAATGGCCACGGCCAGTCGGCTAATAACAGATCAAATGGCTGATGTTGTAGTGTAATTTTTATTTCCTGTTCATCTATCAGCAATTCACCCGGTCGTTGTAAAAACAGTTGGCGGACATCATTTCGGCTCAGTTTTTTCCAGCCCGGAAGTTGAGCAATAATCGCATCCAACCATTGCTCTATTATCAACTGTTCTTCTGGTTCAATAGGGATTGATGGCATCTCTTCATCAATCGTTAATCCGCATAAAACTTTATTCAATATTTTTCTCTCTACTTGCCTCTCTTCATTCCCCCAAATAAGATAATCCAAGAAATCAACCGCCCTAAATTGAGCTTGATGATGAATAAATTTTTTCTCCTCAAGTAGATCTAATTGATTAAACAATGCAGGTAACATCGGCCATAAAATTAATATCCCAGCATTACTTACCTGATATGGAGAAGTTAAATCTGATTCAGGATATGGCCTGTTAATAGCCCGAGGTTGATTATAATTATTATCTTTATGGCGCAAGTTATCTGGTATTGATAATATTGATTGTCCTTGATAAGTTTGATGCTGATTTAATTGTAGTAAACTCTTCCGATGCTCTGTAGATAATTTTTGTAATATCTCAGTAATCATCGAATTAACCGGAATTATTTGCTGTAAAGATTGTTCTCTAGAGGTCTGTTTTTCACAACCAAAACGATTGACTAAAATTTTATATTCCTGAAAAGAGAGGTGTTTCTTACACAATTTTGGAATCCAATCTATTTTCCAAATCGGTTTCAACCATTTATTTAATAAGGTATTTTCAGCGACGATATTCTGGCGAAATAAAGTCATAATAGGCACAATATCAAGCATACTGCTATCAAGTTCAGCCATGATATATGATATCACTTTCATATCTGGTTTGGGTATTTCCTGAATATTATGTCGCTGTATATATCCCAATGCATTCAATACCAATTGCCAAAAGAAAACTACCTTTCCTTGATGCTGAGATCTATCTATATTCTCCGATAGTTTGCAATTAATCGCGGTTAATAAATCTGGTTGACTGATAGATAAAAGCCGTTGCAAACCGTGCTCAGATAAGCAACTTTTTGCCAATAATAATGCTAAATCTTTCTCTATTCTCATTAATTGATTAATTAAAACTTTAATATTAACGTCAATATTTCTGTTATCTGCTATTACTTTTTCAGGATTTAATTTAACCTCTTTTTGATATAAATACTGGATAAATTCCTCAATATCAGATAAATCATTACTATGTAATAAAGAGGATTTACCGGTATTCTGGAATATTATTGAATTTTCCGTAATGGTTGCTTCCTTATTATTTTTCCGATATTGTCCCAATGCTTTATTTAGTTCAGCATTAAGCCGAATAGGAAACAGAGAATTAAAACTGCTTGAATTAATTTCACCAAGATTCAGCGTTAATTTATCTAAATAGATATCCTGATTAATAGCATGTCTATTAAAATATAAATTAAATAATTTACGCACACCGACTTTATTAAGCAGAGAACCATGTAATACTTTTTTAGCCACCTGTTGATTATTGGCTTTAATAGTAATAGCAATTCGATTTAATAAATTTAGCTCCGAAGTCATAAATAGCACTCCCTTTACGATTAATGAACAAATTAAATCTTCAGTTTCTTCATAAATGTTAAAGTTTCATAATGAAAGCAAGAATATAATAAGGAACTGTTATTTTATTACTATGGGAATGTTTGCCTGTGTTTTTCACATCAATATCATGATTGTGTGTCTCTGGACTGTTTCCATTTACAACACCTTTAGATGTGGTCATCCCTGTTGAGTAATAGAGATATCTATTGTTGGTATTATTCGAAGAAGCTACCGCTCTCTTGTTTGAATCGATCTTATAATAACTATGCTGGGCCATTATCTCTGTGTCAATTATTATTCCACTAAGATGATTGTGATTAGGTATTTGACCAATAGATAACGATCTCTCATTTGTTCTGCCATTGATATTTAATGTAGCCTCATCAGAATCAAAACTAAATGATTTACCATCTTTAGGTCCTGAAACTTTAGTATTACTTTGCCCTTTAACACCAGAAAAATCCCCGCCTAAAATAAATCGATCGATCAAATTTGGCGTATCATTTTTACCATCACACAATGCCCATCCCTCAGGAATACTACTACCAGAAAACATCACAATCATTCCTCTGGGAAGGACTTTGTTAGGATCAATACTGACACCTTTATCATCAACCTTAATACCATTACCCGCTTTGACTTTTACACCTTTCGTACTCAAGCTTAAACCACTTACACCACTCCAAGCATTACTTGAATTTCCTCCCTCTAATTTCAAATAGAGACCGGTATTATCAGTCACTACAATACCTCCCCCATCCCAACACTTAACAGCTATACCATCCGAATCAACGGAAATACTGCCTTTATCTTTGGCCTTAACTTCTACCCCTTTTTCACCAACCGAAATACCATTACCTGCTTTAACTGAAACACCTTTGCCATCAACATTAATACCATTATCGACCTTGACAGCGATATCATCTTTATTTACAACAATACCATTACCTTGACCAACAGATATTCCATTGTCTTTATTAATCAGACCACTACCAAGGTCTACAGATAAAATATCATCTTGTAACATTAATGGAGAAAAGCCATTATTGGCGATAGTTCCCATTTTTAAATTAAGCGTACCATTATCATCCAGTTTCAATCCTGCTCCTGGTCCATTTTGTTGAGGAGCTTGCCCGGTTGCTTTGCGGCCAATATCAGCGATATTAATCAGGTCTGCATAATCAGCTTGTAAAGGAATACTGCCTTCTTTAAAGCGGCTTTTCAAATCATCGGTTGATGGCCCCTTTGATTTAATGTTGGTATTTTCTAAATTAACTTCTGAATTTTGTAGATTATATTCTTTTTCCATTTTTATCACCTTATATTATGAGAACCATTATACTAATGGCATATCTAGATAATAGCGAGATTTTAAAAACACCATAATGTATAAATAGATGAGACATCTATTTTATGTTGTTAAAATTAGTTTCCATCATAAGTAAAATAAAAACCAAATTTTGTACGCACTTCTCCTTTAGTATCTTGACTATCAGATATGTAATTCAATGATAAAATAAGTGGTTCTTCGGTATAAAATAATGCGCCAGAAAGATCCTGATTATCACCTAATATAAATCCATAATAAAATGACCAGCTATTTCCTGCTGGAGGATCATATAAATTCATCGCTTTCCATGATAAGTTAATTCCTACTTTTTTTCTTCCTTTAATATGCAAGATTTCATCGGTAACAATATCATTCTTTTTCTTTTTCACTTTAACGTAGTAATCTGTCCATTCATTATCTGATTTTAATATGGCATATTCAGGCCCTATTTTATTCTTATCAGTTAAGAAAACCAGCTTGCCTTTATTATCTACAGGTTGATATAGAAATTCTGAGACAGCAATGGCTTTATCATGCTCTTTAATAAGGTCAACATCTACCCGTACTGCCCTTTTAGTATAAGGTACATATAATAACTGATTATTTTTTATAACTTCTTCGCTCCATTGATCGCCAGATTCACCAATCACTTCAATACGCTGCTTTTCCGTGGCAATTCGCATACTGCCAATACCTGTTGCAACGGAAGGCAATCTTCCCAGAGTTAAAGTTTCTAGAATATGGTATGCCTCATCCCCTAAAGGAGCCTCATTGTTTTGCCAGCGTTTATAGGTATTGGCAAAATCTTCAAAATGTTTTGGCGATAACCAATGAATAATCATCGAAATATGCGCAGGAAATTCAGCGAGAATCTCCGATTTTACCCAAGATTCCAGTTTGTAAGAATCAACTCTGTTATTCTCAATTAATTGATGATTCACTACCACGCTGACCACAAATGAAAATCGATCGGCCAAGGCATATTTTTCGCTGGAGAAATACCAGCGATAACGCCAGGCTTCTGCCTCAAGTGGAAAATTATCCCGTGAATCTTCATTCCGTTTAATTAATATCTTGCCTTTGATGCGATCAAATTTAATTACGTGCGCTTTAAGTTCATATTCGGATTGCGTTTTTTTACGAACTGCACGAGTTAACTCTTTTTTGAATGGACTAGAAGGTGTAATAGCATATTTCAGAGTGATTTCGTCATTTTCTTCAATCATAGCAGGGAAAGGGCTTTGAGCACTGGAAGTGAGCCAACGTTCATCTTCCGTATTATTTTGGTATGCTGCGTTGGCATAAACCAATTGATAATCCATATCTTCCAACCATATTGGGCTGTTTTGCCAGTACAGTTTATCTTGCTCAAATGCGACTAATACTCTTGCCAAATTGTGTCTCAGATCCGTGCTGTTACGCGTACTAAGGGAAAATGTCTCTCCTGACACCTCTGTGATCATCTGGCCCCGCAATATAAATTCCCTATCACCTTCAATGATAATTAGGTTGATCACCTGGCCTTGCAATAACCGGCCTGTTGTATCTTTTTGTGTAATTCTTAACTGTTCATCTTCAACCACCAAAGAATCGGGCTTTTTCGGAGTATCGAATTGGATATCAGGTTTTACCGGCAGTAATTGACGATGTTCAATCAAATAGAAAGGCAGATTAGCCAGATTGGGAATATCACTGAAACATTCCCCGCCCAAACCCAATCGTGCGGCAATCCGTTTTTGCAATGCTGATACTTTATCAATCCGAATATTATTACGTTGATAGGTCAGTTCCGGTTGTTGAGCTAAATAACCCTGCTGAGTGTCCAGAAAATCCCGCAAATCAAGAGTAAGTGGTCTGGCAGCAAGTTGAGCGCCAAAATAGCCTAATAGGTGATCCAAGATTGTCAGCTCTTTTATATAGTTTGGCTTCTGAATATTATTACCAATATAGATACGTGAATATCGGCTTAGTGTTGCGATTAAATCAGGAATGATCTGTTGATGAACTCTATGGCTGACCGTATTCGCTTTAAAAGGCCATTGTCCACCATGTACCCTATTTCCTCGTTGTTTAAACGCCAATAGTTTTGGCAATAAAGCAAGTTCAGCACAACCATTAGCTAACAGTTGTTCAAAAGGCAGTATAAATTGATGTAACTGCATTTGTTGTAATGTTTGTTTATTATTCTGCAATCCATAACACGCGGGTAATTTATTGCTTACCGGGTAATAATCCTGCACTTTACGGTGTTTTCCCCAGTTCAATAATTCTGGTTTTGTATTAATCAACGGTTCTCTAATGAGTTTTTTCTCTATATCTTCCTTAGAAACTGTAACTCTCACGCCACCTTTGGCAATAATAGTTAATGGGCTGTCTGGTGAAGTCATTAATGATAAAGGATCTTCGCCCCATAGTCTGGGATAATATCCTTTAACAATTTTCCAAGACCAATTATCGTCCGGTAACGGGGAAATAATGTTAGCATCATATTTCTCCTTATCTAACTCCAACCGGGTTACACTTTGAACACCTTTAATCGCCAATAATTGGTTAACCAAATGGCTTAAGTTTAATACCCTAGTGCCGTTGTAATCTCTGATCGGCGGTAATTGTGGTATCCAACCGTGATGCAAATAAGGCCCATCAAAAATTTCTTCATTATTGTAACCCATCTCTTTCATCGCTTGGGTGGTATAACGTCGCAGCTTTTCAATTATCGTTTGTTCCGCTGTCATATAAATTTGGGCGAATATGTCAGCGATATCTTTAACATCATCATCAAGCTGAATATCGATCTTCAATGGTAAATCAACGGGTTGTAACCAGATAATTTTACTCACCCATTCTCCCAAATTACGATTTTCTTTTAGGAAAGCGTTAAGTTTCTCCTGAGCCAGATTATTATCGGTCTGAGTTTCCCGGCCAGGCAGCAAATAAAGCCAATAATTTCCTCTTAACGTTAATTGTTCACTCTCTGAATCTGGAATTTGACTAAAACTGTATTCACGTTTCTTTTTGCTATACCAGTATGTGTAGCGTTGATCTTTAGGTTCGCATATCAGTTGTGCATCGTTAAATAAAAAGTAACCACCAGCCGTGTCGTCACTCTGCAAGTCCAATAACACCCGGCGATAGTCTTCCACAGTAATAGGTCCACAAGTCAGCATCTGTTGCGGGCCAAACTCCTGCGGGAAAATACCCTCTCCGGCGGTCTGTTCTTCTGAGGTGGGCGTAAGCAGATCTTTCAGCGGTAATGAGTGACGATAAGCTAAATCAGACGCACTATAACAACAGGCTTCTAATAAGGTGATACCGGGATCATTTTCACTCATATCACTCCAACACTGACCCGAATATTGCTCAATCACCGCCTTCGCTTGGGCAAGTAAAGTATCAAAGGCAATATCGTCTTTAATGATAGGAAATAGAGCATCCTGATTATTCATTATCAACTCCTTGGCTTGAAGAACGCTTATCCGTCCAAACTAAAATCAACACTTCGTTATCGTTGGCTTCGATACTTGCGCCCACGGCACCCGTAGTTCGGTCAGCTATGGTTAGGCTTAAATTAGTGACACGCTCAACCAGAGGGGATTGTTGGATAGTGGCTAACAACTGGTAGTAGTCAATGCGATTACCGGTTGCTACACCGATAGCAGGATTCTCTGCCCACGGCATATATATTCGGCTTAATTGTTGCTGTAATTGGTGATGGCCGTAGTCAGAATTAACGTCTGAAATAAAGGTCACTTGATAGCTCACACTAACGTCAATATAAGTAGGATTGTTGATTTCAATGACTGCCCAAGGGCTACTTAACTGACTTAGCCATAAGACCATCTCTGCCAATCGCGCCGGGTTTAGTGTTGGGCGTAACGCGTCATCGTTATCCTTGTAACGATTATCCGGGATAACTATCAGTTGTTGTTTTTCTGGCGCCGGAATGGTGGTTAATTGGCTGCCTGAATGGTATCTGACATCAAATAGGCTAACAAAATGATCTTTTAGTAAGGTGACCATGTTTCCCCAACTCAGTACCCGGTTACGGTGGGACAATCGGACAGGAATTCGTTTTAAGAAGGCTTGCTCAGTCTCTCGGGGGCGACCGTTCCAGGAAGCCCAAGGTTGCGTGATGCTGCTGATTGCAGCAATAGTGTTTACCGGCTGTTTTATGCTGCTCGCAGCCAATCCATTAATAAAATGCTCCTGTTCAACCGTTTCTGCGTTGGCTAAAGCTACTGTGGTGGCGTTATACAGCAAGCCTTTAATATGTGGATAATCTTGGGGATCACTCTTATCAGTTATCTCGGCTTTCAACCAGTACCGCCCCGTTGGCATCAAAGCGGCCTGATTTGAAGCATCCTGTGGCAATAAGGTGCGCCAGATCCCCCGGTCAAATAGGTTATGAGTTTGATCGTCAATTAAGTCATTCAATTTGCTCCAGGTATTGCTCCTGTTGAGATAAGACCAAGATAAAGTGAGCTTTTTAATACCTTCTAATTGCCAATAAAGAGATAAAGTTTGACCCGGTAGTGCTCCGGTAAAGCCCAAATAGAATGCATCATGAGTCAATGTCGGTGCTTCTGCTGCTTCGCCCCGGCCAAAAGGCGTCAGAGGGTAAACAGTAAATTGCTTAAGTTTAGCTTTAGCGCTGAATTGAATCTGCAATGCACTGATTTGTGGGATATAGGGTAAATTTTTATCTTTGGGATCTTTCCAATATTGGGTATGCATAAAATCCTGTCCGGCTAGTTCTATACGCACCGAAACAGGCCAGTCATTGGGATTTAAGCTGTCTACAACAGGGTAATCCATTGCTGGTAAGGTAAAACTTAGGCTTTTTCCTTCTGGTGGATAATCAGATTGTGGTTCATTCGCTTGTGGGGGCTTCATATCATCGAACAATGATTGAGCCTTGCTTTTATTGAGATTGATTCTTCCTTGCGCAGTGACTAAATAGCCCAGTACTTTAAATGCACTATTATCGGGATCAGGACTATAACCTTTATACCACTCTTTAAAACTTATGGTAGGCAAGCCAATCCATTGAGGGGTAATCGTCAAAGTCGCATTTTCGGAGTTATACCATTCAGGGGCAACCAAATTAAAACCGGAGCCTAATAACGGTGACTGACCAAAAGGAAAACTAGTCGCATTTGTTTGTTCAATACCGCCATCAGAGGCATAGTTCACACTACGGTTGTCGTTAATGTTGATGTTGATCTCGATGTCTTTAATCTGCGGCAACATCGGTCCCTGTTTGGTACTCAGTTTTAGTACCGGTACATCAAACGTCATATTCTCTAAAGCATTAGGCGGGCTAATCGGGTCATCGTTAGCTGATAAGCTGAATTTGAGGTTAGCCTTTTCTTTTTCCACTAATAGTGAAAGCCAGTGATCTCCCGAACTAATCTGAGCGGTGACTTGATTAGAATCCCCCGCCCACTCGCTTATTAATGTGACTGTAATCGTGCGCTCTCCTGCCGACATCGCAAATAAAGGCGAAGTAATTAAGTAACCGGACAGAACCGAAACATCATCAGGCGTTGGGCTAAAAAGCCGAATACCGTTTTCAGGGAATACAATGTTATCTGCAAGATTCAGCGGTATTGCCGATTTCCAACCATCTCCCTCTTTTCGATACCAACACAGGTCAGTCAATTCTCCTTGGTTTGCCAATACATTCAACTCGGACACATACTGTAACGAATTTCCCGCACTATCATGTCCGGCATCAAAGAGAGTTCCTTTCGTAATAAGATATTCAACATGATCAGAATTCAAGGTAATACCTATCGCCACCTGATCCGCTTGTGCATCTCTCGGTTTCAAGCCCAATAATTCACGATAATAAAGATCACGATGCCGCGCAGGAAAGGTATTGAATAATATTTTAGTCGTTTCTAACAGTTTTAAAAAAGCCAATAAAAAAGCCTGATGAGCGGGTAAAGTACCATTTGCTCTATTCGCCTCTTGGTAAATATTAGCTAATTGCTGAGGGTTGCTCTCCTGAATAAAATAGAAGCTACTCCAAAACTGCTCTTTCTCTTGACCAAAAGGGATTTTTTCGGCGTATTCTTTAATCCAGTTTAAAATATCTAATGTGCTTCTTTCATCAAGTTTAAAATCTGTCTCAGATACAATAGCGGTAAGTTTATTATTTAATCCGGTCTGTCCCATATTGATACCACCCGTTATTTGAATATAACTTTAATATGTTTTCAGGAGAATTATTATTTAAAAATAAATTAAAGCGTTCCTTATCCAGCACTGACAGCATATTGACTGGCAATAAACCGGCCTTTTCCCATACTGGGTGCGGTTATATCCGGGCCGCTCGATGGGTTATTTGCCGGCTGCGATGGGGTAAAACGGGCAATAAATTGCTGCCCGACAACAATTACCGTGACAGGGCCTCGACAAAAGTTTACCTGCTGGCTGGCATCTAATTGAGCAATAGTAACCATCCCCATGCCGGGTACCGGATGGCTCGGCGTAATATATTGCGCCTGAAATTGGACCTTTTTTTCATCACCCATTATCACGATCTTTTTCCCCCGAATTTGCACGTGCCCGCTACCCCGAATGGTTGCAGGCCCTAAGATGGCGACTTGCCGGTTGCCGAATAAAGGTTCGAATAATAGAGTGTCGCCATCAACCACCAGTTGTTTACTCATAAAATCACTTCTCCTTCACCAATTTCAAGAATACCTTCAATTTGCTGGCTAATTTCACTCCCTCTCAAGGCATAATTCACCTTAATATGCAGAGTATTCGGTAAATTTATTTTTTGATTTACTTGAATTTCAGTAATTTCGGCGCGGGGTTCATAACGTAATACTCGCTCTTCAATACGCGTTTGAATATGAGCCATTAGTTCATCACTGATATTTTCAAACATATAATCATTTAGACCACAACCATAATCTTCACGCATAATCCGCTCGCCTGGCTCAGTCAAAAAAAGAACTTTCATACTCTGGCGAACATGTTCTTCTCCTTCCGCCATGATGATTCCCGTCTGAGAAGAAAATTGTGGCGGAAATGTCCAGCCCCGACCATAAATATCGGCTAATATTTTATCTGCCATCTTATTTAACCTATTATTGTGTTAAATTAATTTTCGCCCCTTTAATATCAACCCCAGATTTTCCAGCGGCTGATAGGGATTTTTCGGCCTGAATATTAATTTCCTGCGCCTGAGTAATGAGATTTTTAGCGGAATTAATGGTGATATCTTTATCCTGTTGCAGAGATAAGGTGTTTTTTCCACTATTAAATGCGAGTGTATTATCTTTATTATCGAAGATTAATGCTTGCTGATTTTCCCCCTGTTTAATCACTAAGGTTTTCACCAAATTCTTTTCACTCGGTTCTAATGGTGATCTATTTTTAGGGTTATGCATGGCGCCTAATATCACCGGAAAACGCGGATCGCATTCAAAAAAACCGATAATCACTTCATCCCCCGGTTCAGGGTAGAAGCAGAATCCGCTCTCATGACTGGCGTAAGGTTTACCCAAGCGGGCAAACAACGTGCCGCTGGTTAAGTTTAAAGCCGGTATTTTGACCGGAATACGGCCTAGCGATTGGCTATCCTGTTGGTATTTTTCTACGATCCCGACATGCAGCTCTTTAACCTGAGGCACAACCTGTTCTACATCTGATTGCATGCCTAACGTTAACCGGGTACGCCAACCTTGCCGCTGGTTAATGGTCTGACTGACGCCGGTGATAATCG
This sequence comes from Photorhabdus namnaonensis, assembly GCF_001684335.1. Classification (GTDB taxonomy): domain Bacteria; phylum Pseudomonadota; class Gammaproteobacteria; order Enterobacterales; family Enterobacteriaceae; genus Photorhabdus; species Photorhabdus namnaonensis. The sequence goes on from NZ_LOIC01000042.1 coordinate 84,271, forward strand.
CCTGACCATCCATCCCCTGCCCGAAGCCTGTTAACGCCAAAACATCCCCCGGCTGATAGCGATCATTACCTGCAACCTCAAAACTGCCGGATATATTATGGCTACGTCGGTTACCCATGATGCTTTGAGTAAACTGCTTAGTTTGTTCATTATCCAATGGGCTGCTGAAAATCCATTGCCACTCTTGATCGGTCAGCGGTTTCAACGTGTCGGTAGCAAGTTGACCATGCCCAAACCCGCTACTTTTTGCCAGAACCGCCTGAGACAGCTTCTGTTGGTTAATGTCCCAAGACTGTACACTTACCGCTTTGGGGCTGCGCTGATTATCCCATTGCAGATTCGCTTCAAACAGCACAATGTCCCGAAGGTCGCCGCGCTGGCGAATGGTATGCACGGTTGACCGATTAAGTGATTCTGGTGTTGCCAACGTAATGGCATCATGGCCGGGGATCAGCCAGATATTGGTAGCACTCAGTCGGCTCTTTAAGAATGTCCAATCATTGCAACGAAACTGCACCATTTGCTCATGTACCGTTTTAAGTTGAGGCGCTTGTTTTATCGTGACAGACACACCGGCCTGGCTAAACAGCTTCTTAATAATCGCCTCATCACTCTGCTTATTGAATAGTTGTGAGTGGAAACTATGGGTTAATTTTTGCAGTGGATGTTTTGCCGTCAGAATCATTAAACTGTCCTGACCTTTAAGCTTCAATGTCTGCTGAACAATAATCCCTTTAAACAACACACTTTTTTTGATCTGCACAATAAGTTCATGATTCGGGCGACAACTTGCCAGTTCAGCTTGCGCCTTGGCATCAAAAATATGGCTGGTATCGCCAATAATAGCCAAAGTGACATTAGCCGAAGGAATGCCATTGATAGGGTAATTCACTGACAAACTAATAACCGTAAACTGATTGAGCGTTTTGCCGCCTACCTTAAGCACAATCGAGGGTATCTTCATGCTTTCCTCCGTGCTTGCAGCGTTTGTCCCGGCGTGAAATCATCAAGATTATCCAGATCGTTTTGCCAAGCCAGCGAAAGATAATCGATCCCCCCCGCCAGAGCCGCACCCGCGCCCAGTGCAATCAATGGCAGAGAGAGCATATCGGTTACGCTAACCGCAGTCACCGGCGGCGATTTTAACTGCTGTTCAGTGGCCTGAATAATAAAGCTCTCATCCGCCACCAGCGATAAGGTAGCCATTGCCCGTAATGGCATGGCGTCCCGGTCAAACAAGGTGTAATGAATACTGAGACCACTGGCCCGGCAGGCAAAATAACCTTTATTTTCCCAACGCATTTTGCCCCATTTGATTTTAAGAAAATGAGGAACTTTAGTCCCGGCATCAACGGCACAGAGGGTTTTTAACTTCGCCAGTTGAGTTTCGATCGGCGTATTGTTGCCGGGCATTGATGCGTCAAACAGGAGATCTAATGACAGGCCCGCTGGCTGAGACGACACATGGTGGTTACTTTGGTGAATATGGGTAATGCTTTCATCATTTTTATAATTGGCTTGATAATTGAACTGGATCGCATCAGGGTTATACATCACCGGTAAACTGCCCACCAAGATTTTACCTTCCCGATCTTTAAAAGCAGTCAGGGTGAGTTTAGATAGGCTGCGTTCAATTAAGCTCATAATGGCCTCCTGTTTCACGTAATGCCTCTAACACCTCCCGTTTAATCCTTTCAATCAGGAGAGCGTCATCTAATGCTTCTTGGGCTAATGTTCGCGGAGATGATAAATCACTCGTAGAATCGGTGACTTTAGCCTGAATAATCAATTCTTTAATTTCTACAGTCATGCTTTCACTCCTAACCAGCGCATATCCTGATAACGTAACTCCAGGGAGTTCACCAAAACGGCATTGCTATTGGCATCAAAATCACCGGTAGACCAACGAACCGGTAACGCGTTACTCACAGTCCAGCTTGTCACGGGTAAAAAATTTTCATTTAGCAACATGATGACCACATCGGCATAAACCGCTTTTTCCCCACGCAAGACACGATCAAATATCAGAGTAAGCGGTGTCACCGTCATAACACCACGTTCCAATACCAAACTACCGTGCTGAATCTTCTCGGCCAGCCAAACGTTTCTGGCATTTTCCCCGCCTTGGCTGTGTTGGGTGGTTTGCAGTTCACGGCTAAGTCCCGATATGCGCTGAAAAGCAATATCAAGTGGGCTGGGAATGTTGTTAAACAGAAAACTGGCGATAAAACGATGTGACACTGACGGGGTGTATAAATTGTGCATATTTCGCCCCTATTTAATTTAATCCCGTTATCCCGGTACGCGCGTCAAACGTCAAATTCAGTTCAATAAATTCCGCCGGAATGAGCAGGGCTAGTTTGATTTTCATGATCATTTTTCCGGCCCGCAGATCCGCTTCACTCATTGATTCGTTAACACCGAGTAATATGTCAAACGCCCGTTCTTCCTGAGTACCTGACAGCCCACCTTTTAACCATAATTGATGCAACCAGTTGTAGGTTTGGCCTTTAAGTTTCATCCAGGTGATGGCGTTGTTGGGTTCGAAAATAAAAGCCCGGCCTAATCGGGTGATATGCGCTTCGATATAGGAGACCAAGCGGCGAGTTTGGATATAGCGCCAGGGAGAACCGGGGAGGTTGTCCAGCGTTCGGCATCCCCAGACTTTAATCCCTTTACCGGGGAAGCCGCGAACCAGATTCAACGAAGTGCCATTCTGGTTAAAGAGCGCGTCAGCTTCAATAAAAGAGCGTATTGGGCTGACCACCTTAGCTAAAGCGACATTGGCCGGTGCGGTCCAGAT
>NZ_LOIC01000042.1:87113-93785 GCF_001684335.1 Photorhabdus namnaonensis
CCATTGCCGATCGCTTGAGGAAAACCGCTCTAAACATGTAGCGGCCAATACTGGATCGTCCGGGGCATCCAGCAATCCCATGACGCCACGTCGGCTCTTGCAAAGGTCGAGTACTGATTGCCAAAACTGTAACCAAAGATCGATATCGGCACCGGGTTCTCCCATTTGATTAAACAGGACAACATCAGGAACGATAATCAGGGTGATAGTACTTTCCGCGGCAATAGCCTGCTTAAGCCAATCCTGTCGCAGCGCAGTGACCAATGATTGAAAATCGTTCAATGGTTCATCAGTGGCCAGCGGCAGCACATAGGCTTGTTGACCGCCATTTTCAAAAAAGTGGCGCACGGAGTAGTACATTAATCCCGACTCGCTAAATTCTAGGGTAAAGTCGGTCAGGCTGTTTAATTTGACTAGGGTTTTACTACCCGAACTGGTTTTATTGACTGAAATTTTTGGAATATAACCAATAAAAACCGGTACACCAATAAATATGTCATCCGACTTCTGGGATATCAGGTTCTCCGCGATTGTCACGCCCGGCTGTTTTATTTCCATTATCGTTTCCTCTACAGGACAGGCGCGGCAAACCGCGCCCCAGTACAGTTACTGTGCCACTTTTTGTGAAAATTTTAGGATAATAAACTCAGCCGGACGGACCGCGGCCATGCCAACCTTGACGATCATTCTTCCATGCGTAATGTCATCGTCTGACATGGTGACACCTTGACCAATTTGGACAAAATAGGCTTCTTGGGGATTACTGCCGACCAGCGCCCCCTGTTGCCAAAGTTGGTGGAGATAGTTGTCGATGGCTGACCGTACTCGCTCCCAGGTTGGTTGACTATTGGGTTCAAAGACGGCAAATCGCATCGCCTGTTTGATATCCCGTTCCGCCGCGTTAAATAGACGCCGTACCGGAATATAACGCCAGTTGTCATCATCTTTCAGGGTACGCGCGCCCCAGACGACAAAACCTTTGTTGCTGAAATAACGGATGGCGTTAATGCCTTTCGGATTCATGTCTGTTTGGTCATTGTCAGTGAGCCGTTCGTTCACATCGCTAATCCCATTGAGCACAATGTTAGCCGGTGCTTTCCAAACGCCACGGTTAGCGTCAGTGGCGCAATAGACACCGGCCATGACTGCACTGGCGGGAATAGTTTTGTTTATATTCTCTATTGCAGTAACAGCCTTCTTATAGACATCCGAGTTTTTCTCTTTGAGTTCCGTCAGATTATTAACATCGTTTGCTTTTGCATCCTTATAACCTGTAACAACTACACGCTCCTCTTCCGTTTGCATAAGCTGCGAAACTTTTACCGCAGGATAATACGTCGCGGTTTGTGAGGGTACGTTAACACTGATAACAGATGTTTTATCCTGATTGTCAGCGATAAGGAAATAACCCTCGTTTAATAATGAAGGTGTCAGGCTGTTATATATCTTACTTTGGTAATCAGAGTCTTGTTCAGGGCAGACGATTAAAGTAATTTCTAAAGCCTGCTTAATTAACTCAGGGATTAAGGCCAGAGTTTCAGAATCTTCCGAATCAGCAATCGGCAGGATATAACAAGGCCCTCCACCATTTTGAAAATAAAGTTTTAAAGCATCACTGCTTATTGTGTAATTAACTGTCACCTCATAAGTGTAATCGGTTTTTTTTCCGTTTTCGTTTTCATTTTCGTTTTTTTCATTTTCGTTTTCATTTGTTGTATCGCTACTCACCTCTCCATTGTCATTGTTTTTAACCGATACATCACCTTCAACTTTTTTAGTTTTTTTAGCGGCGGTAGACGGAGGAGTTGATTTGATAGCTATTGACGTAACACACCCCACATGAAACTGGTTAATGAAATCCAACCAGCTACTAATCCGTGTTATTTTTGGCATCGTACTCATTTTTTTCGGTAATAAACGCCCAATAAAAACCGGGATTGCCGTATTCCCTTGACTGACAGAAAGCGCCAGTGAGGCATCTTCTTCAATATAGACGCCAGGAGTAGAAGTTTGTGTGGCCATATTCCTTCCCTTCTATTGATTCATATTCTGTGTAAATTTCAAGATAATAAATTCGGCTGGACGAACTGCCGCCATACCCACTTTAACGATCATTTCACCATGTTTAATATTGTCATCAGTCATGGTGATGCCTTTACCAATATGAACAAAATAAGCCTGTTCAGCTTTATTACCCACCAATCCCCCTTGTTGCCAGAGGGAATAGAGATAATTATCGATAGCCCGGCGCACCGCTTCCCAAGTAGGTTGACTATTCGGTTCAAACACCGCGAAACTCATGGCATTTTTAATATCTCGCTCCGCGCTGTTAAACAGACGGCGAACCGGGATATAACACCAGTTATCGCTGCCCTCAAGCGTACGAGCGCCCCACACCAATGCGTCACTCTTAGGAAAGGTACGGATCATGTTTAACGCCTTAGCTTTATCTTTGTTATATTTTCCTTGCAGGTCATCCGTCACCGGATATTTAGGTTGTAATCCTCCTTGAATAGGGACGTTAGCCGGTGCTTGCCAAACACCGCGGCTATTATCGACACGGGAATAAATACCAGCCATCACCGCGCTGGGAGGAATCTCAACGCTAGCTCTTTTCCCTTCTTTATCTTTTTCTCCCCACTCAGCGGTCAACCAAGGATAATAAACAGCGCCATAAGGAGTAGCAGGATAAGGTTCCAATATATCTTTGGTTTTTCCTATATTGGCGCTATTATTTCGTCGTTCAGAAGCGTCATCTTCTTTCTTCTGAGTTTCCTTGGTGATATCAGATTCTGGGCCATCGAAAATGGCAAATAACCCTTTGCCCGGTTGGCAAAGCTTTCCCGTAATCTCACTGAGATCTTCTCCAGCAGCAATCAATAATGTTACATCGTCCAGCTTTGGTACTTGTTTTTCCAAATTTTCAGTTTTAACAAGATAACAGTATCCACCGCCATTAATAAAATAGGCACGTAGTAAAATACCAAGCTTATCATCAGGATCAAATTGCCCGCCTTTTCGTGTCAAATAGTCCAGCCAACTACTGATACGGATATAATCTGCGGATAAAAATTTATTATCATTTGCAACTGCAAAAACAGGTACCGCCGTTGCACTGGAACGGACAGAGAGTGCCAATGAAGCATCTTCTTCAATATAGACACCCGGATAAGATGTATCAATTGTCATAATATTCGCCTTTAAAAAGCACTGCATTGACGTGCCAGACTATTCCTGACAACAAACAGTCCTGACACCAAACAGTGTATTAATGGAATTCAACAGTCACCCGATCGGCTTTCAAACTTATTTCCTGCACCGCAACTTCATTACTGGTGGCATCAAAACTGGGCGCTGTTAGTTTTTCTGGGAAAGCATTAGCAATATTCCAGGTAATTAGCAGGTTTGAACCTGTTTCATCGGTGAGACTAATAGAAATATCTCTCTTTTCTATCTGATTAAGCGAAATAGAGTTAATCCAATCGTACAATTTAGATTGCCCTTTAAAAATACCGCGCTTTAAGGTAATGGTTGGTCTCTGGCGCTGACCGGGCATTTGTAACCAATTACCTATTCCATCACGATATTCAATCGTGTCATAGCTAATATCTAATCCCGATACACTTTGAAAAGACATTTGCTCATCACCAACGGTCACCACAAAACGGTAAGTTGGAATGGGGTATTGAACAGCAATTTGATCGGCAGTTGTAGACATTGTTATTTCCTTAAGAGTTAAATTCAACCGGGTTAAAACACACATCATTTTAGGTACGCTACCGCCCTTAGGTATCATGCCTAATGCCTGACTCGTGTATTCACCGTGCTTTAATATCCAAACCCTCATTCAGGGAATGAGGCGACCTGACTAACGTAAGTTAATACGTGATAAACATCACACTGTTGGAGCTTTAAACTATTTATTGAACAGTAATCACTCAAATACCGCCAAATAAAAGTTAAAAATAAAAAATAATTATTTTAATCAATTTTTTATCTATTAATTCAATGAGATATAAAAATCACCCTCAATTCACAGCATTATTTCTCATGGATATCTATTCACTTATTTTTACAAAATAAATTTATAAACAATAAATGATACCTAAAAATATTTTATCTATATTTACAACGCTTCCATCACTTCATGGACAATAAAATCACAATCATCACAATATAAATAAAACTAATAATTAATTATCATTATATTTATTTATAAATAAAAAACGGAAAAATAACTCATATGACAAAATAAAATAAAAAATTTTAAATAATTTATTTTCTTGCATTACTCATGGGAAAAATATATAAGTTCTAACGGGCATAAACCTAATTGAGCCATCCTGGCTATAGCGAATAGACAAACATTAAACAGAGGCAGAGAATGCGTTATGTTGAAAATAACTAGAGATGTTTATTTAGACTGTGACTCAAACAAAATAATTTATGGTAAAAATGTATTTATCATTACTGAAAAAGAGAAACGCCTGCTACTCGCACTGTGGGAACATGCATCACAAGGGAATACATTAAATCGGGAACAACTGATCCCTTTAGTTTGGCCCGAACGCAAAAACGGCGTAGCAGAAACCAATTTATTGCAATTAGTCTGTAAGTTACGCCGAACGTTACGCTATTGTGATCTCGGTGAAGCCATACACACTGTATACCGACAAGGCTATCGTTTTATCCTGCCATTTCAAGATAACGAACAAGATAATAGTCAGCCTAAAAATACCAAATTACCTATTCCCATCGCTACACCCCCAAAGCCATTTTATTGGCGTTTCACCAGGATGATTGTCATGTTTATTACTGCAATCATCTGGATATCAACTATCCTATATACAGCCCCTTTTCTAACTAAAAAATAGTGATGATTTTTATTTACAATAACAATTAAACTCCGGTCAATGGAGGTCCATTAAATTAAACAGCATACAATCGAGTTATCCACTTCTTCTTTGCGGCTCATTTCAGCAACTTATGAGCCGCTTTAATAAGAAAAAATCATTATTCATGACATTCTTTTTTATCGGCGTAACCCAGTTTTTCGCCCGGTTCTAATTTTTGTACGTCTGATGTGATATTCATGCTGAAAATGCCTGCTCAAATGTTGCATTAATTGTCAAAGCGGTAGGTATTCTGTATCTGAGTTCTCCATTTAAATTCTTCTGCCATATTTCCCCCATAAAAAACCTCGCTGAAACGAGGCTGAGGAATTCCTATACGCTCTATTTACATAGATAACGCCTTTAAAACATGAACCGGATCTTTCTCTATTGCCTTCAACAGGGCTTTTGCTGGTCCGGTTGGCTCACGCCTTCCCTGTTCCCAGTTGCGCAGAGTTCCAACATTAACGGAAATCAACTTAGCAAAACCGGTCTGAGTTAAACCGGTTGCCTGGCGAATATTCTTTACTTTTACTGCTTCAACGTGAGTTTCACGAGAGGCAGCACGTTCGCCATTAATAATTTCGTTCATCTGTGTCATGCTTTCAGTTAGCCTAGAAAATAATTTACTATCCATTGTTACCACCCCTCATTTAGTGCTCTCAAGACTCTCTTTTCTGATTCACTAAGGTCATCCTTGATGCCTTTTTTGTAAATCAGTAACAATCTGATGTGTGAGACATCTACTTTATAGTAATAAATAATGCGCACACCACCCCGCTTACCTTTACTCCCAGATGCCCATCTGACTTTACGTAAGCCACCAGTGTGTTGGATAACATCACCAGCAATAGGATTGTCTGCGAGATATTGCTGAAATTCACGATATTCATCGTCACTTAACAACTCCTTACAATCTTCAGTGAAGATATGGGTCTCAATAAATATCATGTCTTAGTGCGTCACTGGTGTACATTTAGGTGATAGTATACGCTTTGGCGGTATAAGTCAATGGCGCACATACAGCATTATATATCATGTGGGTCTATTTTAAATTTGCCACCCTTGACCTGGAGTTAGTACTTCCAGCTATTTTCCATACTCAAAAAGTTTTCTCTGTGAATGATGAGATAGCCAGCCTTTTGATTTACTTAACATCAAATCAACTCGTCCTGACGAACCATCAGGTCGGACAACTTTAGAATCGTCATCGTTGCGAGTGCGTGACTGCTCCCCGCCGTAAAAACGGCGAGGCTTCCCACTTCTCAGGCCGCCACCGTCTTTATGACGGATTGACGCTGGCCTCCGTGGGCAGAGACGACGAGTCCCGCCGCCTGTAATTCTGTTATGCCCTTGCGCTGGATGTTGAGCGCCGCATTGATATCGCGGTCATGTTCGACTCGACAGAAAGGGCATTGCCAGAGCCGCTTACGCAGCGGCATTTCCAGCATTTTGTAACCGCAGCAATGGCAGGTTTTCGAACTGGCGAACCACTGATCCAGTTTGACCAGATGGACGCCTGCCGCTGCGGCTTTGTATTCCAGTTTCTTGATGAAGCCATGCCAGCCCGCATCCCCGATAGCGCGGGCAAGGTGGTGATTCTTCATCATGTTGGCCGATTTCAGCGTCTCCACAATTATCGCTTGGTTTTCGTCAACCATTGAACGAGACAGTTTGTGTTGAAAATCGGCACGGGCATTCGCTACCCGCTCATGTACGGCGGCAAGCCTCTGTCGTGCTTTACGACGGTTGGCGCTGCCTTTTTGTTTCCGGGAGAGGG
>NZ_LOIC01000043.1 GCF_001684335.1 Photorhabdus namnaonensis
CCCTCAGCCGGGGAGAACAGGGCTATATCCTCCGGCACCGGGATTCACCGGTTTGTAAGTATTTTGCGCTGGCCTCCCCGGCCTCATCTGAAGGGACACAGCGCTGGCAGCTCACGGAACACCGGGATGTGTATGACAACCGGCTGCGGTTTATCTATAACGAGCACGGTCAGCTGACACAGGTTCTCCACAGTGACGGGCCGGAGCTGGCGCTGCTTTATAATCTGCGCGGACAACTGACAGAGATTCTCCGTACCGATGAAGGGTTACAGGAAGTGATGGCCCGTTATCGCTACCATGATGACGGCCGGCTGGCGGAAGCGGACAGCG
>NZ_LOIC01000044.1:0-142702 GCF_001684335.1 Photorhabdus namnaonensis
CTAATGAACCGAGCGGCTTAACCTTACAACGCCGAAGGGGTTTTGGTGTCAGAAGACAGCAAACAGCAGTCGGAAGACAGAAGAGAGACAGATTTCAGCTTGTTCAGAGATTGGTTCCAATGGTTGTGTTGACGGAGAGTCAGACAAGGGTTGGAATAAAACGGAATATGCCTGGCGGCGATAGCGCGGCGGTCCCACCTGACCCCATGCCGAACTCAGCAGTGAAACGCCGTAGCGCCGATGGTAGTGTGGGGTCTCCCCATGTGAGAGTAGGACACTGCCAGGCTTTAAATACAGTGGAAACCCTCAGCGCAAGCTGGGGGTTTTTGCGTTTTTAAGACATACGACAGTCGCTTTGGCTCCATAAACGTTATAATACTTGTCGAAATTTGCTTTTGTTGACCGTACTCTTATCCCTGCGTTTTTACCATCTGCGGCTGGTAGATTCCCTTGTGAGCCATTCCTGCGGTTGCTCTGTGGCTATGTTGTCCTCGATACTTTGCATCCCAAAATTACTTTAATACATGGCCGATTTATAAAATAATTTTGTTTCTTTATTAGAATATATTGTTTTTATATTTATAGTTTTGAAATTGAATTGTTTATATATTACGTCATTTTATATTAAATTATCCAATATTTAACAATAATATTATTGAATTTTAAATAATTTATTTTAAATATTTAAGTAATGTCAGTTAGTTTTCTTTTGTTTTAAAAATAAAATTGAAATTATTTCACTTTAATAATATTAAAAATTATTAATTATTTATATATTGAATATCGAAATATGACCAAAAATGAAATAATTTCAGCTTACTTGTAAAGTCTCGACATTCTGTTAATACTTAGTTAGATTTAGCTGTCTGGAAGTCTAAACGTGTAAATGGATAAAAAATCGAGGTCATAGCATGCCAATTTGTATACCGGATGAATTACCCGCAGTGAATTTTTTACGAAATGAGAATGTGTTCGTAATGACGTCTACTCGTGCGAATATTCAAAATATACGTCCATTAAAGGTATTGCTGCTAAACCTGATGCCAAAGAAAATTGAGACTGAAAATCAATTTCTAAGATTATTATCCAACACGCCTTTACAGGTAGATATCCAGTTATTGAGAGTGGATAACCGGAAGTGCAGGAATACGCCCGCTGAGCATTTGAATAACTTTTATTGTGATTTTGAGCAGATAAAACACCAAAATTTTGATGGCTTAATTGTTACTGGTGCGCCATTAGGATTAGTTGAATTCGAAGATGTGGCATATTGGGAGCAGATAGAGAGAATCATTCGTTGGGCGAAGGAACATGTCACTTCTACTCTATTTATTTGTTGGGCTGTGCAAGCAGCTTTGAATATTTTGTACGGCTTACCGAAGCTTACCAGAGAAGTAAAACTATCAGGTATTTATTATCACTCTACTTTGGAGCCTTTGGCATTATTGACTCGCGGTTTTGATGAATCTTTTTTTGCTCCTCATTCTCGCTACGCAGATTTTCCTGAGCAGGTTATTCGTGAGCATACTGACCTGGATATTCTTTGCAATTCTGAGGATGCGGGGGTGTATTTACTGGCGAGTAAAGATAAACGTATGGTGTTTGTAACCGGTCATCCTGAATATGATGCCGGAACGCTGGCGAGTGAATATTTACGCGATTTAGCAGCAGGTTTGGAGCCAAAGATCCCAATAAATTATTTTCCAGATAATAATCCAGAAAGAAAACCACTGGCATCATGGCGTAGTCACGGGCATTTATTATTTTCCAACTGGCTAAATTATTATGTATACCAGATCACGCCATATGATCTTACCTACATGAATCCAACACTGGATTAATATCTTTATAAATGGCTGAAATTCAGCCATTTAACCCGTCTGATTTTTTCTGATCTCCTGTCATTAGTACCTATCAAAATATCGCACTTTTTGTAGTTTATCTTATATAACAAAAACTTAATCAAATGATCTTATGATTTATGGAATCAATTTCTCTAATTTAAAATAGGTAATTATCTATATAACTAATTGTTTTTTATTGGATAAAAATAAATTTTTAAAAAAATGGAAATCGTTTTTGATTTATTTTAAATATCTATTACTCTTATTCAAGTGTGCTTTAAAATGAGGATAGATGAATGACGCAGCAAACTTTAGCGACTGAATTATCGTTTATTAAACGATTTGGAGCGGCAGAGCAGGAGATTTTGATACCTGAGGCGGTAGATTTTCTGAAAGATCTGGTTGTTCGGTTTACTGATGCACGGAAAAAATTGTTAGTCGATCGGGATATTTGGCAAAAGAAAATTGATGATGGTGAATTGCCTGATTTTATTTCGGAAACAAGTTCCATTCGTGAAAGTGAGTGGGAAATTCAAAATATTCCGGCGGATCTCCGTGATCGCAGAGTAGAAATCACTGGACCAGTAGAACGGAAAATGGTTATCAACGCCTTAAATGCTAACGTAAAAGTTTTCATGGCGGATTTCGAAGATTCCTTAGCACCGGCTTGGGATAAGGTGATTGAAGGGCAAATCAACCTGCGTGATGCGGTTAATGGCACAATTTCTTACGTTAATGAGCAGGGTAAACAGTACCAATTGCAACCTGACCCGGCTGTTCTGATCGTACGGGTAAGAGGGCTTCATTTACCGGAAAAACATGTTCTTTATCAGCATGAGCCAATCGCCGGTGGATTGTTTGATTTTGCGCTCTATTTTTACCACAACCTTAAACAATTGCTGGCAAAGGGGAGCGGCCCCTATTTCTACTTACCAAAAATTCAGTCTTACCATGAAGCTCAGTGGTGGAGTGATGTATTCAGTTTTGCCGAAGATCGTTTTGAATTACCGAGGGGCACAATCAAAGCAACGGTATTGATTGAAACTCTGCCTGCTGTATTTCAGATGGATGAGATTCTTTATCATCTTCGGCATCATATTGTTGGCCTTAATTGCGGCCGTTGGGATTACATTTTCAGCTACATTAAGACACTGAAAAATCATAGTGATCGGGTTTTGCCTGATCGTCAATCTGTCACGATGGATCAACCTTTCCTCAATGCTTATTCCCGTCTGTTGATTAAAACCTGCCATAAGCGCGGAGCATTTGCGATGGGGGGAATGGCTGCTTTTATCCCCAGTAAAGATATTGAACGCAACAACTGGGTACTAGATAAAGTCCGGGCGGATAAAGAGCTGGAAGCACGTAATGGTCATGATGGTACATGGATTGCCCATCCAGGTCTTGCCGACACGGTGATGGAGGTTTTCGATAAGGTCTTGGCAGAACGGCAAAACCAGTTAGATATCTTCCGTGAAGAAGATGCACCGATTACCGCGGTTAAATTGCTGGAACCTTGCCCAGGCGATCGTACTGAAGAAGGTATGCGGGCCAATATCCGTGTAGCGGTTCAATACATTGAAGCGTGGATTTCAGGAAATGGATGCGTTCCTATCTATGGTTTGATGGAAGATGCTGCGACAGCCGAAATTTCCCGGACATCTATTTGGCAGTGGATTCACCACGAAAAGTCATTATCCAACGGTAAAAAAGTGACAAAAAGTTTGTTCAGTCAGATGTTGGCAGAGGAAATGGAGGTTATTAAACAAGAGGTTGGAGAAACACGTTTCAGTCGAGGGCGATTTAGCGATGCGGCCAAGTTGATGGAGCGCATTACCACTCAGGACGAGTTGATAGATTTCCTGACGTTGCCGGGATATCAATTGCTTGATTAGAGCCAATTCCATTAGAAAAATTTAAGCAAAGAATAATAACAAAACACCATTATCCGATTAATTTAACTAAAGGTAGGAAGTAGAAGTTATGACAATCTCCAGAACTCAACAAATCGCTCAACTGGAACAAGAATGGAAAAGTGACCGTTGGAATGGAATTATTCGCCCGTACAGTGCGGAAGATGTAGTTAAATTGCGTGGTTCGGTTAATCCAGAACATACATTAGCACAGCTTGGCGCTAAAAAGCTGTGGGAACTGCTACATGGCAAAGCAAAGAAAGGCTATGTCAACTCATTAGGCGCATTGACTGGTGGGCAGGCATTACAGCAGGCAAAAGCGGGTATTGAGGCGATTTATCTTTCTGGTTGGCAGGTTGCGGCTGATGCTAACACGGCATCCAGTATGTATCCTGATCAGTCCCTGTATCCGGTGGATTCAGTCCCGGCGGTGGTAAAACGTATTAACAACAGTTTCCGTCGGGCAGATCAAATTCAGTGGGCAAATGGTATTGATGCTGATAATCAGGAATATATTGATTATTTTCTGCCAATTGTGGCGGATGCGGAAGCAGGATTTGGTGGTGTTCTGAATGCTTTTGAATTGATGAAAGCCATGATTGAAGCGGGTGCTGCGGCTGTTCACTTTGAAGATCAACTTGCTGCGGTGAAAAAATGTGGTCACATGGGCGGTAAAGTTCTGGTTCCGACACAAGAGGCTATTCAAAAATTGGTCGCTGCGCGTTTGGCGGCGGATGTTTCTGGCGTGCCTACCCTGTTGATTGCTCGTACGGATGCTGATGCAGCCGATCTGTTAACTTCTGACAGTGACGCTTATGACAGTGAATTCATTACTGGCGAGCGGACTTTTGAAGGGTTCTTCCGCACCAGGGCGGGGATCGATCAAGCGATTAGTCGTGGTTTGGCTTATGCGCCGTATGCTGACTTGATATGGTGTGAAACATCAACGCCTGATATTGAAATGGCCCGTCGTTTTGCTGAGGCGATTCATGCTAAATATCCCGGTAAATTGCTAGCTTACAACTGTTCTCCATCGTTCAATTGGAAAAAGAATCTGGATGATAAGACGATTGCACGTTTCCAGGATGAACTGTCAGCAATGGGGTATAAATTCCAATTTATTACTCTGGCGGGTATCCACAGTATGTGGTTCAACATGTTTGACTTGGCGCATGCTTACGCGCAGGGTGAAGGCATGAAACATTATGTGGAGAAAGTACAGGAAAGAGAGTTTGGATCAATTAACCGTGGTTATACCTTCTCTTCTCATCAGCAGGAAGTTGGCACAGGTTATTTCGATAAAGTCACAACGATTATTCAAGGGGGAACATCGTCAGTAACCGCATTGACAGGTTCCACAGAAGAGCAGCAGTTCTGATTGTTCTATACCCTATGAATTTCAGCCTGCCTATTGCAGGCTGAATATATTAAGGAGTTGCGATGGGGATAGATTCGGCACATCTGATAGCGCAGACTATTTTACAGGGATTCGATGCACAATATGGCCGCTTTCTGGAAGTGACTTCCGGTGCGCAACAACGCTTTGAACGGGCGGATTGGCTCGCTGTTCAGCAAGCGATGAAAAAGCGCATCAATCTTTATGATCATCATGTTGGGTTGGTGGTTGAGCAGCTTAAATGCATACATGGCGCTTTCGGATATGATGAAGAGCACATTGGCAAAGTGAAAGTTGTTTATACCAGTTTATTGCCGGATTATCCCCGGTTTGAAATTGCTGAAAGTTTTTTTAATTCTGTTTATTGCCGTCTGTTTGAACATCGTAATCTGACACCGGATAAATTATTTATTTTTACCTCGCAGCCTGCCCGTAGGTTTCGGGATATTCCCCGTCCGTTGTCGCGTGATTTTTTCCCTAATGGCGATCTTGCCTCAATGTTACGGACAATCCTTAATGATCTGCCGCTACGTTTACCTTGGGAAAATTTAGAGAGAGATATTCATTATATTACGGACTGTCTACAACAAACATTTCCAGTCGAAGAATTATTACAGGCAACTTTCCAGATAGCTAATGAACTGTTTTATCGTAACAAAGCGGCTTGGTTGGTAGGTAAGATCCGCATGGGAAGTCAAGTTTACCCTTTCTTGTTGCCGATCCATCATAATGAATCTGGCGGGATATTTATCGATACCTGCCTGACTGATTATGCTGATGCCAGCATTGTATTTGGTTTCGCCCGTTCCTATTTTATGGTTTATGCGCCTTTGCCTGCGGCTTTAGTTGAGTGGTTGAGAGAAATTCTGCCCGCTAAGTCAACGTCTGAACTTTATATGGCAATTGGCTGCCAGAAGCATGGTAAAACCGAATATTACCGGGAATATCTGGCGTTTATTACCTTCTGCAAAGAGAAATTTATGATTGCTCCCGGTGTTAAAGGGATGGTGATGTTGGTATTCACTTCGCCTTCATTTGATAGAGTCTTTAAGGTGATTAAAGATAGATTTGCGCCGCAGAAAGAGGTGACGCAGGAGCGGGTACAGGAGTGTTACCGTCTGGTCAAGGAACATGATCGGGTGGGGAGAATGGCCGACACGCAGGAATTTGAAAATTTTGTTATTGATAAAGCCCGCATTAGTCCTGAACTAATGGAAGAGTTGCAGAAAGAAGTGCCGGAAAAGCTAGAAGATTTGGGTGATAAAATCCTGATTAAACATCTGTATATGGAACGGCGGATGACACCGTTAAATATCTATATGGAACAGGTAGAAGAGCAGAAGCTGAAAGATGCTATCGAAGAGTACGGCAATGCAATTAAACAACTTGCAGCGGCGAATATTTTCCCTGGAGATATGCTGTTTAAAAACTTTGGTGTAACGCGACATGGACGAGTGGTGTTCTACGACTATGATGAAATCTGTTATATGACAGAGGTTAATTTCCGGGATATACCGCCACCGCGTTATCCAGAAGATGAACTTGCTGGTGAACCGTGGTACAGCGTGGCGGCAAATGATGTTTTTCCTGAGGAATTCCGACATTTTCTTTGTACTGACAATCATATTCGTCGCTATTTTGAAGAGATGCATAGTGATTTATTTAAAGCAGACTACTGGCGGGCGTTACAAGAACGGATTAGAAATGGTCATGTGGAAGATGTGTTTGCCTATCGTCGAAAACAGCGATTCAGTCAGCGTACTGAAATAGAAATTGACTCTATTGTTAAAGTTTCAGCCTGATTTTATTGGGAATTGGCGATTGCTGTTGTCAATCGCCATTTTCACCAATAGCTAATATTATTATCCTCATTAAATTATTTCTTTAAATTAAATATAAATTAATCCCTATTTGTTCTTGTGTGGGGTATGAATATTCCTAATAAAAATAAACTTGGGATTCAATATGAAATATATTTCTTATTATGAAGGCATAACTGGAATGTGAATTAAAAACATATATTTAATGATTTCTTTAAGAAATAAAAATAGATCCACTTATTTGTGGAAGTTCTATAATTTTATAGAGTTTGGGAATCAAGGATTTTTAGCCACGGCTAGCGGTTGTAAAAATAATTGATATTTTTGACTCTAAATTAAATACATGAAAATTCTCATATAACATACATATAACTTCGCGAAAGTATTTAAGGATATAATAATGGCTAGTGTAATTTTATACGGTGATAAAATTCATATTAAAAACAACTATAATAATGGAAATGGTGGTTATCTGGACACTAATGGTCATGCAACCGCGCAAGGCGCAAAATATAATGTATACACGGCTACTTCGCCGAACCGCGCTCCGGGTACAGGTACGGGAACATGGCAAATTTTGTCTGCGAGCGGAAAAGCCGTAGGAACAGAGGTTTATAGTGGTGATACGGTGTTTCTTTTCAATCTTTACCAAAATAATGGGGGATATCTCGGCACTAATGGTCATGCGCCGTCACCTGAACTCTACAATGTTTATACGGCGGATAAAGTTGCACGTCCGGTAGAGACCCTGACATGGTATATTTTTTCAGATACAACCAATGGATATGATGGCAAAGTTCGTGAAGGTGATGTTATCCGTTTTCTTAATGGTTATAATAATGTACGTGGAGGATTTCTTGATACTTGCTTCAATGCTGGTATTCCTGGTGCAGTGTATAAGGTATATACTTCACTGCTTTCAAATCGAGGTAATGGAACAGGTACTTGGAATTTATCAAAAGCATGATTCTAATTGGTTAATGCTCTATTAATTCATCTTGCTGTTATGTAAGGGGCCGGAAGTATAATTTCGGACCCTTTTTCTCATTTGTTATTGATATTATTTCCAAATTGGTTAAATAGTTTAGTTATTATTTTGTTATATTGTCGATAATATTTTCAGAGGGATGATAAATTAAGTTGAATTTATTGGTCTGAAAAGACAGGGCACGAAAAAATCAATGCCCTGAGAATCATATGATAATTTAAGAAAAAGAATTAACGAATCCCGCCATATTCTTTACTGATCTCTTTTGCTGCCCGGATCACCAAAGCACCAAGTTCAGTGATTCGATCATCAGTGATCCGTGAGACTGGGCCGGAAATGGAAATAGCCGCAAAGGCTTGGTGATGCTCATCATAAATACAGGCAGCAATACAGCGCAGACCTAAAGCATGCTCTTCATCATCGAACGAATACCCTTGTTTACGTGCTTGTTCCAGATTTTCTTTTAAACTCGAAGGGGCTGTCTTGGTATGCTGCGTGTAAGAATGAAGTCCTTTCTTATGTAGTAATTGAACCAGTTGGTTATCTGACAATGTTGAAAGGAAGGCTTTTCCCGCCCCGGAAGCATGCATCGGCAATTTACCTCCGATAGGGGCGGACATTCTCATCAATGCATTACACTGTACCTGATCGACAATAACCGCTTCATATTCACTGTGATCAAGAATCGCTAAATTAACCGTTTCACCGGAATCTTCCATCAAGCGGCGGAGAATCGGGTGAATGAGTGCCAATAAATTTCGGCTCTGTAAGAAACTGCTGCCGACAATAAAAGTGTGTGAACCAATAACCCATAACCCTAAATCGCCAATCTGACGGACAAAACCGTGCTGTTGTAAAGTGGTCAAAAGGCGGTGAGTGGTGGAATTTGGTAATCCGGCTTGTTGGGCTAAATCAGTCAAGGCGATACCTCCGGGTGACTCGGAAATATATTCCAAAAGCGTCAGGCCGCGACTTAATGACTGTACTTGCCCGTTAGCAACAGCATTATTCGCCGTAATCTTAGTTTTTTTTGTTTTTTTACTGGTAACGGCAGTGCTCATCGAAATACCCTCTGAATAATAAGATGGAATTCATTTTCATTTCTCATTATGGACGATAAACCTGAAAAACACTCATCCGATGTGTGGAAAATGCTACCTATCATTGAGATTTGAAGAAATCTCAAAATCTTGCCTAGAATCGTTATGATAGTTAATTCACTGTAAATATACAATATTATTAATATGGTAATGGTTTACTATCTATAAATATGACGAGCTGATATTGTTGGTTAGGCACGATATAAACTGCTAAAGTTTGCGAATACTTTCTATATATAAACTGGAATTCCTGTTACTCAGGTAATCTTTGTAGAATGGAATAAGCGATCTTTTTAGGAATTAGCTAATGATATTAGTCGTATTTAAGCAGGAAGAATGTGTGAATAATACCTTGGGGAATTTATAGGTAATATATTTTTTATCTAACTATTTTTTGATTATATAATTATAAAAGAGCGTCTGTTATTGTTAAAAATAATGTTTTATATTGGTTTAAATTATTCATAATTATTCTAATTAATTTTTTATATTTTTATTTGAATTATAAAAACATGGGAAAATATTATTAGTTATATCAATGATAATATTTTTTTACTATTTTTCCTGAATGGGAGAGTTTAATGAAACGCATTTTTTTGATTATCTGTTTTCTAACAACTTTAATTGTTGCGATTATTCAGGGTATCGGTTTGGTGCTTCCTGATAAAGTCCCTGTTGAATATTTCAAAGAGAGTGGGTTTAAGAATGTGATGAGAACACTTGGTGTTATTGCTGCGGAACCTCATCCTGCGGCTTCGACACGGCAAGCGTTAATTCGGGCTTACCTGATTAACGAAATGAATAATATGGGATATAACGTTACTGAACAGACATTTCATTACTCGGCGGATGATTTGGCCTCTCGGCAGAAGAGAATATATTCAAGCTTCAATAGCCAACAACGTCGAGCTTTTGATAAAGAGTTTGCCAGGATAAATACAGGCAATTTTGCGAAACAAATGGAGGATCAATCGGAATTAACTGGAACGAATCTTATCGCAAAGTTGGAGGTTCCTTCGCCAAAAGGAACCTTATTATTCGTTTCGCATTATGACAGTGTTAGAACTGCGCCAGGAGCCAGCGATAATGGTATGGCTGTCGCTTCGGTACTCCAGTTAATGCGGGATCTTGCTGAAAGAGAAGATATAAAAAACAACGTTATATTCTTATTCTCTGATGCTGAAGAGTTGGGATTACTCGGCGCTCATCACTTTGTTAGGAATATTAATGAGATTGCTACTCAGCCAGTAGATGTTGTTTTTAATTTTGATGCTCGAGGGAATAATGGCGTGCCACTCTTATTTGAGACATCGGCAAAAAATCTTGCGCTTGTTTCAGAATGGAATCGGAACGCTTATAAGCCGGTAGCTTTTTCATTTAGCTCCATCGTGTACCAAATGTTGCAGAATAATACAGATTTTAGCGTCTTTCTGGATAGAAGGTTTACTGGAATGAATTTTGCTACCATCTTGGGTTACGAGCATTACCACCGTATGAGTGATACTGTTGAGAATCTTAACCTTGGAACTTTGTGGCGATATCAGCGAACGGTTCGGGATTTGGGAGTGCATTTTGCGGTAAAAGATGAGATTAACATATTTAAAGAAAGTGTAGATGCAGTTTACTTTCCTGTACCCTATATTGGGCTGATTATCATGTCTGTATTTACCGCTTTCGTTACAGGTATTTTAACATTTTTATTCTCTATCTCATTAGCGATAAGAAATATATGGTTTTCATCTTCATCCCGAACGGTATCAAATATTCGGAGCATGTTAAGGATGGTTGCTGGATTACTTAGCCTTATCGTCGCATTAATTTTACCTACTGCATCTTATCTTGTCACATTACCTGTTTTGTTGTTTTTATTAACGGATTTGATGTTGCGGGAGTTCAATAAATTTAGCGTTGCATTGATTTTATTAATTATCTGTACCTATATTACATCTATTCTCTATGTTCCGATTATATACCTTGTTTCTATTGGATTGCAGGCTCCTATAGTGGGCGGTATTCTCGCCCTGCTGCCAATACTTATTTTAGGGGCTGGTATAGTCAGTCTTTGGAAACGAATAACTTAATTCTATAAAATTAGTCATTATAATTAAAACTAATATAAAACCAGTCATTGAGTAAAAGAATAGAATGGCTGGTTAATTTCGTTAATTAAATAGTGGTAATGATATAATTAATGAACATTAATTATATCATCATGTAAAATATAGATAAAAATAATATAAATTAACTTATTAAAGTAATGTTAGGAAATAATTTTTCGAATATATTTTTGAATTGATTCATCAATAAATTTCATTGTTCTTATGTATTCTTTAAACTAAGATTATCTCTTCTTACTATTAACTGTTTGTGATTTTATGTGGTTATAGCTTTCTATCAATATTGTTTCATATAGATTCAATACATTTAAAATTGATATTTTATTATTGATTAATAACTTATTTATTAATATTTAAATGGTATGATTTACATTTAAAACTAAATTTTTTGATGTGTAAAATAATTTTTCCAGCAAATAATTTATAAAATAATATATGTTCCTTGATTTATCTATAGCCTATTACTAAGAAAGTATAAGGGGATTTTGTATTGGTTAATAACAAATTAAAAAATCACTAGTAGCTTGGCGAGATGGACAACTATTTGACACCGATCGCATTTAAAATATAAATTTTTTGGCGAGTTTATCGCCGATGCAAGTCACTGGAGCGTGATGTAGTTGTTGAGAGCATATAGATATGAAAAATAATATTAACAGTAATTATTTTAAAGTGGCGGGCCATTTTCTCTGTAATTATAAAGTTTATCGGGGAGATAGTAATGGCAGAGTTATTATATTGCTACCTGCTATTGGTGTGGAAATCAGGAAATATGAAACTTTAATACAACAACTGGTAAGAGAGGGTTTTCAGGTTGTCACTGCTGATATGCCAGGCTATGGAGACAGCCAACCTAAACCAAGTCGGAAAAATGACTATGGCTATTCCGATCTGTTGCGGGATTATCTGCCGGCAATGTTAGACAAGGCTACTGAATTAAATAGCAATAAAATTCCTATTGTTTTT
The DNA here is from genome assembly GCF_001684335.1 of Photorhabdus namnaonensis. Taxonomy (GTDB): domain Bacteria; phylum Pseudomonadota; class Gammaproteobacteria; order Enterobacterales; family Enterobacteriaceae; genus Photorhabdus; species Photorhabdus namnaonensis. The sequence continues at coordinate 12,145 of NZ_LOIC01000044.1, forward strand.
GGTCACAGTCTTGGGGGGCATATTGCGACGCTCTTTGCCTGCTCAACTGACAGGCCATTTTCTCTGTTTTGTGTAGCAACCGGGAACGTATGGTATAAGAATTGGCAGGGAATGGGGAGGGTACAGATAATAACAGCAGCTATTATTTTTAATGTTCTGACTGCGTTATATGGCTATCTCCCTGGGAAAAAGATTGGTTTTGGCATAAGAGAAGCTAAAGGATTAATGCGGGATTGGGCCAGAACTGCTTGTACGGGAAATTATGATCATGTCCGTGCTTATAAGGGTAAGGAGAATAAAAATTTATTCAAGGCTGTTTATATCTGTTTTAAAGGAGATAATTGGGCTCCGTTAAAGTCCACTCAAGTACTAGCAAGTCTTATACCTAACGCAGAAGTTAGGGAAATAACGTTATCTTTCAAAGGTAATCCTCATAGCGCCTGGATTAAACAGCCAGGAGATCTTATTGCAATCATGAAAAGAGAAATAATGGAGAATAGAGATGATTAATACATTGAAAATTCTGCGTTGGGAATTTCTAGGATTGTTTTTTATCAGTTTATTTCTGACCTGGCAGCTTGAAAGTTATATAAATTGGTGGCAATTTATTTTGTTGTTTTTTCTGATTGATATTATTGGTTATTACCCAGGGCGGATCTGGAGTTTGTTGAATAAAAAAGAAACTCCACCTTCAGCTTTTTATACCATTTATAATATCTGCCACAATTTATTCACACTCAGTGTGATTAGTTTGCTTTGGATCTGGTTCTTTAAGGACAATTACAGCGTTATTGCACTGTTTGTCCATATCTGCCTGGATCGTGGTGTTTTGGGAAATTTCCCTAAGTTATCTATTAATATATTTAAACAACCCACTGTTCATTGAAATAAATCACTGTAGAGAGATAATTTACTTGGAGGGGCATTTATTTATGAGTTTAATTAAACAGGCATCCGAAATAGAAATGCAGGCAAAAGATTGGGGCTTGGATGAGTGGTTCACTGAACAGATAAGTGTTGAACAAAGAAAAAGAAGCCATTATGCCAATGATCCTAAATTAACCTATTTGCCGGGTGATTTACGGGAGTCTCTGATCCGGGAGCTTTCTTTTAAATCGATTTCGGAATATGAAGCAACGAAAGCGTTATTGTTACTTGCAGATAAGGCACCTGACAATATCAACTTCGATTATATGCTGACTCAGATATTTGATGAAGGCAGGCATGCTAAATTATTCAGAGAACATCTGGTCAGAATAGGCTTTGCGAATATCGACAATGTGGCCGGAAAGATGGAAAGCCTCTTACGAGGAAAAATGACTAATATGTTGGAGACATTGAGAACCTATTTCGACAAATGGGTAGTGTTGAAAAATGATTATATTGCAGGTGTGTTGATTCTTACTGTCGTTTTGGAAGGCGTACTTGCGCCAACTTCGGAACTCAGCGAAATCAAGTGGCGTCCCTTTGATATTACAGCGGCTGAGACACAGGCCAGAGCGAATGCTGATGAATTAAGACATCTGACGGTGTGTGCGAATATCGTCAAGATGGCGCTTGAAAATGATAATTCTCTAAAGCCATCGGCTCTTGAGTGTATAGAAGAAGGATTGGCGTTATGGAACCAGGTATCTGTTGATGACTTGTTTGTGGAGCGTGAAATGTTCTATCAACGGGGTATGCAGAACCATTTGCGCTTGATTGAAGGTTATGAATTAGCGCCTGGGATGCTGTTGTCCGATTCTACGGTGGAATCTCGCCTTGAACTATCTCATTCTTTGGTTGAACAGATGCAGCAGTCGCGCCTTAAATACATGGGCTTAGCGTAGATATTGGCCTTATTCAGCAGGTTGTTTGAATAGGCAAAGGAGAATTAAAAATGACAAATATTGTTGAAGAACTCAGGAAGAATAGCGGGAAATACCAACATTTGACACCAGATAGATTGAAAAGATTGTTATTGGGTTCTGAGGCCGCCTCACAATGCCTGCGTTTGATGGCTCAATCCAGTATGGATGGGCTTCATCAAGTGGGTAATACTATCCGTGAAGCTTCTGCGTGGCTTCCCGCTGTTGGGATTGCCTTAACAATGCATAATCATATTGTACTGGCTTGCAGTAAGTTTCCTGATATATTCGAAGACAGCAACGTATTATTGAATGAAGTTATGGCATCAAAAGCGTTGGTTGCTTCTGCTTTTGCAGAAGGACTACCTGGAATGAATATTTTTACACCATCACTTAAAATGCATTCAAAAGAGGGAAAGCTGTTTGTTAATGGTTCGAAGAAACCTTGTTCTCTATCTTCGATTGCTGACTATTATGTGTTATCAGTCTGCGATACCGATAATGACGATGAGATGAGAGTTGTGCTGATTTCTAAATCGGCGCAGAACTCTAAGGTTATTCCTTTTTGGAAATTGGGAATTTTGACTGAAAGTGATAATCAAGAAATCAAATTCTTGGATGCCGAAGTATCGCCTAAACGACTTTCCCATTATAAGGGGATTGAACAACAGATGGTGCTTTCCTGCGGTTTATCACTATTTAATTATTTTGCTGCTAATACTTATTCTGGAATTCTTGATGGACTTACTCGATTTATTCCTGAGAAGGTAGTAGAACAGCAGCCAATTAAATATACCCTGACTCAAGCTGATTATAAGATTAATGTTATTCTCGGTCAGATGTTGATTATTGCCTTTTATGCTAGCCAGGATGAAAATGCCGTCCACAAGATTCTCGCGTTACGTTATACCTTGGAAAAGATCCTTGAGGAAACTGCCGGTTTCATATTCCGATGTTGCGGTGGAATTAAGGTAATGACAACACCAGAAATTATGAATTTCTATTTGGCAGTACAGTTATTCAAATTTCATCCGATAGGAGAATTCCAAATGATTAACCAGATCATACAACAAGCTTAATTACTTTTAGAATCACCTATTTATAACTCAAGGATTTTTCCATGCTGTTTACAGCATGACTTTGTACACCTAAGAAAAGAGAGAGAACTATGTTTGTTAATCAATATCGTGAGAATTTATTAAACTCTGTGGGCCTTGAGCTGGATATTAAGTTTGCCGAAGATAACCGGCTTACATTATCGGATGGCCGGGTTGTTAAGGATTTTTTGGCTCAATATGGCGCACTGCCATTTGGGCATAATCCTGATTTCGCTATCGCTGAAATTAATAGATTCACTGAAAATAAAGAACCTATCTTCTTTCAGCCCAATATTCATAAAAAGGTACGGCTATTAGCTGAAATGCTTGCAGAGCAAATAGATAAAGAAAAATATACCCACTGTACATTTACTAACAGCGGCGCTGAAACAGTAGAAGCTGCGATTAAATTTACCCGTTTGTTTACTGGCAGAAAGCGTATTTTAAGTTTGCATCGCAGCTTTCACGGTAAAACCTATTCGGCATTATCCGCTACAGGATCACATCGGTTTAAAGCTGATTTCATTTACGATGATAAATTATATGAGCAGGTTGATAGTGAAGATTTGGATGAAATAAAAAGAAAGCTGGAGAGCCGGGAATTTGCCGCATTTATCATCGAACCGGTGCAAGGAGAAGGCGGAATGAAAGTCATTCCACCAGATACCTTGTCCAATATTTTGGCACTGTGTAAAGGGAATGGCACATTGTCGGTGTTTGATGAAGTTCAGACGGGTATTGGTAGGCTTGGGTCATTCTGTGCAGCCACGCTCTATGCTTTGAAACCGGATGTGATCCTGTTTTCCAAGGCGTTAGGAGCAGGTATCTCGCCGATTGGCGCGATGTTGTATTCACATGAGCTTTATTTATCCGAGTTTGACAGGAAACATAGCTCTACTTTTGCCAATAACGTTCTGGCGGCGACGATGGGGATTGCTGTTATCGAGCATCTGACTAAAGATGATGGTAAAGCGTTAACCCATATTCAAGAAGTCAGCCGTTATGTTGATGAATGTCTTGAACAATTGTCTGCTAAATACCCAGAGCATTTTTACTGGCAAGGGGCTGGATTGATGCGTGGTCTTGAAATACAGGACAGCAAAGCGGCTTCCAATATCTTTATCAATTTCAGTCAAAGAAGCGGTGGTCTGGCTTATATCATTTGTAGTTTCTTATTGAAATATTATGGCCTTTTCACCATGCCGTTAATGTCTCGCCCTTGTTCTGTACGTTTTGAACCACCACTTAACGTTTCCAAAGAGGATATCAAGACGTTTTTCACGGCTTTTGATGAGGTATGTCAACTGGTTCAGAATGGACGATATGACATTCTTTTTTCACACTTGATAGACATACCTGTTGCGAATCTCCCGCCGCCTTCGGTGAGTTATCCAATTTCAAGAAACAATAATATTGCTCAGATTAAAGCGCCTGTCTCTGGATTGGTGGAGGGTAAGAAATTCGCTTTCTTGATGCATACTACTTCGGTCAATGAGCTTGCTCACACTTATTGTCTGTCAATAAAGGAGAATTACACGCTGGAGCAGCAGAAACAGCTCAGTGACTGGATCATGCAGGTTTCCTCGATTGATTTTAATCCTGATGTCGCTATTGAGTTTGGTGTCGAAAGTTCAGCGGCATATGCGAATGGTATGCTCCTTTTCTCACCTATCAGTCCCGAAGATATGATGGCATTATCGGCGAAAGAACGGGCGGTATTGATGAAGGAATATCTTGATGTAGCGGAGAGAAATGGCGCTGAAATTGTTGGTTTAGGAGCTTACACCTCGGTTATTACTAACGGTGGTCATAGTTTGGTGAATAATCGGCAGGGCAGGATATTGACTAATGGCAACTCTCTGACCGCGGTGGCGGTGATTGAGGGGATACGCTCAATGTTGACGGAAAATGCATCTCAGCAAACCTTGGCGGTAGTGGGCGCCAGAGGCTCGGTAGGCAGGCTTTCAGTCACGGGTTTAGCCCATAACTTTGGTCGGATTATTTTGGTTAGCCGTCCTAATAAAGCGCGCATCTTGCTCTCTGAACTGACCAAAGCGCTTCTTTCCGCAGTGTTAAGAACACATGATGTTATCCAGCCGGATTCGGTCATGGATAAGATGAGAAAATGGCTGTTTAAACAAAATCCGGGGGTGACAGATGCTCAAGTATTACATCAGCAAGTTCTTGAAGTCGTTGATACCTTTGGTTTGGAGGCGATAGAGAGTTATGAGCACTCCTTGAGTCAGGCGGATTTTATCGTTTCGGCAACGAGTGAAGGTAAGCCTTTCTTGAATACGCATTACTTAAAAGATTCCGCTATCGTTTTTGATGCGGCCAGACCTTTCGATTTCATTCGGGATGGCAATCATCAAATTTACGAGGGGGGATTGGTCTATCAGCCTGAGAAAGTGACCTATAGCGATAGCAACGTGATCGATGTACCTGCGGGGGTAAATCTTGCCTGCTTATCAGAAACTATCGCTGTGGCGCTTGAAGGGGTGAGTGTTCATCAAAGCATCGGTAAATCTATTGATTATAATGATGCATTGGCGATTCGGGATATCGCAAGGAAGCATGGGTTCATTCCTGTCCAGTATTCCCGAAATAATCAAGGTGAGCGTTATGAGCATGTTGCTTGATGCTCCTCAGATAATTGCCACCGGGAACGCTCAGGATGTTCTTGGCAACAGTCATCTCAGAAAAATGCTTTGCTATGCAAAGCACCCGTTGAGTAGTCTGTTGTTCAATAGTGAAACGTATTGGTTTACTAATCAAAAGGGGGCTATTGGTTTCTTTCAGGACAAAAATCTGCATATGTGTGTAGGTGGTATTTTGGCTCCTGGAGAAGAACGAGTTGCACTTTTGCACTCTTTTCTCAACTTCACCAAAGAAAAGCGGGCTTTCCCGGTTTTTCTGCACGGTGATGAGAGCGATTTTGTCTTGTTGAAAAATAATGGCTTTTCTGTGAACCAGCTTGGCGCGAGTTATTCATTGAGTCTTGATGGATATAATATGCAAGGCAAACGGTTTCAGCAGCTTAGAAATAAAATCAGTAAATCTAGAAGGGCGGGGATTTCCGTTCGAGAGATCTGCTCGCAAGAGGAATATTATCGATTTAAACCACAACTAGAACATATTAATCAGCTTTGGTTGAAAGAAAAACATGCGAAGGCCCTGAAAAAATTGGTGATTGATTTTAACACTGTAGAAGTGAGTTCAGGCGAGCACAGAGTCTATATTGCAACACAGGGAGAACAAATTCAGGCATATATTGTTTATAGCTACACTTGGGGGGAGACATCGGGATGGTTTCATAACCTATCTCGAAAAAAACCGGGTATAACCGACGGCACTATGCAATTTATTAATGAAACTGCGATTAATGACTTCCTGAAAGAGGGGGTAGTTTCCTACCTGCATTTGGGCTTCACCCCTTTGGTGGAGTTCGGCGAGGAGGGATACATTAATGATTCGGCGATCTTTTATAAAATTGCTAAATGGTTGTCATCAAAAGGCGGCATTGTTTATCCTGCGGCTTCGCAACGTCAATATAAAATGAGCTGGCGGCCGTCGTTAATTGAACCGGAATATATTGCTTTCCCCAGAGGAAAAGCTATGAAAGCATTATGGTCAACATTGCGAACGACTAATAGTATTTAACCTTTTCTTAATGTTAGGTAACAGGTGATCAGCCGGGGATAAAAATACTGCGCTGATCACCTGTCATAGGGTATAATTGCTTGCTTATTGATATGTTTTCTATGGTAAATCTATTTTACTGAGCGTCTATATTTGAAATTGCTTTTCTTTTTATTTTCGGCTTTATGTTAATTATTTTATAATTTCACATTCATTATTGTTATATATTGAAAGTAAAGATTTTGTATCAATTTTACTGTTATTGGTGACTGGGAAATTATCAATATTGATAAACTCACTGGGTATCATATACGAAGGTAAATTCTTTTTAAGAAGGTTAACTAAATTTTCCTTCTCAATAATGGTTTTGAATTTACAGAAAGCAACCAGGCGAACAATAGAACCATCTTCTTTTTTTAATGGCAAAACAACAGCGCTATCAACGATAGGAAGATTCATCAGCCTTTCTTCAATTTCATGTAGCTCAATACGATATCCATGTAGTTTTATTTGGTTATCTTTTCTGCCAAAGCAGTACCAGATATTATCAATTAATTTGCCGATATCTCCGGTTCGGAAACTTCTCATCCCATCTTGATTAATTGTCAATCTATTATTATCTTCCGCTTTGGCGCCAATATATTTTCTCATCACATGAGCGCCGGAGATAACAATTTCATCATTTTCCAATGTCAGAGTAGAGCTTGATCTTGATTCTCCAATTGGCAATAATTCCATATCCGAGTGGAGATGTTGATCGCTAATTTCAATTAACGTTGTTGCCACGGTAGCTTCTGTGGGACCATAAGTATTATAGATAATGGCAGATGGAAATTTTCTCCTTAAATGCTTAACGAGATTTTTACTTAGAATTTCGCCGCAAAATAGGAAATGTTTTAGATTTTTTAAAAAGGATGAATTGAAATCCTGAGATAATAACTGCTTATAAGAAAAGGACGGTGTGGAAACCCATACCGTTGGCTGATAATAATTTAAAACTTGATAGAATTTTTCAGAATCAGTGGTTGTTTCTTGAGAAATGCAAATACATGTACCACCGTATACCAATGTACCAAATGTTTCATACATGGATAAATCAAAATTAAATAGCGCTTGATTCATGAAAACAGGTTTTTCACCAAGCTTGAAATCATTGTACATCCATCGCATAAGATCATAAACGCTTTCACGTCCAATGACGACGCCTTTAGGTTTTCCTGTGCTACCGGATGTAAACATGATATAAGCAACATTATCTTCATCAAATTCAATATAATCAACATTTGTCGTTTTGAATGTATTGCTAATGACATCGTAGTAATAAGGCGTGTTGGATAGTGATGCAATTTCTAACAAACGTTGCGTTGGATAAATTATATCGATTGGAATAAATGGGATCTTATAGGTTATACATGCATAAATTGAAACTAAAAAATTAGCTTCTTTATGTCCGTATAAGATCAATGGCGTGTTGCGGTTTAAATTTAGTTCTAAATATTTAGAATGCCACTTTTTAATTTCATCATATAAATCGCGCCAATAAATGACTTGATCTGAACCTACGATGGCGGGATTGTCTGGATGAGAAGGTGCTATTATTCTATCGTTAATCAATAGATCAAAGTTTGGTTCGCTATATTCGTTGAGATATTTCATTTTATAAAACTGTATCCACTAAATATATATAAAGAGAAACAAATTAAAGTTAACGTTGTCAGTCTTCCAAAGAAAGAGATGAATTTTGTATTTAAGATATTAGTGATGTTCTCTTTATCTCTGGTGTAATTAATTAAACAATTATGCATTACAGAGTAAAAACCAAATAAAGCACCACTTATAATATAATTAAGCTCTAGTCCATTCCAAATACCCATGCAAAATAATGTGATAAAAATACTGATATTCTGGGCGAAAAGTCTATGGTTTTTGAAAAATTCTTTTTCCATTAGTGTCTTATATAATGGCATAAAGATGACGTCTCTTAACCATTCAGATAAACTAATATGGAATCTGCGCCAAAAATCCTGTGGGTTTTTGGCTAAAATTGGATAGTGGAAATTAATAGGTAAGTTTATGCCAAATAGTTTGCCTGCGCCACAAGCCATATTGGTATAACCTGCAAAATCAAAATATAAGTAAAAACTATAACTTATAGCAACGACTAAGTATGATTCAATAGTGTCTTTATTAATATAGTCAGATAAAAAGACGTTATAGATAATGGCGGCGAATAAGAATTTCTGAACTACACCATATAATATTTGACCAGCACCGGAAAACCATTTTTCTAAAGAGACTGGCATTTGTAATTCAAGTAAATCACGTTTGAAGCTGTTCCATCTATACATAGGTCCAGCCAGCCAAACTAATGGTAAGAATAAATAAGCAAAATATTCGTAAATTACTATTTTTTGCTGTTTACTGGAGAATAAAATGACATCTATAGCCCTGAATGTAAAAAAGGATAAACCGATAACACCGAGTAGATGACTAAATTCCAAATTTAATTTAACTAAAAATAAAGGTAAAATGATTAGCAGAGAAGATACTAATTTATTAATTATATTCTTTTTGAAAATTAAAGTTATTAAATAGAAATAAACAGATAACGCTATAGGTATATAAATTTTATATCTGAAAATAATACACCAGCAAATAATAGAAAATAAACTTAATGCAATTTTAGAATTTATTTTTTTATTAAAAAATAGAAAAAATAAGGAAAAAATAAATGAGGCTGAAAATAGATAAATGAAAAAGTTAAAATTTGCAAACATGTTTTTTATGCCTTCTTTATTCTAAAATTGCTGATATTCATATTTTACTTTAACTTCACTGCTACCATTGACGATAGAATCAGAATGATAAAATAAGGTAAGCATTAGAAAAAGATATAATAAAAAAGCCTTTATAAAATATTTCATTTCGCAAAATGTTCCACAATAGCCTTATCAGTTAATAACCAACCATATTCCCCCATATGCATAATATCAGTTAATACTCCTGGTTGATATTGCTCTTCAATAAGATTTAAATACCCCATGCCATGAGATTTTATTTTCTCTGATATAATATTTTCAACGGGATTAAAGTTATTGGTATCTGTGTATACATAAGGGTTTAATGGCTGCATAATAAATAGAGCATCGACATTATATTTCGCTAATAAATTCAATAAGTGGTCAAGGGCGTGCATTTCTTTGCTGTAATTGACTCCATTAGGGAATGCTTTTTTAATCTTTTTATCCTTTACATACTTTTCATAGTATTTTTTATTTACCCATTGTGTCTCTTTACTCATATTGTTAAGTTCAATATTTTTAGCATCATTAGCTAGATCTTGCCATTGAACTTCGGTATTGGCAATTTTAAATTGTTTTTTCATTAAAGGATATTCATGAGATACATAAATATTTTCAGCTTTAATTTTATGATTGTCATTTATTATATTTTGGATGTTTACTCTTGCGTTTGATATATAATTTAAAGCATTTGTAACTGATGATAAGACTATATTGTCTTTATAAATTAATTTTAATTGGGTGGAGTTTAAATTTTTAAAGTCATTTTTGTTTTCATTGAGATAGTTGGAAAATATATTTTTTGTATTTTCATCACTTGCGAGTTTATTTGCGATATAGGATGGAAAATGAGAATTGTATGCTTGTGGCAGAAGATCTGTTTTTTCAAACCATCCTGGTGATAGGATAATGACTATTCTGCTATCCTTATTTAAATATTCTTGATAAGCTGATAAATAACCATAAATTGCTAATAATTCAAAGTGCGCTTTACCAACGCCGATTGTCGGAATATTTAAATTTTTTGTTAAGAAATTATAGGGCATAAATTTATGCGTTCTGTTTGTTAATTCAGATGATCCAAATAAAATGACATGATTATTTTTAAACCCATATTCAAGTGATTTTTCTTTTGAGAAGTCAATAGCATTGTGTTGATCTGTAATAGTAGGCAGATAGTTGGTTGATTTATTATCGTCTTCAATATATTTGTATTCTACTATTTTCGAATTGAAACTATTAATAAATACTATAATCGATGAAAAAATAATTGCTGCGAATAATAATGCTGCAATATTAATAGATATCTTTTTTAACATCATTTTAAGCTGTTTAAATAGTTGATAATTGACTTAGGGGTTTCGAGAATGGATTCAGCGTCAGTTGCTGATATGTGGCAGTCGAATTCCTCTTGTAATGCCAGGATGAGATCGACTGTAGTGATTGAATCTATTAGATTTTTCTTTAAAATCTCATCATCTAATTCAACATTTTTTCTGGCAATTTTGTTGACTATCGATAATACTTGCTGCTCAAGTTCCATATATTATCCTTTTATACCAAGATTGTATTTGTATGATTTATTGATATTCATGATAGCTACCGCACAAGCTAAAACACATTTGCTTGCTAATATCACTGTTGTTTCTTCAGTTAATTTGATTGATTTTACATATGTTATTAAACAGTATGGAATATCGATGTTTCAGTTTTAATCGTTATGCATACTAATTGATAGCCCTTTCTTTATCAAGATAATATAATTGTTCTACGTATAATTTCCCTAATAAATGAGAAAATAATGTTTTTTTAAAATCTCATGTGATTTACTGTCCCTCAATATAGTTAAGTATGTAAGTGAAAATGCTAACTAATTCACACGGAGATTTGCAGCAGAAAGCTATTTAAAATAAATGGTAAAAATTAAAAGAAACTTTTTCTGATCTTGTCAGAATGAAGTAAAAACAATAATGAAGAAAGCGGAAGTCTCGCTATTATGAAAAACAGATATTCCTACACAATGAATTTTTAAGTCAAATAATGGACTTGCCGTAATATCCCCCTCAGTCTTCTGACTGAGAAGGATATCAATTACCTGAAAAACTATACTTATTCAAACAAACGCTGATGAAGGGTTTGAACAATTTGTTCTGCATCTTTGCCTTGAACAAGCAAGCACAGGTTATGGTTACTGGCGCCATGACTGATCATGCGGAGATTGAATCTTTCCAACACACTAAAAACTTTTTTTCCTAATCCGTTGGTTTGAGAAAGCTGATTACCAATAATTGCCACCAGCGCCAGATCTTCTTCCACTTCAACCCGACACAGTGTCGAAAGCTCCGTCATCAGTGCATTGGTCAGCAGGCTGCCATTCGTGCTGGTGGAGCCAGTGGTGTCGAGTGTTAATGCCACATTGACTTCGGAGGTGGTGATCAAATCCACCGAGATATTATGACGTGACAGAATAGTAAATATTTCGGCCAAAAATCCCTGTGCGTGTAGCATTTTCAGGCTGTGTAATGTCAGTAACGTCTGTTTCTGGCGCAGGGTAATAGCGCGGAACTGTGGTGGGGCTTCTGTGGTATCACAGACCAGCGTACCGCCGGCCTGTGGGTTTTTACTAGAGCCGACAAATACTGGAATGCCACAGCGAATAGCAGGAAACAGGGTTGCCGGATGTAGAATTTTGGCGCCAAATGTTGCCATCTCCGCCGCTTCATCAAAGGCAATCTGATCAATTCGTTGGGCGGTTGGAACAACTCGTGGATCAGTGGTGTAAATGCCGGGAACATCTGTCCAGATATCAACGCGTTTCAGGCCAAGGGCTTCTCCCAAGAGCGCCGCAGTATAATCGCTGCCACCGCGCCCCAGTGTAGTGGTACGACCATTTTTTTCACAACCAATAAAACCTTGGGTAACAATCAGGGTATTTTTCAGACATGGTAAGAGATGTTCTGTTGCCAACGATCGAAGTTGTTCATGGTTTGGTTCAGCACGGCCAAAATGATCATCGGTATACATCACTTTGCGTATATCAAACCATTCGGCATCTTTACCGCGTTGGCGAAGCAATTCGGTAAACAATCGTGTGGACATCAGTTCACCGTGGCTGACTAATTCATCTGTCAGAGCCGCAGAGGTTGCCAGAGACGCGGTTTCAGCAAGGGTTTTAATATTTTCCAGTAGACGATTAATCTCTTGACGAATCGCATCGGATTCATGCAAGCGATCAATTATTGCGTATTGAATGGCGTGGATCTGTTTCAAGTAGTCAGCCCGCTTATCTGCATCGCAGCCTGCCGCTAATGCAACTAATAAGTTGGTTATACCGGCGGACGCAGACAGCACAACTACACGTACTGCTTTATTTGCCAGTACGATATCTGCACTGTTATTCATGGCATCGAAATTTGCCACGCTGGTACCACCAAATTTTGCGACTACATGCCCGCCAATTTCTGGGCATTGGGATGAAACAGCACTCATTGCGATAACCTTCTGTTAACTGGATAGTCTTTTAGAAATATCGGGTTAACGGGTTTGAGTCAACGGGGTGAAGAGTGACATCAATATCTTTCATGACGCGATAAGAATCATAAAATAAATTGAGGATAGTAGAGAACAGTAATTATTTTTTGTACACCTCAGCAAATAGAACTAGAAAAACCTAATCGTTTTGACCAATATCAGTGATTAAAGGAAAAGAGGCTCGAATCATAGAATTACAGGTTACAATCTTTCTTTACTCCCAATTAATTACAGTCAGTTGATAGAGAGCATAGCTATGAAAAATATTAATCCTAGTCAAACCTCAGCTTGGAAAGCGTTAGAACAGCATTTTGCGCAGATAAAGGATATTCACATACGTGAATTGTTTGAACAGGACCCAAATCGTTTTGCTAAGTTCTCAGCGACATTCGATGACCAGATTCTGGTAGATTTTTCAAAAAATCGCATCACAACGGAGACATTAGAAAAATTACAGGCGCTTGCTAAAGAGACGGATGTTGCCGAGGCTATTCGCAGTATGTTTTCTGGTGAGAAAATTAATCGTACTGAGGATCGCGCTGTATTGCATATTGCACTACGTAATCGCAGTAATACCCCGATTGTGGTTGACGGGGAAGATGTTATGCAGCAGGTCAACGCGGTGTTGGCAAAAATGAAAGATTTCAGTGAACGCGTGATTAATGGCGAGTGGAAAGGTTATACCGGTAAGGTGATTACTGATGTGGTGAATATCGGTATCGGTGGTTCAGATCTTGGTCCTTATATGGTGACGGAAGCGCTGAAACCTTATAAGAATCACTTGAATATGCATTTTGTTTCTAATGTTGATGGAACCCATATTGCGGAGACCTTGAAAGCGCTTAACCCAGAAACGACGCTATTTCTCATTGCTTCCAAGACGTTCACTACTCAGGAAACGATGACCAATGCTCACTCTGCCCGTGACTGGTTCCTAAAAAGTGCGGGTGATGAAGGACATATTGCAAAGCATTTTGCGGCACTTTCTACAAATGAGCAGGAAGTTAAGCGATTTGGTATTGATACCAAAAATATGTTTGAGTTTTGGGATTGGGTTGGCGGCCGTTATTCATTGTGGTCAGCGATTGGTTTATCTATTGCACTCTCTGTCGGGTTTGAAAATTTTGAACAGTTGCTTAGTGGGGCGCATGCAATGGATCAGCATTTTGCCAATACCCCATTTGAGCAGAATATTCCTGTATTGCTGGCGTTAATTGGTGTTTGGTACAACAATTTCTTTGGCTCGGAAACTGAAGCGATTCTGCCATACGATCAGTATATGCATCGCTTTGCTGCCTATTTTCAGCAAGGCAATATGGAATCTAACGGTAAATATATCGATCGCAATGGTCATCCAGTAGATTACCAAACTGGCCCAATCATCTGGGGAGAACCTGGAACGAATGGTCAGCACGCGTTCTATCAGCTTATTCATCAGGGAACTAAATTGATTCCCTGCGATTTTATTGCGCCAGCCATCAGCCATAACCCATTGAGCGACCATCACAACAAATTGTTATCAAACTTTTTTGCTCAGACGGAAGCATTAGCCTTTGGTAAATCTCGTGAGCAGGTGGATGCTGAATTTGTCGCCAGTGGCAAAATCGCGATTGAAGTTGAACATGTTGCGCCATTTAAAGTGTTTGAAGGAAATCGCCCAACTAATTCTATTCTGTTACGTGAAATGACCCCATTTAGCTTGGGGGCGTTGATTGCCATGTATGAGCACAAGATATTTGTACAAGGGGTAATTCTCAACATTTTTACTTTTGACCAGTGGGGAGTTGAATTAGGTAAGCAATTGGCTAACCGTATTTTACCGGAGCTTGAGGATAGTGAAGAGATTACCAGCCATGATAGTTCAACAAATGGGTTGATTAATCGTTTTAAAGCATGGCGTTAATCACTTATTCTGAATCAGAAAGTTAATTGATATGAGCGAATTATGTTCATCATAATTCGCTTATTTTTACTCAATAATATTTATATAATTTGTTATAACTTTTTATTCTGTATACCTACAACGTGGTATTCTCAGCGGTTATCAATTGTACTTCCGGATAAAAGAAATTTGTCCTAATGGAAAATCGTATGTCAACTGACTCAATATTAACAACGGCGCCTATTCAATGGCTTTCGGTGGATTCGCCCATTTTGTCTGATGAGATTTTAGATTGGTTGATGGAATTAGGCTCAATGACTCGCCGTTTTGAGCAATATTGTAATCGTGTGTGTATCATACCATTCAGAGAATGTTTTATTACCGCCGAACAACTTTCTGATGAAAGTGAGTGTTTGCCAGCGAGTCAAAGATATTGGCTGCGTGAGATCGTGCTGTGTGGCGATAATATCCCTTGGCTATTGGGGCGGACGTTAATCCCGGAAGCGACATTAACCGGCCCTGATGAAAGTTTGGTTGATTTAGGAACAGTCCCACTGGGGCGGTATCTTTTTAGTGGTAATAAATTGACGCGGGACTATATTCATGTGGGGCAGCAGGTAAACCGTTGGGCAAGACGATCATTGCTGAGGTTATCAGGCAAGCCATTATTATTAACCGAAGTCTTTTTACCTGAATCACCTGTATATAAAGGTAAAATTTAAAAGGGGGAAGGGAAATATGGCGCAAAGTAAATGGCTGGCCTATTGCCGTTTAATGCGTATTGATAAGCCTATCGGTGCATTATTGTTGTTGTGGCCGACTTTCTGGGCCTTGTGGATGGCCGGGAAAGGGATTCCGGATATGCACATATTATTGGTTTTTACTGCCGGTGTGTTTCTGATGCGTGCAGCGGGATGTGTAATCAATGATTTTGCTGACAGAAAATTTGATGGTTACGTAGAACGCACAAAAGCACGCCCTCTGCCGAGTGGGTCCATCAATGAGAAAGAGAGTAAGATCCTGTTTGTCGTGCTGGCGCTGATCTCTTTTGGGCTGGTGCTGACCTTGAATAAAATGGCGATCGGGTTGTCAGTCGTTGGGTTGGCTCTGGCTTGGTTTTACCCCTTTGTTAAACGGTTTAGTCATCTTCCTCAGTTTGTGTTAGGGGCTGCTTACGGTTGGGCTATTCCTATGGGATTTGCTGCGGTTAGTGAGTCTTTACCACTAGAGTGCTGGTTATTATTCTTGGTTAATATCTTCTGGTCGGTTATTTATGATACACAATATGCGATGGTCGATCGAAACGATGATTTGAAAATAGGCGTTAAATCCACCGCCATCCTGTTTGGTCGTTTCGATAAATTGATTATAGGATTATTGCAACTCGCTATGTTACTGGTGCTGGCGCTGGTGGGTTATATGATGAATCTGGGCGGTATCTACTATTGGTCACTGTTGCTTGCGGGTACGCTATTTATTTATCAGCAGAGACTGATTGTCGGCCGGGAAAGAACGCTGTGTTTCCAGGCATTCCTCAATAATAACTATGTAGGTCTGGTGCTATTCCTTGGCATTTTTTTCAGCTATGTCTGAAATATCTGGTGATAATGTGAATAACCATTATCACCAGTATTTGAGAAGATTATCCTTCCTTGGCACTCTCTTCGGTATCATTATGCTCTGGCGGCAAACTGACACTCTCGATCGTAAGACGAATCTCAGGTGACATCAGTTCACCCAATACCTGATACAGATCGTGGGTATTTGCTGTAATCGCATTACCACTGTCACTGATATAACCTTCTTCACGTAGTGTATTTACCGATGCAGTAAATACCGCCTTATCAAAGAATTCAGGTGCGTTGATGCCATGCAATACCGACAGACGTTGCGCTAACATCCGACTCTCTTTTTCCAGCACTCCCCGGCTGATTATTGGGTTGGCGTTCAGTAAAGAGAGGGTGATGGCATAACGTTGCAGTGTTTCACGGACACCGGCTGCCAGTAATTGCAGGGGGCGGATACGTGCTGGATTAAGCACCAGCATGCCATGCTCCTTGTTGCAGATAAGGCACTGGCGGGTCAGTTCGTTGATCAGCGTATTAACCACTTCTGGCAGCTCTGCTTTGCTATAACGCATAAACAGCTCGGCTTTAAGGAGTGGATAAATGATCGCGACTTGGTTTAACAACGCTTCGCGGCTGATACGGCGATGATGAATCACGATGCAGGCAATCAGCGATGGCAGTACTAAGAGATGTTGAATATTGTTGCGGTAGTAGGTCATCAAAACTGCCCGATCACGCGGCAGAATGATAATGTCGCCCATACTGTCTTTGTCTACCTCGAATTTATCCATTTGCAGAGCGTGTTCTAACAACTCCTCCGCGGTTTTCTTTGGTACAGTGACATCGGCAGCGTAGGGCGCATTGCTCATGAGCTGTATATAACAATCCAGTTGCTCAAGCAGTTGCTCGCGAGTTAGTGCTCGCTGACGTGACGAAAGCAGAGCAGTTGAACACAAGTTGATCGCGTTAGCCGCCGCAGTGTTGTTAATGTTTACCATAATCTTTTCAGACAGTTGACTGACTGTCGGATTGAACCACTCGGGGCGCTGGAACTCTATTGGATCAATAGAATCGCGCCAGCTAGGAACATGGTTGTTAAGGTATTGGATCAACGGGATGGGTTCGCCAAAGTTGACGTAGCCTTGCCCCAGATTACGAAGTTTACGCAAACCGCGTATCATCTGGAAAAAGCCCTCTTTCTCTTTGGTTGCGCCCCGCAGCTCTTTGGCATAGGTGGCAACTTCCATCACATGTTCGTAGCCGATATAGATCGGAATAATGGTAATTGGGCGTGATTCGCCTCTCAACAGCGCCTGTAACGTCATGGACAGCGTACCCGTTTTGGGATCGAGCAAACGACCTGTCCTGGAGCGACCGCCTTCCATAAAGTATTCAACAGAATAACCTCGGGCAAATAACTCACCTAGATATTCCCGGAATATCGTGGCGTAGAGTTTATTACCCTTGAACGTGCGGCGGATGAAAAATGCACCAAGGCGGCGGAATATTGGCCCTGCCGGCCAAAAATTCAGGTTGATGCCAGCGGCGATATGGGGCGGCACCAAGCCTTGATGATAGAGCACATAGGAGAGCAGCAAATAATCCATGTGGCTACGGTGGCAGGGCGCATAAACCAGTTCGTGGCCATCCTGTGCCAGACGGCGGATGCGTTCAGCATTGTGAACATTGATCCCTTGATACAGACGGTTCCAGGTCCAACCCAGTACACGGCCTGACAATCGTACCGCTTCGTAAGAGAAATCCGCCGCAATCTCTTCCATCATATTAACGGCATTCTGTCGGGCTTTCTCATGTGAGATTTTCTTGGTGCGGGCCTCATCAGAGACTGCCTTTTCTATTGCTTTCGATGCCAGTAACTTGTTAAACAGCTCTTGCCGAACCGGCAGGCGTGGTCCAACGGCTGCCAGGCGTTGACGTGAATAGTGCATTCGCGCCACGCGAGCCAGCTTATGGGCAATCGTCTTGTCAGTGCCATGCTCAGTTGCCATATAGCGTAGAGATACTGTGTTTGAAAAGCGCACAAAACTATCTCGGCCTAGCCAGAGAATGGCAAAGAATTTTTGGATACCATTGAGTAGCCGCAAATGTGGAGCGCTCTGCCCTTCGCGTCCCGGGGAACGGCCGAACATGACAGAAACTGGCAGCAGTTGGATATCCAGATTTGGATTATTGCGATGAAGATCTAGGTAATCATGGAAAATTTTTACGGATTCCTGCTTTGGCGCACAATAGCGGAATACACGTGGGCCATTATCGATAAATACATAGCTGGGAAGTTCAGTGTCACCAATCTCCAGTGAATTTAATGGGTCCGGCAGATCCTGTTCAAGACATTGCTGACGTAATGCCAGTAAGTCTGCTTTGGAGTGATACGGCAGCACGTACAGAATCGGGCGTGTCGTATCGAGCCGCAATTCAGTAATAGGATCTGTAGGGATAAGTTTGCTCTTTACCAGTATTTTTAGTGGTAAATTCAATAATTTATAATATATTTTACGCCAACTTGACATAAATATCTTGAAGCCTCTTGTTAGCAACACGTTGCCAGCATATCAGAAACAGGTGTTGAGATCTGTTGTGTTAAGACAATAATAAAAGGGGAAAGTGTCAAATAACCTCATATTTGGTGTGAATAATTTATGGCGAATCAATCCAAGGGCTTGACCCGTATCATTAAAGCAATCGTATATTCGGTGAAGGGCATTAGGGCAACATGGAAAAATGAAGCGGCTTTCCGTCAGGAAATAATTTTAGCGATATTGGCTATGATGGTTGCATTTTATCTGGATATCGGCGCAATTGAACGCATTTTACTGATTGGTTCAGTGATGCTGGTGTTGATTATGGAAATCCTGAATAGTGCTATTGAAGCCGTGGTTGATCGTATTGGCAGTGAGTTCCATGAACTGTCCGGTCGCGCGAAAGATATGGGATCGGCGGCTGTCTTTCTAACAATGATTCTGTCGTTAATTGTCTGGGGGACCATCCTTTGGCGCTATTTTATGACCTGATTTAGTTTAATAGTTAGATATTATATTATAATTGGCTAATTTTCTACCCTGGTAGGTTCCCAATCGTTATTTAGCTGTATATACTCACATATTGACTGTATAAACAAACAGGGGACGAAATGAAAGCACTTACCGCAAGGCAGCAGCAAGTTTATGACTTGGTGCGTGACCATATTTCGCAAACGGGGATGCCGCCGACGCGTGCTGAAATTGCAGCACGTCTTGGCTTTCGTTCACCTAACGCGGCTGAAGAGCATTTGAAGGCATTGGCTCGTAAAGGGGTGATAGAAATTGTCGCTGGGGCATCTAGAGGTATCCGTTTGCTGCTTGAAGAATCTGGTTTACCGTTAATTGGCCGTGTTGCTGCAGGTGAACCACTGTTGGCACAGGAGCATATTGAAAGTCATTATCAGGTTGATCCGGCATTGTTTAAGCCAAGTGCGGATTTCCTATTGCGGGTTAGCGGCATGTCTATGAAAGATGTTGGGATTATGGATGGTGATCTGTTGGCCGTGCATAAAACACAAGATGTTCGTAATGGGCAGATTATTGTTGCTCGCATTGAAGATGAAGTGACGGTAAAACGTTTTAAACAGACTGGAAATAGAGTTGAATTGCTGGCAGAAAACCCTGAATTTAAGTCAATTGTGGTGGATTTGCGTGAACAGAGCCTGACAATTGAAGGATTGGCGGTTGGGGTGATTCGTAACGGCAACTGGTCTTGATAATAAAATATCAAATTGTTGTTTTTGAGATTGTTAAAGAATTGCAATATTCCGGCAGAATCATGTTGTTGAATTTATCGTTGTGATTATCTTAAACGTGATTCTGCGGTTGTTTATTTCAGCCTGGCTCTGGACCAAAAGTAAGTATTTGCTAACTATCTATTTCTTTTCGCTTCAATACGGTGGTCATGCTGGCATTCATCTCGTTTAGTGCAGGATTCGATCTCTTCACAGGATGAGCATAAGCCATGCGCTTCGATGACGGTATGGCGTAAACTGAACCCGGCGGTTTTTGCTAGTTGTTGGATGGCGGATTCGACGGTTCCACCATCTCGTTCCGTAACAGAACCACAACGATCACAAATAAACATCGCTGAGGTGTGACTTGGTTGTTCAATATGGTGGCATAATACATAACTGTTGGTGGATTCTATTTTATGAATAAATCCCTGTTCCAACAGAAATTCCAGTGCTCGGTATACGGTAGGCGGTTTGGCCTGCGGTTCTGCTTCCCGTAGCAAATCCAGTAAATCATAAGCACTGATTGCCCCTGGTTGCTCTGAAATGAGACGCAAAACCTCAAGCCGCTGCGGAGTAAAGCGGACTCCACGGGCCTGGCAAATAACTTCGGCCTGTTCCAGTAACTTTTTTTGATTAATCAATTTCATTGCGCCTCTTACAACCAGTACGATGATAATATTGTGATGTTATCATGTTTCTTCAATAGAAAATATTATCCAGTAAAGTTCATTGTGGTTGTCCCCTGATGGAGTTAATTTGGCTAAATTGATACTCAATAGCAAAAATAATGTTTTCTTGAAGTTTATGATAATACAGACAAGAATTATCGTATATGACAGATAATTTTCGGAAAGGAAGCATTTATGATGAAAGAGCTTTTACAAAATCAGCCTCATTATAGACAGTTCCCTGTTAAAGGCTATCAGGTAATGAAGCATATTATCTGTGAAAAAAGAAAGTTACCTTTTCTAAGAGCATTATATGCATTGATTAATATTTTATTTGTAATTGCAGTATGTATGGGTATTGTATTATCTGTAGCAATTGTTTTATTTATAATAGGTAATGTATCTGTCCCTGATGACGATTATTTACTTCTGGCACAAGTAGTCGGTGTAGCATTATTAGGTGTAATGTTACTCTCTGTTATTATTTATCGCATTGTTAAGCGGCCTGAATGGGAACAACGGCGTTATTATCAACAAGCAGGTTTATCTCTTTTACCAGAAGAGAAACGCCAGGCATTACGGTTGAATATTGTTAGTGACTATTGGCTAGGTTTTTGGAGTGAAACTCTAGAGCATTATCCTCTACAGTCACGGGTTGCCCATGATAACTATCGTTACTGCCTGCTTCCATTATCTCTGACCCAAGAACATCAATCCCAATTATATAGCGACTGGGGAATTATTGATGAAGAAGGGTATATGAAAATGCTAACGGGTTTGTGGGAAGGGGTACATTCAAAACATTTTGCGATTGATGCCGCTCTTAGCGATGGGAAAATGTTTAAAGTGCTTGCCAAATTAGTTGAAGTAACACCTGGCTATATTCATAAATGTGCCAAACCTATTAATCAACGTCCTCCTGCATTAGTGTGGGGATTTGATTTGTGGCTTGCAATCGTTTTAAGTCGTAACTGTTTTTGCGCCGGTTATATCAGTGAAGAAATGGCATGGAGAAATATGTTAAAAACCGCTGATTATGTTTATGAAATCTTCGGTAGTTTTGATGAATTTTATACAAACTTTCGGCTAGGCAATGCTTACTGGAGTAACGATTTTGACCGGTCTAAAGAGCGGCTGGAACAATTTAATTATTATAAGTCACATTGTGATTGGCCAATTGCTAGTTTGCCGTGGCCTGAGCCAAAAGGCGTTATTATGGAAAGGCAGATGATGACAGGTTTTTCTGCATTAGTAGCAGATGTTTTGCGTAGTAACATGGAACAACAACAAAGTTATGAATTTGATATTACTGAATTGTCAGCGTCTCGTGTACTCCATTAATATTTACATGAAATGTTTCCCCTTGAAGAACATTTCAAGGGGAAGTAAGTCATTAATATAGGAAATATGACGTAATAAGTGAGAGAACGAATTTTTTCATTATGGGCTCCATTATTTCTAAAGGTAACATAATTTACCCCGTTCCCTGAAATCACTTGTTTCAAATGAAACGGGGTCAATATTTGTTTTATTAGTTAATGGATTAAATCAGATTAATAAATTTTCTCTCTATATCTTTAATGGCCGCACATCCTGCTAGCTTCATGCTGAGTTTCAACTCATCCTTAAGTAGGTTTAAAACCGAAGTTACGCCTGGTGCTCCACCCAATGCCAACGCATACAAAATGGGCCTGCCGATAGCGACAGCTTTGGCACCCAATGCGAGGGCCTTAAACACATGGGTACCGCGGCGGATACCGCCATCTAGATAGACTGGAATTTTAGATCCAACAGCTTCAACAATGTGCGGTAATGAAGCGATTGCTGCCGGGACACTATCTAACTGCCGGCCGCCGTGGTTAGAAACTTGAATCGCTGCGGCGCCGTGGTCAACACATTCTTTAGCATTTTCGGCAGATTGAATACCTTTTACGATGATTGGCAGACTTGATTCTTTAGCGAGGAACGCCAGGTCATTAAAATCAAGGTCCCGCTTAAATAGCGCCGTAATCTCTGATAAGGTTGCCCCTGCGGGAACGCCTGGAATATTAGGAAATGGTAATGAATGTGGGAAAATAAATTTATTACGTTTATCGGTTTCTCGGTTACCACTCCACTCTAAATCGACCGTAAAGACGATTGCGGTTGCTCCCATCGCTTTGGCTCGGCGTATCATTTCGCGGTTAATGCCCATATCTTTGGTAAAATAAATTTGGAACCATTTAGGGCCATTACTCACTTTTGCTATCTCTTCAAGAGGTGAATTGGCTAGAGTTTGTGCGGTAAATAGTGTGCCGGCATTGGCGGCGCCTCTTGCTGTGCCCAATTCAGCAGTAGTATGAGTTAGCCCATGTGCCGCCATTGGGGGAATGAAAATAGGCATATCCACCTTACTGCCGAGCAATTCGGTTGTGGTGTCAGGCTCTTTTACTCCTGCGAGATAGCGGGGAATAATTTGGAAATCATCAAAGGCTCTGGTATTTTCACGTAGAGTCCATTCATCACCTGAACCGCCGCTGATATAGCCAAATTGGGGCGCAGGAATCAATTTACGCGCTTCTTCTTCTAGGTCATAAAGATTAATAATATCAAGGGATTTTTCTGCACTATTTGTTTTGTAGGCTCCTGTCAGTTTTATGTTAGCAGTTGCAGCGTTGGCTGAGGATACAGCGGATAGTGTACCGGCAGCCGCAAGACTTAATCCTCCAACTATGACGTCTCTTCTTGATGGCATATAATTTTCCCTTACTTAGTAGGTTTAATAAGTATCGACAATAGAATTTGTCCACATATTAAGAATAGACCTATTCTGGATAATTCAAGCTAATAAATCTTTAAGAATATTTTTATAAGCTGACAAAGCCTATTGGAACTGGCGATTCTTTATTATGAGAGGAATATCACAAAACTCAGATTAAGGTATGGTCGCTTATTTTATTTGCTTACCTGAGTTTTTGGGGCGCAGTTCAAATAGATGGACTTTGGATGTTGAATGTAAATGAGAAACTTGGTGTGAATTTGAATTAAAATATTTAATTATTATCTTTGTTAATTATAAAAAAATAGTTAATTTCATTAAGTTATAAAAATATTTCATCATTCCTTATCAAAAAAAGACTATTATTGAAATGCGTTCTAAAATTATATGCGATGATCAGATAGATATTTTAATTTTCATTATCTTAAAGTCTTATTTAATGAAAACATAAGTTTTTTCCTTAAGGAGAACTCATGAGTAATAAGAATGACTTTAAAGCCTTTTCTATTAGCCCGGATGCGAATATTGTTTCTCAGGAAGAATATGAAGAGCGTCAAGAATTGAATATGGGAATTTTTCCCAATGTTATTTCCATTGATTTATTAAATAAGGTCTTGCGTCAATCGTCAACCATATCATCGGTAGTGGCTAATTTTATCTCTACACAAGGTGGTGACGATGTTTTGGATGATGGCAATATAGATAAGCTCACTGCCCAATTAAACACAGCTTTAGAGCAGAAAGCTTTAACCGGGATTCCTAATGCTTCATTAACACAAAAAGGTGTTATTCAACTTACAAATGTACTTGGTGATAGTGACATATTAGCTGTTACGCAAAATCTTGCTCGGGGAATAGTAAATTCGTTTAGTGAAAATATTAATAGCAGAGTGCCAAATATCCGGCAAGTTAATGGTAAGGAGTTATCTGAAAATATTGATCTGGATGCTGTGGATATTGGGGTATACACAAAAGAAGAAGTAGATAACCAAGTTAATGCCAAAGGTAATAAGAATACTGCCAGCAAAGCGATTAATGGTTGGTGGAAATGTGGAGATACAGGGGTTATCTATCAATGGGGTCGTACTAAGGTCATTGACGCTGGTCGTATAGAACGTATTCAATTGCCAATTAGTTTTTCCAATACGCATTACGCCGTTAATATTAATTCTATTCAAAGTAAAATGGGTTTTATGGGTGCGTCTGTTGGCTATGTAAATGTCATTGATAATTCATCTTTCGATTTATTAAATTCTTGGGTAAATGCCAAATGGGATAGCCCATTCTTTTGGATAGCGATAGGATATTAATTATGTATTATTATAGTGCGAAAACGAATGCTTTCTACCCGATAGAATTGGAGAAAAATTATATTGCCGCTGGTTCATTGCCTGATGATATTATAGAAGTCAGTCATGATATTTATCAGGAATATGCCGCTAATCATGCGCCAGAAGGAAAACACCGTGTAGCGAATAAAAACGGTTTGCCGGAATGGGCAGATATTCCCCCACCAACGAAAGATGAATTACAGCAATATGCTGAACTTCAAAAGCAACAACTCATTGCTGAGGCAACCAATCAAATCGCGCCATTGCAAGACGCTGTTGATTTAGGTATTGCGATTGAGGAAGAGAAAATAGCTTTATTGGCATGGAAAGAATATAGGGTAATACTTAATCGAATAGATGCTTCGCAGGCAATGGATATTGATTGGCCGGAAAAACCTAAGGGATAGATAGACGCAATTTTTTAATCCACCCCCAAAATTGACCTGTCTGATTTTTTGGGGGTATATTAGAGTTCTAATTTTAACCTTAATTGTTGATTGTATTCTGTAAGCTAATTTTATTATTTTGGATTAGATATTATTCCCTATATAAATTAATGGAGAAAATAATGATAGACTTTAAAGGATTGGGTCATATTAATATCGTTGTAGATGACATGATGGCAGCAATAGACTTTTATAAAAATCTATTTGGAGCAATACCAAGACAATTCTTTCCTCATTTTAAAAATAAGGGTTTTGCAAAGTCAGCGGGTTTTATTGATAACCCTGAACAGATTGATGTATCAATGGCATTTTTGGAAATTCCTGGAGCTAGGGTTTTTATTGAGTTAATGGAATATCATCATCCGACGGGAGTAAAAAGGGTTAAAATAAAAGAAGTTAATGATATCGGCGGTATTGGGCATATTTGCCTTAGAGTACAAAATATAGATGGTGTATTTGAACATATAAAAGATTCTCCTGATGTCAGATTGATAAATTCATCACCATTATATAAGCCATACAAAATAGATGAAATTACCAGTGATGAATTTATCTTCTTTAACGAGGAGGATGAAAAAAACTCTGTTTTAAAACAAGAAACTTGCGAGATCATGGGCAAGATAAGATATTTTTATTTTATCGACAAATATAATATTCAATGGGAATTTGAACAAGGCCATGATGATATTGGCACTGATTAAGTAGTGCTTAATAATTATTTGTCGATCTGCGGCCTGGAACAGTAGATAGTGTTGTTACAAGTGTAGTGAGGTATCTTCGGATAGGCTGAACTAGTTGCGTTATTTATGGGAGTAACTTCCACGCCTAAAGAGCGGAGAAATCGCATGCAAAGATGAAATATTTGCCGATCTGCTGGCCAGTGTAGAAGAAATGGTGAAAATTGAGAAGGGTGAGCTGACACCGAAACCGGAACATGTTCATACTTTCACCGAAATTGATGTTAAAGCAATACGCGAAGCTACCGGCTTGAAGCAGCAAGATTTTGCTGTGGCGGTCGGGGTAAGTTATGACTTGGTGAAAAGTTGGGAAAGCCAACGCCGTTATCCCACTGGCGCATCAAGAAAACTGTTGTTGTTGCTTCAGGCGAATCCTTTTATTATCAACCAGCTTAAAATGATTTAATTGAGCGACAGCAGGATTAGGAACTGTACGAAAAAGGGCTGTAGTCAAAGGTTCGGTACCAGTCAGATCTGTTGACAAGAACTGAGCTTGAGTATATGCACGACAGATAAAAATAGCCCAGAAGATTGGGCTATTGTGAAAGTTGTATTAAGAAAAAACGACTTTAAGGCTACCGGGTGTTCGGCGTGGTTTCCCGATCACAATCTGAACGTCCCGCCCTAGTCGATTCAGGCAATCTAGCATTTTTGCCTCGCTGATCCCCCGGAACTGCCCACGTAGCATGTTAGATAAGCGGGGTTGAGTCATGCCTAACAATTGTGCGGCTTTTTCCTGTGTTAGGCGGCGGCTTTTAATGATGTTGCCGATGGTGGTAGCAAGTTGTGCTTTGACTTGCATTTCTTCGGCATCTGCCGTACCGAGATCGGCATAAATGTTACCGCTACTGACTTCGATATTGTGGTTCATATTATGTTCCTCTGGCATGGTCTTCTGCGATTTTCAATCGTTCACGAATTTTATCCGTATCTGGCTTAGGTGTTGCTATCCCTGTCGATGATTTCTTCTGAAATACATGCAGAACATAGATAGCAGTTCCAAATTTAACGGTATATACCGCCCGGTAAGTGTCGCCAATGTAGTCTTCTACGACTTCTAATACACCGGCACCACCAAATCCTTTTAATGGCTTGGCCTGCGAATGTTTTCCCCCAGTCTGTGCAACATGTAGGGCATAGCCAAAAATGTCTTGAACATCATCGGGAAGCGACTGGAGGTCTTTTTTACTGCTACCAACCCAATAAAGAGGTTTCATTACGCGAGATTCCGTGCATTGATTTATACCTATATGGATATAAAATAACATAAATAGAAGGACCATGTGTAGTCACATTGAGGGAGAAAATGAGCACAATCAGGTAACCTCGAAAGGGTAGAGGAGATAAAGACATTGCCCGGTCACTGTATGCGTTTGCAAGAGGTCAGAATATCTATCTGCTACATGCGTTCGTGAAGAAGACCGACAAAACCCCGGCAGCAGCCATCAAGACAGCCCATGCGAGGCTTAAGGAGTTCAAATGAAACCAATATCACTGAACGAATTGAAGGAGTTGATGTTGAATGACGCGGAGTCTATCGCTGCGTATAAGGAGGCCGACAAGGAATTGGAACTGATACAGATATTGTTTGAGATGCGTGAACGTTCTGGCATGTCAAAGACTGAGCTGGCAGATAAAATCGGTATCAAACCATCAGGTATCAATCGGCTTGAAAAAAATCCTCTTGGCGCAAGTATGAAGACCTTGGAACGTTATGCGGCAGCGTGTGGCGCGGTTATTAACTTTAACGTTCAATATCAGTAAAAGGAATGGGGCTTTGGTCCCGTTTATCCCTTTAGCTGAAATAATTACGCTAAAGTCAACGTACTCTGCGTTTCCCCAAAATATTCCTGATAGCAAATTGTACGGCTCTACATTAAATCACCTGCGATACTTCTTAACGTCAATTGTCAACGATACCTAATAGTGTCATCAGTACGGGGACGTTTCACTATGCTATAGTAGGCCGTAATTTAATATCATTCTCCGCAGTATATTCCCTTATTTATGGGGTACTGAGAATGTCAAAATAATCTAAAAAGTATAGCAATGTACCAAAGTAAAGAAATTGAAAAAACGTTTAAATTCAGCGAGAAAGATAAAGAAACGGTTAAATATAGTCCTAACCGTTTCTCCGTAGCTCCTATGTTGGACTGGACAGATCGCCATTGCCGTTATTTCCATCGTTTATTAAGTCAGCAAACGCTGTTATATACCGAAATGGTGACAACCGGCGCGATTATTCATGGTAAAGGCGATTATCTGGCATACAGCGAAGAAGAACATCCGATAGCATTACAACTGGGCGGCAGTGATCCGCAGGCGTTGGCGCATTGTGCGAAGATTGCACAGGAGCGTGGCTATGATGAAATTAACCTAAACGTCGGCTGCCCTTCTGACCGGGTACAAAACGGCCGTTTTGGCGCTTGCCTGATGGGGGAAGCTGAATTGGTCGCTGATTGCGTCAAAGCCATGCAGGATGTGGTTAATGTGCCGGTGACAGTCAAAACCCGTATCGGTATTGATGAACAGGACAGTTACCAATTCCTATGTAATTTTATTGATATTGTTGTGCAACGCAGTGGCTGCAATATATTTACCATTCATGCCCGCAAAGCTTGGCTTTCTGGTTTGAGTCCAAAAGAAAACCGTGAGATTCCACCGCTGGATTACCCACGAGTTTATCAATTGAAAAAGGATTTTCCTCAATTAACGATTGCTATTAATGGCGGTATTAAATCGCTGGAAGAAGCGAAACAGCATTTACAATATGTAGATGGAATTATGATTGGGCGTGAGGCTTATCAGAATCCGTCTATTTTGGCACAGGTTGATCATGAATTATTTGATGCTTCAATGCCGGTAGTTGATACCGTTGCGGTGGTCAAAGCACTTTACCCTTATATAGAGCAGGAGTTATCAAAAGGAACATATTTGGGACATATTACCCGCCATATTTTAGGTATCTTTCAAGGGATTCCGGGGGCACGTCAGTGGCGTCGTCATCTTAGTGAGAATGCACATAAACCGGGCGCGGATATTTCTGTTGTGGAACAGGCGTTAGCTATGGTGACTGAGCGGATGTAATATCCGCTCAACTTACCGTTAAGGGATCAGTAAACTTGATCCTTGAGTTGCCCGACTTTCCAGAATCTGATGTGCCTTTGTCGCTTCACTTAGCGGGAACTTCTGATTTTCTGGTACATCCACATTAATTTTTCCGCTGGCAATCAGATCAAACAATTCTTTGCTCGCCTCGTCCAACTCTTCGCGCGTTGAAATATAACCGGCGATAGAAGGGCGAGTAACAAACAGTGAGCCTTTCTGATTTAAAATCCCCAAATCGACACCGGTAACTGGCCCGGATGCATTGCCAAAGCTAACCATTAACCCGTGACGTTTCAGGCAATCCAATGAATCCAGCCAGGTCGATTTACCAACAGAATCATAAACTACACCGACTTTTTCACCGTTGGTGATTTCGTAAATTCGTTCGACAATATTTTCACGGTTATAGTTAATAATCTGCCATGCGCCGGCCTCTTTAGCGCGTTGTGCTTTCTCATCAGAGCCGACTGTTCCGATCAGTTTCGCACCCAAAGCTTTTGCCCATTGGCAGGCAATTAGCCCAACGCCACCGGCGGCGGCATGAAACAAAAAGGGTTCGCCTGACTGGATTTTGTAGGTACGGCGTAGAAGATAGTAGACTGTCAGCCCTTTTAGAAAAGAAGCGGCGGCTTGTTCGAAAGAGAGGGTATCCGGCAGAACAGCGACTTTGCTTTCCGCAACATTATGTACTTCACTGTAAGCGCCTAAAGTTGATTGCGCGTAAACTACACGGTCACCCACTTTTATGGTAGTGACAGCAGAACCCACTTTGGTGACTATGCCTGCGGCCTCAGTGCCCAAGCCGCTTGGTAATTGTGCCGGTGGGTATAGCCCGCTACGAATATAAGTGTCGATGTAATTGATTCCAATCGCTCTATTTTCTACTTGTACTTCATCGTTAGCAGGAGCTCTGGGGGTGAATTCACAATATTGCAGGACCTCGGGGCCGCCAGTAGAGGAAAATTCGATATGTTTTGCCATGACTCAACCTCATCAATATAAGGGGAATGTGTGTACACGTAGTAGTTGAACTCATTGTAAACAGGCTTTAATGTGCCAGAAATAATTACAAACTATATGTAATTACTCAAGGCACTTCATAGCGTATACTCTGTGCTGTTGTAAATTTATCAGTG
The DNA here is from genome assembly GCF_001684335.1 of Photorhabdus namnaonensis. GTDB lineage: Bacteria > Pseudomonadota > Gammaproteobacteria > Enterobacterales > Enterobacteriaceae > Photorhabdus > Photorhabdus namnaonensis. The sequence continues at coordinate 42,472 of NZ_LOIC01000044.1, forward strand.
GATTATTGCGGGATTCATGGCGGGAAAAAAATCAACTCACAACAAAATGGCTGAACCAAAAGATCGCCAAATGGAAGGGCTGAAACTTCCGCCACACTCTTTGGAAGCAGAGCAGTCTGTGTTAGGTGGCTTAATGCTAGATAACGAACGGTGGGATAATGTTTCCGAACGTGTTACTAGCAATGATTTTTTCAGCCGTCCACATCGGCGCATTTTTGCTGAAATGCAGCGGTTGCTGGAGATGGGCAATCCTATCGACCTGATTACATTATCGGAATCCCTTGAGCAGAGCGGGGAGCTGAATAATGTAGGGGGTTTTGCTTATCTGGCTGAATTATCTAAAAATACGCCAAGTGCAGCGAACATTAATGCTTATGCAGATATTGTCCGCGAACGTGCTGTTGTCCGCGAGATGATCGCTGTTGCAAATGAAATTGCAGATGCGGGTTATGATCCTCAAGGCAGGAGCAGCGAAGAATTATTGGATCTGGCCGAATCACGGGTGTTCCAGATTGCTGAAAATCGTGCCAGTAAAGATGAAGGGCCGAAAGGAATAGAGCAGATCCTTGAAGAAACTGTCGAACGTATTGAGCAACTCTATCAACGTCCTCATGATGGTGTAACCGGTGTTTCAACCGGTTATCAGGATCTGGATAAGAAAACCGCAGGCTTACAAAAATCAGATTTGATCATTGTGGCTGCGCGTCCTTCTATGGGTAAAACCACTTTCGCCATGAACCTGTGTGAAAACGCAGCCATGATGCAGGATAAGCCTGTATTGATCTTTAGTCTTGAGATGCCCGGCAACCAGATCATGATGCGTATGCTGGCGTCCCTTTCACGGGTGGATCAAACCCGTATCCGTACCGGTCAGCTTGATGATGAAGATTGGGCGCGGATCTCCAGTACGATGGGCATATTGCTGGAAAAACGCAATATGTATATTGATGATTCTTCTGGCCTGACGCCTACCGAAGTCCGTTCCCGGGCTCGGCGTGTCTTCCGCGAAAATGGTGGATTGAGCCTGATCATGATCGACTACCTGCAATTAATGCGGGTTCCGGCCTTATCCGATAATCGTACTTTGGAAATTGCGGAGATTTCCCGTTCACTAAAAGCCTTGGCTAAAGAGCTTCAAGTGCCGGTGGTTGCACTTTCTCAGCTCAACCGTAGCCTTGAACAGCGGGCAGATAAGCGCCCGGTTAACTCTGATTTACGTGAATCCGGCTCTATTGAGCAGGATGCCGACCTCATTATGTTTATCTATCGTGACGAGGTTTACCATGAGAATAGCGACATGAAAGGTGTGGCTGAAATCATTCTTGGTAAGCAGCGTAACGGCCCAATCGGTACTGTTCGCCTAACGTTTAATGGTCAATGGTCGCGGTTTGATAACTATGCCGGACCAAGTTATGACGACGAATAAGTATTAACCACCAAAGAATTAATAAATTTAAGGAATAGAATGAAAGCGGCAACCGCAATTATTGACCGCCGCGCTCTGCGACATAACTTGCAACGGGTGAGGGAGCTCGCTCCTAACAGCAATCTGATTGCAGTTGTGAAAGCAAACGCTTATGGCCACGGTTTACTGGAGACAGCACATACGCTGGATGACGCCGATTGCTTCGGTGTAGCGCGAATTGGTGAAGCATTGACGTTGCGTCATGGTGGTATCGTCAAACCGATTCTGCTATTGGAAGGATGCTTTGATGCGGCTGACCTGCCAGTACTGGTTGCTAACCATATTGAAACTGTGGTTCACAGCATTGAACAGTTGGAAGCACTGGAACAGGCTAAGTTATCTCATCCGGTAAAAGTATGGATGAAACTGGATAGCGGGATGCATCGCTTAGGTGTACGGCCGGAAGATGCCGAGGCATTTTATCAACGGCTAAGTCGTTGTAAAAATGTACAGCAGCCAGTCAATATTGTCAGCCATTTCGGCAGGGCTGATGAGCCAACGGTAGACACAACTAGCCGGCAGATAGCTTGTTTTCAGGCTTTCTGTGCGGACAAACCGGGAGAAAAATCCATTGATGCGTCGGGAGGTATCCTGTTGTGGCCGGAAGTCCATCAAGATTGGGTGCGTCCTGGTCTGATGATGTATGGTGTATCGCCATTGTCAGATAAAACGGCTACGGATTTTAACTTGATTCCAGCAATGACCTTAAAGTCGAGCTTAATTGCTGTTCGTAAGCATAACGCTGGCGAATCAGTTGGCTATGGTGGGACTTGGGTCAGTGAACGTGATACTTGCCTTGGCGTTGTGGCTATCGGTTATGGTGATGGTTATCCGCGCAGTGCGCCTTCGGGAACGCCAATATATATTAATGGCCGTGAAGTGCCGATTGCTGGCCGAGTTTCGATGGATATGATCTCGGTTGATTTGGGGCCTGATGCGACAGATAAAGTAGGTGATGAAGTGGTGCTCTGGGGAGATGTGCTGCCGGTGGAGCGGATTGCTGAACGCACCGGTATCATTACTTACGAGCTGGTGACTAAACTTACTTCCAGAGTGGTGATGGAATATCTGGACGAATAATGTTGTAGGTTATATGGTTTATTAAATAACTGACTGATAAGGAGTAGAGCCTGATGTTCCAGAATGTTGATGCTTATGCTGGTGATCCGATTCTTTCGCTGGCTGAAGAATTTCAAAAAGATCCTCGTGCGGAAAAAGTTAATCTGAGCATCGGGCTGTATTACGATGAGCAGGGTGTGACTCCGCAATTGCAGGCGGTGGCTACCGCAGAAGAACAACTTAGAGCGTTGTCACAGACTGCTTCTCTTTATCTGCCAATGGAGGGATTGGAATCCTATCGTCTTGCGGTTCAAGAACTGTTGTTTGGTAAAGATCATCCGGTGTTGAAACAGCGGATAGTGGCAACGATTCAATCATTAGGCGGTTCTGGCGCCCTTAAAATCGGGGCTGATTTTTTGCGTCGCTATTTCCCTGATTCAGAAGTGTGGTGCAGTGATCCAACTTGGGAAAACCACGCGGCTATTTTTTCGGGGGCTGGCATTAAGGTGAACTATTACCCTTATTTTGATACACAGACTAAAGGGGTAAAATTCGATGAAATGCTGGAAACATTCAGGAAATTGCCGGCAAAAAGCATTATTGTGATGCACCCTTGTTGCCATAATCCAACCGGATCGGATCTGACCGATGATCAATGGGATCAAGTTGTTCAGATTGTTAAAGAGAGAGAATTACTGCCATTCCTTGATATTGCTTATCAGGGACTTGCGGGTGGTATGGAAAAAGATGCTTATGCCATTCGTGCAATGGCGAACGCTGGTTTGCCTTGTCTGGTGAGTAACTCTTTCTCCAAGATATTTTCTATGTATGGTGAGCGCGTGGGTGGTTTGTCTGTCATTTGCGATGATGAACAGATCAAAGAGCGGGTATTAGGGCAGTTGAAAGCGGGTGTGCGTCGCGTCTACTCTAGCCCACCGAATTTTGGCGCGCAGGTTGTGGCGAAAGTACTGACTGATCCTGCTTTGAAGGCACAATGGTTGACAGAAGTTGAACATATGCGCTTGCGTATTTTGGAAATGCGTACGGTGCTGGTGGATGCTTTGAAAACCGCACTACCAGAGAAAAATTTTGATTATTTTCTGAAACAGCGCGGGATGTTCAGCTATACCGGTTTTAGCCAGCGGCAGGTGGATCGCTTACGCAAAGAATTTGCTGTTTATCTGGTCGGTAATGGCCGAGTCTGTATACCGGGTGTTAATCACCGTAATGTTGCACGTGTTGCTGAGACATTTGCGGCGGTAAATAAGTAATAAATTTTAATGTAAATGATTTGTTATCGATGATAAACCTTGCTGTGGCAAGGTTTAAGACTATTTGATAGCGATGTTTAAATGGCGACAAGTTCCAGATGTTTACCCAAGGCATTTAACGCATTCGCGATAGTGTCAATTTTAGTGCTATGACCTAATGACATTATACGTTGAATTTCTTGCGGTCGAGTTCCCAATAACCGTGTAAGTTCCGCGTTGCTTGTTTTTGTTTGAAGCATCGTATTCAACAGTAAAACCTTAGCCTCCTCCTGTTTGTTTAATTTGAAAATAAACATTTTTATTTATATGAGCAAGAGGTTTATAAGCATTTTTGTTTATAAGAATAATAGCGTTATAAATATTTATATTTGTTCTTTATATGATGGAATCTAATGTGAGAATTATTCTAATTGCAGCGTATATAATTTTTTTGTGGATATTTCCGGTTATGAAGTATATTTTTTAATGTGAAACAGATCAATTTTTTATGAAACATGTTTCAGATGGTGAAAAATAATTTTCACCATTTCAAGGTATATCCAAACATTTGTTAGCTTTCGACAAGGATTTACTTAATGCTTTGTTTTATTGAATTTATTTCTGGCACAAAATACCGGTTGATTATTAATATGCAGCAAAAAGGATTGTTTAGCAGGATTTAACTTGATGGTTATCACATAAAATAGGGTTGATAATCCAGTCATATACTCTTACGATCGTTCTCCCAACTTCGTTGTAAAGTAAAAAATCCCACTTTACTATTTTTCCTTTAACACATAAAACAAACGCGTGTTTAAGAACAAACAAGTGTCCAAAAATGACGAATCGGGAAAAACAAATATTACAACTTCTGAGACGAGATCCGTTGATCCCACAGCAGGAAATTGCCGATATTTTAGGTATAAGTCGCTCTGGTGTTGCTGGCCATATTATGAATTTAATGAATAAGGGATATATAAAAGGGAAAGGTTATATTTTATCTGATCATAATTATGTAGTAACGGTTGGTTCTATTAATATGGATGTTTGCGGTTATGCATCGGATAAACTTATTTATCAAGATTCTAACCCAGGAAAAATAAAATGTACCCCGGGTGGTGTAGGAAGAAATATTGCCCAAAATATCGCATTATTAGGTAAAGAGTGCCATCTTATTTCTGTTGTTGGCGATGATTTCTATGGTAGCACTTTACTGGATCAGGCCAGATGCGCAGGGGTTAATGTCGACTACTGCTATAAACTTTATGGTGAAAATACCTCGACATATGTCTCCTTATTAGATGACGGTGGTGAGATGTTGGTTGCCATCAATGATATGCATATTTTGGAAAAATTGACGCCATCGTTGCTAACGAATCATTATGATCTTATTCGGCATGCCGGTGTACTGGTTATTGATTGCAATTTATCTGAAGAAGCTTTGGTTTGGTTGTTGACGAATGCCGGAACGGTGCCGGTATTTGTGGATACGGTATCCGCGTTTAAAGCGCCTAAGATTAAAAACTGGCTTTCCTATATTCACACCTTAAAACCTAATTGTCTGGAGGCGGAAGCACTGAGTGAAATGAAAATCACCCAACCTACCGATGTTCCGGCAGTGGCGCGGTGGTTTCACGATCAAGGTGTGCAGCGGTTAGTACTCAGCATGGGCGTAGAGGGTGTCTACTTTAGCGAAAGCGATGGCGTGGCAGGCTGGTCACTTCCCATCAATATCAAGATTGTCAATGTAACAGGTGCCGGAGATGCCATGATGGCCGGGCTGGTGAACTGCTGGCTAGAAAATATGACGCTGGCGGAAAGTGTTCGCTTTGCTCAAGGGTGTTCCGCGCTCACGCTCTCTTGCGAATTGACCAATAATCCAAATCTGTCAAATGGCAGTGTCCAAAAACTGTTGGAATTATAATCATGAAAAATCATGCTATTAGCAATAAATATTTGGATATTTCCCCAGAAGTTACAGAGGCTTTAGAGAATAACCGACCGGTTGTGGCGTTAGAATCGACCATTATTGCTCATGGAATGCCTTATCCGCAAAATGTCAAGACCGCGCTACAAGTTGAGCGGAAAATCAGGGAAAATGGCGCTATTCCTGCAACAATCGCTGTTATCAATGGGATGATGAAAGCAGGACTATCTCATGAAGAGATAGAGTTTTTGGCTAGAGAAGGTGACAAGATAACTAAAGTCAGTCGTCGTGATTTACCTTTTGTTATCGCGGCTGGAAGAAATGGCGCGACGACGGTTGCTTCTACCATGATTATCGCGGCAATGGCCGGGATTAGAATCTTCGCTACCGGCGGTATTGGCGGTGTGCACCGGGGAGCGGAACAGACTTTTGATATTTCGGCGGATTTACAGGAATTAGCGAAAACCAGTGTTGCGGTAGTCTGTGCTGGCGCTAAATCTATTCTGGATCTTGGCCTGACAACAGAATATCTCGAAACTCATGGCGTACCATTAATTGGCTATCAGACTCACGCTTTACCGGCGTTTTTCTGCCGTACCAGCCCATTTAATGTCAATATTTGTCTGGATTCCCCAGAACAGATAGCTCAGGCGATGGCAGTAAAATGGGATACAGGATTACAGGGCGGTTTAGTAGTTGCCAATCCGATCCCTGAACCATACGCCATGCCGGAAGCGGAGATCAATGCTGCTATCGAACAGGCAGTACGCGAATCCATAGAACAGAGAGTAAATGGCAAGGAGTGTACGCCGTTTTTGTTATCCAGAGTGGCTGAATTAACTGGGGGTGATAGCTTGTCTGCCAATATTCAGTTGGTACTTAATAACGCTGAACTGGCAGCGAAAATTGCCTGTTGTTACTGGGAAAACAGTCGTTACAGAAAACAGAGAACAGGAAACTGAACACAGGAAAAAGGGGCTTAAATCGCCCCTGTTTGCCGATTATGCTTCTTTTTTCAATATAGGTTTCAGGAAACGTGCAGTATGTGATTTCTCACATTCGGCGACCTCTTCTGGTGTACCCGAAATCAGAATCTCGCCGCCGCCGCTACCTCCTTCCGGGCCAAGATCCACGATCCAGTCAGCGGTTTTAATTACATCAAGGTTATGTTCGATAACCACAATGGTATTCCCTTGATCGCGTAACTGATGCAGAACCGCTAATAGTTGCTGAATATCAGCAAAATGCAAACCTGTTGTTGGCTCATCAAGAATATATAACGTCTGCCCGGTTCCGCGCTTGGATAGCTCACGCGCCAGTTTTACTCGCTGCGCTTCACCACCTGATAGCGTTGTTGCTGATTGACCCAGACGGATGTAAGAAAGGCCAACGTCCATGAGGGTTTGCAGTTTACGGGCCAAGGCAGGAACTGCATCAAAGAATTCACGCGCTTCTTCGATCGTCATATTCAATACTTCATTGATATTCTTGCCCTTATATTTTACTTCCAGTGTTTCACGGTTATAACGCTTACCTTTGCATTGATCACAAGGGACATAAATATCAGGCAAGAAGTGCATTTCTACCTTAATAACGCCATCACCTTGGCAAGCTTCACAGCGCCCACCTTTAACGTTAAAACTGAATCGTCCAGGTGTGTAACCACGGGCGCGTGATTCAGGTACGCCAGCGAACAATTCACGGACTGGTGTGAATACGCCGGTATAAGTTGCCGGGTTAGAGCGGGGAGTTCGGCCAATCGGACTCTGGTCAATATCAATCACTTTATCGAAATGCTCTAGCCCTTGAATATCGATATAAGGGGCAGGAGTGATATTGGTCGCGCCATTTAACTGGCGTTGGGCAATGGGGAACAGAGTATCATTGATTAGCGTTGATTTACCGGAACCAGAAACCCCGGTAATACAAGTGAATAACCCAACTGGCAGATTGAACGCCACATTTTTCAGGTTATTACCTTTTGCTCCAATCAGTTTCAGCATCTTTTTTGGATCAGCCGGGATACGTTTTTCCGGGATGGCAATTTCCCGTTCACCACTCAGGAATTGGCCGGTCAGTGAATCTTTGCTCACCATAATATCTTTAACTGTGCCTTCCGCGACGATTTCACCGCCATGTACGCCTGCACCGGGGCCGATATCAATGATATGGTCGGCAGCCCGGATAGCATCCTCATCATGTTCAACCACAATCACGGTATTTCCCAGATTGCGTAAGTGGATTAGCGTTTCCAGCAGGCGTTCATTATCCCGCTGATGCAACCCGATAGAAGGTTCATCAAGTACATACATCACTCCCACTAAACCAGCACCAATCTGGCTGGCAAGACGGATACGTTGAGCTTCGCCACCGGACAGAGTTTCGGCAGAACGAGAGAGAGTCAGATAATTCAGACCAACATTCACCAGGAATTTCAGGCGGTCGCGGATCTCTTTCAATACTTTTTCAGCAATTTGTGCACGTTGACCGCTGAGTTTCATGTTTTGGAAAAAATCCATCGCATGTCCGATACTGAAATCTGAGATCTCCGGCAGGGTGGTATTCTCAATAAATACGTAACGGGCTTCTTTACGTAAGCGGGTTCCGTGGCAGGAAATACACGAGCGATTACTAATATATTTCGCCAGTTCTTCCCGAACGGCGGTGGATTCCGTCTCTTTATAGCGGCGTTCCATATTATGCAGCACACCCTCAAATGGGTGATTGCGTACCGTGGTATCGCCACGGTCATTGGTGTATTTAAATTCAATGGATTGTTTACCGGAACCGTACAACACCACTTTTTGAATATTAGCGCCGAGGGAATTGAAGGGTGCTTCGATATCGAATTTATAATGTTCTGCCAATGAACGTAGCATCTGGAAATAGTAAAAATTACGGCGATCCCAGCCACGAATTGCGCCACCGGCTAGGGAGATATCACCATTCTGAATGACTCTATCGGGATCAAAAAATTGTTGAATGCCTAAACCATCACAAGTCGGGCAAGCTCCGGCTGGATTGTTGAAAGAGAACAGGCGAGGTTCTAGCTCACTCATGCTATAGCCACATGCAGGACACGCAAAGTTAGCAGAAAAAATCAGCTCCTCGGCGGTATTATCATCGATATTGGCGACAATAGCAGTGCCGCCTGAAAGCTCCAGCGCTGTTTCAAAAGATTCAGCCAGGCGTTGTGCCAGATCGGCACGAACTTTAAAGCGATCAATGACCACTTCAATGGTGTGTTTTTTCTGTAATTCTAGCTTTGGCGGATCGGATAGATCACAGACTTCACCATCAATGCGAGCGCGGATATAACCTTGTGCTGCCAGATTATCCAATAATTTAGTATGCTCGCCTTTTCGCTCTTTGACGATCGGCGCCAGCAACATCAGACGATGACCTTCTGGCAGTGTTAGCACATTATCTACCATCTGGCTAACAGTCTGTGCGGTTAATGGAATATCGTGATCTGGGCAACGAGGTTCCCCTACACGGGCAAACAACAAACGCAGATAATCATGAATTTCGGTAATTGTCCCCACAGTTGAACGTGGGTTATGGGAAGTAGATTTCTGCTCAATGGAAATGGCCGGGGATAACCCTTCAATATGGTCAACATCAGGTTTCTCCATCAGTGACAGAAACTGGCGCGCATAAGCTGAAAGCGATTCCACATAACGACGTTGCCCCTCGGCGTAAAGCGTATCAAATGCCAGAGAAGACTTACCTGAGCCGGACAAACCTGTGATAACGATCAGCTTGTCTCGGGGGATTATCAGATTGATATTTTTGAGATTGTGGGTACGTGCGCCCCGAACTTCGATGTTATCCATGAACCATTTCCCGGGTTATTTATACGTGCATAAATAATAATAAGTGAGTTATTATTACACAGAGTTGACTGATTAGATATACAGTATTTAAGTGAAATAATGTAATAAGTACGGAATTAAATTACGGTGAGCTTCGCAAAGTCCGTTCTAAAGCGGTGGCGTTTCATTTTTAGTGTCGCATGTTAAACTGTGTTGCTTAATAATTGTAGAAATTCATTTCATCAGGAGTATTCCCAATGGCCAGCAGAGGCATAAACAAAGTTATTTTAATCGGTAACCTGGGGCAAGACCCGGAAGTCCGCTATATGCCAAACGGCGGTGCAGTGACTAACATTACTCTGGCGACTTCTGAAAGCTGGCGCGATAAACAGACCGGCGAGATGAAAGAAAAGACTGAATGGCACCGGGTTGTTTTGTTTGGCAAACTGGCGGAAGTCGCGGGTGAATACCTGCGTAAAGGTTCACAGGTTTATATTGAAGGTTCTCTGCAAACCCGCAAATGGCAGGATCAGAACGGTCAAGAGCGTTACACCACAGAAGTAGTGGTAAACATGGGCGGTACCATGCAAATGCTGGGTGGCCGTGCTGGTGGTGGTAATTTCCAGGATAGCCAACCGCAAGGCGGCGGTTGGGGGCAACCACAGCAGCCACCATTACAGCCACAGCAATCTCAGCAGTTCAGCGGTGGCGGCGCTCCTTCGCGTCCAGCTCCATCCTCTGCTCCACAAAGCAGTGAGCCGCCAATGGATTTTGATGACGACATTCCGTTCTGAATTCGATGTTTTTCTTTGTAAAACAATGGATTAAGTCGTATTATCGTGATAATCATAGGCTGTTGGAGTGCCTATTGCAAGCCTGACTAATCCTTACCCAGTAATGGGTTTGAACCTCGAAAGAGGGAGGGGAGTGCAGCATGTCAGGAAAAGGCTGGTTGCGGGGAAATAACCTACTTTGCGCCAGCCACTCTTGTTTTACATAAACAGATTCTTCTACCATAGGTGGAGTTAATTTTTAATGAGGTCGCTGCCACAATTTGGGATCGCGAGGCGTTGTTGTCGCCACCCGAGACATAAGCGCCTGCATTGCGCCGGCCATTAATAAGGTAACCTTCTCTCCACGATTGGTTCTTTGTCTGCATTCCCAGGCCCGTACTCCTGCTTGTTGCACTTTAATGCCGATTTCACGATAGATACCATGAGCAGAAGCTATGACCCAGGCTGAACGCAAAGGTAAATCAACAAGCCCTGTCAGAGCGGAGGTATAATAAGACTCCGCTTCTACAATCAATCGGGATGCCACCCGAGCTAGCGCAGGACGGTTTTCGGTATAAATAAGTGTGTCTGGCATTAACCCTTCTTGGTAAAGCCATTCTAGCGGAAGATAGCAACGCCCGGCCTTCGCATCCTCAATAATATCCCGAGCGATGTTAGTTAACTGAAAAGCAATCCCTAGATCGCAGGCCCTATCCAGCACACTCGCCTCGCGAACCCCCATAACCCTTGCCATCATTAGCCCAACCACTCCCGCGACATGGTAGCAATATCTCAGAGTATCATCCAACGTTCTGTAAGGCTCACAGAGTACATCCATTGCGAATCCTTCCAGATGTTCGAAGGCTTGTTGTTGAGGGATTTCATTACTCAGAGCTACTATCTGAAAGGCTGCAAAAGCAGGTTCGGTCATCGGCAAACCGTCATAAGCCTGCTTCGTCAGGTATTGCAGCATTTGAAGTTTCTCGCGGGCGCTATGCTTATCAACACTGCTTATTTGTTTCCCCAGCTCTTGCCCGTCTATTATATCATCACAATAACGGCACCAAGCGTACAGCATCATTGTGCTGTGTCGTGTTGCTGTATCGAAAAGTCGGGTGACACTGGCAAAACTTTTTGAGCCTTGCTCCATTATCTGAGTAATGTGTTTAAGTAGAGCGGGATTCATCTAGCGATATCCTCTAACATCAATGTGGCTGTGGCTTTTGCTGATCCAATCACGCCGGGAATACCTGCTCCAGGATGCGTGCCTGCGCCGACGAGGTACAGATTATCAATGCGGCTGTCCCGATTATGTGGTCGGAACCAAGCGCTTTGTGTCAGCAACGGTTCAAAGGAGAAGGCCGAACCTAGATGGGCATTTAGTTGGTCACGAAAATCAAATGGGGTAAAAATACGATGAACGACTAACTGCTTGAGCAGACCGGGCATATAGTGCTTTTCCAGATACGCGAAAATACGGTCACGTAAGCGTGGCCCCTCTATATCCCAGTTTAAATTAGCTGTCCCCAAGTGTGGTACAGGGGCCAGAACGTAGTAACTTGCGCATCCTCGGGGAGCAAGGGATGGATCAGTAACAGAGGGGGCATGGAGATAGAGTGAAAAATCCTCCGCCAGTCGGTCATGGTAAAAAATATCTTCGATGAGTTCCTTATAGCGTGGACCAAAGCAAACTGTATGATGGGCTAATTGAGCGTGGTGATGGTTCAGACCGAAATAAAGCACGAACAGTGAGTTGCTCATTCGTTTACGTACCAGTGTTCGGGCGCGGGCTATTCCGACCGGATGCTGACCCAACAGGTGCTTATAGGTATGAATAACATCGGCATTTGAGGCCACAACGTCACATGTCATATTTCGTCCATCGGTTAATTGCACACCTGTGACCCGATTGTCATGGGTGGTGAAGCGTTTTACCTTTGCATTAAGCTCAATTTCTCCACCAATGTCAGTAAACAATTTCACCATTGCCTCAACTAGGGCGCTGGTTCCTCCACGCGGAAACCAAACTCCCCATTCTCGTTCCAGCGCGTGAATCAAAGTATAGAGAGAAGATACAGCAAAGGGGTTGCCTCCTATCAGTAGCGAGTGAAATGAAAATGCCTGGCGCAGGCTTTCATCCTTGATAAAGCGTGCCACCTGACTATAAACACTACGCCATGCGTGTAGACGTATCAACTGTGGAGCCGCGCTCAACATGTCGCGAAAAGAGAGGAAGGGCGCCGTTCCAAGTTTCAGGTAGCCTTCATTAAAGGCTTCCCGGGAATAATCCAGAAAGCGTCGATACCCGTTAACATCTCTTGGATTGAATGTATGGATTTGTGCTTCCAGATGTTGCTGATCGTTGTCGTAATCAAATATCTTACCCGACTCCCAACAGAGCCGATAAAAAGGGCGTACGGGAAGTAAATCGACGTAATCAGCCATACGTTTACCAGCCTGTGTAAACAATTCTTCAATGACATTGGGAGCGGTGATTACGGTGGGGCCGGCATCAAAGGTGAACCCCTGTTCCTTATAAACATAAGCGCGCCCGCCTGGTTTATCCCGTTGCTCCAAAATACATGTCGGAATCCCCGCGGACTGGAGCCTTATTGCTAGTGCCAGCCCACCAAAACCCGCCCCAATTACCAGTGCTTTAATCATGATAAAAATCCTGAAGCTTCTTGTGTTGTTTAAACATTGCCTTTAGGGCGCCCTTTATCGGCACTGGTGGTTTACCTATGAGAATCCGGGCCTTATCGACGGAATTAAGTTGCTCCGCATAGAAACGCGCAATCAGATCTGGGGAAAGTTGATAGAAACGTTGCATTACTTGCCAACGTTGTTGTGGCCCCCCAGCCAGGAAGAGCATGCGATTTAGAAGACGGAAAAAGCGTTGATGTTGCCACTGCTGTCGTGCGTAATCCCTGAGGGTAATGAATAAGGAGGTATCGGTAAGCTCCGGCAGAGCAACAATGCGATCTGCCAACCGAATGGCGTGTGGCAGAGAGTAGCCTGTTGTGGGGTGAAACAAAGCTGCACGCAACCCACAGGTGGGCTGTCCTGCTAGTTGTGCCCAGAAAGAGTTAAAATCTCCCGTAAGTGTAATTGGAAGACAACCGCTCTCTTCTCGAATGAGTTTACCCAGTTTCCAGCCATGCTTCTTCGCGTACTCTGCGATAGTTGCTTGCGACAAGGCCTTATCAGGAGGCCCCCGATCAACGTAATGGGTGTCCTCTATCAGCAGACGAGTTGAGGAGAATGGCAGGACATAGATAAATCGATAACCTGTATCCTGCCCCACACTGGTATCCATTAAAATCGGGTGGGTTAAAGAGTGCGTCTCTTCCAGTTCCCATTCCTGACCAAAAAATGCCTGGGCGCCACTTCCCATAAATGGTCCTGGTCGCCAGCCTCTCCCATCAATGACCGCGCCTGCGCTTAGAGACGTGCCGTCCTGTAAGTAGACTTTCTGTGGAGTCAGCTCCTGTACCAATAAACGAGTCTGTATACGCTCGCCCAAATACGCATGGAGTATGTTTGCAAAGTGTTGGGATGTGATACTGAAATATGAATGTGGCAATGTGCGTTGAAATGCTGGAAAAATGACGTCGTAACCTGACCAGTGATAGGTGATCAGCGGTGCTATCCACTCATGTTCCGCCTCAGTAAGATCATGTTGATGAAATGACCACGTGTGATTGCCTCCTATTGTTGCTGTGTTTTCAATAAGCAACACTCGCAGATGTGGTTTACACTGCTGGAAACGCATTGCGATCAGTCCGTTGGCCAATCCTCCTCCCACCAAAATCAGATCCCAGTCGTACATCATTTTGTTGATCCTCCGACAATCACAAAGTTATTAACCTCATCAAGAGTCATATACATCACGGAAACTCGAGTTTGTTGAAAAAGACTAAAGATATTCAGTCATAGCGGAAAGACAGACTCAACTGCCCTTGGACAAGACCGTTTAAACCAACTGCATGGGAAAGTATGGCGACAGCAGCGGATTTATCGTATTCAGAAAGGTTTGTTTCTACAATGAGGCCAAAAGCCCGGCTCAGCAAGGCTACAGCCGCTAGGATCGCTACACTTTCACCATACTGCCGATGAATAGCCGGGCGTCCGCGCCGATACTCAGCATTATCCATACAGGGAAGATCGTCTAAAATTAATGAGGCCGCATGCACTATTTCAATTGCAGATGCCAACTGTAGAAAGTCAGTCTTCCAGGGGTTTTCTCCAAGATCTAGGACTATGAGTAGCAATAAGAGGGGGCGGATACGTTTTCCAGGCGCCAGTGTACTTTCTCGCATGGCCGCGCAGACTTTATCATCTGGCGCTCTTAAAGGAAGTACCCGTTCGAGGTGCTGTTGTAGCGCACTCTGTAGCTCCAGTAATGTCTCTTCGTAATTCATAGCTCGTGCGGTACTGACGTTCATAAATATTTCCCGAATCACGTAAATAATTTCACTAAGCCATTTGAAAAACAACGATAAGCTTATTATGACAATAGGCTTATAGCATAACTTCATTTATCCAGCAGTGATGCATTCCCATTGGAATATGGTGCGGCAAACGTAATCTGCACACCATTGAGAGATCATCAGCATTTAAAACTACAATATCTGTACAGTGCAATTTTTCGACATAAACCTTAAAAATAAGCCAACCATCATCTTCTTTAACAGAACCCTGTTTGGCTACAAAAACAGGTTCTTCCGGTAAATCATTATCAAAACTGTGGCTTAATACACTCTTATTAAAACAATCAAATTTAATTATTGATCTCCCTTCACTTTCAGAATCCCCCCAACAAACAAACCAGGCATATCTGTGCTGTCTACTACAGACTGTAGGGTTTATGGCTGGGAAATCAGTATTCCCCCTGAATAAGATTTCTTTATCAACATTCCCGGATGCAGTGCATAAAGTAAAACGACAAAGTTCTGAACTATTATTTTTAAATATATTCTGTGTAAATACTGGGAATGACCGCCAAAATGAGGCGTCGAAAATCACATTCCCATCGGCATCTTCATAGCCATTTGCGAAATGAAAAATAAATCCAGGAACTGCATCATAGAATTTTGCATCATGGCATTCTCTTGAAACTAAAAGAACCCTGCCATCTTCACTCTCATGTGAATTCATGGATGCAAGGATGCTTTCATTGCCAATGACATTCCTCAACTTAAGATTTATATGTGGTCCACCTAAAAAAAATAAAAAGTAATTTTTTGTCACTATGAAATCGTGAATTAAATACCTTTTCTTAAGCGGAATGTTGCGTATAACCGTCATGTCGCCGGCACTGTCTATTTTGTATAGCGTCAACTTAGATCCAATACCATATGTCACACCAAATCCATATAAATTATCATCATTTGGTATTTTTTTAGGATGTGCTGTAAATGGTACTTCACGAAGATTAAGTTTGGGAAGGAAAGAAAATCGTGCTTTTAACTTTCTAGAAAAGTCATATTTTGAAATTGTCTCAAGAGTTACCGGATTAATTAAATGTGGCATGCCTCCTTCCCATAACGCCAGAAGTTTATGGGAATGATACACAATATTTGTATTTGCCGGATTTTTAATAATAAAAAATCGCATCCTGAGTTTTAGTTTTCTGGGGACGGTTCCAACGGAGCGATATAGTAACCTTTGAGCTTCTTCCTCTTCTAAGTATTCCTTTGTTAATATATGTCTGTTTCTATAGAATATCCCATTATCACTGAACGTTACTTTAAATATCATCCCATCCCCATCAAATGGATGATTATAATATTCGTCCCCCCTGTGCAGGCGACCGGGACCAATTCTAAAGAAAGTACCTTTTAACTTTGAAGGAACCTCTCCCTCAATAGGAACTAATTTTGAATCAAGTTCCTCCAACTGAGATTGAAAGGGATCCATATGGTTTTTCGAGAATACAAAATCGCTCAAGCCTTCACCTCTATATTTCCAACCGAATAATAGGTAATGATTTAATACTGGAGCTCTATAAAAAGATACAACGATACTAAAGTAACAGTACTGCGCTGAAGATGAATAGTACTATTTTTTTTCAAATGGATTTTTATAACTGAAATCACAAAAAAGAATTTTGTTACTAACTAACACGCCTTTGGTGTGATGGTGTACATGTAGAAGGGTGACAGAAACATTAGGAGCAACGCCAGATAAATTGTTCTCAGGCTCGGAGCGTGAGAGAGTACAAGCATAAACTGTCCCCCAAATGTTGGACTCCAATCCGTACATAGGGGGTAATTTAAAAATGGTGGGCTTATATGTATTACGAGATATCGATCAAGCCAAGATCATTGCTTAATGTCGTACCACTGATATTGTAGCTGGCAAGTGCTTGGCTTCCTTTTTTGTATAAAAAAGCTTTACGGGCTTCATTATCATTTCCCCATACCACAAATACATGCATAAAAACTATTGAGCCATCAGGAACTCCAAGATCGCCAGGGTCAACAGTATTTGTTAATCCAAGAGTAATATTATTACCTTGCTGACTTAAATGCTTTTCACCATCTCCATCCATATAACTAAATTGGATTCTGGCAACAAATCCACCTGAATTTTTAAGACTCATCTTGCCAATTTCTTGCAATGTCATTACAGTCTCCTTTTGAGAAAAAATTAATAACATTTAGCTATTCAATTACATAAGTCGTCTAAGATGTGTTAAATAAAACTAAATCTTAACCAGTGAAATAAATAACACATTAAAACCAATATGACAAATAATTGTTATGTGTGTTTTATAAAAAACAAAAATTATTTTAACAAATGACAAAATAAGTAATTTTCTTTCATTAGATGTGTAATATGGTTCCTATTTTTTCTTTACAACACAATAAAATGAGATATTTATTTTTATAAAAAATGACTTTATTGTTTTGATTAGTAATGATTTCAATTTATAATGTTTAATGGTTTTGCATGGTAATTACAACATAATTACGCTGTAAATAAATAATTTCATATTTCTTTAATAATTCATTAGATGTTTTGCTATCCTGATTTTTTCGCAGTTGATTATCTAATTGGTTTATGACCATAATTTATCTCTTGGCTGAATGCTTTATTAAAGTCTGTATGTTCTCATAATAAGTGCAAATGACTTTATCTAATACTATAAGGTAATTTTTTAATTTAAAAATAATGCATTGGATGTTTTTGTTTTGTATTCCAATGTCTGACGTGGGAGATTATTCAGTGTATTCATAACGAATCTTATTTTCCATTTTGTCATCGATGAAAAGTCTGTTTTCTAATATCTTTTGCCTTTTTAAGCTGTTCAGGTAACTCTTCATAAAGTTGTTGCAGGATTTGGTGGGATACCGCTGGAGAGATTATTTCAAACCAGCGGCCTACCCTACAAGATTGACCCAAAGTAAATATGGTAAAGAAATTTCTTTAATACTTTGTTAATACGGGGCTTTTTGTCTGAATTTGTAATAATCTGACCAAATAGCCGCCAATATATTGGTTTGATCATCCTTTTATCGTAAAAATATTAATGGATTCGTATCTAATTTATTGATTATCAGAACAAATTCCCTTCAATACCTTGGCATGATACGCGATATGCTCGCTGATAAAGCTGGCGACAAAATAATAGCTATGATCATAACCAGTGCGCAGATTCAATGTGTAGGGATGCCCAGTGTTTTTGCATACATCCTTCAACAGCTCAGGACGTAATTGCTCTTCAAGAAACGGGTCATCGGTACCGATGTCAATTAACATATGCGATAATTTGGCGTTATTGGTTAGCAGCTTGATTGTGTCATAGGTTTTCCATGTTTCACGATCTTCGCCCAGATAAGCTCGAAAAGCTTTTTCTCCCCAAGGAACCTGCGAGGGAGCAACAATTGGTGAAAAAGCCGATACGCTGTGGTAATGATCTGGATTGCGTAGCGCGATCATCAGTGCGCCATGACCGCCCATAGAGTGACCACTAATGGCCCGAGCGGCTGTTACCGGGAAGTGTGTTTCGATCAGTGCCGGTAGCTCTGACACCACATAATCATACATGCGATAGTGCGGCGCCCAAGGTTCCTGTGTTGCGTTGAGGTAAAAACCGGCTCCCTGACCTAAATCATAGGCGTCATCATCTGCAACTTTCTCACCGCGAGGGCTGGTATCTGGGGCGACGAGGATAATACCTTGTTCGGCAGCGTAGCGTTGAGCTCCTGCTTTAGTGATGAAATTCTGTTCATTACATGTTAAGCCCGAGAGCCAATACAGCACCGGTAATTTCTGATGTTCAGCTTGAGGAGGGAGGTAGACTGCAAAATTCATGGTACAGCCAAGCACGGCCGATTCATGCTGATAAACATCCTGCCATCCCCCAAAACAAGCTTGGCGCTCAATCCTCTCCATTCTTTTTCCTCTCTGTAAAACATACAGGTTCACTTATCTCACGGTGAACCTGGGGTTATCGTTTCCTGTTTGATTAAAAACCGCCTGTCACAGCATGTTTTTAACTCCCTTAGAACAGCTTAGTAATGGATGACTGTGCGAATGGATTTGCCCTCATGCATCAGATCGAATGCTTCATTAATGTGTTCGAGCGGCAAGGTGTGAGTCACAAAAGGCTTTAACTCAATTTCACCTTTCATTGCCTCTTCCACCATTTTAGGCAACTGACTGCGGCCTTTAACACCACCAAAGGCGGTACCTCGCCATGAGCGGCCAGTGACGAGTTGGAATGGTCGGGTTGAGATTTCCTGTCCTGCACCAGCCACACCAATAATCACTGATTGCCCCCAGCCACGGTGTGCGCTTTCGAGCGCGGCACGCATCACATTGACATTACCAATACACTCGAAGGTATGATCCACCCCCCATTCCGTCATCTCAATAATGACCTGCTGAATAGGTTTGTCGTAATCATTCGGATTCAGGCAATCGGTTGCACCGAACTGTTTAGCCAGCTCAAACTTTGCCGGATTTGTATCGATGGCAATGATCCTGCCAGCTTTTGCCTGACGAGCGCCTTGGATCACGGCAAGGCCAATGCCGCCGAGCCCAAAGACGGCAACGGAATCACCGGCCTGTACTTTAGCGGTATTATGCACTGCACCGATGCCGGTAGTGACACCGCAGCCCAGCAGGCACACCTCTTCATGATTTGCTTCCGGGTTGATTTTTGCCAGTGATACCTCGGCTACGACTGTGTATTCGCTGAATGTGGAGCATCCCATATAATGATAAATAGGCTGCCCTTTGTAGGAAAAACGGGTTGTGCCGTCTGGCATTACGCCTTTTCCTTGAGTTGCCCGCACGGCGACACACAGGTTGGTTTTTCCTGATTTGCAGAACAGGCACTCTCCGCATTCTGCGGTATAAAGAGGGATAACGTGGTCACCGGGTTTGACGCTGGTGACGCCTTCACCAACCTCAACGACTACGCCGGCGCCTTCATGCCCGAGTATGACAGGAAAAACGCCCTCCGGATCATCCCCTGACAGGGTGAAGGCATCCGTATGACATACGCCGGTATGGCTGATTTTGACCAGCACTTCACCGGCTTGGGGTGGGGCTACATCGACTTCGACGATTTCAAGGGGGCGGCCCGGTCCGAATGCAACAGCGGCTCGTGATTTCATAATCTCTCCTTTTGGAATAGACAGTGCTATGTGTTTACGAATACAGATTAATAAAGTCAATCGGGTTATCAGCGAAGATATCTTTGTAATAGTTTGTTAAGAATATGATTTCGCATCTGTAGAAATGGTACAAAAATTTTAACATTAATACGTGTTTTTAAGATAACTTACTAGAGATAAGTGGAAAACAGTGATTCGTGATGGGCATAGATGTTCTTTCAGGAAAAGGCGGGTTGCGGGGAAATAACCTAACCTTGCACTATTCATTGCGAGTTCCATAATATCCAACATATTCCTACGGGTTGGCAAAGTATCGGCTAAGCAATAAGGTTCTTGGGAGTTATTCACTAAATAAGCTAGAGATGTTTACTAGACTAAGGGGAGTCCAATGTTTCCACAGAGTTAAATTTCTAGTTTTATCAGGTGTGCTATAATTAAAGGGATAAGATGTGAAATGTCATTAATTCATAAAAAAGCCCTCATAAATAGAGGGTCTATATATTACGCAACATCGATCAGACCGAGATCATTATTTAATTTCGTACCATTGATAACATAACTCGCAGTCGATTGACTTCCTTTTTTGTATAAAAAAGTCTGACGAGCTTCATTATCATTTCCCCATACTACAGACACATGTATAAAAATCATCGCTCCATCAGGAACACCAAGATCGCTAGGGTCAGCAGTTTTTGTTGCTCCAAGATTAATATCATTACCTTTATTACTTAAATGCTTTTCACCGTCGCCATCCATATAACTAAATTGGATTCTAGCAATAAATCCACCTGAGTTTTTAAGACTCATCTTTCCAACTTCTTGTAATGCCATAACAGTTTTCTAATATAATATGTCAACTTTGAGCCTTTATAGTTTTTTACATTTAGTATTTTAAAATTATCTTAATGAAATTTTAATATCTTTATGTATACTCTCCTACATTCATATCAAATAAGGATCATTTAATGATGAAAAAAATAAAATATTTTACTATTCCATTATCTATGTTGCTCACTGCTTGTAGTACTACACAGTTATATGAAGAATTCCCCGCTACAAATGGTACAATGAGCCAAGCTTATTGTACTCACAATCTTTGGACTGATCATGCTTTAAAATATGGAAAAACAGCAAGCAACATAATCATCCACGAAAATAGGAGTGGTTACGGTTCCTTCTATGTATTTGAAGAAAAAGGTGACGAAATTGTTCAAATTAACGGAACCTATGGAATCTTTGGAAAGCATGAAGGAGATATCGATGTCAGATTTTATATTCCTAAAGATAAACCAATCACACCTTTATCTCTAGTTAGACTGAAACTAACAAAAATATGTGCCTCATTACCATCTGCAACAAGAGAAGAAGTATACCTACCCAATACCATATGTACCGATTTATCAGGCTGTAAATTTAGAAACAAATAAATTTGTTAATCCACACTCAATTCCCTTATGTATTGCTGCAATCCCAGAATCATTTGCTCTGTGGTTGCAGCTCATTTTCTGAGTAGCTAGTAATTTCTGACAACACGTCAATCAGTCTGGTGGTAGCTGTATCATTCAAGTAGACGGAGGAACTGGCTTTGTTTTGATTACAGGTTGTTGCGATACGCAACTGGTGATGACCAGCGTCAACTGTGAGCTTTCTGACTTCGAGGGGCTGTTCAATACTCAGCATCAACTAAGTATTGAACTCATTCACTTTTGCGAGCATGATCGCAGTTCATTCACCAGTTTAGCTAATAGTCATGACTTCACCCGCAGCACTGCAAACAGCAATATCAAAACTTACCGTCTGGCGTAAAGGCGATCAACGAGCACCGCATAAGCCATTACTGCTGTTGTATGTGTTGTCTGAATACAAAAAAGGGCATGGGCAACTGTTTAATTACGGTGATGAAATCCACCAACCACTATTACAATTACTCACCGATTTTGGTCCTAGTCGCAAAAAACACTATCCTTCAATGCCTTTCTGGCGTTTACGGGGAGATGGCTTCTGGGAACTGGAAAATGCAGAACATTGCACACCACGTCCGAGAAGCAAAGAGCCTCCAAAACAAGAACTTATTGAGTATCAGGTTGCCGGAGGTTTTGATTCAGCCAGTTTTCAGTTACTGTGCAGTCGGCCTGCACTTATTGATAAACTGGCACAACAGATCCTCAATGAACATTTCCCTGAAAGCGTTCAGGTAAGCCTGGCTGAGCGACTAGGTTTTGATATTAACAAGGGGCTAAATAGCCGTGATCCACGTTTTCGTGGTATGGTTTTACGCGCTTATCACTACCGCTGTGCCGTTTGTGGCTATGATTTACGTCTGGATGGCTCACTGGTCGGTCTGGAAGCCGCACACATCAAATGGAAACAGTTCGGTGGCCCTTGCCTTGTGGAGAATGGTTTGGCACTTTGCACACTTCATCATTCCGCTTTTGACAGAGGTGCAATCGGCATAGACGAGAATCTGAAGATTAAGATCTCTGATGGAGTCAATCGTAGCCCGGTTGTTGAGCAATTGTTCTGGGCCAGAGATGGCGAAAGCCTTTATCTGCCGCGTAATCGTCAGTATTATCCAGCGGATAAATTTATTGAATGGCACCAGACTCAGGTGTTTAAGGCATAAATAAAGTCGATTTGTGTTTTAGATATAAACCATCTAGACATTTTGATATTTAGATGGTTATATCATGCGCTTTTCTCCAAATCTCTCACATTATTTCTCCCTCCCTTTTCCAATCCATCTGAATAACTTCATGTCACTGCAATATCAATCCAAACCGTATTTAATCTCTGCTCATATAGAAATGATACTTATCGTGTGGCGGCAATAGAGGGTCGTAGTTTTACAAAGGGAGCTAATGTATTTGGATATCTGATTTATACTTGCTTCGTTTATCGGTTTAGTGATGTCCTAATGACTTTACACACCTACAGACAAGAAGTCTGCTCCAAAGGTTGGCGCGCGCCGGGATTTTCTTTCGGCAGAAATAGCTGATAAAATCTCCATCCTTTTGAATTACCAGCTCTGATCATTCTCATGTACTCATGTAGCTGACAAGAGGGTATATTTATAACGGAGCCGCAATGAAACTTTCAGATCTTGGTAGCAGAATATGTATCATAGGACCATCAAATAGCGGGAAATCCACACTGGCTAATGCAATTTCGGAAAAACTCAATCTGAAAGCCACGCATTTGGATCAACTTTTTCATTTGGCTGATTCAGATTGGCAACCGCGCCCTTATGATGAATTTATTACATTACACGATAAAGTAATAAATGAAGACAAATGGGTTATAGATGGAAACTATAAAAAAGCGCTTCCTCAGCGTCTTTCTAGAGCTACCGGATTAATTTTATTAGATATCCCTACCTTGTTAAGTTTGTCTCGATATATGAATAGGATTTTATTCCAAAGTCACCGACATGGTGCTTTTCCTGGAATAAAAGAACGTATAAAATGGGAAATGATACATCATATTATTTTCGCCGTACCCAAAAGCAGAAAACGTCATACTGAAATTTACGAAAGCTTGTCAATTCCCAAGATAAAACTCATGTCAGTGAAAGAAATTAATCAGCAATATAAAGAATGGGAGCTTTCTCATTATTTAAATCTATGAGAAAGGAAAACAGCAGTAATTTGTATAAAAATAATCATTGAACTATACCCTATGGATTTCAAGATGCATCGCGGTGGCAAAGGAGCGAATCCCCGGGAGCATAGCAAACTATGTGACCGGGGGGAGTGAGTGCAGCCAACAAAGAAGCAACTTGAAAGATGACGGGTATAAAACTTAATATAATGTTTTTATTTAATAATTTTAAGCTCAATTATCTACCATACCCCCAATTATACCCCTGATTATTTTACTACTTTTTAAATCCACCTTTCTTTGAAAGGATATCCACACTATAAAAGTAGAGGAGATATTCTTTCCCCTTATTATCCAACTTTGTGCTGATAGTATCATTATGGTCTTACTTTCTCTGAGTAAATAGATTACACCTTAAAATAACCAATTGTTACTATGTAACAGGAATTTATTTCATAAATTAATAATAATCATCATTATAACATTGGTTTCTTTTTTAATCGCCAACATATCTCACAAATTAAGTAAGCTCTGATCAAAATATTAGAAAAAGTGATTTAGTATGTTTTACTCTATGCAGTATACCAGTGGTCGACTGATCTTTATGAAAAGGGCTTAAAATGTCTGACTCTATTTTTAACTTCAAAAATTACCCAATAGTATTTATTGGATCTGGCATGTCTAAAAGATACTTGGAAAATTCTCCAACATGGCCTGAGTTGTTGGAAGAATACTGGAATAAAATTGATAACAATGGTCAAGGTTTTTATAATTACTTATCGGAAATAAAGGATAAATATAAAGAAAAACAAAATGATCCTGATTTAAATCATAAAATATATTCGGACGCAGCAACTTACATTGAAAAAAATTCAATGGATTATTTAATTCAGGGAAAATATCATTAGAAGGATTGACATCAAAAAGAGTTTTTGATGAGGATATATCACCATTTAAGTATTCTTTATGCCAAAGATTTAAACAAAATAAATTAAAACAAAATATTAAAAAAGATGAACTTGAATCATTTAAGAAATTTTTAAAAAATGCAAAAATGATCATTACAACAAATTACGATTCATTTATTGAAACACTTTTGTCAGAACAAAATGTTGAACCTAAAATGTATATTGGCAATGACGGTTTTTTTGATGATACTATTGGATGGAGTGAGTTATATAAGATACACGGAGATATAGAATTACCTAATTCAATAGTAATTAATAGTGATGATTATGAAAGATATGATAGTAAATCTATACTGATTAGCGCAAAAATATTATCAAGTATGATAAAAAGCTCGATAATTTTTATTGGATATTCATTAACAGATAGAAATGTAAAAAAACTACTGATTGATTTTTCTTCACAACTTCCGAAAGAAGACAAAAGAAAATCTGCTGAAAGAATTATTTTTATTGAGTTTAAAAAAGATGAAATGGATATTATAAAAACACATAGAACAGATGATAAATCACAAATAACGTATACATCTATAGAAACAGATAATTATAAAAAGATATATGATGAAATAAGTAATATAGATGAAGGGTTGCCTCCATATGATATCCTTAGATATCAAAGGGTAATAAAGCAACTTATACTAGAAGAGGGGGAAAAAGGAAATCTAGGTAGTATATTAGTCACACCTTCTGATTTGGATGAATTAGAGAAACATGCCAATTCTGGTAAAAATTTAGTTGTTGCCTTAGGTGATAAACAACTTGTTTATATTAGAGTAAAAGAAATGGAATATTTAGAAGATTATATCTTTGATAAAAGTGAAATACCAAATAAATCAGCTATTGAATTTCTTATCGATTGTCCTCCTCATGCCAGAACTCCTTTCTCAAAGTTAATAAAATCTTGTGATTTCCATAATATAAAAATATCAAAAAAAGAAATGAAAAAAATAGAAACAAGAATAAATATGTATGGAAAAATAGATAACTTAGTTAAATCTGTCAATCTGGATAAAAAATACTCAAATATTGGGTTTGGCTCAATTGAAAATATCAAAGCCGAGAATTTATTAAAAAACAAAGAATTATTGGTTATAATAAAGAATATAAAATCAATAAGTAAAAATGAATTAAGGAAATATATCCAAGAAGAAGCCTTTCCATTATTTAAAAGAAATGGAAAGGATGATCATTTAAAATCAAACTTAAGAAAGTTATTTTTAGCTTTTGATTTATTAACATATGGAGATGTAAGTTTAGATTTGCTAAATAAAGGTGACTAAACTTCTCTTAACTAAAAGAAAAGCTCTAAATAAAAATTAGTGGGGTGCTTAGTACCCCCACAAAAAAATATCCATTTAAATCGAGCCTCTTCTAGTTGAATACTTTTCTAGCCTTTCGCTCAATAAGTTGACCATTAAAATCAAAATACCGACTAGGCCAAATTCCAGAGGGATGAATTTCGAGATAGTTAGCAATAATCCATTCACCTTTAAGCCAAGGCCGACTGAGCGTATTGGCTAATAAGTAGATGAACTGACTCCCGCTTCACGAGAAACAGCCGCTAAGGTTGTTCCACGTTTACGTAATACAGCAATTATATCCGCTTGATGTAGTCGTGAGCCTGTAAGAGCCATGTTGTCCTTTTGCTGCCGCGTCACTTTCAGCGGTAAACCTACAAATGTGACGCTTTAAGTTCTGCGAACGGTTAGCAAAGGTAGTGCGAGCGTTAAAATGCCAACAGGCACAGTAAAACGCTGCAAGGCTAAGTGTCAGGTAGCTGCAATAAGTTAATTGTTTGGGTGTAGAGAAACCATCCACTGAATATTTCAACCAGAGATAGTTAGAGGTGTAAGCTGTATGAGTGAAAGCCACCCTGCACGTATAAAGTGAAATGAGATCAAGACGTAGCTCAATTCCATTAGGTAAAAGACAAATGAAATTACGATCTGATGCTGATATACAAAGTAAGTGCATGACTTAATATTCAATGCACCCTAGTGGTAATATCAAAACATCCTTCTGGGGTAATTTTTAGTTTAATAAACCTTCATCGCCGAACTTTTTAAGATTGTTCTACTGACAATATCTGCTTCCAAAGGTGCGCAAATGTACTGCAATCTTGCTCTCCCTTTCAGGCTACGGGAGTTTTATTTCGCCACCCGGTGGGTAATCCTTGCAAGCGATGGGATTGAGACTCATCAATTTGTGAGCCGAGGAAAGGTGAGATAATGATACAGATGAAGAGGGAAAAATAGCGTACCAACCATCTAAACGTCAAGGTGTCTGGATGGTTAGTAAGTAGCTTATGATAGCTAGTAGTAGATCGACTGTTGTATATTAGCTCACACCTATATTTGCCCACCTACTCCCTTAAACTTCTCAACAAATGCAGCAATTTTCTGGAAAACAGCCTGTTTTTTCGTTCTGTATTCCGGGTTAAGTGGACTTAACTTAGGTAGAGTGGAATTGAGTTCTGTGCCGTTTTCACTTGCATATTCTCGTTTTAATGATGCTGTAATATAGCGTTTAGCCGCGTCTTCATTTAATTTCTCCGAGCTAATTAACTCTTCTGCTTCACGTTTTTGTTCAGCTTGAGCAAATTTGAAAAATTCATCAATAATACTGGCCTTGTCGATAATTTCGTCTAAGTTAGTTTGATTAATGAAATCAACAATTAAACTTTCTTTTGCTCGATTGCCAAGGCTGGAACGAATTAAACGGCGAACTTCATCAATTAACTCTGCCTTATTTTTATTCTTTTTATTGTTTTCAAAAATCAACTCAAGAATGTAATCTAAATTAATTTCCTGCGATTTGAGCAAGTCCACTTCAAAGACGATATCATCCCAGTCAATAGTAGATTTATCTTTCTCGTTAGACGACTTTTCACGGCGTAACCAATCACGCGTATCATTATAGGTAGAGCGGTAATCTTGAATAGTACGCTCAGTTGGCATCTCAATCGCTTGCATCGTGGCGATATCTTCATCACTCAGGTAGTATTTAGCCTTAAATGCCTCAACAGCCTCCGGATTACTAATATCTACATGTTGTAGAGCCTTTAATCCTGCAAATTCATCATAGTTTTGCAGTACATTCTCCGCACGCAAATATTCACCAAATAGTTTGGCAAAATCCTTTTTATCTTGCTCTTTAACAATATCATTAGGATTAGGAAAGCGTCTTTGTAGCTCTGTCACTACCTCTAAAAATCCGCGACGTGCTTCGCCGGTGACTAAATCAGTAAAGCCTTCCATGTATTCTTTATAGCTTTTTTCCAGCACCACGTTTTTGGTGTTTTTATCACCAAACAAAGTGATAGCGTCAACTGTGGCTTGTTCTAAATCACGGAAGGTGACGATATTGCCAAAGGTCTTCGTGGCGTCATAAATACGGTTAGTGCGTGAAAAAGCTTGCATTAGGCCGTGGTAACGCAGATTTTTATCGACAAATAAAGTATTCAATGTCGGCGCATCAAATCCTGTTAAGAACATGCCAACAACAATCAGTAAATCTACTTCTTGATTTTTCACCCGTAGAGCAAGGTCTTTATAGTAGTTTTGGAAACCTTTACTATCTACACCAAAATTCATTTTGAACGCTGCATTATAATCATCAATGGCCGCGCTTAAAAATTCTTTGGCACTGCTGTCCATTGCGGTGAGCTCAAAACTTTCATCAATAAGCTCACCAATAGCATCTTGCTCTTCATTAGCGGCGAAAGAGAAGATAGTGGCGACATTAAGCGGTTTTTTATTTGCTTTATTTTCTTCAGTCTCTTTTTGTAAATGCTTGAACGCTTCATAATAAGCTTTGGCGGCATCCACGCTACTGACAGCAAACATGGCATTAAACCCCTTGCCGCTGGCTTGGAGACGATGTGTTTTTTGCCTGAAGTTATTTAAAATATACTGGGAAATTGCACGAATACGAACAGGATGTAAAAAAGCTTGCTTGTTTTCTGCCGCTGTTAACTTTTTCTCGTCTTGTTCGGTTTCAATGGACTTAAACTGTGGTCTTACATCGTTATAATCAACTTTAAACTTCAATACTTTTTCATCACGAATGGCATCGGTAATCACATACGAATGTAATTCTCGGCCAAATACACTACTGGTGGTATCTGCTCCTAAAGCATTTTGCGGGAAAATTGGCGTGCCCGTAAAACCAAATTGATAATACTTTTTAAATTTCTTCTTTAGGTTTTTTTGTGCTTCACCAAACTGGCTGCGGTGTGCTTCGTCAAAAATAAACACTACTTGCTTATTGTATATTAGTAAATCGCTTTCACTTTTTATTAAATTATTAAGTTTTTGAATGGTAGTAACAATAATTTTATTGTCATCTTTTTCAATATTCCGTTTTAGCCCTGCGGTACTCTCCGAACCATTAACACTGTCAGGCGAAAAACGTTGATATTCTTTCATGGTTTGGTAATCCAGATCTTTACGATCGACCACAAAAAACACTTTATCGATAAAATCCAACTCAGTAGCCAAACGCGCCGCTTTAAAACTAGTTAGGGTTTTGCCCGACCCCGTGGTATGCCAAATGTAGCCGCCACTTTCAGTATTACTCCAATTTTTAGCCTGATACGCACTTTTAATTTTCCACAAAATACGTTCAGTAGCCGCTATTTGATAGGGGCGCATCACTAATAAAGTATTGCTAACATCAAATACAGAATAATGAATTAACACATTCAGCAAGGTATTTTTCTGAAAAAATGTGGCTGTAAAATCTTTTAAGTCTTTAATCAGCGTATTATCAGATTTGGCCCAATTCATGGTGAAGTCAAAACTGTTTTTATCTCGCTTGGTAGTATTGGCAAAATAGCGAGTGTCTGTACCGTTTGAAATCACAAAAAGTTGTAAGTATTTAAACAGTGAGTTTTCTGTATTAAAGCTTTCTTTACTATAACGGTGCACTTGGTTAAAGGCTTCACGGATAGCAATTCCGCGCTTTTTAAGCTCAACTTGTACCAATGGCAGGCCATTAACCAAAATGGTTACATCGTATCGATTCGCTTGCGCCCCTGTTTGCTTGAATTGTTTAATGATTTGTACTTTATTACGGGCAATGTTTTTCTTATCGACTAGATAGATGTTCTCAATATGTCCATCATCAAAAACAAAGTCGTAGATATAATCATTATGAATCTTACGAGTTTTATCTATGCTGTTATCGTTGGGCTTATCTAAGTACTGCTCAACAAAGCGTTGCCACTCACTTGCTGAAAAATCAACATTATTCAGTACCTGCAATTGCTCACGCACATTGGCCAGCATGTTTTGGGGCGTGTTTAAGCCAGAAACATATTCATAACCTTGGTTGACTAAATCGTCGATCAATTCCCGTTCTAAATCACCTTCGCTTTGGTAGGTTTCATTTAGCTGCAATTCCTTGGTGTATTTATCCAGTACGATAAAGTTATTTGATTCAGCAATAGTTTTGTATTCGTTCATACTTCACCTATAAATTCGATTCACTCTAATTTTCTGCCTGTTGGAAGCGGTACATAGTGTTAATTTCATTAACCAGATAGCGCAAAACACGCTTGTCATCTTCCGTAAGCTCGGCGACCTCTTCACCTGCATGTTTTGAATGACTAGAGATATTAATAATCCTAGCCTCATAAGGATTGGGCCTGCCATCATCGGTTTTTGGCAATAAATCACCCCACTTTTTATAGCCAAGAAAAGTAGAGGTTTTTTCTAATATATTTCTTAAAAAGTTGAAGTGATACTTGCTTAATTGACCGCTTTCGATGGCTTTTTCGAGTTCTGACTTCAGATAAAGATGATATGAGAATGGTGAATCATTCGGTTGGATTGCTAACTGATATGTGCCATCTTCATGCTTTGTCAGCCTGTATTTCTCAAACCATTTCTTTTTATAGCTTTTATCATCGCTGTTTAGCTCATTGTGTAGCACGTTATAGAAAAGAGGGTTATGCGTCGTGATGATGAATTTAACGCTAGACTCGTTAGATTTAATAAGTTGAGCAAGATGTACTGCCAACTCAATCAAATGGTTTTCATCTAACGAGCTCACAGGATCATCAATAAAGACGTATTGCAATTGATTAAACTGATCTGTTTCTCGCTCACCGGGTTCAGCGACATTCAGCACGCTGATTACTTGCTCAATCAGTGTGTAAAATATGCTCCAGATAAAGTTGCTTTCTTCACCTTTTGATATTTTAACATTTTCAGTTAGTGCTTCATTGCCACGTTCGAAAGAAAATGTAACCTCCGAACCATTTTCACTAAAATGTGGAGTTAATTTTTCATCCGTATAGCGTTGAAAGTTAGCAATGATATTTCGGTCTTGCCCCTGATCTTTCAGCACCCAATCTGTAAATGAATTCGGCTGGATTTTGAGTTTAGGCTCGGTATTCTCAGATAAGTCGTTATCCCAGTAAAACAAGTCCTCGGTAAAGGCGTTGTAATACAAAAAATTAGTACGCGTCAATGATAGTTCTTCATTGTTGCCACTTTCATCATTATCAATTTTTGGTGCAATTAGCTGTTTAAACTCCCGCGAAAGCCGGGTTTTACCCGTACCATTAAAGGCATAGATCAGTTGTACTTTCTTATTGGCCTCTTTTAATTGCTGTGCTATTTCCGTTAGCGTTTTACTCATATCATGCCTCTACCTCTGGTTTGGGGAAACTCAATAGCAGATCGCGATAATATTCGTATTGCTTTTGACGTAGTTCAATTTCTCGCGGCAAACCTTCGCTAATGGAGCTAGTTAAAGCGTCGAATTTGTCTAGGATACCGACAAGACGATTCTGTTCTTCAATGGGTGGAACTGGGATAGATATTTTTGCAAACCCATTAATCAACAATGTGTTGACTTTGGTTCGAGCAACATATTTTGCTTTTTCAGCAATAAATGGAGTTGTTTGCATACAATAGGAAACAAATTTCGGATTCATCGCATGACGGAAAGCATAACAGTGATCGTGAATAGCTACTCTTTCATTTCCGATCCACGCAACAGCTTTGCCTACATCCTCAACTGTTTCTCCAACATCGGTTATCACAACGTCCCCCGGCTCTGCATAGCGTAAAGTCGTTGCCATTTCAGGGCTAACTTTTGAGAGCACATGACTGGTTGATACACCATACTGTGTATAAATTTCACCGTAGTGGATAACGCTTATACCGTGTTCCACATAATCAGCTTTAGTAAAACGTTTGCCACGAATAAATTCACCAATTTCCCCCAAAGTCTTCCACTCCACCTCACCTTTTTCAAAACTTAACAATTGGTCGCGATAATAATTGTACTGTTTTTTGCGGGCGGTAAACTCAGCGGTAAGCTTAGCGGTAAGCTTAGCGGTAAGCTCGGTAAAGGTGTCCAAAATACGGACGATTTCGGTTTGGATATCGAGCTTTTTAGGAATAGGAACAACAATTTTAGCTAGATCGTCCTTTGAGACCCTACGAACCTTTGCTCCGTTAATATACTTTCTTTTCTGCGTTTGAAATGCTTCTGTTTGAAAATAATAGGCTAGATACTTAACGTCTTGGTCATGCCTGAACAACATCATATCGCCAGAAATAACAGCCTCACCACCCAGCCATGCCAGCGGTTTCACAACATCTTCATCATTTTCTGAAGTTGTCGCAAGCAAAAGATCATTCTTGTTAGCTTTCCTCAACTTATTAGCTAAATCTTCAGAAATATAAGTAAAAGTTTTGTCGGCTGATAGGCCGTATCTGGTATAGATTTGTCCATAATGAATAGCAGGGAATCCCGTTTCAATGAAATCCTTTTTTTGCATTCCATTGCCACGTATAAACTCCCCAACTTCCCCCAAAGACTTCCATTCCACCTCAACGCCATCAAGCAGTTTTTCCATAAAACTCATATTGCTCATGCCTTATTCTCCGTGCCTTCAATCTCAGCAATAATGGCATCGATATCCGCTCGCAGTTGGTCGATTTTTTTAACAGTGATCTTTAATTCGGCATTGAGTTTTGTAATATCAATCTCTTCACGATTGTTTTTGGCTTCTACATAACTACTCACCGACAGATTGTAATCGTTAGTGGCGATGGCTTCAAAACTAACTGATTTTGCCAAATGTTCAATATCAGTTTTGCTATCAAACACCTGCATAATTTGTTCGATATGATCATCGGTAAGTATGTTGTTATTGGTTTCTTTTTTAAACAGAGTGCTTGCATCAATAAACTGAGTAGTGGTGTCGGTTTTGTGTTTAGACAGCACCAGAATATTTACAGCGATGGTCGTGCCAAAAAACAGATTGGATGCTAATGAGATCACGGTTTCGACATAGTTGTTATCTACCAGATATTGGCGGATCTTTTGCTCAGCTCCACCACGGTAAAAAATACCCGGGAAGCAAACAATTGCTGCGCGGCCTTTGCTGGATAAGTAACTCAATGCGTGCAGTACAAAGGCAAAGTCGGCTTTGGACTTCGGCGCTAATACGCCAGCGGGAGCAAAGCGGTTATCGTTGATCAGTGTTGGATCATCACTGCCAATCCATTTCACCGAATACGGTGGATTAGAGACGATGGCATCGAACGGTTTGTCATCACCAAAATGCGGTTCGGTTAAGGTGTTGCCCAACATAATATTAAACTTGTCGTAGTTAATGTTGTGTAAAAACATATTCATACGCGCAAGGTTATAGGTGGTATGGTTAATCTCCTGACCAAAGAAACCGTCTTCAATAATGTGGGCATCAAAATGTTTTTTGGCCTGTAATAGCAGTGAGCCCGAACCTGCGGCGGGATCATAGATTTTATTCACGCTGGTTTGCCCGTGCATGGCGAGCTGAGCGATTAGCCTGGACACGTGTTGTGGTGTAAAAAATTCACCGCCTGATTTACCTGCATTAGCAGCGTAATTAGAGATTAAAAACTCGTAAGCATCACCGAATAGATCAATCTTGTTATTTTCAAACTGACCAAATTGAAGCCCTGCCACGCCTTTTAATACGGCGGCTAAGCGGGTGTTTTTGTCTTTAACGGTATTACCTAAACGGTTACTGGTGGTGTCAAAATCGGCAAAAAGACCCTTAATCTCAGCTTCAGATGGGTAACCTCTGGCTGATCTTTCAATAGCGACGAAAATGGAATTTAAATCTTTGTTTAAATTGTCATTTTCATTAGCACTTGCGGCAATATTAGCAAACAGCTGGCTTGGGTAAATAAAATAGCCTTTGGTTTTAATAGCATCATCTTTAATATCGTCAGTGATAATATCATCTGAAAGCTCAGCATAGTTGATACTCTCATCACCGCCTTCAATGTAGTTTGCAAAGTTTTCACTTATAAAGCGATAAAACAGCGTACCTAGTACATACTGTTTGAAATCCCAGCCATCAACTGAACCTCTCACATCGTTGGCAATTTGCCAGATTTGACGCTGTAGTTCGGCGCGTTGTTGGGTACTTGTCATTGTGAAACTCCACTTTTAATACGTTTTTGAATGGCCATCGGCCCATAATCATCCCAGTATTATAACGAGTAAAGACATTCTCATCATTTTGAATCGCTACAAGTTTAGTCGTCATCTCTGGGTCATTTTGGACTGCTTCCAACACTGATAGGCAATACTGTCCTATATTTTGCTCATAGCAACTTGATATGGCAGACTAATTTTGGTTTGCTTAAGGCGAGAAACTGACGCGCTGCGCTTGTTTTCTCGATTTACCGGGCTAATAAATTAACTCGGTAAATCGGAGAGCTGAAAAACACCTGCCAGAGAAAACTTTTTCGCTTACCTCACCCTATTAAAGAATTAGGAGTAAAACTGTTCACCTATTCACCTTTAAATATTTTTATTTAAATTCATTTTGTTAAATGATGATGACTTGAAAATAGGCTCATCACTACTCTTCATCCAACCGTTCACCTCAAACCAAAAAAAGTGAACAGGGTTGAATTCCGCACATCCTATAATATTAGCTTCATCAGGGGGTATCTCACTTCATTGAACCTGAACGTACCCCCAAATATACCCCCACAATGTAGATTGTAGATTTCAGAGAACCTTACCAGACTTCTGGAGAACAAGGAGAGCTTAACTTTTTGTGTTTACTGGGGTTTTATGAGCTTTACTAGACGATGAGAGAGGTTGATATGGCACGCCCTACAGGATTCGAACCTGTGACCTACGGCTTAGAAGGACGCCAATGTGCTGTTTCATATAGTTTGTTTTGATTTCAATTAATTTCAATATACTGTTTTTAAATGATTTTTAAATGTTGAATGATTTCACGCCATATCATAGTATTTCATCACTAAGACACCCATTAGAGCACCCATTTATGGCAGGAATATTATTCACTGATAGCAAAATTAAAGGCATCAAACCGAAAGACCAAGCTTACTATGTGTGGCAAGCAGCAGCAACACGAGGGACGGGTAGACTGGGTATTAAGATCTATCCGTCCGGCCGTAAAGTGTTCGTGTATAAATACCATAAAGATGGCACTCGCAAGTTTTTAACGCTGGGAGATTATCCTTCTCTATCATTAGCCGAAGCAACTACAAAAGCACAGGAAGCATCAGTTAATGTCTTTGCACCTGAAAAAGTTGTCTTAGAGCACGCGACAATTAAACAACTCTTTTATGATTATATTGCAGATCAAAAGAGAAGGGGGAAACGTTCATATGAAAAGACAGAGAATAGGCTTAATCAAGTGTTAGCCAGCAAGTACATAAATCAAGATACACCCGCGAAAGATATTACCCCCGACCATATTAAGCGAGTGCTAGCTGAATTTATTTCACGCGGGGTTGTAGCTGGATCAAATAAGGTTCGTTCAAATCTTCATGCTGTATTTAATTTTGGTCTGTTTGCTGACAATGATCCTGCAAAGCTTAATGAAAAAACCATTTATGGACTGGATAGAAATCCAGTTGGGGTGGTTCCGCGACAAGAAGGAGTGGACAAAGCATTAGACCGCTTTCTTTCCTGGGAGGAACTTCGCGATCTATTTGAACTTATTCAAGTGCACCCTGCTACGTGTCCAATAAATCCTAATTACGCGCAATTACTTCTCTTGTGTATTTTCAGCGCTGGTCAACGCCCGTGGGAAATCATGACAAATACACGCGATAATTGGGACAAAAGTAATAATACATTGACTGTTCCACCGCATATTTCTAAAAATGGCGATTATCACGTAATACCGTTAAGCAGATCAGCTATAAAAATTCTGGAGTACCAGGAAGAACAATACCCAGGTTCATCTTTTCTCTTCCCCAGTAATACAAAAGAAGGACATATTCTACCCGCCGAGTATGCCAAACAATTACGAAAATTTTGCTCACGTAATGATTTTGCCAGTTTTACTCCTAGGGATATTCGGCGTACATTTAAAACACTTGCGGGAGCAATGGGAATCAGTTCGGAAATGAGGGATAAGTTGCAGAATCACAAGAAACCTGGCGTTTCAACAAAGCACTATGATCGCTACGATTACCTGAAAGAAAAGAGAGAAATTATTGAACAATGGGAAAGGAAGCTGCTATCATTGTGAGCAATAAGGGCCAAACGGCCCTATCATTATCTGTATTATCTCGGCACTTCCGGCCACTCGATATCAGGCGCTTGCAGGACGTCAACACGACTCAATAGCACTCTGTACTTTTTCCACTCCAACAGAGCGGCTTCTTCATCTTCCGTAGCAATTTCTAAGTCAACAGAGTCTTGCAATGGAGACAGTGTTTCATTTGCTTGTTGTAGCAGTGCTGCTTGTTTCTGCCTTGCTTCATTGATTTGATGAGCTTTGAGAAGACCTTGATCAACTACCCAATCCTTGCCATCCCACTTATCGAAATCAGTGGGGGGTTTCTTGAATGTGAGAGTTTCCGGCAATTCCCCAATTTCAGATATCTCAATCGGGTCACGAGTCAGCGTGTCGTAAGCGATTTTTCCCCGGTAATCTGGGAGTATTTCCCAACGGCTTTTATCTTCACTGCGGCGAACGGCTTCATCATCAGACTTCGGCAGCTCTGGCGCATCAGGATAAGCGCCGTCAGATAAGCTGACACCCAACATGACATATTCAATATCAGCGTTGGTAAATTCTCTTGTGATTTGATTAGCGTGATAAACTTTTATCCAGCCGGCTTGAGTCGCTAATCCGTCTTTACCTAATACGGCTGTTTCATGTTCTAAAGAGTATTTCTGTTCTGTCATTATACTGCTCTCACTATGTAATTGAATGCTATGTTGCGGGGGCGAGTTTCGTTTGCAGTACGCGCGACGCGAAATGCATCGAATCTCATTGCATATGATATTTCGTTTTGAGTAACGTAAGACATTGTTCTCACATCACCCTCAGAAAATACGCCACTCGTATTATCATGTGGTC
Source organism: Photorhabdus namnaonensis (assembly GCF_001684335.1). GTDB lineage: Bacteria > Pseudomonadota > Gammaproteobacteria > Enterobacterales > Enterobacteriaceae > Photorhabdus > Photorhabdus namnaonensis. The sequence goes on from NZ_LOIC01000044.1 coordinate 79,322, forward strand.
GTGTCATCAAGCCGATGTTGTTACCACCATCCAACACTCCACTTAATTCCTGTATTGCATCTCCCTGCCACGTCCCACAGTATCTTCCCGGATCGGCACCCCGACTACCATCCCAGCCACGAATAAATTCCCCCCGTAAGTCGGGTAATTTACCGTTGGGATAAGCTTCTGCTAGATTCGGAAATAAAGATTTATCAAATTCTTGGCCTCGACACATAAGATAGTTTTTTGACGTCGGGGGGTAGTTTGACGGCCACGGAATAGGAGCGCCAACGGGATAATTATTTACAACATTAACATCATCAACTGTTGCTAATGTTCCAGATTTCATCGGAAAATTAATAGAATAAATAATATCACGATTAGCGTCTCGCTTATATACTTCAAGAGACTGCTGATAATCATTAGAAAGATTAGCTCGAATAACAAAGGCTCCACGTGACTGTTTATCGTCTGGCGGAAGAAAATGAATTTTTGGAGCAGTCCCACTAACATCAACATAACTAACATTTCCACGCGCAAAACGACTGTCAACCCAATCTTGAGAAACTGAATTTTTCTGTAACTCAGCTATTTTTGATGTCATTGCATCAATAGATTTAAGCTGAATTGTTTTGCCTTCCGGGGTTGTGATGTATACTACTCCACTTTCTGTCATCCATTTATTCAGATTAAATAGTAGTTCATCTGTATACTTTAATTGCGCCGTGACTTTTCGAGCTGCATCTGAATAAGTGTTCGGCACTGATGTTTGAATGAAATATTCAGCATTAGAAACAGAATACGGAAATTTATCGATTAAGACTAATTCAGTATCACTATTAATATTTTTAATTGCTGATAACTTAAAATCGTTACCGACTTTAATTAATATAGTCTGAGCCGGAGCAACACCGAATTTGTTATCTTTCCAGTGTGTTCCTGTTCCTATTAAAATATCTGAATTAGCAATTGAAACTGTACCTGCGTTGTATGAAGACATGTTTTAACCTTATATTAATTATGGTTCTGAGAGCTATTTTTTGAAGACCATAACTGTTACCGCGAAAGAACTCTTACTTCCATCGTTTACCTTATAATATAACTCTCCTTTCGTATTTCTCGGTAAAACACCCGACCCAGAAGAGTAGCCAGGAATAGTTCCGTCATGTATTGATGAACCCATTGATGTTGCAGCAGCTCCTGTAATTGTTTTGCCATTTAGCGAAATTATTGCATAATTTAAACTACCTTTTGAATGTCCGTAAGCTTGAATAATTGGAACTAGTACAATTCTGTCAAACGGTGCTGGTTCTATAATTACTCTGTTTTTGGGTTGTATAATGTAAACTTTTACAATATCGCCAGTGATGTTTGCAGCATCAAGAGTGCCATTGATCTTACAGTCTTTTTCAATAATGACGTTCCTCAATGTGCCTGATATCGCATTAATTTCACCACGGGCCTTAATATTAACGAATTCAGCATTTCCATTTTTATCTATTTTCCACCCAGAACTACCCGCCACATAATTATTTGATTGAATTACATTTGAAATTTTTGCATTCGTAATACTACCATTTTCAATAAACGCCTCTCTTACAAATAATTGGTTATTCTTTGCAGTCATAAATGGCACTAACTTTCCATTTACTGGATTCATAAACGTGAAGTTTTCAGCATTAAATCCAATATTTGTCGTTACTTTTCCGTTTTTAACTTCTGAACCAATAACCACACCGGCATCATATTCTTTTCCATTATACTTAATACCGGCTTTAATATTATAGATGGCTGAACCTTCTCCTTTTTGTTCAAAAACAGTTGTTGCCTTGGTTTCAATTAGAGCTTTCTGGTCTTTAAACTGCGCACTTGTCTGAGTCTTATATTCAGACAATGCTTTATCCGTGCTTGCAATAGCATTTTTATTTTCTTGAATAAGTCCTTTTGCTAAAGTGATTTTATTTGTATTATCATTAACCTCGGCTTTAACTTGATTAATATCTTTTGCCGTTGACTCATTTAATTTAGACACTGATTCTTTAATATTTAATACGCTTGAGTCAGTATTCTTAAATTGACTAGATACTTGCTGCTGATATTCAGATAATGCTTTATCCGTGTTTGCAATAGCATTTTTATTTTCTTGAATAAGTCCTTTTGCTAAAGTGATTTTATTTGTATTATCATTAACCTCGGCTTTAACTTGATTAATATCTTTTGCCGTTGATTCATTTAATTTAGACACTGATTCTTTAATATTTAATACGCTTGAATTGGTATTCTCAAACTGACTTGACACTTGCTGCTGATAACGTGCAAGTGACTGTTGATCCGATACTTGTACTTCGCGAACTTCAACAATTTCAGCTTTTCTATCTCCGTTTTCTTTCATCCAACGTTTAATATCTGCATCACGCGCGGCGGCATTTTCAAGTGCTGCCTCAGCATTTTCAAATGCTGCATCGGCATTTTTAAATGCTGCTTCGGTATTATCATCAATCTGAGATTGAAGCGCTTTCCCAGCGTCTGTTGTGAGAAACTTATCGCCCGCAGCGGCAACTATCCAGCTTGCATCAGAAGATGATTCCCCCCTTACAAACTCAGTCCACGGGCTTTGATTCCCGGACTTGTCAATTAAACGCGCACGAAAATAGAAAGCCACACCCGCAGCCAGCCCCTGCATTGTATAAGTTCGTTGAGGATACGGCACGTCAGCAAGCAGCATGAAATCATTGCCGCCATTTGTTTTGCTGTACTGAATTTCAGTATGTTGCGTGTCTGATGTGTCATTACCGAAATTCCAGTCTATTGTGATGCCAAAAACAATCGGGGTTGTACGGAAGTTAAGCGGTATAGGAGGATTACCCTCTTTACCCTTCAATATTGTTTCCTGCGCATTAGCCCAGATACTAGATATCTCTGATGCATTGATAGCACGAACGCGAACTTGGTAACGACCTGCATAGATATTATCGACTTCAAAGCCTAGGGCTGATGTTCTCTGCGCTGATACCCAGTTACCATTGTCTTTTCGCCATTCAGCCTCGTAAGCAATCGCATTTTCTACAGCATCCCAAGTTGCCCGCATCGTTGTGATGGCAAGCCCTTGTGATTTTGTAGAATAAGAACTAATAGCAATATTTTTCGGCGGCGCTTGAACACCTGGAGGAATTACAGAAATAGGGCGTTCATCAATCCGGGCACCGGTGTCAATCCGTTCATACTTATCCGGGTCGTGATAAACAGCACTAATTTCAAATGTGTTATCACCTTTATCACGTACACCTGTAACCCTGAATTGCTGAACAAAGAGATCATTAGCATCAATCGCCCAACCTGATTCAACAGCGGGCATTTCACTGTAGACTGTCGTGACAGTAACGACTTTGCCGCTAACTGCTTGTACCGTTCTTGCTTGTGATACGCCTGACGGGAGATTAATTAGCAGACGGTCGCCGGCTTTAACGTCAGCTATCCTGTCCAATGTAATATTGCGTTCCGACACAGCACTGATACGACCACCGATTACACGGCCTGCACGATTTCTATTAGCAACCCCGATGATGTGGCCGGGTAAAGGTATCTGTCCTTCTAAACCAACGCTGAACGATACTGCATCATCTTCGCTGTTTGTCAGTAATATCCATCTTCCACGCCGGTTAGCTTCACTTTGACGAGTACAACCAATTGCCGTAATTTCAGTTTGATTAATACCATAACGACGCACCAGTTTATTATCGGAAACAACTTCAACGGCATCATTATAGTGATTGTCGGGATCTGACCAACTCACCATTGCAGTTGTATATCGGGTTCTTTCACTTGCTGATGTGTATGAAAATTTTCCATTGATAACGTTCGCATGGTTAAAGATGTAATCCATATCGCGCGGCATATCAGCGAGTGCAACAAGTTGATTCTGTCCCCAATAAGTCATTCCACGGAAAATAGCGGCGAGATCATGTAATACAGTCCAAGCTTCATTGCGAGACTGAATATAGACATTGCATGTGAAGCGCGGCTCTTTGCCGTCACCACCCCGGCCATCGGGTACCAATTGATCGCAATACTGGGCAATACGATAGAGTTCTGCTTCGCTGACCAGGGTTGAGTTGATTCTGCTCCCCAGTCCGAACATATCCGATAAGATAAGGTCGTAGAAAATCCACGCGGGATTATCTGAATACGCCCACTTAAACGTACCGTCCCATATCCCTGAATACGTGCGATTAACAGGATCATAGTTAGAAGGTACGCGAATAACGCGGCCTTTCGGTTTACAGCTAATTCTGGGGATATCGGGAAATTGCTTGGAATCAAACTCAACATAAAGTAGGGCGGTATTCGGGTACCGAAGTTTTGCGTCGATAACTTCCGTGATTGCATGCACTAGCATTTTATCTGCAATTCTATTGCTGCTACTGTTCGGCGTCAGCCGCCGCACACGGATTTGCCAACCTGTGTTAGCTTTGGGTAAATCTATGCGATAAGAGCGCTCATAAAGTGTTGTTGTCTTACCGTCAACCGCGGCTTTCAAGACCTCTTTATAAGCTCCGCCATCTGTGGCAACATCTATTGCATACTCAATGCGATAACCCACTGTATCACCGTTATCTTTTTGACGCTGCAATTGCGGCCACCCAAAACGTAAACGGACAGCGGATAGCTTGGTATTAGAAACAGCACGAATCCACGGATGATCGCTTTTCAGTTCTGTATTTATCCTGATTTCATTTTCAGCTGCCGGTATTCCCTGAATATATTCTTGTGATTGAGTGCCCGGACGGAACTCCCATTTAACTCCTGCAAAGTTCAAACTTCCATCGGCATTAGATATAGGGGTATCGTTCAGATAGATATTGGTACCATCCAACCCACCAGCAAATTCACCCTCTCCCAGTGCCAAGAGTATTTTGGCTTTAGATATTGATTGGATGCTATCCGGTGATTCGACAGGAGTTCGTTGCTTACCGCCACCGCCTTTTTGACCTTTGATTACTTTTGCCATGTTTCACCAATAAAAAAACCGCAGTTATGCGGTATGAAAATTAGTAGATATAAAAAACCCAGCCAAGAGCTGGGTTAATTAGTATTGGGTTGTCACTTTTTGCTACCAGATTGACGCTTAGATGGTGACTTTGGTTTCTTTTCTTTTTTATTTGACCACCAGTCCGGTACTGGATCTGGCTCTATTTGTAACGCATCAGAGAGTGCAGAAATCAAACTATATGATTGCACACCATCGATATGTTCTGATAGAGACGGGGACACTTCTTGTCTTAACGGATCAAGAATAAAGTCGATTCCCTTTGTTCTTGCGTGTTTTGCTGCCGGAACAAAATCAGAATCACCAGCGACAAGAACGATCACTTCCACTAGTTTCTCGTATGCCAGTGTAGTGATATCCATCCCCAACTTAATATCCACAGCTTTTTGCTTGATATCATAATGGAAATCATCATTAGTTAAATCTTCCCACTTTCTTATCCCTTTTATTAGGTCAGTGAGAACATGGTCATTCAATTGCCATCTTTTATTGTCAACCAGTGTCCCCAACCTGAGAGCAGTTTTTCTGCTTTTTCTTAATTCCTCATGAAGCTTTGCCCTAAGAATATAGCTAGGATCAAGCTTAAAGTTCTTCCTTGGCGTTGTTTTATGATCTTTTTCTGATGGGAGAGGATAACGAGTTTGAATATCAAGAGGCGGGCAATCATAAAAATAAATTCGATATAGCTCTAATGGGACTCGTTTCTCATGTGAACCATGTTTTCCGTTTACATGGTACTGGACAAGGCCCCAAATTATTTTCATGAAATGAGCGGCTGTTAATTCACTGCCTTTAAAGTGTTTACGTCTTGTTGCGTTCACTCTTTGGATAAAGAATCCCGCATCAATTAGGATGGCTGTCTTTTTCATTTTTCTTCCAAAAAAAACGCCTAGAGCCGTTATGTAGATATTAACTATTGTCTACGAACGGGGCTAGGCTGGACAATCCAAATCTAATCCAGTTTACACCGTCATGTCAACTATAATTTTCAAAAATATCGTGATGCAGATCTCACCTATACCGCTCAACGTCACATGCAAATGCTTTCACTCCGCGAACAGTGAATGATTGATCACTGTTGATCTTCGGTATAAATCCCAGCGGAAATAATTGCCCCGCCGATTTCGCGCGTTCCGTACAGTACAGCAACCGGATTGCCCTGCGCTGTAGTGTTGACTGGCCCACCGAATGCATAGCTCGGCTTATTATCCGGGGATTCTCGCATTCTCAATCCTGGCATTTGTGGCGATAGCATTTGGACAACACCGCCTAGGGCCATTGATGCACCTACCATTGCGGTAGTTCCCCACATCCCCCCGGCTGTAAATGCCGCAGCTATTCCCCCGGATGCAATAGCAGCGGCAGTAATTAAAGCAACACCAAGTATTGTTTGAAATAATCCGCCTCGCTTACTACCAATAATAACCGGCAAAATATGAATATCTTCCCTGCCTTTTGTCATATCAAGTTCATCTTTACTGATATTTTTACTGCCAACAAAAATCGCAAACGTCAGCCCTTTTTTATGAGCCTCCATCATATACTTTTCAAAACCCGGCAATAAACAACGCATAGCATTAATTGCTTTTTTTGCATCTAACGCTTTATATTTAAATTCTTTACCGAAATGTTTAATTAAAGGTCCGTGCATACGGATTGTTCTCATTGGTACATCAATAAACGCCATACAGTTCACTCCACACAAAACCAACGAAAGCAGTTTTAATTCGCTTTATATGCAACTTTTTATTTTCTGAATTCGGTCATTTATTCTATAACTAAACAATCCACCTTGGTGATAAAAATTAACTTTAACTCCATCGTTCTCATCTACAACATCAACAACCTCAATCTGAGAATTGGAATACACTGTATAGCCGTTACCATAAGGTTGAATAAAAACACCTCCATATCTTGGGCTATTTTCTTGCCAGCCAAACAGGATGCATTCAGCTACATCCTTTGTTTGCTGCTTTGTGGACGCATAAACCTGATCTGGAGAACGGCTTCTCATGTCTTGAATACTTGAACAACCCGCCAAAATAAACGTACACAGAATAAGAATGTTTTTTTTCTTCATTGTCCTTTTCTCTCAGTCAAAAAAAGAATAAATCACAACAAGTCTTTATGACGCAATACCCTTACCGTTCTCTCTTTCCAATAGCCGCCGTAGGGTACACGCTGACTCAATTGTCCGTACATATGATGTAGTAGCATATTATCAGACAGAAGAATACCGGCATGGTTCGCTACTGGAGCAGAAACTTGCATGATCACCATATCACCTGGTTGTAGTGCGCCGCTGAACTCTCTGAAACCACATTCGTACCAGTTATCTAAGTAACGGTTTTCCTTGCCGTTCTCCCACCAGCAATAATCTACTCGGTAATCATTCAGTTCAATACCGTGCTCCTGTTTAAAGTAGCTCATGATGAGGCCCCAGCAGTCCGTATGACCCAATATGAACTGACGGCCAATTAAAGGCAGCTCTCCTCGCGGGTAAATAGTCCTTAAATCCCCTTCAGGACAACTGACAATATGCCAGGGTAATTCAGTGGCATCACATTGAGCCTTGTCTAATTCAGAGGGTTGGGTCGTTGCGTCCGGGTGACTGTGAACAATCGCGGTCACCGTTCCCCAGTCTTCCGCGTGAATATAGTCAACAGGATCAAGATGAAATTGCTCTTCGGGTTCTGTTGCCAAATTCCGACATGGAAAATATCTTTCTACCCGGCTTTTTTGAGCAACTACCCCGCAGCACTCTTTCGGGTATTCTGATTCAGCATGAACCATGATCGCTTTCAATGTACTGTCACGCATTGTCACCGCCTGATGAGTGCCGAGCCGGGGAAACCTCCGAACGGCAATGGCTCATCTTTACCAAATCGAGACTGACACGCTAGCAACAGACCGGAGCATTTGTCTTTACTGGGATCGTCAACAGGATTGTCGTTTTCATCAAAATACCGTGTTCCGGCGTAGTCACAGCCTTTGCCCGTTCGGTACCATCCACGAGCGCACCATTCACACAGACTATGAATCTGCCGTGTTGGGATCTTCAATCCTTGCAAATCAGCCGGACTCGCAAGCTCAAACTTTACGGCTTCGTCATCTTCTGATTCTTTCCTGTCGATATAGAAAACTTGTACTCTCTCTTGTTCAGGATCGGCTGTTGGGTTGCTATCTTTGAAATTAGTGGCGTCAAGATAATGAACAAAAGTGTCACGAATAGTCACTTTCGCCTGGACCATATCATCAAATCTCAGGCATAGCGCTGTGATTAACCCATCAATATTAGCAACAGCTAATTTGGGACGCGCGGACTGTCCGTCACTTGACATGTCTAAGCCTTCGATATTAACAGGCCACGGACCGTACTCTTTTCCCTGCCACCAGAGTGATTTTTTAGGCGGTTTATCGGTTTTTAACTCTGCCGAGGTATAGGGAATAGTTTCATTGTGAAACCTCAGAATATCAGCGCCAAATGCTGTTCCGTCTACTTCATACAACCGAATCGTATTGCCCGGTTCGAGTTTTTGCACATCAGCATTTATCATCATTATGCTCCTAAGGGTGATAAGCCTGGGTAAAGCTGGCAGACAGTGAATAATTCCCACCGCCGAGGGCTGTTGTCTTATACGCGTCGCAACGATAAAGCCCGACATCATCAAGTGATGGACTCCATTGAAATGATTTGTAACCACCGTGGCGGTCAATGAAATCAACAATCGCGCGGATATATGCCTCGTTGCCGACAAACGACAATTCCCATTTTTGGCTTTTCGGGTGAATGCCATCCCCGGCTACTTGTGCGTAGCCATCGCCGAATTGCGCTTTTCTGACTCGAAAATTCACATCAGCGGCGGCTTGAATGCGCGGTGACCACGTGAATGTCTCAAGCATTTATCTTCTCCATAGTGGGCCGCCCGGACGTAAATCTTTGTCACGGAGTTCGCGGTAGCGGTTATCGACAAAAGATGCAATCTGAGATCCAAACGCTTCCAATCCTGTCGGGGCTTGTGAAGACGTATTCCCATTGCCATCAATCTGAATAAAGACTTGCGGCGCGGCGCTGACTGCCTGTGTATTGGGACTAGACGCCCTAACACCTAATGAACCATCCGGGCCGCGTTTTAGCGGTAAAATTGCCTCCGGTCCAGCTTCACCCATCAAGCCCGTCGCGCCTTTAGCAAAAGCAAACAGTGTCGGGTTGCTGACAATTTGTCCACTATATGCGCTTAAACTTGGAGACGAATAAACGCCTCCTTTAGCGTTCAACTTTGGCGGCATTGGTACAAGTTGACCATTGGCTTTTGTAACTCCCCCACCAACGCCGGAAAATCCACCAAATAGCCCAGATACGGCATTGGTTATCATCGCCTGCATAGCAATGCGAATCAGATCTTGAATGATAGATTGAGCAAGAGAAGCGGTAAGTTCTTTCAGCGAATCAGAGAAACTCTTTGTTCCCATGAGCATCCCTGTTAGCGCATTTCCTGTTCGCTGTTCAACTGTATCCAACAGATTCATCTGCATTTTCTGAAAACTGCCCTGACTTGCATATAGCTCTTTCGCTGCGGTAAGTTGCGCCTCTTTCGATTTGTTGGTCGCTGCTGTCATCAGCATTTCATAACGCTCTTTGTTAATACGGCCATCTTCATAATAGGCCGTATAAAGAGCCTTCTGCTGTTCAAGCTGATTTTGCAATTGAATAATAGGATCGACTTCACCGGCCATATCAACATGTGGGGCAGAGGCCGCTTTAGCCTGTTCAGCTAATCTTTCTTTTGTTGCTTCTTGATTGAGAACCAACCTGGCTGTGAGGTATTCACGCTCAGTCAGTAATCTCGCATCAAAAATCGCCTTAAGCTCTTTGCTAGCCTCGGACTCTTGACGAACTGTAGCTTTAGCAGGTGCGTACTTTTCTGCTAACGCCATGCGCTCACGCTGATAATTTTCTTCATTCAATACAAGTAACTTGCTAACTTCTGACTGGGATACCCCGGCCTTTTTTGCTAATGCAAGAATTTTCTGATGAGTTTCACTCTCACTCGTACCTATCCGGGTTAGACTATCAGCATGTGCACTTTCTATTTCACGACGCAATTGTTGATATTGACTCAACACCTGCTGCCTTTTTGAGTCCCCTGCACCTGAGCCATTGCCCGTCCAAGGGCTGGCCGGTTTTTCTTCTTGTGGTTTTACTTCTTGTGGTTTTACTTCGAACTTACCACCCGCTAATACCTTTTTTCCATTCGCAATATTTTCATTTATTTTCTGCTCGGCAGTCTTAAGGTCTTCTAATTTGCTCTCTATTTGTTTCTTTTCTTTTTCTAGCCTCTTAGGATCATCATATAAAAAACCCAGTACCCCTTCACGGCGAGATTTTGAGATATTAATTCGGGTATCAGAATATCGTCCTAACTGGCTTTCTAACTGATTTTTCTCTTTTTTTATATTTTCTAAATCATCTTGCCATCCATCCATTTTTAATTCTATTTTGACTTTAGATAATTGTTGAAGCACTTCAACAGTTTCGATAGTAGCGTCTTTTAAATTGAGTATCTCTTTTCTTGACTCTACGCTCCTGTTATACAAATAAACCAGAGCTGAACCCGCCAACATTGCTGCGCCGAAAGGCCCGCCGATCAGGGATAAGGCTCCACTAGCCAACCCAGCTGAAACTGACAATGCACGAGTTGAAAATGATAATTGCCTATTTGCGGCAGCGAGTTTATTTTTTGCAGCCGCCTCATTGAGATTAGCTTCCCGAATTTGGCGACTGAGTGCGACATGTTCTTTTTGGTAACTGACATTAATACCATTTTGGCGATTAATAACAGATTGTGTAGCCAGCCAACGCGCTTGTTCCCCCGCCTGATTGCGCATGGCTCGTGCCGCATCAATAGTTTGCCTTGCAATTTCCGCTTGCTGCTTCGCAGCAGACCGAGTAGCTTTTTCTGTGCCACGCCAGGCACTGATATTCTCCCGCAATCCCGCTGTAAGTTTGGTTCCCAGTGCAGGGATCAAAGTATAGAGAGCAATATTAGCTACTGCATTAAAATTATCAGATAAGCTGTTAACTGCATCTGTTGCGGCTTTAACACCGGACCGCAGAGGCCCATCTGTACTTTGGCCTATCTTAATTGCCATTCCTTCGAATGCACTGGATAAACTGAGTAAATCGCCATTCAGGTTATTTACCCTGATCGCAGCCTGGTCATATGCCGTTCGGGTTCCCGTCAGTGCAACAGTCAACTCATCAAGTTTAGTTTTACTTTGAACCAGAATTGAAGCCGCATTGATGTTTTCCAAGCCAAATAACTTCACTGCTTCTTTTGTCGATAAATTCTTTTTTGATAAGTTCTCAAGTGCAGTAGACAACCCAACAACTGAGGGCTTCAACTTTTTATCTGTTCCCTTTTCAAGATGCAAGATTACGTTACGCAGTGCGGTGCCAGCTTCACCACCTTTAACTTCACGTTCAGCAAGTACTTGAATAGCTGCATTAAGTTCTTCAAAACTGACTTTGGCTTGAGCGGCAGCTACCCCCCCGTTTTTAATTGCTGCGGCTGTATCTGTAATTTCTGATGAGCCGTATTTCGCGCCCGCTGCAAGCACGTTAATATAGCGATCTGCTTCGGCAGCACTAACACCGAACTGATTGAGTGATAACGCCAGTGTCCTTGTTGCATCGGGCAAAGTCGTGCCGCCAGCTTGCGCCAAGATTAACGCTGAATTTGTTACCTTAATCAGCCCGTCGTTGGTTTTCATGAGTTCAGGTTTAGCGCTAGCCATCAATTTTAATGCTGTTGCGGCCTGGCTTGCGCTGTATTCCGTCGTGCGCCCCATGTGTTGCGCCGCATCATCAAATTGCTTCAATTGCGCACCTGTCGCACCGGTGATGGCAGACAGATCAGATAACGCCTGACCATATTGACGAGTTGTGCTGATAATACCGCCAAGAGAAAGACCGGTACCTCCAATTAAAGCCAGCTTCCCGGCCAATCCTGAAACGGCTTTCCCAACAGTCAAATAAGCCTGCTCCGCTTTCTTTGCATCATCTTGCACTTTTCTTGCAAAACGACCCGACTCACGGCCAGCTGAATCATACGCTTTAAACAAACTGGTTTTAAATTCTGTGCTGTTGAGTAATAACCCAACAGACAGCGTTGCTAAATTTGCCATTGCGTGAGTCCTTACAATAAAGCACGTATAACCGCTACACACTGCTCTTCTATTGAATCATCTTGCAGCGAAGCATTGGAATAAGATGGGGGAGTATTGACGGGCTTATCGTCATCGTGTTTGTTCCGAAGTTTGTAAAAAGCCTGCCAGTGGAGCAGAATGTCGGCGGGTAGTGCCGCTATTTTTCGTGGATCTGTCTCGCCGTGATGATCTGCCATACTAAAGATGAAGTTCAACAACGGCGAGTTGATTAGTTTTTTTCCGCTTCCTCTAGCGTGCCGATTGAATGCCTCTTAACTTTTGCAATTGCATCAAGCAAGGCCACGTTATCATGCGCCCTCAAAAGTTCGTCAGCTGTTGGAACCTCATCAACATGCAACTTTTTACCTGTTTCATCAACAAGGCAATCAATAATAAGCTGGATGTTAAGTAACGAGGCTTTTCGAATATCACCGTCATCACTTGCTTTTTGTACCGCCTCCTCTTGATCAAGTAGTTCAGCAGCACTTAAACGACGTAAATTGACTTTAGTTTCAAACAGTTCAACTTCAATGACTGTATTTTTTGTCTTTAGCAGTGAGGATTTTATGCTCATTGTTTATTACCTCCAGTTGTGGCTGGTTTTGGGGTAACGACACCCCAAACAAGGTTGTTTTGTTTGCCCTTGACGGTAATCTGTATCACTTCACTCGCTGGCGCTGTAATTTCGCTCATTTCCCAGCCCGACAATGCCAAGATCATTGTAGCCGTCCGTTTATTTGGCAGGGCAATATAGAATTGTACTGTTTCACGATTCTGCGCAGCATTCAGAAAGTTGGTGAAATCGACGTTTTCAGGATCATCAATGAAACCGAGTGTTTTCTCGGGGCCTTCCGGCATATCAGAAATAAACTGCTTATTAGTATCAATGAGCGTTGTGCAATCAATGAAGCTGCCTGTTAATCCTGTTGCGCCAAGCGCTTTACAGTTTATGAGTGGTTTCATTACATCAACTGTCTCACCGGGCTTGCCGAATTTTACGATTGTGCCAGCGGGAAGCATTGCGTACTCTGGCGAAGATTTATCAGCCATAATGATTACTCCAAAAATTTATTGATTTATTTGCTATAACTACTTAAAGCGTCGCGGATTTCTGCTGTAAGCGTTTTTAATACTGCTGATCTGTTATAATCAAGCGCGGGCCGGATGAACGGAGCTGCGATTTGCTTAACCGTGCCGAACTCTTGGGCTATGGCTTTCATACGATGTTTTTTGGTCGGGGCAACGGTGATCATTACTCCGTCCCGATATTTTTTAGCGCGACTGCTGCGGATTTTAATATCATCACGCATATGTGGTCCGGGGCTGTTTTTGTCATACCCAGCATGCCGTTGCATATCTTCTTTGACGACTTCCATTGCAGCTTTACCCGCTGAACGTAGAATTTTGGTCTGTAGTTCAGCGTCTAGCTCATTGAGTTTTCGCCCCAGTTCTGCCAGTCCCTTTACTTCAACCTTCATCATATAAATTCTCCGAATAGCAGATAATAAAGTCACGCGTCATGCGATATTGCACCCGACCTTTTGTCAGATCAGTTTTATCCTGATGCACAATGCCTCTTGTGACGGCCTGAACAGGATATTGCCCGATATAGCCATGAGTAATATTTTCCCATGCGTTTTTGACAGATTTGTCCAGTTCAAGTAAACGGGCATAGTCATCAATGAGATAAATCGATATCTGAAACCGAGCGTTGACTAACGAAGTGATAGCAAGACCGGTATCAAACTTCGGATCACTGATACGCTGGTATGTCACGCCCTCTTGAATATTATCGGGAAGCAACAAAGGGTAAGCGGGTAATTGGGTGATTTCCTCCAACGAAGCTTTAATGTCATATTCGATCATGCCGCGCATCCGCCTCTGCTGTGATAAGAAGTTTGTCAGGTTTGGTGCGGTCTGCTGCACGCACGGTAAACACGCGACCTTTCCATGCTATTTGCCAGTCAATATCAACATCTTTTCTCGGACGCAGAGTAAACAACAGCGTTTCAACAACCTGTTGTTGATCCAGTGTCCTGATTTTCCGGTTAGATATCGGTTCAACACCCGACCACACAGTAGCAACTAACTCGGAGGTTGTTCTTTCTGCGCCCGTTTTCGGATCACGAACGGTTGTGACACGATACAAACCGACGCGGAAACGTAGTTTGCCTGTTTCAATCATTTATCTTCTCACAATGGTATAAATCGGTAAGGTTCTAATAAGTTTTTGAATCCCGCAGGGAGGACTTTAGGCTCCCGGTTTTCATACCAGAACCCGACCGCTAGCATGATCGCTAATTTGATATCGTCAGTAATAACCAAACCCTCACTGATATCATCGGGTACCCGGTCATCAAAAAGTGGGCGGTTAATAAAATTCTCGGCGCGTTGATGGGCAGCTTTGGCATACGTTACCAGTAAGTTATCTTCTTCATCCGTATCTATGCGACATTGTGCCCGCAACTCTTCAATAGTGGGGATCATATCAACCTCTATAAAAAGGCGGCATACTGGCCGCCCGAAGATTACTTGGCGGCATCCGCCGCTTTCAGCAGTTTTACCGCGTTGCTGTCCACCAGCATTGAACCGACGCGCTTAGTGGTGTAGAACTGCACAAAGGGCTTGTTTGTGTACGGGTCACGCAACATACGAACACCGATACGGTCCAGAATGGTGTAGCAGCGTTTGAAGTTACCAAAGGCAATTGGCACAGCACCAGTCGCCAAGTCCGCAAACTGTTCATTTTCGGCAATGCCGTAACCCAACAGCGCGGAAGGCTGGCCCAACTGCAAACCCGGCTGCCAGATATAGTTACCCTGGCTGTCTTTCAGGGTGCGCACGGCGAATAACAATTTGTTGTTCATCATGAATTTAGCCCCATTGCGATACGGTTTACGCAGGGTATAAATCAGTTGCATGACTTCATCCGCAGTCACCTCGCTCGCTTTTTTTAGTAAAAGATGCTGCAAGGTACCCCACTCGCGGTCTTTGTCTGCTTTGTCATCAGAGCCAAAAGCCAGCAAACCCTTTGGTTTCTTGACGCCATCACCATTTGTAAAGGCCGCTTCTTCCTGCTCGGCAAATTCCTGAGCCAATTCACTGGTAATAAAGGCTTCAACATCAAAGAAAGCATCATCAAGCATACGTTGAGTGGCAGCCGGATTACCGTAGATTTCCCCCCAAACTGGATCGATAGTCCCTAGTTTAGCGGTTGCTGTTTCTGGGCGTTCATCAGTTTCACCCACCCAGCCGCTGGTTGTACCGCCCTTATTGACCAGTCTCTTGTATTCCGGTGTTCCAATTGGCACTACATTACATTCAGCACGCATCACGACCTCATCTTTCAATGCGCTGATGATATTGCGGTCTAACTCTTCCGGTACCGCATACCCCCCATCAGGATCGTTGGTCGTTTGCATGGCTTTTTGCTCCAGCTCGGCCAGCCCGTCTTCTTTACCTTTGCGGATAAACTGGGTGAATGCGGTCTTGTGCTCACTGGCCGCCTTGCTGTGGCCGCCTGCTGGGCGTTTCAGTGCCACCAACTCTTCTTCCAGCTCGGTTTTTAGGGCATCCAGTTCAGACAGTTTGCCATTCAACGTATCCACCTGCCCGGCCAATTTGCCTTTTTCGGCTTCAATAGCCTCGATACGCTTATCATTTTTCTCTCTGAATTCGTCAAAACGCTTTTGTAGTTCCTGCGCGACTTCTTCAACATCTTTCTTTTCAATAGCCATGATTGGACTCCGATTAAAATTTCAATGATTTCAACGCACTCAATACAGACACGTCACCATCAGCATCACGCTGAGACAATGCGCCATACCCCTCAGCCATGAATGCTTTGGCTTGGGAGCGTGAGAGTCCAACGTCGCGCAGGACTCGCTCAATACTTTTGGGTGTGGGGATCTCACCACGGGCAAATACTGATTTAACATTGCCGACACGCGCCTCATCATTAGCCGGAAAAGTGACAAGGCTGACTTCCCACAGATCGATTTCTTTTAGGAGAAATGCCTCTTTCGTTCCGTCGTATTCCCAATCTCTTAGGATGTAACCAATAGAAAGGCCGGAGAGTGATCCGGCCTTCATGTGCGCGTGAGCTCGTTTTGCCAGCGGGTCATCATCAATCAGCAACCGCCCCTTGAGATATAACCCCACCTCATCTTCTTTCATATCGGTATAGATACCGATGGGTTCGTCTATTCGATGCTGCCAGAGCAAGGCCGGTAAAGCTCCCCGGTCACGCCATTGCTTCAGGGAGTTTTCAAAGGCACCCGGTAATACAATATCATCAAAGCTGTCTTTGACGCCGAACACCGAACCGTACCCCTCAAACTCGCCGCTGTCGCTGACTGATTTCAGTTTTAACGGCACATCAAGCCGCTGTTTCGTCATCATTTAAATTGTCCTGTGGTTTGGGTTTATCGCCCGGTTTCGCTGTCATGTTCATCGGGGTTAAATAGATATCGCCCCCCTCGCGTGGGTTGCGTTCCTCCAGTTCCCGACACTCATTGGGTGACAAAATTCCCCAGTTGATCCCCGTTGCATAGGATTCAAATCGTGATTTCATGTCTCCACGCAATAATGCGCCGGCATTGAATTTGGCATAAAATCGCCCCTGCTTATCGGTTTTCACCAGTCCCACATTAATCCGCTGTTCAATGCGGGTGAGATATGGGACTAACGAATAATTGATAAACCCAATGCCTAAATTTTCTACGTTGCTGAACGTGGCGCGATCCGTGTTTTGCACCATATGCATAGGCACACGAAAAATGCGGCAAATCTCTTCAAGCTGGAATTTGCGGGTTTCAAGAAACTGAGCGTCCTCTGCTGATAAACTGATTTGATTCCACTTAAGCCCCATCTCAAGGATCATCGGCTTGTGTGAGTTCGCTAATCCCTGATGGCGCTCTTCAAAATCAGACTTAAGGCGGTGATACGCCTCATCTTTCAGGTATTGATCAGTTTGCAGTACACCAGAGGTTACTGCGCCGTTGCTGAATAAGCGTGAACCATGTTCCTCAGTCGCCATCCCCAGTCCGATTGCTTGCCGAGCATAAGCAATTGGACTGAGACCGTTTAACCCGTCAAGAGTAAAAATGCGCACATGCCAGATTTCTTCCTGTGACAATGTACTAAAACTGCCGTCCGGGAACGTCACTTGATATTCAGGTTCCCAGTTGGCATTCAGTTTTGAGGTGACGCTACCCGGATCGAGGGGCAATAGTTCGGAAACCTCGCCAAACACCTTAACTTTGTAAGCATAAAAGTTACCACGTAGGCACAAGCAGCCAATTAGCAGCTCCCAAAACTCCTGGGGTGTCATGTAACCGTTGGGTTTAACCGATAACAACGTATGCAACTTTTCTTTTACCGCCCGGGCATTCCCCCGTTCAAGTTGCTGATACAAAGAACACGGCAACATCCCCACTGATTCCGCCAGTACCCGAACGCAACTAAATACCGCAGTCAATTGCATAGCAAGCTGAGGACTGACTCGCTTGCCGGTATAAGTATCATAAGAAAGCCCAATCAATTCACTCAGTTCATATGAGGTCATTGGTTGGGCTGATTTTCGAAATAGCCCAGGAAAGAACATTAGGCCCCCTTATCCGGTTTTTCAGTTTGCTCCATCATGCGAGAAACCAGATAAGACCAGGCAAGGCAGAGTACACCCGCGACGAGATACCCCGCCGCGGGCAAAAGTAACCAGGCACCGTAAGCAAGCAGACACGCGCCCGCTATCCCCACCAACAGAGCAATCATTATCAACGTTTTCATGGAATTCCTTAGAGAGAGCGAAGGCCGCGTTTAGCTAAAACATCAGAGAGGGTTTCTTCATTATCATTCAACATAGCCCGGCCAATCGCCATGATGAGCGCCACAGCCCCATCAATTTTATTTTCAGATTGCTCTTTAATGGGGCGAACTACATCATCGTTGCCTGGCAGGTACTTACCAACAACATTACCCACACACCACGTCATGATTGGGTTTCCGTCATGATGGAAACGTCCCGCTTCAATCGCCGCCTCCAGCTCCTTCATTGGGTCCGACATGTTTGTGTAGTTTTGGATAATCGTGATCGGGTTTAATTGTTCATCAGCCAGCTGATGAGAAAGATTCGTCGCGCCGTGTGGGTCAATAGGAGATTCTTCTACCGGATTGTCTAAGTTATCGGCTTTAGCGTCCTCAAGAATAACCCGATAATCAATTTCAGCCCCCTCTGTCACGGTAAGATGACCACTATTAACCCATTTCTGGTAGCGCTCCGCAGTGCGTTGCTGGTCCGTGTCAGTGCTGTATACCGTGTCATACGGAACATAAAACTTGGGCGCAATACAGTAATAATGCCTTTTCCCGTCCATTTCGCGATAAAAAAGTTTGACCTTGGAATTCATATCCAACTTTCTCGCTAAGTCGAAAGAGAGAATGCAGGGCTGCCCCTCAAATTGTTCTAACGTCAGTGTCTTATCTTCACACTCTCGCCAGCTCACTAAATTGAAGTAGGCCGCCCTGGCGGATACCCAAATGTTCAAGTGTTTAGTTTTGAAGACGTTTGCCAGACGAGCATTATTCTTTGCCCGGTTTTGCTGACTCAGGAGAAAATCCGCATAGACAGAAACCCCCATATTGGGATTGGCTTTTTTTAGCGCATTGGGATCTGTCCAATCGTCTCCCTCATCGACGGTATAGATCACACCAAATAACTCATCATTGGGTACCGTACCGTTAAGCATCTCGATCACTTCACGCCGCTTATCATAGCATGGTCCTTCGATGTTATAACCCGCTGTTGTAATCGCCCACATCAGTGGCTGACGACGAGAACCCATTCCCGTAAGCATGGTAGTGTACAATGCATCAGTATCGTGCTCGTGGTATTCGTCAACAATGGCGCAATGTGGGCTGGCACCGTCTCCCGGATTGCCAATTAGAGGTTCAAACCGTGCGCCGTCTTCGGGACGGTTCATATTTTTGGCATTAACTTCAATACCAAACGCTTCAACCAGCATTGGTGTACGCTTGCACATTAACCTTGCTGGCCTGAAAACTTCCCACGCCTGTTTTTCTGTGGTTGCCCCGGAATACACCTCGGACCCAAATTCATCATCACATGTGAAACAAAATAACGCGACACCCGCCGAGATCGCTGATTTTCCATTCTTACGGGGAATTTCTGTATACACTTCACGAAAACGCCGCAGCTTTGTGCCTTTATGAACCCACCCGAATGCCGAACACACAATAAATAACTGCCAGGGTTCCAGCGTGATCGGCATACGTTTAAATGCCCATTCGCCTTTCGTGTGAGGGAGAAGTTGGATAAACCGGGTGGCTTTTTCCGCCAGGTCTTTGTCAAATCGGTAACGAAACTTTTTGCTTTTCTCCTGGGATAAATCGTCAATATGACGCTGACAGGCATCAATAACATATTGACAGGCTATAACTTTTCTACGGACAACATCACGAGCGTATTGATTTGCAGCGTTAACATTGGGATAAGATTTGCGGCTCATGATGTGATTATCTTAATAAAGGGATTCTCTGTTTTAGCCTTACCAGCGGCGCCAATTAATCGTTGACGGCTGCTGGGATCTAAACCCAACATTGACCCCGTGGCACTCATCTCTGATTCTTGTTCTTTCTTTGCCGTTAACTCCGGGTTTTTTATCGGTCCACCCGTCGCGCCGGTTACTGTATTACCTTGCATAGCAATATTCACAACTGCCCGCCGCCAGAACTCATACGCTACACACCAGCGTTCCAGCACGGCTAAATCCGTCAGGCAAATGATGCCTTGACCGCATAATTCTTTAACCGTGATTTCCCACATAGTGATCGCCAGATTGAGGTCATTTTCTGCAAACCAATCAGGCGGTAAGACCCCTTTCAGCGGAGTAAAAACCGGTTCATTTTTATTTAAAGTGCGCTTACCGGGATTTCCCGCTAACTCTTTTCTGGCTGTTGGCTTTGCGCGACGTCCGGATCTGCCAGCCGTTCCAGCCATAAATAAAAATCTCCAAAAATGAAATAAAAACTGAACATGCAGCGGAAAATTAACACTTAAATTGGCCTATTTATCTCCCGGATTAAATTTCATTTTTCGCGGGTATAAAAATTCGACGGAGGCGGCGGTCCCGTAAGGCGGGAGGGGTAGGGATTTGCCCCCCCTACCCATTGATATGAAACTGATTAACTAACCTTGTCCCCAGTTGCCTTTCATTTGCTGTTCTGCCCCAATGATACCTATTGCAATCAAAGCCTCACCGGCCGGATAGTCAACCAATAGCTGCCGAACTATCTTAATACATTGCTCATAGTTCTTGCGGCTCTCGTCAGGCAATTCAGCAATCAAGCCTTTAAACATGAGTAGTGTTTGCTCATCTTGTGTCATCTCATTCTCTCCGTTGCTGTCTTGCGTCTGTGACAAGGCCAACATAGTGATTGTAAGTTACTATCATCATCAGTGCCGCCGTGGGCTTTCGGGATAATGTGGTCTACCGTTGTCGCTGTGACAGCCCGCTTGCCGCGCTTGCAGTCCTGACATAAGTATTTATCTCGCTTTAATATCCGTGGGCGTATTGCATCCCACTTACTGCCATACCCGCGTTCGTGGCGGCTCTTACCTGGCTGATAATTCTCCCAGCCTGTGTTTCGATGGGCGGTACAATAGCCGCTGCGGTCTGTTGTTGTGTGTGAACAACCACGCTCGCGGCAAGCTCTGGGTATTCGTGCTGGCATATCATCACCACCTTGAGAGACGACCGCCTGGTTGACTCTCACGCATGACCCACTTATGGATCTCATCTTGAACTATTCCACGTATCACTTC
The DNA here is from genome assembly GCF_001684335.1 of Photorhabdus namnaonensis. GTDB lineage: Bacteria > Pseudomonadota > Gammaproteobacteria > Enterobacterales > Enterobacteriaceae > Photorhabdus > Photorhabdus namnaonensis. The sequence continues at coordinate 100,402 of NZ_LOIC01000044.1, forward strand.
ACTGAGACGCTCATTGTGTTTATTTATATTTGTCGCTGTCATAGTTGCATTTTTAATAATCGCATTAGAATTTAATTGAACGAGTTCAGTAATACGTTCAAGTTGTTCTTCTGTTTTATCAAGCTCACTTCTATCTACATTAACGCAAATGCTTACTGTATATGTTTCAGCATTTAATGACTTATCTTTCATTTTCATTCCTCTGAATTTCGTCGACTCAGTTTTCACATTAAATAAAAATGCTACCAGCCTGTATGCGAAGAGTACGCGATAAGAACAGGTGGTAGCATGAGTTATCAGTATTGTCGTAATCACTATTGAAATGACTACTATTATTGACACTGAGTCTTAATGTAGTCTTGCAAGTACTTCGTTTGCTGTTCGTTCTCAACAATCATTCTTCGGAGATCGAAATAATCTTGTTGAGCTGCTGGGTTAAGTCGTGGGGGGGCTGCATGGCCCACGCTGCCGGAGGAGACGGTTTCGCCTTGATTACAAGTGGCCGCGATGCGCAACCGGCGACGACCAGCAGCAACATCATTGCGCAGAACATCAATTTCAGATTTGGCATGAGCAAGTTCCTTTGTATGCTGATTATCCAGTTCAGACAGGAGCCTTATCCGCTCCTGCTGATTAACGATTTCATTCTGCTGCTCCAGCAACTCACTCTGTAGCTTAACTGTTGTATCAAGTTGTTTGGTGTATTTACCGTAATAGTGGTAAGCCACCAGCGAGACAAGCGCTAGTGCAATAACAGTATAACTATGAGAAAACTTCATAATATTGGTTTGTTGGCAAGATACACTGCTGTTGAAAACCCGCGCGGCGTAGCGCTTCTAAAGTTAGCCCGTTCTTTGCCTGGGGGCGCTTTGTGAATCCTGTCGTCTGGTTCACCTAATCTTAAAGTCATGCAGGTTTCTGGCATTACGAATCCGTTTCCCGCCCATAAACATGTTTTCTTTGTGTAATTATCATTCTTTTCATATTCATTAAAATAATAAGGATGAAATGTATAATCAGGCTTACCAAATATGCTACTGAATACGCTCACTGGGTTTTCAAAAAACCATGGAACGTTCAGCATATTTCCAATGTTTTTGCATTGTTCTGCAACAAGTGCCGCTTTAATTTGAAATGCAGGATCTTTCTCATGCTTATCTTTGAACCACCTAGCTCCACTAACGGCCACGTCAGTGCATGGAGGAAATCCGGCAACAAAGACAGGATTTTTAGCATTTCTAATTGCCTTCCAACTTTCTTTCGAATCAATAACATTAGCTACTTTTGTTACTGTTCCACCAGCTGTGTGATTTTCTGTCGATGACTTATTGTGCTGCGGGTCTATTAATAATGCACTGTAACCATAGTTTAGCCACGGCTCTGCAAATATCCCAGTGATATCACACAGACATATTATTGTTCCTTTTGTCATCTGCTGTATTCCTTACAAAAGCGAAAAAGCTTTATCAATGACCGCATTGCTATAAGGCTGACTACCATTTTCCATGACAATAATGGACTTAATCAGCTTTGTCATAAATTCTTTATTAAATACATCAACAACCTGATCACAAGTCACTTCCGTGTCTTTACATACATGGCTAATATAGGCATCAGTATTATTTTCATTTGGTGGTGCCCATCGCTTGATAATGCCGCTGACAGTATTAATACCGTACTTGCTGTTATAGTTTCTAATAACCTTCACCATTGGCCGAATACCATATTCAGGGCTGACAAACTGGCAGAAAGATTTATCGGTACGTTGTGATTCCGGTACCAAACCTTTCCAGTCATCACCCCAACGAATGTTGCCAGGGTTATTATTTCGAATGCCTCTAGTCATTCTTTTATTCCTGCTTTGTTATTCAAGGTCCCGCGCATCAATTGACCGAAAAAATCCGTTCCCAGATATCCAACAATGACGCTGCCAATATGAGCCAGATCCGTACTCATGCCGAGGAAATTCAATACATCACGAATAAACCAGGCAATAATCGCGCACATGATCGCATCAATGACTGTTTTCCAGAATTCGCTACCGTTATAACGACCTCTGAGATACGCCATTGCACCAGCCAATGCGGCACCTACACCTTGTTCTTTGACTGATAATAGCCACAGCCATATTTGCATTAAAATATCAGGTTGCTTGTCCATTATTTTCATAGTCCACCCCACCGAAGTGTGATCGGAGCTTTCTCGCGTTGTATAAGTAAAAAGGCTACGCATTGCGTAGCCTGTGAACGTATGTGATGAGATAAACGAAAAAATCCGCTAAACATGTGGGTTTTAGCTGAATAAGCCAGGTGACATAGCTATCACTCTTATCACACTAGCGAATAAAATTCGTAACGAAAAGTATTTTAATTAATTATTTTATAGGTCCATTCATCCATTTCTAATTTTGCGTCTGACATAATTAAACAAGCATCTATAAATGTTTCAGCAATCATTAGTTTCTGACGTATTTTCCCTTCTGAACATTTTTCTTTTCTGGCTATCGCTGACTTTGATAGACCATCTTTATAATGTTTCTCTATTAATTCATACTCATCATCCCGCCCAACTTTTTTTAGCTTACCTACGACCGCATCAATAATCATCCCATCGCTATCGCAACAGGAAAGCCGATTTTTAGATGATGCAGGCAGCAATCCCTTAAAACCGGCTGCAATCGGGGAATAATCTACCCCACTATTTTCACTCGCCGCCCATCCACCCCAACGTTCTAGAACTTGTTGAATATCACGCATTTGATTCTCCAGTGGCTATTTTTTGTGGGCATTTGCTTGGTTGTTTCGTGTAAATAAAAATCTTCTTCCATCTAACCCGGTTAATTTTCTTTATTGACGGCTCTCTTAATTCGTGCCTTGATATTTCGTTCAATCTGGATAAGCTTTTCAATGTTCTGTCGCCTCTGCTTTTCCTCTTCGCGTAACCACTTAATATCACTTATGAGTTTGGTTTCTTTTTTTGCTATTGATAGTAAATAATCGAATGGATCTAAAACTTGATTGCATTTTTTACATCTTATTTGGCGTTCTGCTTCGTTAACATAAATTCCAGAATGAAAACAAAAAGTAGCTCTTTCATAAATAAATGCTATTTTCTCTTTTAAGTCTTCTCCTTCTTTAATGGGGAATACGATAACGTTTTCGAGAGCATCTTTAATATCAGTTTTATCTCTCATACTTATTTACTCCACTAAACTCAATTACACTATCGCGCCAATGCCTAATGACCGGTCTAAAAACCGAAATAACAGCACAATCTGACTACCATGTTTTTGTTCCCATATTTTAGGGTCCCGATGTAATTCGTTATGGCACTCCCGACACAGTGGGATAGTGAATAAGTCATGAGCTTTTGTACCAATGCCATATTGTCCATGACCGATAATATGGTGAGGATCGTCTGCCGGACGTTTGCAGCACACGCAAGGCTGGGACTTTACCCAGCGTAACCATTTCACGTTCTGCCAGCGCTGTAATTTAGGTTTGAGCATAAAGCTGGCTGGTGGTTCTTCATCAATGCTTGTTGTCAAAACAGCTTTAACTTGTGGCATTATTCCACCCACTTCTTAAAAGACAGTTCACGTACTTCATCACCGTTAACAAGTACGTCATTGAAATCACCGTGATCAGGCCAACGAATACTGACCGTTTCTACATCGTTTTTGGCAATGAGATTGCCCCTGGCACACTCAAACGCGGCCGCGTGCCCGGTCGCTGAATGCAGATCCATATCAGCGAAAATAATTAAGTGTTTAACCCCTTTCGGTACCCGGAACTTCCCCATAAATCCGGCATTCATCACCGACCAGGTGTTGCAACCGTATATCTGTTTGCAGGACAGTGCTGTTTCTATGCCCTCTGAGATCCCCAACGTCGATGAAACTGGAAACAGGCGAATAGCAACAGAGCCTGTGTGCTTTAAATAATCATCAGACTGGAGGGAATAGATCTGCTTGGCGATATCCATATTGGCTTTTTTGTCACCCTCTAATAATGTCCTGTGCAAGTAACAAAGTGCGCCTTTATCGTCCGTCGCCAGAGAATACATGGCCTGAAAAGCTTTCATTCCCACGGGCTGATGATTGCAATACCTGATTTGCTCGACGGGTAAACAGTTAATCCCCCGGTTGCGTAAATAGCTTTCGGCTGACGTTCCGCGCAGGCTCGCCAGTGTGGAATACTTCCTAATCACCTTATCACGAAATGATGACCGGCCATCTTTATTGGCAGAAGATTGAGCGCTTTCAGGCTGACGGATATACGTATTGCCAATAATTTCATCAACTTCTTTTGCCTGCGCTTTAAAATCCTTCTTCTGAGTCAGTGCAAGTAATTTCCAACCGTCACCAATGTTGCAGACACAAATGAATGTTCCCCGACCATCTTTATCGTCACAGCGGTATTTTCCCTTCTGACTACATATTGGACATTTGCCTTTGTAGTGTCTCTTTCCGGTGATAGGAGGCAGGCCATAATACTCAAAGACTTTCGACCAATTCCCGATAACTGCATCCGTTGTTTTCATTCGCTGCCTCCCTGCGTGGCTGAACTGAGTTGTTTTTTCTCCTGGCTCTTCGCATAAGCAATCAATTTCCATTTAATGAAATTGTTCACTTCCGGGGTGATCTCTACTGGGTGATCATTTAAGCCGTTCGGCCACTCGCTGAATTTGTCTCTAAAGGTATGCTTACACCAGTTATCAGAGATAGGCTTCCCTTGGTTGGCCCGCTGGCGTTGGTAATATTTAATCTGTGACCACCAGCTTTGTTTTTCTTTCTTACTGTAAATACGGTCCTTGCCGTTGAGTTTTTTCAGCCCGCGAGAACGATCCACTTCCACATCTTCACCACTTAAGGGCTTAAATCCGCATTTCGGGCAAACATAAACACCTACCGGCTTCATAAAGTGGCAACTGGGGCATTCCTTCGGGAGTTTTTCAGCTTTGTCGCTGTCAGTACCGCGAGAAGCCTCTTTCATACCGTCACTTTTAGATGGCAATTTGTCATACTCGATATCATCTGGATAACCGAGTCGGTGAACTGAACCACTATGATCGAATACCAAGCAAGCTTCTTTACCGGGGGCTGTACGCAATCCCCTGCCGATTGTTTGTAACCAGCGGATCTCGGATTTAGTGGGTCTGGCGTAAATGATGCAACGGACATCACTATCGAACCCTGCAACTAATACACCCACGTTAACGATGATTTTTGTTGCTCCTAGCTCAAAACGATGAATGATTAACTGCCGTTCCTCGTGAGGGGTGTTCGCTGTCATTACCTCGGCATTGACCCCTGCTTGATTAAATTCGATGGTGACAAAATTGGCGTGTGCAACGTTGACACAAAAGCAGATAGTTGGTAGATCTTGCCCATGTTCAAGCCAGTTACGGGCAACATCTCCCACCAGCGTTGTATTACCCATAATTTCTGCGACTTGTGACTCGCTATAGTCTTTACCGTACTCACTATTAGAGGTCGTCTTGACTCCGGTTAAATCGGGCTGAGTTGGTGCGTAAAACTCGTATTTACTAAGATCACCGCGTGCTATCAGCTCTTTGATTGTTGTTGGCTTAATCAAACACTGGTAATAGTTCCCCAGAAACGATGCAAATGGCGTTCCAGATAACCCGATTACTTTTACATTTGTGTCATTGGTTAAATAATTAATCACTTCAAGCAACTTCTTACGACGCAAATGAGCTTCATCAATGATGAGCAGATCAATATTGTCTGGAAAATCACGACGAATCAGTGTGTCAGCCGAAGCGATCTGTATCATGCGAATGGGGTCGTAATTCGGGTGGTCACGCCAGATAAACCCAATTTCATCTTCTGGTAGCCCGTACTCAATAAACCGGTTAGCTGTCTGGGTGATCAGGGTGGTATATGGCGCGGTGAACAGAATACGCATCCCACGTGAGACAAAACCGTCAACGATGAATGCCGCCAGTCCGGTTTTGCCTGAGCCAGTAGGACTGTATACCATGAATGATGCGTACTGCTTCCAGTTTCGGCGCAGCATGTTCAATGCACGCTCTTGAGCAAAATTCGGTGTGATTGTTAGCATGTTTTACCTCCCGATTCCTTTAAGGTTGATTCAGTGACATAATCGCCCTCAGGTACCCAATGCTTTGTTGTGCCTATTGCAAGAGCTGGCTTGGTTTCGCTTCCCCAAGTTCCACTAGCCGGTCTCTTGCTCCTCTTTAAATATTTTCCGATCTTCATCAATACCTCTTGTTAACTTGTTTACACAGCTAGGGAACACGGACTTGCCGATATTAATGCGACCATCTAGACGTCTAGACGCACTTTGGCTTAATCTCTCAATAGCGATCTTCTATAAGATCTGTGTTGTATTTCCTTGGCAGTGCCTTCCCTAACACCCCTTTCAAAGATCACCCCCCTTACCCCCCTAGAAAGTTTTCCCCTCTTCCCAAATTCATATGGATGGTTAGACGTCTAAAAGGCTTTTCAAACTTCTTTCACTGACTGAGGCTTTTCTGTATAACCCTGGCTCGCCTTGGCATACTTCGTCACAAATTCGCGTAGCCTGATGTTTGCATGGCGCCGTGCTGCATTGTCTTTACGATACGAAATTTGTTCTTCATCCCATGCCGCTTGATAAACCTCAGCATATTTGACTGAGATTTTCCCGCGAGTAGCCGGATCAAGCCTTAGTAACATCTCCTGTATCCATTTCTGGTCAGACGGATAAAAATACAAAGGCATTGATACCTTTACCTGTTCAGAGAACATAATTGACACTGTTGCGATACAACTTCTCGTTATATTCAAGTTTTCCGTTCGTTAGTCTCTCAAGCTTGAGAGCAGCCCTTTCCGGGATAATTTCTTTCCACTGTCCAACAGCTTGATCACTTATCAACATAGCCTTAGCTACATTTCTCTTAGAACCGAAATATGAAATTACACTTGATTTCAACATTGATTTGCCTTACTAACTAAATTAAAATTTAGTTTAATAAACTTGAAATTAAATTCAAGTATAATTGATAAAATCAAGTTACACTAGAGGTATGTATGCAATCAATAGATAAAGCGACTATTGGAGAAAGAATACAATCGCGCAGAAGGGAGCTTAGTTTAACCCAAGTTAAAGTAGCCGAAGAGATAGGTGTGTCAATGGCTGCGATATCACTGTGGGAAAAAAACAAAACAAACTTAAGTAGTGAGAATCTCCAAAAGCTAGCGCAAGTCCTTCAATGTAGCGTATCTTGGCTTCTTAATGGAGAGGATTCTTTTGATAATCAAGTCACTACTTACACTGGAGGTAACTGTAGCAGTCACAGAATACTTAAAATATTTGATCTGCTTCCTGATAAAGAAAAAGCAAAAATTGTTGAATTTGCTGAAGAGTTACTCTCAAAACATGCTAAAGCACTAGAGAATGAATTAAATAAAGTTAAAAAAAATATTAACAATATATAAAACAATTAGTTATGAGTTAAAGTGCAAAAACTTAAAAAATAATTGATTTTTGCACTTGAAATTCAAGTAAACTTGATCAATAGTGTTATAGAACTGGTTGATACTATGATGCGAGGATGTAAAAAATGACTGATTCTCACCTGGAAAAAGCCCGTACTATTGTTGGCACGTTGGAGTTGTTGCAAGAGTTTTCTGTTCAACAACAAGAACCTGTCAAGCGCTCACTTGTAGATATGGTTATTTTAGAAAAGATAACTGAATTAAATTCAGTTCTGATGACTCTTGGTAACGATCGACATATAAAAAAAATTGAAGACACTATTCTGTAAGTCCATTTTATCAAAATAAATAATGGGTAGTGATAAGACTACACAGCTAAAAAATTATCAATATAAATTTAAATCGATTATGAGGTGAAAGATGAAACTTATAATGAGGGATGGAAGTCAATGGCATGTATCAAAGTATAAAAAAATTTAACTAATTATTAATGGCTCTGGTGTCGATTGGCGTCACCACCAGAGCCTGAACAACATAACTGAGGTGCAATTACTATGTTCAATACAAATACTAACATAAAGACTTTTATTTTTGCAGTCAAAAAACACGCAGATACTGAACAGTTCATTGTTAAAGTTAAATATGTGGCTGAAAGTTATCAGCAAGCCAAAGATGCGTTATCCGAAATGCTTTCAGGGTACTTCATTATATGGATGGGGCAAATAAATAATGAGGTGCATCATGTTTAAAATAATCATCACAACTACAAATTATCGGACAGGGCGGGTAACAACAGAAACTTTCCGCAACAGATACAAAACATATCGAAGAGCTGAAAAAGCTGCTCAGGGGATACGCCGGGTTTGTATGCCAGATAGCAAAACTATTATTGAAACAGTTGACGCTGAGGTCGTAGAGGTGAAACGTACTTAATATAACGCTATCTTCTTTATTTAGTTAAGAGTGAAAATCAGAATTAATTATAGCGAGTGTTTAAATATGAATATCAGCAAATCAATAATAAATTTTTCTAAACGTCGTAATATCGATATAGAAATTTTAGAATTGGATGGCGTGAATCAAGTTTGGTTCAGTCAAATAGATAAAAATGGGGAGGTATACAGTGAGCCTCTTTTCACAATGTTCAATAATCAAAATGATTTGACGTGGAAAGGGAATATCTATTTACCAATAGAAATAAAAGAAGAACTACCTGCAACAATTTCATCAGAAAGGAAATTAAAAGAAGTAATTAAGTTTTTAGAAAAAGAATTGGCCCATGTTTGTATATAATAATTATTGCGCCACACCGGGAAAATGACAGGGAATCATTGGCAGGGAAGCCAATTATTAAATTAGGTATATGAGGGTTAAAAATGAAATCAAAAATGAAATTTGCAATTGAGTGCAAAGCTGAACAAGCTCGTTATTTATCAGAAGCTAAAATATATCGTCGCGGTTCTGAAATGCGAAAGATGTATGTTTCTCTCGCGTGGAGAAATAGAAATAACGCGCGGCAATGGATTGATTTTTAATTAACTGGCAAGGATGCTTTCTAAATTAATAAAGGGGTACACATCATGACAATAGCAGAACTAATTGAACTATTAAAAGAACGTTTCGAGGACTGGGAGAGTCGCGAACTAGAAATTCCTGACGAATTTAACGGCGGATGGCTAGCAGTTGAACCCGAAAATGTTGTTATCGAATCTGATAATAGATTTATTCGATTAGACTGTTGGGTAAACTATCGAGACGAATTAGAGGATTAAACAATGATGAAAATACAAGATACTTACAGTTTTGAAATATGGTGTGAAGACGTAAGAATTATGCCATCCGAAATAGAAAGAATCTCAGTTGAAGTATCTGGCGTAAACGAAGAAAGCTTGCAAAGTATGATTAACGAATTTTATTGCGAGGATATACTAAAAATAATTGGCGAGAAAGATATTGTTAATTATTTAGAAGAAAATGGTTACTCCGTGATTAAAAGAGAGGAAGAATAATATGGCTGCACACGTACATGCTGAAAATATGGCGTTATATGCACAAGATGCATTGAAAACTGATGAACCGTGGAAACTGTGGGAATATCATGATGACAATATGGGGTTGTGGAAAAATGTAATCACTCATCCATCTTGGGATTATAGAAGTACTTATCGCAGAAAGCCTGAAATGATAACAGTCGGCAAAGTGAGTTTTCCGAAGCCTGTCGATTATGAGCTAAAAAACGGTGATGAATATTATATAATGACAACTTTATATGGTACTGGTGTAGATTCATGTATATGGCAATCCGATAATATTGATTATAACTATTTAAATTCACGTCGTATTTATTTAACAGAAGAAGCAGTTCATCAACTTCGTGACGCTCTGATTAAAATAAGTAGAGGTGAGTTTTAAATATAGACTCTAATTAACTCAATAACTTATTGGACTTTAATTACAGTTTAATGGCTGAGGATCATCTCAGCCTAAGCAAAGGGGTATCTATGAGTAATCAAACATTAATTGAACGATACAGAAATCGCTTAATAGCTGCAAAACTCGATGCAATGACAGAGAAAACCAGTAGCCATTGTATTGCTGTTAGTCTTCACGATGGCTCTATGTGTACTGTTGAATTGTCAGAAGAGATATTAAGAAAAGCTTTGCATGTGTTTTTCGAAGTGCCTGCTTATAACGAATATACACGATGTAAAGCGGATAATTATATTTTAAATAGTTACAGTGATTGTTTATCAAAACATGGTGATAGATTAACGGGTGAAGGAAATGATTTTATGTGTGTTCTTATTAAATTAATTGCAGAAAGAGCTATTCACAGTGGATTTTCACCAGAATACATATTTCAGTAAGTAGAGGTTCAACAATGGATATCACTTATTTTAATTTCTCACAAAGAGCTATTCAAAGTAAGCGTGAAGAAAAATATGAGACAGCCGCCATTTTTTGGAATAAAGTCGCTGAACATGCAAAACATTCAAATAATCGTAAATGGGCTGAATATCGTTCCGAGCTGAATTTAAAGCGTCATTCATTACATGAGCGTTATGAGCAATGGCGGGCAGATAACAAACAACGTCGCAAAAAAGAGGAAGAAACGAAGCTACTAGCAAACGCATTAAAGACCCATATTGATAAAGAAAAGGAGAGTACCAACATGAAAGATGCTCAACAGTTAATACAGAAAGCTAAAGAGCTTGAAGAGCGTGGAGCATTCAGGCGAGCGAGTGAAGTTTATAGTGAAGCTATTGATTGGTCACTGACTGATAAAGAGAGAGAGCGTTGCACTATTGATGCTAAACGTTGTGCAAGAAAAGCTCGGCTACCACATCACAGTGAGAGATAGTAATGAAGAATTTCATCACCTATTGTTTTGTAATATTTACTATGTCTGTAATTGTTGGTGGTGTTATTTCTTTCTTTAGTTACATTGAATTTTTGAATAAAGCGTTACAGTGAAAGAGGTGATTTATGGCTGCACGGTTAGAAATTATTATCTCGTTTGATGAAGACTTAAATAAATGTCACGTGGAGTGGACTATGGGAGAAAGTCTGAATATAGCAAGCGAAGAAAAGCAAGTCATTGCTCAGTTAAAAAATAAATTGTTATGCTTAATGGATAATGAATTAATTAGCAGTAGTCGGCATTATCTTCATTAAAAATATGAAATTTAATTATTTTCGTTAATTAGAGTAAAAGCGTCTAACATATTTGCTCTAATTACTTAACAAAGAAAAAAGGTAATTATCATGACTAAAAATACAGAGTCTTTAATATCCGCATGTCACGAATTAGCAAGAACAGCAAGTTGTGACGATTATTTAATTTTGAATGAGATTGCTGATAAGCTGGAATTTCTTCGTAAAGAACGCGATAGCTATAAAGAAATGTTTTTTGATTCTTGCAAGGGTCTTGCTGCTATAGCTAATGCGGCGGGTATTAAAGCGGAAGATGATACAGGCTCGCCAAATCAAATAATTGCTGAAATCAGGAAAATTAAAGCTAATGCAATTCAGGAATATGCAGACAGATTACTCGACGGAGATAAATAAATGAGCGAAAAAATAATTATGTACGACTCAGAAGAAGCTGCGAGCATTAAAATAGTCACGGGGTGGGTTGCTAGCGACGGTAGTTTTTGGGGCGATGATGAGGACATGGCACGTTATTCGGGTTCCACTCATCGCAAATGCAAAAATAATCCTGAACACCCAATTGTTCGCAGAAACGATTATTGTAGCATCTGTCGTGAGGAAAAAAATAACGAGGAATTTAACGCGATGGAGCGCAAAGAATGGGACAGGGAAACACCGATCGCCATTTTTAATACCGATCAATATTTTTGGGATGAATATGATTTATTAGAATATTGCAATGAAAACAATATAAGTCCGAAAGAATTAAGGCTTGTTATTTGTGAGCCAAATTATCCGGCTGAAATAGACGGCGAGGATTATTTTTGTGATGACTTGCCGCCAGACGGAGAATTGCCATCAGAACTACAGGGGGCATTTGAAATATTAAATATAGCAATTAGAAATTGTGGGCCGCTGTCGTGGTCGCAGGGAAATATTTCAGCAATTATAGGTGACGAAGTAAATAATGAAAAACGATAAATACAAATGTGCAAAATGCAGATGTAAGCATATTCATTATGACCACGAACGCATTTATATACAAGACCCAGATAATTCGTGGGTGAACATTAGCATATGTCCAAAATGTGGACATGATGCGTTCTATATTATTGAGAAAAAAGAGATGAATGATTATGGAAATTAAAGAAATATTAGAGCGATTCAAGAAAGACACTAAAGACCACAGCATTAAAATATTACATAATGATAGCTTATATCGTCATTTACGATTCAGTAAAAATAACAGTAGTGCATATTATTTCGATATAGTGACGTGGCCGGGATATCTGTGCATATCAGGTGATATGGGTTGTTTTACATTCTCTCGTGTTACAGATATGTTCCGTTTTTTCAGAGATTCAAGCGGTGAATTATCTATAAACCCGGATTATTGGGCAGAAAAGCTACAAACCGGCGTTGGATATAACAAAGAAATATATAAAGAATGGTCATCTGAGAAATTCAAAGATGTTGTTAGTGAAGCTCTTAATAATTTCATTGACGATAACGATGATATTTCTGATGATGCTCTCGAAGAAATAAAAGAATCAATCGAAGAGATCATTTCATGCTCGCATAATGAATATGATGCAGTATCAGCAATTAGAGATTATGATGATGAGCCTGATATTTTCTTAGATTTTTGGGAAAATGATTTCATGGAATATAAATTCCATTACATCTGGTGTTTATATGCAATCGTTTGGGGTATCAGTAAGTTTGATGAATATATAGAGAGGGTTGATGATGAATCATGACGAAATGAATCTATTGAGAAAAAAGTTAACAATTGCAGAAAATAATCTCATCGATAGTCAATGTCATATTTCAGAGTTAGAAAAGAAACTAGCTGAATATGAATCTATAATAAAAGCATTCTGTGATGATGATGAAAATTGGCACAAGCTGACTGATAGAAAAAATGAAATCATATCTATATTAGTTAGTAAATTGGCATCACCACCAGCAAAGGAAAGTAGATGACTGATAATAATCATGATGTTTCCTCTCTTGTTCAAATTATTGAATCGGTCTGGAGTAATCCTACTGAGATCACTACTGCAATTTGGCGAGCTGGATATCGTAAACCAGAACGTTCAGAGGAAGAAATAATATTGCTCATAATTGATGTTATGAACGGCGTGCCTGATTGGGTGCCCCATAATGAAAGACCAAAAGATTTAAACGATATTTTCAGGACTGAGTTGGATAACATCATTTTTGATGTCACATGGGAGGGAAAAGCAACGCCAACAACAGTGGCAAGGGTGATTCTGGATAACGGTTATAGGAGAAGTGAATAGTGGCTACAAGATATATTGGCCTGAAAGAGATGTGCAAGCTAACAGGCAAAAGCCATCCTACGTTATGGCGAATGTGGGCAAAGAGGAAAGAATTCCCCAAACCTGAAAAAACCCCAGGTGGAACATTTCTCGGATGGCCTGAAAGCGTATATGAAAGATGGGTAAGGGAGCAAAACCTTAACGACACCCGCTAGAACACCTGCTTTTCTAACGACACCCGCAGGGATGCGGGTAACTCTTTGATTTTTCTGGTACGCCCTACAGGATTCGAACCTGTGACCTACGGCTTAGAAGGCCGTTGCTCTATCCAGCTGAGCTAAGGGCGCATCTTGGGAGATGAGCTGCATCAGTAATGCTCTGATGCGGGGAGAGATTATACGGTGACAACCCATTGAGTCAATGGCTTTTCTGCTTATAAGTCTTCATCTGGCTATTTTCTGATTATCAATAAAACTGACAGCACGTTCATGTTCTGACAAAATAGGCAGTATCCCAATGTTTGATTTATGGATTTATTCGTACATGCCAGCAAAAATTATTGACGGGAAAACGATTGCGCAGACAATCAGAAGTGAAGTAGCAGTGCGTGTTCAACAACGTGTTGCTGCCGGAAGACGTGCTCCTGGTCTTGCCGTTGTTTTAGTCGGTGAAAACCCCGCTTCTCAGATTTATGTCGCAAGTAAACGCCGTGCCTGTGAGGAAGTCGGGTTTGTTTCCCGTTCCTATGATCTGCCAGATACCACCAGTGAAGCAGAGTTGTTGAATCTTATCGATCAGCTTAATAATGATTCAGAAATTGATGGAATTTTGGTTCAGCTCCCTTTACCTGCCGGTATTGATAATGTCAAAGTTCTGGAACGTATTCAGCCTGATAAGGATGTTGATGGCTTCCATCCCTATAATATTGGTCGTTTGTGTCAACGTGCTCCAAAGTTGCGCCCCTGTACGCCGCGCGGTATCGCAACGTTGCTTGAGCGTTGTGGAATTAACACTTATGGGTTGAATGCTGTCGTTATCGGCGCTTCAAATATTGTTGGTCGCCCAATGAGCCTGGAGCTGTTATTGGCTGGCTGTACCACTACGGTGACTCATCGCTTTACTAAAGATTTACGTCATCATGTGGAACATGCGGATTTACTCATTGTGGCTGTCGGTAAACCAAACTTTATCCCCGGTGAGTGGATTAAACCCGGCGCTATTGTTATTGATGTCGGAATTAATCGTCTGGAAGATGGCAAAGTGATTGGTGATGTTGATTTTGAAACCGCGTTAGAGCGTGCGAGTTGGATCTCTCCGGTTCCGGGAGGGGTTGGCCCAATGACAGTCGCGACACTTATCCAGAATACCTTGCAAGCCTGCGAGGAATACCATGATGTGGAAACAATTGAAGGTTGTTGATGGAAATTTTTTATTTAGAAGGCCACCCTTATGTGGCGTTGTGTGATCTGTTGAAGTTTCAAGGGTGGAGTGAAAGCGGCGCTAGCGCTAAAGCGGTTATTGCTGAAGGTCTGGTTGAAGTTAATAGTCAGATAGAAACCCGTAAACGTTATAAAGCGATAGCCGGGCAGGTTGTTACCTTTAATGGTAAATCTGTTCATATTAAAGAATGATTAAAGCTGGCTCCCTTAAAGATGAAGGGAGCCGCAGATTGTAGGTAAAGTTTTTCCGACAAGCTTTTACTGTCAGTTAACCTAACTATCTGTCGTTAAAAGATATCTCAATGTAAAATAGTAAAAATATAAATGTTTTATCACCCTTTTAATATCTATAATTATCGCTTTTCTGTTTATTGTATAAATCGGCTTTCTTAGTTTTCAAATGAAGTGAAAACAGATATTTAAAATGGTGATGAAAAGATTATGACGGTAAATAAAGGTTAAATCTGATAGTTAATGCATAAGGTTAATCTCTGTTGAATGTAAGAAGCGCTAAGTAGAAAAGATTTTTATGTTGGAGATAAATGGGAGTTTGAAAAGATTTTGGCTTCAATATTATAAGGTTAAATGAGCTGATAACCAAAATAGATACTTTTATCAATATCGATTGATTTTACTGGAAGTTTTTATTTTACCCTGCAATTCTCTATTTTATTTACTGTGAACGCTAAAACTATAAAGCAACCTTAGTTAAGCGTGATTTTAATCATCCACCAGGGTAAGTTTTTTCATGCGAATACTCTCATCGTGTTTTGTGCAGAAGAGGTATTGAGATAGTACAAGGTCACTTAGCGAAGGGTATAAAGTTTTAATAATGTTCAGTAATGCTGTATTTAAGGTTTTATGCGTTTTTAGTATTTACCATACTTATGAATATTTTAGGTTTAATGCTGGGTTATTTTAACGTAATACTTATTGAAAAATGTATAATCTGATGATAATTTAAACTTAATATGCTGATTTTAATGATAAAACAAACCAGTGGAGTAGATAGTTTGGAATTAAATCAAGTGATTAAAGCTCTTAATGAATCTGGTAACGACTGGACTGTAGAGCAAATAGGTGAATGTCTTGCAATTACTAACGAAGACGGAATTAAAGCACATCTGGCGATTTGCGGCAGGCAAATTACAGTGGAGGCATTACTGTTTTCGGAAGAGAATGTTTTAGATCCCGCTTCTTTAAATCAGTTTATTTTAGAAACGCACAAAATGATTCCTCTGACTTCAGTTGGAATAACTAAAGTCGATGGTCAATCTTACTATACCGCTTTTGGTTCATTGTCATCAGAATCAAAACAAGAAAGCGTTGTCATCGAAGTCTCTATGTTGTTTACCAACATCACTGAGCTTCTTGATGCGTATTCTGAGTTCCTAAAATAACAGTGTAGGGGAAATATCAATGAATGTATGGAAAAAGCTTTTTAAGGCAATTAAAGGAACGGTAAATAATGCGGCAGAATCTGTCGCTGATGGCAACGCGCTGACGATTCTTGATCAGGAAATCCGAGAAGCAAAAGCAGAAATCCGCCGTGCGGATGAAAGCCTGGTTAGCATTATTGCTAAGCGGAAAATGGCAGAGAAAAAGGTTGCTGATATCAAAAATAGTATCACAGAGTACGAGGGTTATGCTCGCTCTGCTGCGGGTAAAGGCGACAATGGGCTTGCTCTGGAGTGTGCTCAGAAAGTTGCGACCCTGCGTGATGAACTGGAAAGAGAGCAAGCGTTGTTTGAATCGTTCCAGAAGACTGAAGCGATGCACCGACACAATGTGCAAGAAGCGAAGAAGAAGGTGTCTCAGCTTGAGAATCAGGTTGATTTGGTTAAGGCAACTGAACAGGTGCAGAAAGCCCAGGCTGCGACGCATAGCTCTGTTGTTGGTGCTTCTTCAAAAACATCTACCGCCCTTGATTCCCTTGAGCGCATCAAGTCACGTCAGGCTGAGAAAGCGGCTCAGTTCGAAGCTCAGCAAGAGCTTCACGATAGTATGACTTCCAGTGATCTGGATAAAAAGCTTAAAGAAGCTGGTATAACGTCAAGCGCTATGTCCGCAGAAGATGAACTTGCTCGTATCCTTGGCAAGTAAATACTCAGTTGTTAAATCAAGATCCTGCTTTTTAAAGTGGGATCTTCTTATCAAGAGATGTTTCTATGCTTTCCAAAATCGCAGATGCGTTTAAGAGCGCATTCGGGGGCAAGACAGTTGCGCCTGTGGTGCCAAAGGTGCCGGAAGTATTAGGTTTGCGTATCGGTGGTGTATTTGAGATAGACCCGTTGATGCTAAAACTGATTGAATCTGACCTAACGATCGAAAATGCGGCTTCAACTCAGCTTATATGTTCCGTTGGTGTTGTCGACTTAGGTGATAACGTGCGTTTGGTTCGTTATTACACCGATGACGAAGGTTATCTTCAAGTGCTTCAAGAAGGGGAAGGGGATGATGGCGTGAAGGAAGTGAGTCTGTGGTATTTTTACGAAACTAAACCGATAGATTCGCAAGTTCAATGGGATGCTCTCATTAAAAACGGTATCGTCACGCCAAATGGGGAATATGATCTCGATGGCACTCAGTTCTCTCAGTTGTGGGACAATGTTAAGCCTGTGGCTGTTACCGAGAAAACTTACACTAAGGAGGGGCGTATAACTGAAACTGATCAGTTTGTGATGGTGTATTCGCGTCAGGTTGCTCATAACCGAACAGAAGAGCTTCAAGTTGTGGGAGAAGAAAAAGTGGTAGGGAGTAACTTGGATAGATTGATGGTATTGAGCACCGGTATTCAACTTAACCAAACTGATTTTAAAGTGGTGGCATAAATGATCACATTGGAAAATGAAGAACAGGCTTTTTCTCAATTTATGCATGGTGTAGGCAATTTTGGCTTGTGTTTTGGGTTGGCGCTGGTTTTTTTCATCGTTTTCAAGTTTATCTACACAATAATTACTCCGCATGATGAGTGGAAACTTATCAAGGAAGAGAAGAACAGCGCCGCGGCGATATCGCTTGGTGGCGCGCTGATCGGTTACAGCATCGCCATTGCAAGTGCGGCAAGCAACTCTGTGGGAGTTATTGATTTCGTGATGTGGAGTGTTGTTGCGCTGTTGGCTCAGATTGTTGGCTTCTTTATGGTTCGCATATTTATGATGCCAAAGATTGTATCTCGCATTGAGAATAATGAGATCCCTGCTGCGGTTGTGTTGGCGGCAGTGTCAGTTTCTGTTGGTCTTTTAAACGCAGCTTGCATGACTTACTGATTTGGGGATCGTATGACGAACGGGAACAAAAAGCGCAGAATGCGCAGCACTGCCATTAACATTGAGAGTAAACGTAAATATTGGCGTGGGTTCTCATTCACGTCATTGGTGCTTAGTATGGGTTCACTCGTGGGTTGTGGTCAATCGGCGGATGAACTGTCAATCAATGTCTATAAGGACCTGGCGTCTTGTCAGAATAATCCAAAGAATACGATCGCGGCTCAGTGTGAAACCACATATCAAGCGGCATTACGTGAAGCGGAACGTACGTCGCAGAAGTTTCGTAAGAAAGCCATGTGTGAACTTGAGTATGGTGAATGTGAAGCAATGCCGGGGGCTGTAGGTTATCGACCGAAGATGGCCGCCTTTATGATGGCGGAGGTGAAGCCGGAACAGTTTAGCCGATATGATATGGCTGAAAAGTATCGCAACGTGTTTTACCAGCCGCTATTTACTTCAACATCAGGCTATAGCGACCTGTACGGTAAGCTTTTTTTCGCTGATGGCAAGATCATTAGCACTTATTCCGATCTTGGCAATATCCAGTACGAAATGAGCCGACATTATTTGCAGCCGCTGGAAACGGTTCGCTTGCCAATTGAGAAAGAAGTTTCTCAGGTTGGAACGAATACACATGGCGCTTTGTATGTAAATTCTGGAAATGTAGTTACAGGTATAAATCCTGTACTGAGCCCCCGATCAACTTCTTATATCGCATCTGGGATCGTTGATGAAATCGGTGATTATTCAGAACGTAAACACAGGGAGAGAATGTATCGAGAACGCTTGATACGTGAAAAGGAACAGAGGTTTAAAAGCAGCGATTCCCGTTATTCTGGCGGTTATGATAGCAAGCCAATCGTTACTACCAAGTCTTCTGGTGGTTTCGGTTCAACATCTTCCGCTAAATACAGTTGGGGTGGTTAACCGGCGCTGACATTTTATTCGCAGGCTTTTTGTTATCAGTGTCTTGCATCGAGGCATGATTGCTGAATTAAGCGTTTGTGCGATGATTTTTTCCAAGATTCAAATAAGCATTATCAAAGGGTTAATGTCATGCTTCAGATCCCAACTACGCCTCGTTATGATTGGAAAGTGCGAGCAAAAGAATTTGGGTTTGGTTTCCATACAATCGATAATGAACCGTACTGGACGGAAGACCGTTACTACCAGTTTACTCTCAAGCAGATTGAAGAACATATTGAAGCTCCGACAGCGGAAATCCACCGGTTGAGCCTGCAAGCAGTAGAGCAAGTGGTTAACAGCGATGAGTTGATGGCTAGATTCCAAATTCCAGAAGCGATGTGGTCACTGGTTCGCGCATCTTGGAAACGCAGAGATCCAAGTCTCTATAGTCGTCTTGATTTTGCTTATGATGGTAAAAACCCGGCGAAGTTATTGGAAATTAACTCAGATACGCCGACCTCTATCTATGAACATGGTTTTTTTAGTTGGTTGTGGTTGGAAGATAAGGTTAACCGTGGTGAATTGCCTCATGTTGCTGATCAGTTCAACTTACTACAGGAGTTGCTTGTTAATCGCTTCTGTGAACTGAAACCTTTTTTGCCATTCAACACGCTTCATTTTGCCTGTTGTAAGGGCACGGAAGAAGACAAAGGTTCGGTTGATTACTTGGCTGATTGCGCCAAAGATGCCGGTATTCATGTCGAGTTTGTCTATATTGAAGATATTGGACTCAGCGAGTGTGGTAAGTTTACAGATAGTAATAATAAGATTATAGATTCTATATTCAAGTTGTACCCGTGGGAGTTCATGTTTCGTGAGGAATACGCTCAACACTTGGTTACGGCGGGTGTTAACTGGTTTGAGCCAATGTGGAAATGCATCACCTCGAATAAGTCAATTTTGCCATTGCTTTGGGAGATGTTTCCAGGACACCCAAATCTGCTTGAGGCTTATTTTGCCGATGATCCGCAAGCCAAGCGCTTAACTCACTACGTTATGAAGCCGATATTCAGCCGTGAGGGAGCAAATATTAGTATTCATAAAGATGGCAAGGTGGTTGAAGAAGTAGATGGGCCTTACGGTGAGGAGGGTTACATTGTGCAGCAATATACCCCATTGCCAAAGATTGGCGATAGCCACGTTCTTATCGGTAGTTGGCTCGTTAATGACACGCCTGCTGGTTTATCGGTCAGGGAAGATATTGGCAGGATCACGAAGGATACGTCACGATTTGTGCCTCATATTATTTTAGGTTAATGATTATATAACTATTTTTTTCTACATAAATTTTCCAGCCTAAAATAGAGAATTGATCTGTTTATTTCTGGAGCAGGGTGGAAGACCCTGCTTTCTGGCTTTTTGGAAACATCCAGCTTTATCGCTGAAATGTCATATATGTATGATTTTTTCATCCATTTTTTAACAGGTATTCTCCTTCTTCTTTATGATTATTGTGAAGTACTGTGTGCATCAGAAGTAGATCCAATTCGGTATCTGGGAGATGTTTTTTGTCTTTGAGTTCGCAGCGGGTAACTGAATCATCCAATTCGCGGCAGATAAAGTTATGAATGCGTTTAAAACGTGGACTATACTCCGTTTCGTCAGCGTTACGTTTGATGGCAAGTAGAGTCTGTATCTCTCGCATCAGCGCCGCGTCTGTAACAGTTCCGGCTAGCAAGGTGTCGAAGCGCATCGGTGGCACACCTTTACCAGCTTCGATCCAACGTACCGCCAGCAATGGACGTAGTACATAAAGGTATTTTTTCAACCGAATTTTCTCGCCTTGTAGGTAACTACGAAAGTTTTTCTTTGCCATTGACAGATAGTGATATCGCGCTCTGTTGTTGGAGAAATAGTCTGGTAATAGGGCACGTAGTGCAGCCATAAACTCCACGTCTTCGTAGTAAATTACCGGTGAGTCTGCCCACTCCATCAGTGTTGGGTTGGCTCGTTTCAGCAGCCCTAAAGTTTTACGCAGTTCCCAACCACAGATATCAAGTTCGTCGCTGATCGGGAGTTCAATGACATCCCGAGAGGGATCGACGCGTAAGTACCATGATGGCGCATGTACATAAATAAAACGTACATCGTAATCACTGTTTGTTGAGGCAAATCCCCAACCGCGGCTACCTGATTCACAGGCGTAGAGTATTCGTATTTGCAGCTCTGTCTCAAGTTGCGCCAGTTTTTGGCATATGTGTTGCTTCATGATGTCACTGATACCAAATTTTTCTTTCATCTTGATTATCCTTTTACGCAAACCACTTGACGCAGGGTGTGAACGATTTCTACTAGTGAAGACTGAGCGGCCATTACGGCCTCAATGTCTTTGTAGGCCATCGGAATTTCATCGATGACGTCGCTGTCCTTGCGGCATTCCACGTGTGCCGTGGCACGCTTCTGATCCTCTATTGTGAAGCGTTTTTTCGCTGCTGTGCGGCTTAATACTCGGCCAGCGCCGTGACTGCATGAACAAAAACTCTGTTCATTTCCCAGACCACGTACGATAAAGCTTTTCGCACCCATTGAGCCAGGAATGATGCCCATGACGCCTTGGTGTGCTGCGACCGCACCTTTACGTGTGACTAACACGTTTTGGCCGAAGTGTTGCTCCTGTTGTACATAATTGTGGTGACAATTTACTGCTTCCATTATGGCAGTGAACGGCTCTGTTATTATCGTCGCCAGTGCTGCCAATGTATGCTTCATCATGACTTCGCGATTATGGCGGGCGAAGTTTTGCGCCCAACCGACCGCTTCCATGTAGTCGGCAAAGTGACGGCTGCCTTCCTCAAAATAGGCAAGGTTACGGTCGGGCAGGTTAGCGATATGCTGTTTCATGTCCTGTTGGGCGAGAGTGATGAATAAATTACCAATGGCATTTCCTACTCCGCGTGATCCACTATGCAGCATTACCCATACCCGGTCAGATTCATCCAGACACAGCTCAATGAAATGATTACCGGTGCCTAGTGTCCCTAAATGCTGATGGTTGTTAGTTTTCAGTAATTGTGGATATTTATCGGTTAACCGTTTAAATCCGGTCTGCAACACGCTCCAATGGCGATCGACGGTTTTTGGCGGTTGCTGCCAGGCGCCTTTATCCTTACCGCTGTGGTTTGCCGTGCGTCCGTGTGGTACGGCAATTTCAATAGCATGACGGATAGCATATAGGTTGTCCGGTAAATCTTTGGCATTCAATGAGGTACGTACTGCCATCATGCCACAGCCGATATCTACGCCCACCGCGGCGGGAATAATCGCCCCACGAGTTGGAATGACACTGCCGATGGTTGAACCTTTACCAAGATGTACATCAGGCATAACGGCTAAATGGCTGAATATGAAAGGCATTTTTGCTATATTCAACAGTTGTTCACGCGCTTCCGTTTCTACCGGTACACCATGAGTCCACATTTTCACTGGTGCGCTGTTTGGTGCGGTCATCAACTCGTAATCGTTTGTTATCACATTATTCTCCTGGTTACTTAGCCGTCACTATTATTATAATTTAAAGTAACGAATATTTTTCCTTTTTAATCAATGCTGCTGAATTTGTTTTTTATCTTGATCTTCTTTGGGACCATTAGGGAAATATTGTAAATAAAAATTTTATTCCACTATTAATATAGTATTCTGTTTAATGGTAATTGCAATTATTTGAGTTGTTGTTTTGTTGAGTAATGTTGAAATTGTGATGTTAATCTATATAAAAATATGTTTGTAAAAATATATATGGAACTTATTATAGTTTTAAATTGCGTTGATAATTGTAAAGTAAATGTAAAACAATTAAATTATTTAATATTATGATGTTGTTGTAATAGTAAGTTTATATACTATTCAGATAGATGCATATATGCGCATAATTATCATATGGATATGAAAATTATTAAATGAGTAACATTATATTTTGATGAAATAATATTGCTATGGTTGGAATAAAATAATGGTCTGAATTTAATATATTTCTTGAAAATATCAATATGTGTAGTATATAGGTTATGACATTTTTATTGATTTATTCTTGTTGAGTTTGATTTATATCTTGTTGATATGACAAAATAATTATAAATACTTGTTTTTATTGTATTTTTATTTTGTGTTTTTATTGATGTTGTCAAGTGTAGAAAATAAACCTCTACACTATTTATAACCGTTAATTTGTAATGAGTTAATGGTTTCTTATTATTTAAATATATATAAAAATAATTGAAAATTATCATGCTGTTTTTCATTAACTAGATAAATATATATGGCTGTTATCAATTTATAATTATTGGTAAATTACAATTTTTTATCCTTTATTTTGTTTTATATTTTTTTTGTTTATTATTGGTTTTAATCGCCTCTCAATTTTAAATTGAAAATCATGATATTGAAAATATTTGGTAAATATTTCTTTCGGATAAAAAATAGTTTTGTTAATAATTTTCGGAGTACAACAAGTAAACAGTTGTTAAATTGTGTGATGACTTATTTGTCTTATTGTCAATCTTAACGAAATGATTAAAAAACTGCCCTTAATAGTTATTTTTTCCTATTCATAAAGGGGGTGATTATCTTCTTTTTCACGATATTTCTTGCATTTTAAATTTAATCTCTTCATTAAAGTTGTGCGGAAATTATCCGCACAATTTATGTTGTATTGGGCAATGTGAATTTATGTGTCAAATGAGCCAATTAATTGTGATAATTTGGCGTTAATCATCGTTAATACTTGCCAGTACATTTCCTGCCTGTTGATAACCGCCTTCTTCTGCGTAGATAACGATTTTCCCAGAACGATGTGCGGTAAGTTGCGTTTCCATTTTCATTGCTTCCATGACAGCAATGACATCACCTTGTTTAACTTCATCACCTTCCTGCACACACCAGCATTGTAAAACGCCGGATATTGGCGCTGAGACGGGATTTGGTGCTGTTATTGTCCCCTCAGCTTCACTACCTTTGCTCTCAGTGATGGAATTTTGCCCAGAATCAAGCAATGAAAGCCCTTTTAATAATTCGGCGGGTAGTCCTAGTTCATGCCGACGGCCATTAATTTCAATAAAAGTACGCGTTATCTTTTCTGGGTAATGGTTTTCCTGACGCGGAGATATTTTTATATCATTGATAAAGTCAGTTTCGATCCAACGTGTGTGGACGTTAAATGTATCATCGGAAATAAAATCAGGATGCTCCATTACTGCTCGATGAAAAGGCAATACTGATGCAACACCTTCAATGCTGAACTCCTGTAATGCACGTCGTGCACGGGCAATAGCTTGTTGGCGGGTCGCTCCGGTGACAATCAGTTTAGCCATCAGCGAATCAAAGGTGTCAGGAACGGTGGAACCTGCCGCGACACCAGAATCCAATCTGATGCCTGGGCCGGAAGGGGGAGAAAAGATCGCCACAGTGCCGGGCGTCGGCAAAAATCCTTTACCCGCATCCTCTGCGTTAATGCGAAACTCAAAAGAATGGCCTAAAGGGATCGGTGTTGAGGTCAATGATAAAGGTTTACCTTCGGCAATCCGAAATTGTTCTACCACAATGTCGATCCCTGTGGTTTCTTCGGTGACCGGATGTTCGACCTGCAAGCGAGTATTGACTTCCAGAAAAGAGATCGTGCCGTCTACACTGAGTAGAAATTCCACTGTTCCGGCTCCGATATAACAAGCGGCGGTGCAAATATCTTGTGCCGCTTGATGAATACGCTGGCGCTGATGTTCGGTCAAAAATGGGGCCGGCGCTTCTTCCACCAATTTTTGGTTACGTCGTTGCAGTGAGCAATCACGTGTACCAAGCACCACCACATTGCCATGTTTATCAGCCAGAATTTGCGCTTCAATATGGCGAGGTTTATCCAGAAACTGTTCAATGAAACATTCTCCACGCCCAAAGGCCGCGGTTGCTTCACGAACAGCCGAATTGTAGAGTTCGGTGACTTCATCAAGCCGCCACGCCACTTTCATGCCACGTCCACCACCGCCATACGCTGCTTTAATCGCAATTGGCAAGCCATATTGTTCGGCAAACGCCAGAGCTTCCTCCGCGTTTTTCACCGGTTCTTCTGTACCTGAAACCTGTGGTGCGCCTACTTGTTGAGCAATTTTGCGTGCTTTAACTTTGTCACCCAGAATATCAATGGTTTCTGGTTCAGGGCCAACCCAGATTAATCCTGCATTAATAACCGCACGGGCAAATTCCGCCCGTTCAGCCAGAAATCCGTATCCGGGATGTACCATGTCGGCACCTGAACGTTTCGCAATATCTAATAACAGGGGAATATTAAGATAGGTATCAGCGGGGCTGTTTCCACCTAAACTATAAGCCTCATCAGCCAGTTGTACATGTTGTGCATTGATGTCCGAATCAGCGTAGACAGCGATAGATTGTAAACCATAATCCCGGCAGGCACGGATGATACGGACGGCGATTTCGCCGCGGTTAGCAATCAAAACTTTTTTCATGGGATGGTTTTTAATATTCATGGTCATTGCGGTACTCATGAGCGGCAATCACTCTCTTTTATTTCGTGAAATTCAGTGATTGGGTTGAAACGGATACGGGCATTGACAGGAATTTGCCCCGCAAGATCGAGATGATAGCTGGCAACGGAACCAATGACTGGGTAGCCGCCGGTCAAAGGATGATCTGCTAAAAACAGAACCGGTTGACCACTGGCGGGAACCTGAATTGCGCCAGTGGTCGTTCCTTCACTCGGTAACTCTTTATAGTTAAGGCGCGATAATGGTGTGTCGCCATACAGGCGAATACCGACTCGGTTAGATTGTGGTGTAACCTGCCAAAGCTGGCTTTTTAGCAGGGATAGCGCTTCTGTGGTGAACCAGTCGGTACGCGGCCCTAGAATAATGTCCAGTGTAACGATATCGTCAGTGGCGGGCATATTGAAAGCCGGGCTTTCATCCATTGATACAGCGGAACCCTGTGTGAGAGTCAGAATATCCAAAGTATCGCCTATAGCGATTGGCATAGGACCAATGTGTGCCAACGTATCGTAAGAGAGGCTGGAAAGAATCGGTTGCTTGGCAAAGCCGCCACGTACTGCCAAATAAGAACGCATTCCCGCTTTGGGTGTTCCTAGAGTCACTTTATCGCCTTCACTGAGATCAACAGGCTGATAGCTATCAACCTGAAATTTTCGACCAGATGTTGTTTGAACAGTGATCGGGCAGTCAGCGCCTGTGACAGCGATGATGACATTGCCATGAGAGATAAAGCTTAATCCTCCTTGTACAATTTCCAGACATGCATTATCCGAAGGGTTACCGACGATCCGGTTGGCGCTTCTCAGCGCTGTTTTATCCAGCGCCCCGGCAGTGGAAATCCCTAAACTAGCCTGTCCTGAACGCCCTAAATCCTGAAAAAGTGTTTGTATTCCAGTGGTTAGGATTTCTAGCGAGGCGTGTTTATCAACCTGCGAAGATAGAATGTCCTCTATGGACACAACAGGGGGTTCGGGTTTAGTGATAGAGATTGCTGCGCCTTTGCCTTGATCTCTGAAACGTACTCGGGAGCCGGGTTGCAGCAGGGAAGAGGGAGAACGCGAGAGATCCCACATGCGCTCTGGCGTGATACCGATAATTTGCCATCCTCCCGGACTGGCTTGAGGGTATATCCCACTGAATTCTCCTGCCAACCCGACTGATCCCGCAGGAATGCGCGCTCTTGGCGTCATTCGGCGAGGAACATGTAAACAGTCTGAATCTGCGACTAAATAGGCAAATCCGGGAGCAAATCCGGTAAAAGCAACGGTGTACTCACTTTCTGTATGTCGCTTAATAACTTCCGGTATGGTGATGCCGAGAATTTCTGCCACTTCAACCAGATCATCACCATTGTAATGCACCGGAATTTCAACGAGTTTCCCGGTTGCCCTATTCAGTGTATTCAGGTTGCGACCATTGATTTCTTTGACAAGTTTAACTGTGGAAACCGCATTGGGACGAAATCGAATCAACAGTGTTCTGGCCGCTGGAATAATTTCTTCTACTCCTGGAATGGGGAGGGCGTTAAGTGAATCAAATAACGCCAGCGTTTCATTCAGATCGTGAAGCTCGACAATAATGGCATCCAAATTGACAGGTAAAAAACGCACTAGGTAGGTACTCCTGGGCATTTAAATAAAGGAGCGTACGGTGATCCCGGCTTGTTGCAGGGTGAGTTTCACCTGACGTGCCATTGCTACCGCGTCTGGACTGTCGCCATGAACACAGATGGAATCTGCTTGAATACGGGTAAAACGGCCATCAATGGCTTCAACTCCCCCTTCGGTCACTAATTGCAACATACGTCGGGCAACGACATTAGCGTCATGAAGCACAGACCCTTTTTCCCGGCGGGAAACTAACGTGCCTTGTGGAGTGTAAGCTCTGTCAGCAAAGGCTTCCGCAATGGTACGCAAACCGTTTTCCCTCGCTAAATCCAATATTTTTGAGCCGGCTAATCCAACCAGCGCTAAATTGTCATCCACTTCACGAATCGCCGTAATAACAGCAAGGGCTTGGTATTCATCATGGGCAATGGTGTTGTACAGTGCGCCGTGCGGTTTGACATAACTTACAGTGGTTCCTGCCGCCGCAGCCAGACCTTTCAACGCGCCAATCTGGTAAATAACATCCGCGATCAGTTCATTACTGGAGATATCCATATTACGGCGACCAAATCCGACAAGATCTGGATAAGATACATGAGCGCCGATCACTACCTGATTTTTGTGGGCGGATTTTAAGGTTTGAAGTATCCCGGCAGGATCACCAGCATGAAATCCACACGCTACATTGGCGCTGGTGACAATACTCAGCATGGCGTTATCGTCGCCCATTTTCCATTGACCAAAGCTTTCGCCAAGATCACTGTTTAAATCAATAAATTTCATCGTGATAACCTCAATAAGAAGGTTCAAAAGTGGTAATCAGAACGGTTTTCATAGGGATATTTCCTTACAAAAACATCAAAAAATAGAGTAGAAAAACGTTGGCAATCAGTAGCGCTATTCCAGTGGGAATTTGTGCTTTAATGACCGCGTTACGGTTTGGTAATTCCAGTAGTGCGGCAGGAACGATATTGAAGTTTGCAGCCATTGGGGTCATCAGTGTACCGCAATAGCCCGAGAACATGCCGATGGCGGCCATGACTGCCGGATTACCGCCATGTTGCAGTACCAGAATGGGAATGCCGATCCCGGCGGTAACAATCGGGAACGCGGCGAAAGCGTTGCCCATTATCATCGTCAATAGCGCCATGCCGAGTATGTATGTCGCCACCGCGATAAATCGGTTATCCACCGCCAGATAATTTTCTGTCAGGTGAGAAATTGCGGTACCGACACCTGCGACGGTGAATAATAGTCCTAGCGTAGCCAATATCTGCGGCAGGATAAACGCCCAGCCGATGGAATCCAGTAAGCGACGCGCCTCTTGGGTTGATTGAGTTACATTTTCACGCGTCATTTTCAGTGCAATGCCATATCCGACTAAGCAGCCTATTGTCATAGAAAACAGCGTTACCAGCGTGGCATGATTGCCGGTACCGAACAGTGCTTGTTGTAACCCAGGGATGTGGTTGAACAGTAATACGCCGATCACCGTGACGATAGGGATTGCTAGTGCGGGAAGAAATAGACGATTACCCAAACGGGAAGCGCTTTCCTGCCGTTGCTGAGGTGTGCGTTGATGGTAGCTACCCAATCGCACACCGCCAAAACCCGCCGTCAGCGCCATCAATACAACGATCAGCCCCACACTGATATGCAACATTTTTTGGGCCTCGGCTTCGTTGCCTGCCCATAGTGCTATTAAGCGGTAAGTCCAGTCGCCTACCAAAAATACGATGCCATATAACGCCCAGAACAGGCTGGTGGTCAGGCGGCGAGGGTTGGCGTGATCGCGCCAGGACATTATTGCTACGGCCAACAGGATCACGCCTGCCAGCCAATAAAGATATTGTTGCTGAAACATTACTCCACCTTACTTCGATTTTTGTCCATACCATTCAACGTTGCCAGTTTGGTAGCGATCTGGCGGTCAAGACGAGACAAGCGGAAAGCGTGGATCAGGAAAGCACAGATGGCGGTAGGGATTCCCCACATAGCGATATGTAGCGGCTCTGTTTGGATGCCTCCAGACTCTAGCATAAAGTTATGCATAAAGATGATTGCGCCAAAGGCGACGAAGATATCCTCACCGAAGAACAGCCCAACGTTGTCGGTTGCTGCTGACATGGCCCGCAGGCGATAACGTACATCGTCAGGCAGATCATGATGACGGTTTTCCGTAGCCCCTTCTACCATTGGCGCCAGCAGGGGACGCACCATTTGCGGGTGTCCTCCTAAGCTGGTCAGCCCTAGCGCAGCGGTTACTTCACGAATGAACAGATAAATGATCAACAACCGTCCGGCGGTTGCAGTTTTAATATTGCTAATCCAGGTTTGAGCTTGTTCTTTTAAACCGTGCCGCTCTAAAAGGCCGATAGTTGCCAGCGGCAACAGCAAAATTAGCGGCAAATTTCGGGTATTAAGGAAGCCGGAACCTAGCTTTTCCAGAATCGTTGTGATCGGCATATGCGCTGCCAACCCGGTAATTATCCCTGCGACAATCACCACCAATACCGGGTTAAACCTAAGTAAAAAGCCCACGACAATAACCGCGATGCCAATCAACGGCCATAGATTCACAATCTGTTGCATGTTGTGTCACCTCGGTGGAAAAAAATCGCGGTTGCTTGCTGTGTGGTCATAGGTTGAATTCCTGTGTGGTAGATAAATTGATATCCAAGCAATATGCGTACCATCGTTGGATAATTTGCATTTATACCCGTTATCTTTCAAGTTAAATAAAAGTTAAGAAAGATAATATTTGCGGCCAGATTGGCAAATTTATTGATAAAATAAATAAACTTAATTAATATGTTTAAAATTTTTTCATATTTTTAATTTGTAACGTTATGTTTGTTTGGCGCTTATCCAGCCAGACAAAGGCGGTAGTGTCTATAGGGATCAAGGAAGTGAATGATAAGAGAAGCTATATATGCCTTTTGTGCCATGATGTTGAACTTTTTAATTCTCTCAATGACAGATCTCTTGGTTATTAAAACATAATTCATCGTATTTTTGCTGTAAGTCATATTAGTAACACGAGTTACAAGAAAACGTGACTTATAGTCCGTGGTTTGATAAGTAACATAGTTCGATACTTATCGAATGAAAAAACCTAATACTATAAAATCCCTTTTTGGACAAAGAGTTAGATATATCAGAATGGCGTCTGGTATGTCTCAGGAAGCTTTTGCCGATAAATGTGGGCTTGATCGTACTTATATCAGTGGCATTGAACGTGGCGTCAGGAATCCCACGCTTGAAGTCATCAATGTTATAGCGAGTGGTTTACAGATCGAATTGAAAGATCTGTTTGATTTTGACGTGGAGAAAAAGGGTTAGGCAGATCTTCTCTGCTTCTGTAGCCTCAAAACGAATAACCTGCGCTTTGGCAGGTTATCCTTCAGTTGCCACAGCAGGATACTCAGCCTTTCCAGCGGGAATTGCGGATCACGTCGCAATAATTAAGGGGAACAAGTCCGGGCTTTTTATCCTGTATGACATCCACATTAAAGCTACCAAACATTGTCTGGGACCTATCCTTGATGCCGTCATAAAAAGCTTGAATGATATCTTCCTTGAAGCCGTCAGTGCGCGGATGTTGCTGTACAACAGCAATGCGCTCACTGTCGCTGAACGCTTCGTAATTGATGCCCAACACGTCCATTTCTACGCCAGCGGTGACGAGTGCAATTTCGGGCGCCATAAACTCTGGAATGCCCGGTGTGGTATGCAAGGCAATCGCCGTCCAGACTTTATCAATATCAGCCTGAGCGATGCCGTATCCTTGTAGGAAATGTTTCGCCGCATTCGCGCCGTCAACCTCGAATCGTTTGTCACAACTGCAATGCTCATGTGTCAGGCCAATGTCATGGAACATACATCCGACATAGAGCAATTCATGGTCCACACTAAGCCCAAGACGCTGGCCAGCGAGCGCCCCCCAATAGTAAACCCGACTCGAATGATGAAAAAGCAGATCAGATTCCGTATCGCGGATGAACGTGGTTGCGTCACGGGTTATCTGGGTATCAGGAATACTCACTCCATTAACTGAAAAACTCATATGCTGTCTC
The DNA here is from genome assembly GCF_001684335.1 of Photorhabdus namnaonensis. Taxonomy (GTDB): domain Bacteria; phylum Pseudomonadota; class Gammaproteobacteria; order Enterobacterales; family Enterobacteriaceae; genus Photorhabdus; species Photorhabdus namnaonensis. Next base: position 131,654 of record NZ_LOIC01000044.1, read on the forward strand.
CGGTTGATTAAGTGAGGTAAGCATAAAACACATGACGCCCGTCCTGAATTAACTTATAACGATGATTCAGGACACTAAGATTAAATAAGACTTCTGCAAAGTAATGATTCACAACATCACCATATTGGCTGTGCCTGATGTTCAGTTGCTCGATGTTTCAGGCCCTTTAGACGTGTTCGCTGAGGCGAACCGCATATTGCACCGGCAGGTCTATTCCCTGAGCGTGATGTCGACCGGTTCAGACATCATCACCTCTTCGTCAGGCGTTAAGCTGGTGGCCGATGTGATTTTGAGCCATACAACCAGCCACTCGGCAGACACGTTTCTTGTGGCTGGCGCACCGAATGCGCATAACCATACCCTTTCAGAACAGGAGCGCTCGGCAATCATCGAAATGTGCCATCGTAGTCAACGTTACGGCTCCGTCTGTACCGGTGCTCTGTTGTTGGCGCAGACCGGATTGTTGAAGCAGCGTCGGGTGACAACCCACTGGGAGTGTGCCGAATTGCTCGCGATGCGTTTTCCCGAAATCACAGTTGAACCGGACATGCTCTATGTGGCTGATGGTTCCCTGAGAACGGCTGCGGGGGTGACATCCGGGCTGGATCTGGCGCTCCGATTGGTTGAAGAGGATCTGGGCCGCGAGATCGCGATGGAGGTGGCGGCAAGTCTCGTCATGTTTTTCAGGCGACCAGCCTGTCAGGGGCACTTTATCCGCAGGAGTCAGTTATCCCTATCCGGGAGAGCCGCTTTTCAGGATTTGCAACGTTGGGCGCAGGCAAACCTACAAGACATAAGGGGTTTACAGGACATGGCTACACATATGAACCTGAGCATCAGGCATCTGGGACGTCTGTTCCGCCAGGAACTCAACATGAAGGCAGGAGTATGGCTGGAGAATGCACGTATCGAGAAAGCGCGGATGTTGCTTGAGGAAAGCAGGCTCCCGCTCAAGGCAATACCGGGAGCTTGTGGATACAGAAGCAGCGATGTGATGCGCAGGGCCTTTGTTAAAAATACGGGCATGACCCCTTCTGTTTACAGAAAAATATTCATACAGACGCAGCAGATTGGCACAAATGGAAAAAACTGAAAACCAGATATGGGAAATGGATAGCGAATAGGAAAAGATAAATACAAGCAGCTACAAGTAATCATTATTCTTACCGAATGGTATAAAGTAGATAGGAGCAGCTTATCTTATTGATAAACTGCTCCACTTTTATCTACAGCCACTTACCTTGTGTACCTCGAAGGCCATATTTCAGCGGGATCGCAATCTAAAGCCGCGGCAATAAGCTGTTGACCTTTGGGCCAGCGGCGTTGCAGGGTATTAGCAAGGGTAGATGATGCTAACCCTGCTTCCCTTGAAACGGCTGCTAATGATGTTCCCCGTTTTTTCAGCTCGGCGATAATGTCTGCTGGGTGCCAGTCCTGATTTTTCATTATTAATCCTCCGTGTTACGGATAACTTTGATATGAAAAGGTAAATCGTTACATAGTAGACTATAAGTCACATATGATAACATAACTTACCATAAAAAGTGACTCATAGTCCGTGGTCTGATAAGTAACATAATTCGATACTTATCGGATGAAAAAGCCAAATGCTGTAAAATCCCTTTTTGGACAAAGAGTTAGGTATTTCAGGCAATCGTCTGGCATGTCTCAGGAAGCTTTTGCCGATAAGTGTGGAATTGACCGGACGTATATCAGTGGTATTGAGCGTGGGGTTAGGAATCCTACCCTTGAAATCATCAATATTATTGCGAATGGTTTACAGATTGAGCTGACAGATCTGTTTGATTTCAGCAGGGAGGATTCCACAAATCCCTTCTGCCCGTTTGAATAAGTTTATTGAAGGAGAACCTATATCTCCCTCAATAAATGGCTTTATTAAATGGTAATAATTTTCTGGATGTTATTTCGTTCAATTTTTATTGTCAATTTACCTGATGGTGTTTCTGACAACTGATTGCGAAGATAGGTGATATCCTTAGGAAGGGCGGGTTGACCATTAACTTCTAGTACAATATCGCCGTTCTTTAATCCAAATTGTTCAATCTCTTTGGGATCGTTGTAAAATATCTCTACTTTGTTATTAAAATAACGGATTGCAATCGTGCGAAGTAATGGACTGCCATAACGGGTAAAGTTTTTGGCGTTAAAACAGAGCAGCATTTTATTTGGAATAAACAGATAATCATCAAAACGTGAGAAGAAACTCATACCAAGATTGTAGAGATCATTTTTATTTTCGCCAATTCTCAGACGACCTACCGGTAATTGCTGTAAATAAAAGCCATCAATGAGATACTCTTTACTACTATCAAGTCCACCAGCGGACGCATATTTGACACGGGTTCCTTCAGAAATTTTATCTTTGTGCTCTTTTTTCAGATATTCAATAAATTCTTGAGAAACATAGCTGTAATCGGCCCCGGTATCTATATTAAAAACGACATTAGAAATCTGGATTGCGGGAGATTTGCCATAGCTATCACTGTAAGGTTCACATTGTTGATAATTTAAGATTGAAGGGGCATGGCGCCATATTGTCAATGTGTGGTTCAGGTTATTTATTTCCCAGTTTAACTGACGAAAAGTGTCGATTCCGAGAATACCATCCAGTTCCTGACCAATGGACTGATTAAAGAGACTCATGTCAATGCCAATCCAGGGATCAGAGCCAGGCACCGTATGATTACCGAGGGTAATCGCTAGGGGTTGCCATAATGCTAGGTCAGCTTTGTGTAAGCGTTTTTCACTGGTTGTAACCAATCCGTCGGACAGCATACGGTGGAATGTAACCGGTATTTTTGATTCTGGTGTGGTTTGTGTCAGCGTTTTTGCCAGCTTATTATCGATGAAGGTATAACTGGCGCCAGTATCGAGCAAGAATTGATATTTTTTACCGGAGATAGTGACAGGAACAATGATCGATGTTGGCTGATGGATATCCAGCTTAGTGGAAAGGACGGGTTTATTTTCTTCTGGCATATGGATCTTTTCCATATGGCTACAGCCCGTTATCAGTGTCAGCAAGCTGGCGGTAATAATTGTCCGTGAGGCTATTTTTTCCTGTTTTTTCATAATATTAGATTCCTTTTTAGGGAGTGGAAGATGAAAGTCTGGGGGCCGGTAAAACCCAACATAATTCACTGGAAGCAATAAAATGCTGCGTATGACCTAGGATAGTATGCGTTACCAGTACAGCTCAGCTTCATTGCAAGTATTATTATCTGCTTTCTACTAAAACCAAAGATAAACAATAACATCATTACATTAGTTGATGTGAAATATAGTGAGTAATTGTTTAACTGCGGTTGAACTATTATTAGTTTCAGCAGTAATATTGGTGAAAATGTCGGCTGTTGATAACGTTGAACGGTAAAAGTTATTAATGACGATATTTATATAATAATTAATTGGTAATGGATGTAGCATTAAAATATAAATTATCTATATCCGTCGTCTTTCAAGTTGCCTCTTTGTTGGCTACGTTCACTCACCCCGGTCACATAGTTTGCTATGCTCCCGGGGATTCGCTCCCTTGCCGTCGCGATGCATCTTGAAATCCATAGGGTATGGATGTATTTGATTATATGGTGTATATCAATGATAATGATTTAAAATAAAAATCACTATAAATCATTATTATTTTATTTTTAGTTGTAATATAAAGGCAATAAATATTTATTAGATTTATCTTTATCTGTGTAAATTATTTTTCTGATAAATATCTAGCTGATGTCAATATAAAAAACAACACTTTTGCAATAAAGGAATATATTGATTTTATGTCTATATCACTAAAACTCAGCATTGTCGTACCTATTTATAATGGGGCGCGGTTTTTACCGCAATTTTTTATCAATTTATTTTGGCAAAAGCTAACTGATTTTGAATTAATTTTGGTTGATGATGGTTCAACGGATAATAGTCGCCAGGTTATTGAGCAATATGCCGAGAAATTCCCGAAGACAGAAATTATCACTCAAAGGAATCAAGGGGTTTCTGTTGCCCGTAATACGGGGTTAGCAAAGGCCAGTGGTGATTATGTGGCTTTCCCTGATATTGATGATGTTATTTATCCGGGGATGTATAACCGGTTGTTAGAGATTGCTCAGAATAATGATTTGGATATTGCTACTTGCAACGGTCATTATGTTTATGATGATGGTCGGCCAGCCCGAAAGATTTTTCCTTCTGAGCGTCTCTCTTCTACCGCGGTTCTGAGTGGGCCAGAATGGTTGCAACAAGCACTGAGCTCACGCAAATTCCTGCATGTAACTTGGCTAAATATCTATAAACGAGCTTTTCTGACAAAACATCATTATCAGTTTGAACCGGGGTTGCATCATCAGGATATTCCGTGGACGACAGAACTCTTGTTAACGGCAAATCGGGTGCAATATATTGATGAATCTTTTTATGATTATCTGATCCATGCTTCTTCGGTATCCCATGCCCCTGCTGATGATCATATTAAGGTGAGAACAGCACATCACTATATGAAAATTTTGGAGATGCTGAATAAGATCAATCAGCGTTATCCGCAGCAAGTTAAGCAGGCGCCGGCGTGTCATTGGCAGATTGCGAAAGAGGGGCTAGGGATTTTGCATACCATCAATGGGATAGAATCCTCTACGATAAAACAACAAATCGTTCATGAATTATTTGAGCGCGGTATTTGGTCAATGATCTGGAAAAATGCTCGTGGGTTTAGATTGCGTTGGCGTTTGGCTCGTCGATATCCGCGACTTAGGGCGGTGTTAAAAGCCGTTTAATATTGAAAGCAACGGCTTTAATAATCGTTCCCTACCTGGGGTTATTTTCCATCTTAATCGCAGGTATCACCGATATTTTTCAACGCATCGATAACCAATTGCCAGAATCGCTGTTGATCGAGTTTGACGGCAACTTGGGTATGGCAATCTTTTGGTATTGGATAACGGAAATCCGCCACTGTCATTCCCACAGTTAAGGTGCCATTCAGTTCAATATCGACGGGTACCTTTTGCGTTGTCATTACGGTCGGGTCGATCACATAGGCGACGGCGCAAGGATCATGTATTGGTGGGCTGTTGAAACCGTGTTTCTTCTGATAACTTTCACCATAGTACTCCAGTAGCTCTACGACAAATTGAGACACTTTGGTATTAATACGTGAAATTGCTTTGGTGATTTCTGGTGTGGCCCGTGCTTGGTGTGTTAGATCCAGGCCGACCATTGTCAGCGGCCATTTTTCATTGAAAACAATATGCGCCGCTTCTGGATCGATTTTGATGTTGAATTCCGCAACCGCGCTTCTATTGGCGGTGTGATATCCACCGCCCATTAATACCACTTCCTTTACCCGTTCAACGATCTTCGGTGCTTTACGGACGGCAAGAGCAATATTGGTTAAGCTGCCAACGGGGACCAAAGTCACCGTTTTTGGCGGATGAGACATGATGGTATCAATGATCAGATCAGTCGCGTGACGGGGATCTAGCGTTCGAGAGTGTTTAGGTAACTTCACACCCCCCAGACCCGATTCGCCGTGAATATCCGATGCGGTTTCGATATCGCGAACTAATGGGCGATGACAGCCTGCGGCAAAGGGCACGCCGGTAATACCGGCAATATGCGCTATCGCCAGCGCATTTTGCGTGACTTTATCCAATGTCTGATTGCCGACAACTGTTGTGACGGCTAATAGCTCAATATTAGGGTTGCCATGTGCCAATAACATCGCAATGGCGTCATCATGTCCCGGATCGCAATCAAGAATAATTTTTTTGGTGCTCATTTTTACTCCTTGCCAGAGAAAGTGATATAAAAAATGAGGATAATCCAGTTAAAACGTCTATTCCGTGACAAAATCTTAGATCTGGGGGAGTGTTCTCATAAATAATTAGTAAAATGTTTCATAATTGTGATTTGATTAACACATAAACAATAATTAAGTTGTGCATCCAGTTTGAGTGTGATTTTTATATAGTTTCGCTATGGAATTGGCGGGCTATATCTGCTTCGGATTTATTATTAATTTATGAATAATTGCGAGGGCTTGAATGGATATTCATGTAGATAGATTATCAGCAGTGATTGAATCGGTGGCGACCAGTGAATTTTATCCTAATTTACTGACCTGGCTGGAACAATTTATTACTTTTGATAACGCTATTGTTTATGCCTTTGAACAAGGTTCTCCTCCGCGTTGTTTAAGTAAAACCGAGAAGAAAAACAGTGATGTAATAAATCAGATTTATCAACAAGGCGCTTATCTGCAAGACCCTTTCTATCAAGCCCTGATAAGTGGGGTTGACACTGATCTATTTACCTTACGGGAACTTGCTCCTTCAGGATTTTATCATACTGATTATTATTTGAATTTTTATCGTAAGACCGGTTGGCAGGATGAAACAGGGGTGTTATTGAAACTCTCTCCTCAAAGGCAACTTGGCCTGTTTTTCGGTAAGGAAAATCAGCCATTTTTCATCCAGAAACAGCATCGGAAAAACCTGAAAGTTGCATTGGAAATTATCCGCAGTGTGGCGCGATTACATTATGAAATGACGCAGCAAGCGCCTGCTGCTGAAATGGTTTATCTGGATACTCAGACTCGTTATGCTTTGACTCCGAGAGAATGTGAGATTGTGGAGTTAATATTGCAAGGTAAAGGCTCACCACAGATTGCCGAGAAACTTTTTATCAGTACGGGGACGGTGAAAAACCATCGGAAAAATATTTATCAAAAACTACAAATCAGATCACAAGCAGAGCTTTTTAGCCTATTTATGACACCTCCCGTCCGTTATTTTGCCTGAGTCACAAATGTTAAAACTGTGTTGCAAATATCCCTAAAGGGACATGGTGATGTGACGCTGCGCTACAGATAATCCGGTGATTATGTTGGATGCTAATCGGGCTATCGCATGAACAATCATCTTGATTCATTAACTTATTACGCTGCGACTAAGAAATATGATCTTCGTTTTCCCACATTACAAGAAGATCTGGATGTGGATGTCGTCATTATCGGTGGTGGATTTTCCGGTATCAATACTGCCCTTGAATTGGCTGAGAAAGGGATCACCAATATTGCAATCTTGGAAAGTCGTTATCTTGGCTATGGCAGTACAGGTCGTAATGGTGGTCAGGTTATGGCGGGTATCGGTCATGATCTGGCAGTGATCAAACGCCATATTGGTGAGAAAGGGCTGGAAACGATCTTTCAGATCAGCAATTTGGGTGCAGGCATCATCCGTGATCGTATTGCTAAATATAATATCGATGCTGATCTCTGCCGTGGTTATAGCTATCTTGGCATGAATAAGAGACAGGAAAAGACATTACATAGCTGGCTGAAAGATTTTCAGGCGATCTCTCCTGATGAAGATATTGAGCTTTACACCGGTCCTGATGTGAACAAGGTGATCGGTTCTGATGTTTATACTTGTGCGTTGAAGCATATGGGAGGCGGTCATGTTCACTCCCTAAACCTATTGCTAGGTGAGGCGAAAGCCGCGACAGATTTGGGCGTAAAAATCTTTGAGAACAGCGAGGTACTGGATATTGAATATGGTTCCAGAGTAACGGTTCGTACCGCGATGGGATCAGTTCGCGCCAATAAAATGTTGTGGGCCTGTAACGCCTTTCTTAATAGTGGCCTGGAGCCATATATTTATAAAAAGGTGGTCAACACTTATGCCTTCCAGTTAATGACGGAGGCATTACCCGATGATTTGATTGAGAAAATCAGTCCGATTCGTGGTGCATACAGTGATATTCGTCCGGTTATTGATTACTTCCGTGTGACGAAGGAAAACCGCCTCTTATTCGGTAGTGCAACCCCTTTCATTGAACATATCCCATCTGATTTGAAAGCTTGGAATCGTCACTTGATGCTGAAAGTTTTCCCTTATCTAAAAGATGTGAAGGTTGAATTGGCATGGGGAGGACCGTTGTGTTGCAGTGCGAATTTGTTCCCACAGATTGGTTCTCTGCCGCAGCACAATAATGTGTTCTATGTGCAGGGTTATTCCGGTTTCGGGGTCACGCCAAGCCATATCGTTTGTAAAGTATTGGCCGAAGGAATGAGCGAAGGATCTGAGCGTTATGACCTGATGAGTTCAATTCCTCATGTAAATATTATTGGTAAAGATAAGTTACGACATTTAATGGTGTCTGCGGGCAAGATTTGGCATCAAGCGTCTGGGTATTGGAAAGGACGTCGTTAATTTATTGATATCATTAGTATTAATCGAAAATTCATAAATTATTTTATTTGGAACGAGGACATTATGATTAAATCATTTTTACTGAACAAATCCCTGCCTGAATTATTGGACATTGGTAGCGTAAGCAATCTGGGAGCGACTGTGTTGGAAGGCGATCCGCAGGCCAGTATGGCAATGATATTTGGTGAACCAACGGATAACCTGACGTGTGGTATTTTCGCTTGTACTCGTGGCAAGTTCAGTATGGTGTATCCGTTTGATGAGCACGCAACTGTAACAGAAGGTTCGGTAAAATTGACCGATGTGAAGAGCGGGGAAACCGTTGAATATCATCCGGGGGATTCCTGGTTTGCGCCGAAAGGAACGGAAGTACTGTGGGAAATCACCGCTGACCGTTTTGTGAAGCATTATCTGTCTTGTATTAAAGGTTAAAAAACACTTGTTTGTTAGAGGTAAAAAATGAGTGATATTAACTTATTACAGTCAGTTACGGCCTTTTTGCAGCATAATCATGGACATTATATTAATGGTCAGCCAGTCAGCGTTCAGGGGAGTGAAACACTTTCTGTCATAAACCCTGCGACTGATGAAGTTATTGCAACGGTTAATCAAGGCGGTGAAGTGGAAGTCAATGCCGCTATGCAAGCGGCACAGGCGGCATTTCATGGAGTGTGGGCCCAAACTTCGCCGATGGAGCGCGGTCACTGCCTGAATCGTCTGGCAGATCTATTATTGGCGCATCGGGAAGAGTTGGCGCAGTTAGAATCCCTTTGCTCCGGTAAAACTATCCAGTTATCCCGTATGCTGGAAATTGATTCCTCCGCTCAATTCCTGCGTTATTTTGCCGGATGGTCAAGTAAGATCAGCGGTGAAACCCTGAATGTCTCTTTGCCCTCTTTTAAAGGTGAGCAATACACGGCGTTTACCCGTCGTGAGCCGGTCGGTGTTGTGGTAGGGATTATTCCGTGGAATTTTTCCATCATGGTTGCCATCTGGAAAATAGCGGCTGCACTGACGTGTGGCTGTACCATTGTATTGAAACCCAGTGAATACACCCCGTTGACCATGCTCAGAGTGGCTGAATTAGCCAAGGAAGCGGGTATTCCTGATGGTGTCATTAATGTGATTAATGGTTCAGGTTCGGTGCTTGGGCCTGCACTGATAGGTCATCCGTTATGTGCCAAAGTGACTTTCACCGGATCGGTACCAACGGGTATTGCTGTTGGTAAATCAGCAATGGAACAGGGATTGACTCGCGCCACGTTGGAATTGGGTGGCAAGAACGGCGCGGCGTTTTTAGCGGACATGCCTGTTGAAAAAATTGTCGATGGTATTCTGGAAGCCGGTTATCTCAATCAAGGGCAGATTTGTGCGGCAGCGGAACGTTTTTATATTCCTGCAAGCCATATGGATGACGTGCTGAAATTGTTGTCAGAAAGACTCGCGGCAATGAAAATTGGCTCTCCTCTGGATGAATCAACAGAAATGGGGCCGTTGGCAAACAAAGCGCACTATAACAAGATCCTGTCCCTGTTTGAGCAAGCTCGTCAGGAAGGCAGTGAGATTGTTTACGGTGGTCATGCTCTGGCCGGGCCGGGCTTCTTTGTGGCGCCGACGGTGATTCGTGCTAACAGCCCTGAAGATTCATTGATGAAGGAAGAGACATTTGGCCCTGTCGGGACGTTCCTCAGCTATAACGATGAAGAAGAGCTGATTGGCTTGATGAACAGCACTCCATTTGGTTTAGCGGCGAGTTTGTGGACCAATGATCTCAGCAAAGCTATGCGCATGATCCCGCGTATCGAAGCGGGGACCGTTTGGGTCAATATGCATACATTCCTCGATCCGGCATTACCATTTGGCGGCACCAAATCCTCAGGTATAGGTCGTGAATTCGGTAGCGCCTTTATTGAGCACTATACTGAATTGAAATCTGTGATGGTTCGCTATTGATTTGATATTTGGATCAAAATAAGCAAGGCCCCTTGATTGAAAGGGGCCATTGTCAAACCTAAGGTCATCACTGGCATTTTATCCAGGAGAGGGCTTCTCAGGGCAGCAGGTTGGTTGTGTACTACTCACCACTATAATTCAATACTCGTGATTAATAAGGTAACGAGTGCTACGACCACCCGCGCCAGTACTTTCTAAGCAGCCTAGCTCAACCAAATGTGCCAGGTGTCTGGTTGCAGTCGCACGACTTACCTTCGCCACTTTTTGATATTGGCTGCTAGTGACTGCTCCCCTCCGTAAACGGCGAGGCTTCCCACTTCTCAGACCGCAACCGTCGATATGACGGATTTACACTGGTCTCCATGAGCTGTTACGACGAGTCCCGCCGCCTTTAATTCCAATATGCCCTTGTGTCGGATATTGATTGCCGCATTAATATCTCGGTCATGCTCAACTCCACACACTGGACACTGCCAGATACGCTTGTGTAGTGGCATTTCAGTCATTTTGTTACCGCAGCAGTGACAGATTTTCGAACTGGCGAACCATTGATCCAGTTTGACCAGATGAACTCCTCTTTCTGCTGCTTTGTATTCCAGTTTTGTGATGAATCCATGCCAGCCCGCATCGCCGATAGCACGAGCCAGATTATGGTTCTTCATCATATTGACTGATTTCAACGTCTCTACAATTACCGCTTGGTTTTCGTCAACAATTGCTCGAGAGAGTTTATGTTGGAAGTCAGCACGGGCATTAGCTACCCGTTCGTGTACACCCGCCAGCTGTATTCGGGCTTTACGACGATTGGCACTCCCTTTTTGCTTGCGGGATAAGGCTTTTTGTTTTCGCCGTAAGTTTCGACTGGCAT
>NZ_LOIC01000044.1:142712-184120 GCF_001684335.1 Photorhabdus namnaonensis
AGTGTCGCGGATTACTTACCTTTGTACCGTCTGATTTAATTGCATAATGACTCAGCCCTACATCAAGCCCCGTGATATTGGTTATCAATGCTGACTTTGCTGGCACTTCTACTCCATCATCACAGAGTAACGACGCATAGTATTTCCCTGTCGCGCTGCGACTCAACGTGATGCTTTTCAACGTACCCGTAATATCACGGTGCAACCGGGCTGCAATCGGCGAGGCTTTCGGGATTTTGATTGCACCGTCAAGCACTTTCACTCCAACGCAATGATAGCTGGATTGTTTTCCATGCTTACGCTTAAATGTTGGGAAACGTGCTTTCAGTTTCGGATTGAAAAAGTTGGAAAAAGCCACATCAAGATTGATTATCGCCTGCTGTAGCGCGATAGAATCATACTCTTTGAGCCATGAATACTGACGGGATTTCTTCGCTACAGCCAATAAAGGCTTCAGATCTTTACGGGGGCTTAAACTTATACCGTGCCGCCGATAAGCCTGTTTTTTGATGTGCAAAGCCTTGTTGTACGCAAAACGAACAGCGCCGAACTGGGCATTGAGAAATTCTGCCTGTTCAGGTGTCGGGTAGATGCGTACTTTTGTGGCTCTTAACATCGTTAGCGCTCATTGATATAATGTATATATTTTAACAGGTTAATGGAATATATCAATTGAGTAATCACGACGATTGACGGGAAGGATCCCTCCGAAAACGGCATAGCGTCAGCAAACTTGTTGTGCATCTGATTTTTACGACAAAATACCGTCGAAGATTGTTTGACGGACGAATGATAGAGCAGTTGCGGGATGCTTTTGTTTCTGCTGCTGAAAAACTCGAAGGTGAAATTATTGAGATGGACGGAGAACCAGACCATGTCCATCTGCTGATTGCCTATCCTCCAAAACTGGTTGTCAGTGTTATGGTCAACAATCTGAAATCGGTATCATCGCGTCTGCTGCGCCAGCAAAATACGCACCTGAGGATGCAAAGTAAGACAGGGCTTCTATGGTCACGATCATATTTTGTTTGTCGTACCGGAGAGGCGACGATTGAAACGCTCAGAGCTTATGTTCAGAGTCAGTCAACGCCTGATTGATCTTTAAAGCCCTACGGGCTTTCGCCTTATATCCCCGCCCGCACTGAGGGTGTCGCAAAAGGCCGGCATTGACAATAAATCCACAGAGATTTATTGCCTGTTATTGGGACTGACAACCCATGACAGGCTAAAAATAACCCATAATATCAGGGCAACGGCCCTTGATAAGTTATACGCTATGTATCGGATTGAACATGGTATAGCCTTCGGGGAATATCAACTGATGCCACTTGAGTATACGTTCAAGGGTTAAATCGGAGTGGCTATTTTCTATCACATCAAGAGCAACCTCTGTAATGCCGTCACTCTTCTCTATGATTGGATAAGGTTTTTCTTCCGTAATACCTAATCTGTTTGCCAATGATGAACGTATCGAAGCTGCATTCAGTCTTTCCCCTTCAATTTCACTTGAATAGAGTATGCTAGATAGAAGGCTATCAAGCGTTGCCTGCTTGGTGTCTTCATAATCAGATTTGCCTAATAGCAATCCTTGGTTGAAGTGCACATCTCGCAGTAATGGTGCAATAGTATCGACATTCCAATGAAATGCAGGCCAGTTCGGTTGTTCCCATATCCACATTTGCGTCACCCATGAGTCAAATAACTGCTCTATTCTACTCACAAAATGAGGCGAATAGTGATTTTATTTGACTCATTCTGGTTTTTTCGCCTGGTATCTTTGCCAACATTGGGTGAGTTTTTACCAATCATAATCACTTGTGATTGAGTGGTGAGAGAAAGTCACTGTACAGTTTTGATACTTGGTGATTAGTTTAGTAAAGCGAATGGTTATATTCATTGCTTACCAAATATAAAGAAAGCTTATCTCTTCAAAAGCAATGCAATGGTTTATAAAAATGAAAATACACGGCAATAACTGCCGTGAAAAATAGATATTATAAACCACAAAAAAATCTGCTAGTTTATGATCTATTGAATATCCGGCAATAACCGCCGCAAATTATGGATTTCATAAACTATGTTAAATTCTGAAGCACGTCAACGACTTAAAGAATTACTTCCTGTTGGTATGTTGGCTACCAAACAATGGCTCATTGCTCAAGGGCTTAAACTTCATTTTGTAGACAATACTGTGCGTAGTAAAACACTTATCCCTCTTGCTACTGGAGTGTTTAGTCAATTCAGTTGCCACCTAAACTGGCAAGGTGTTGTTGCTTCATTGCAGCGTATGTCTGAAACACCTATTCACCTCGGTGGGCTGACTGCTCTGGAGATAGCCGGGTTAGCTCACTACGTCACCCGCTCTCATATCCGAACAGTTCACTTGTATTCTAGTGAGCCGTTACCTCGCTGGCTGACCAGAGTACCTTTAGATGTGTATTTTAAAGGGCACCGGACCCAAGCGTTATGGCCGGAAAATCTGATAGCTGACTCAACTTGGCTTAGGCAGGAGCAATGGCGGGAGGGAATGCCTGCATTCCAATTCTCTTGCCCGGAAAGGGCTATCTTCGAAGTTTTGGTGGATGTACCCAAAGCTGTCAGCTTTGAACATGCCGAACAACTGATGCAGGGATTATACAATTTGTCACCGCGCAAACTTGATGCTTTGCTTCTGGCCTGTTCCAGTATTAAGGTAAAGCGGCTTTTTCTTTGGTTAGCAGAAAGGCATCAGCACGCTTGGTTTAAGAAGTTGGAGCCTCAAAAGTACAACCTAGGGTCTGGCAAACGCGTCATTGCTACCGAAGGGCGATTGGATAATACCTGGCTCATCACGGTGCCCAAGGATATGTAGGGAGAGGCTATGGATCGTAACAGTATTTATTACCGATAAGTTCAGTTGTTACTGCAACTACTGCCTTTTGTTGCTGAACAGGAGTGTTTTGCTTTGAAAGGAGGTACGGCTATCAATTTGTTTGTTCGCAACTTGCCTCGGTTGTCGGTTGATATTGATCTAGTATTTTTACCGATGCTGCAACGTGCAGAAGCTTTAACGGCGATCAAAGCTGCTCTGAGTAAGATAGCGGTTGCCATTCGAGCTGCTATGGCAGACGCGGAAATTATCGAATCTTTCCGGGATAAAGACGATGCTTTGCGGTTGATTGTAGGAAGATCAGGCGTTCAAATAAAAATTGAGTTGTCACCGGTCTTGCGTGGTACTGTGTTTGAACCGAAGGTAATGACAGTCTGCAAGGTTGTGGAAGATGAGTTTGGCTACGCTGAAATCCAAATCGTTTCCCATGCTGATCTCTATGCCGGAAAAATCTGCGCTGCACTGGATAGGCAACATCCTAGAGATTTGTTCGATATGAAATGGTTGCTGGATAACGAGGGCCTTACTGATGATCTTCGCAAGGCTCTGATAGTCTACATGGTTAGCCATAGCCGTCCTATCGCCGAATTGCTTAGGCCCATTTTCAAGGACATTGCTGGTGTCTATCATGGTGAGTTTCTGAATATGGCAGAACAGCACGTCGAATTGGCCGAACTGGAAGCGACGCGAGGAAGCTTGGTTGAGTTGATTAACGACTCTTTAACCGAACAGGAGCGTACTTTTCTGTTATCCTTTAAAAACCGAACGCCAGACTGGTCATTGCTGGGACTAGAAAGTGTTGAGCAACTGCCTGCCATCCTCTGGAAACAGAGGAATTTGGCGAAGATGGGGACGGATAAACATACTAAAGCGTATCAAAATCTGCGTCATGTACTTGGCGTAGATTAGATTGTGGTAACACTATAGTTGAAGGTTACCTCAACGGCATGCAAAACCCATGTCTACTGGTGGAGCGGTGTTGTATCAAATTACGAAAACTGTTTTATCAGAAAAGGATTGCCCCTGAAGAGGGGCCATTGGTTAATGCTAAATCGTTTTCGTGCCAAATATGAAAGCATTATGACTATATTGGTAAGGGAAATGCTTTTGGTAAGGCGAATAGTCGTATTCATTGTTTACCAAGTACAAAGAAAGTCCGTCCCTTCAAAAGCAATACAACGGCTTATAAAAATACACGGCAATAATTGCCGTAAATTACAGATTTTATAAACCGTGTTAAATACTGAATTATGTCAATGGTTCCATATTGGCGTCACCTGTGAATCAAATAAGGCTCTATTCTACTCACAAAATGAGGCGAATAGTGATTTTATTTGACTCATTCTGGGTTTTTCGCCTGGTATTTTGTTAGCGTGGGGTGAAATCACCAATATCGGGAAATAATGAAGTCTCTGTGTGCTTGTTCTTTAGCGATCAGAATAAGCGTCAAGCGTGAGAATTGCTTAATTAAAGATGACCGTTAATGGTTAATGACGATATAACTATTTAATTTGTTTTATACCCTATGGATTTCAAGATGCATCGCGACGGCAAGGGAGTGAATCCCCGGGAGCATAGCAAACTATGTGACCGAGGTGAACGAGTGCAGCCAAAAAATACTCCCACTAGTCCAATTGCCTGTCAAAATATTGCTGAAATGATGCCTCTAAATTATACTAATAGTTATTAATAGATATTAAAAACACTGGAGGAATGACTATGCCAACAAGTGTAGCACTAAGCCCTTATTTTGAAGCATTTATCCGTAATCAGATTGATAGCGGTCGTTATAACAATACAAGCGAAGTCATTCGCGCCGGTCTTCGTGCGTTAGAAGAGCGAGAGCAGCAAGTAAAAGTTGAATCACTCAAAAGCGCTATAATGGCTGGCATCCAAAGCGGTGAAAGTAGAGATGCGGGAGATGTTTTTGACCGCCTCACGCAAAAATACAAGAACATGGCCGAAGGTAGTCAGGGTAAATGAAACTGAGTATTTCGCCTCTGGCAGAACACGACCTTGAAGAAATCGGCGATTGGATTGCACAAGATAATCCTGTAAGAGCGCTCAGCTTTACCAAAGAGTTATACCAGCAATGCTTGTTATTAGCGGAAGCTCCCGCAATTTATAGGGAAAGGCCTGAGCTCGGGAAAGGGGTCAGAAGCAGCGCTTATGGTCGCTATGTCGTTTTCTTTCAGATTATTGATACAGAAGTCCGTATAGAACGGATACTGCACGGTTCTCGGGATATAGTCGGTATTTTTAATCAACCGGATGACTTGTAGATCGACAACGTATATACCCTATGGATTTCAAGATGCATCGCGACGGCAAGGGAGTGAATCCCCGGGAGCATAGCAAACTATGTGACCGGGGTGAACGAGTGCAGCCAACAAAGAGGCAACTTGAAAGATGACGGGTATAATTTATCAAATCCTACCAATCACAAATGCCGAGTAATAAACCCGTTAGAAACTAATTCAGTACGGTTAGTGACTTTGGTTTTGGCAAAGATATTACGCAGGTGGGTTTTGACGGTAGACAGGGAAATATTAAGTATCTGTGCAATACGTTTGTTACTTGATCCTTCTCTTATCAAATTAATAATTTCTTGCTCTTTAGCTGTCAAAGTAGTCGGGGTTTCAGGAAGCAAATCTCTGACGGCTAATTCAATTAATGGCAGAATAGCGCTGAGGCGATTAAAGTCTTTTGGTATAAATGGGGTATCTCGTAATAAAGAGACGCCGGCAATAATTCTGTTGTGTTGACGGATAAATATTTCGGCAATGTCCTGTATGTTATTTGGCTGCATAAATTCATGGTAATACTTATTATGTTTAGTCAGTGTTTTCTGATCCATGCCAACCATATTAATATTATTTTGTTGATAATTAGCCGGTTTTAATGGATCTAAATGTTGAAAATGAGCCAGATAATTTTGGTGAGTTTCGTCTGAAATACCGTACAGGATGTAGTTTTCGGGGCGTAATTCATTATTCACCAGATAGAATGCCGCGGCTGAGATAGGAACCAGATGGGAAATCGTATTTAAGCAACTGTAGATTAAAGCATTTTCACGGCTATTCGGTGGTACAGTAGACAAGAAAGTTCTCCCTTTAGAATAATATCTAATTGGATAAATCAATACTGAAAATTAATCAAATGTTAATTAAAATGCGCAATTAACACAAAATAAACATATTAATAACGTGATACAGATTGCAATAAATGAAATTTCTTAACGTGATGATCACCGGCTAAGAACAGGTGTTTTGGTATATATCTGAAATAATTTCTTAATGTATTAACTAAGCGATTTTGTTTTTATTAGTTGATATTTAAGTGATTATTTTTGCTTTTTTCTGTTTTCTGGTATTTTTCGTTACATCTTTTCAGTGATTAATCCCTCTTTAGGTATCGTTCTTTAGGACGATGGTCGGTATTCCTCTTCACTTTCTATAGTGTATTTATCCTCAATAAAGTTTACAAAAAATTCACAAATGAATCGCCGTGAGCATTATTTTTACGACTAGAAGTTAAGAGGGAAGATAAATGAATATGTCAACACGACTGACTTCGCATATTGAAAAGAGAGTGGTGGGGTTTCCTACCGCACTGGCAAGTTCTGTCGGGGTGATTATGGCAAGCCCGGTTATTCTGACTGTGACCAGTGGTTTTGGGATTGGTGGTGATACTTTCGTACTGGCAATGCTGATCAGTTTTATCATGATGCAGGCCCAAGTGACGACATTTGCCGAGGCGGCGGCTATTTTACCTACCTCCGGCTCTGTCTATGATTATATCTCTTGTGGTATGGGGCGATTCTGGGCGATTACCGGTGCGCTTTCGGCTTATTTAATTGTCCATATTTTTGCGGGTACAGCAGAAACGATCCTCTCCGGTATCATGGCATTAGTGAATTTTGACAGCCTAAATACGATGGTGGAAAGTCATAACGCTTCATGGATGGTCGGCGTTGGGTTAGTGATTATGTTCGGCTTACTTAATGCGTTGGGTATTGAAGCGTTTGGTAAAGTCGAAATTGTGCTGACATTCTGCATGTGGAGTACTTTGGTTATTTTCAGTATTTGCGGATTATTAATGCCGTTTGCTGTGCCGCTGGAGAGTTGGTTTGGTGAAGGGCTTAATCTGAGCGATCCCTTGGCGGTACTGAGCTTGGTAGGTATGGCGATGTTTATGTTTGTCGGCTGTGAGTTGGTGACGCCAATGGCGCCTGAAATTAAAAATTCTGCCAAAGTTCTTCCACGAGCAATGATAACCGGCCTGTGTGGGGTGGCTTTATGTATGGGGCTATATGGCGCGTCAATCAGCCATCAGGTAGAAAATGTGCTGGTGGATGTGGAAAATAACGTTCGCTTGCTGGAAACGCCAATGGCAATTCCCGCTTTTGCCGGTCAGGTGATGGGGGATTTTGGTAAATATTGGATTGGTATTGGGCTATTACTGGCGGGAGCGGCAACGATTAATACCCTGATGGCGGCGGTGCCGCGTATTCTCTATGGTATGGCATTGGATGGCGCATTACCGCGTATTTTTGCTTATCTACATCCACGTTTTAAAACGCCAATATTTGGGATTTTGGTTGCGGTAATGATCCCCTGTTTACATACCTTTATTATTCAAGGTGATTTGAACCGGATTATGCCTTTGGTATTAGCCGCTGTATGTGCCTGGTGCGTCGCTTATTTGCTGGTGACATGTTCTGTGATATTGCTGCGTATCCGCAGACCTGATTTACATCGTGCTTATAAATCACCCTTTTTCCCATTACCTCAAATTGTCTCTAGTGTAGGCATTATTTTGGCGATCATTAACATCACGCCTCCGGGAATGAATCCCGGTGATGTGTATATTCCATTCGCCATCATATTGGGTCTGACCGCTAGCTATGCCTTGTTTTGGACTCTCTGTGTACAACGGGTGAATCCGTTTAAACCCGTACCCGTTGAGCAGGTACTTTCGCATACTTTTACTAAGGGTGAATTGCGGGAGGTGCGACTTGAGCCACTTCGCTCCCTTGATTAATGGTATTTGGCGGCGGTTGAATAAACCCCGCTATCCTACTGGCTATCAGGCAGGTATAACGCTAAACCGGTTGGAACAGAATTTGTCGCCTTACTGTTGTGAGCGTTTATCAGCAGAAAGTTTGCAAGTGACGTTGCCTGATGGATTGCAGATTGAAGTTTGTGAAAAGCCGAAAGCGTTGTTTCTGGCCTATATTGTCAGTTGTTGTTTTCGTTTACAGGGAATCACTTCACTCAAGGAAAAAATCGTTATTAGAGCCAAAGTGAAAGGAATATTTCGGCGAAAGAGTGTGATTTATTACTGTTGTCATGGTGCGGAATATGGACAGCCAATTATTGATTTACTCAATCAGCATCCATTAATTGGTGAAACGTTGGCAGAATTGGATTTCCGGGATCTGATATTGAATATTCATCAAGGGAAATGGCAACTTGAAGTGGAGCATTTTGCCGCTTCCGAGGTTGTCAGCCGATTACCGGCTAGCCGTCGTTATTTGCGTTTGACTGTTGAACAGCGCCATTTGTTACTCAGTACATTGTTGATGTTTAGCCAATTCATGGGAAAGATCTAATATTTTCGCCTGCTATACTGTAAACTCTACCAAAATAAAAGGGTTTGGAATTTTATTTCCAACTCTTTCGATCAAACCGAAAATGCGTCCCGGGCTCTTATTTACAGGGGGAGTTGTTTCACTCATGTTTTTTCCTTTGTGTTTGCTGTCGTTATTATTTTTTAATTATGTAAATGACTGAATACTGGTCTGCCTGTTATAGGCAAGCCAGTATTTATCGGAGCAAAGTTACTTCAAAGGTGATGGTTTAACATCGGGTGGAATGGGGCTCTGATAGGGATTTTTATCCCTCTGGTGTTTGAACTCTGATTGAACTTCTGATAGCAGAGCCGGGTCTGTTAATAATTCAAGCGCGGTAGCGGCCATAATTTTCCCGGCAAGACACATCCCTTTGTGAGCAATGGATGAACGTCCTTGTGCGACTAGTTGCCAAGTATGCAGTGGTGTGCCAAAGGCAAAGCAGGGGCTGAAACATTGGGCGGTTGGTGTTACCCAGCTAACATCTCCAACATCGGTAGAGGCATATATTAACTCCTGCGATTCTATATAAGGCAAGACTTCATCTGTCAGTGCTTTTTCCCCTTGTCGCTCACTCCAGCGTTTACCCTCTTCACCCGCTATCTGAGTTGCATTGAATTTGACATTGCGTAAATCATCTTTTGTCAGTGT
This sequence comes from Photorhabdus namnaonensis, assembly GCF_001684335.1. Lineage (GTDB taxonomy): Bacteria > Pseudomonadota > Gammaproteobacteria > Enterobacterales > Enterobacteriaceae > Photorhabdus > Photorhabdus namnaonensis. Next base: position 151,865 of record NZ_LOIC01000044.1, read on the forward strand.
TTGATGGATTTTTTCGGCAAATTGGCGTTCTTCATCAGTGTATTCAGAAATACCAAAAGCTTGAACATATTGATACATCGCTCTTTCCATCGTGCGGTTAGGAACATAATTTGAACACGCTGTGTTAAAGCGAATATTCAATTGCGTACCGGTCATTAAGGCGGCACCTTTAGCGATATCAATAACTCGTTGATAAATATCTTGAGCCTGATCCCGTTGCGGAGCGCGAACAAGGTATAAAACTTCGGCATCAGCCTGTACAACGTTAGGTGACATACCGGTCCTTAATCGGTTGGTGGTTAAGATAGAGTAGTAGGAAGGTAAATCGTATACTTATGCATCGAATTAAGATAGAGATCACAGATACTCGAATAAATTTAATGAAATCTTTTATCGAATTATTGTTGTTCAATCTATACTGGATAAGTAGAAAAAATAATAGATAGAAGAATTAAATGGCAATGCCCGGCAACAGGGTAGGGAATTGTCATGCCTTTGAAAATCGATTTACCTAGAATTAATTCTATTTCGGAGGAAATTGTTAATGTCTAAGACCGGTGAGGAATATATTGAAAGTTTGCGTGATGGAAGAACCATTTTTCTGAATGGAGAAAAGATCACTAATCATGTGGATCACCCTGCTTTTCGGAATGCAATTAGGACTGTCGCTTCACTTTATGATTATCAGGCAGAACACGCTGATCGGATGACGTTCGAAACTCCTGGGGGTAAGCGTGTTGGTTTATATTGGGAACTTCCTACTACCCGAGAGAAATTAATTGCCAGAGGTGAGGCGGCGTATGCTTGGGCAAGGCAGAGTTGTGGTTGGTTAGGTAGAAGCCCAGATCATGTTTCTGCTGCCTTTACTGGAATGATGACTCATTTGGAAGTATTTGAGGAATATTCTAAGGATAGGGCAGAGGCGTTAAAAAATTACTATTCATATGCCCGTGATAAAGATATTTATTTGGCTTTCACATTAATCAATCCACAAGGTGATCGATCTAAAACGCCCAGTGAACATGTAAAAAACGTATTTCATACTCTCGGTGTATTGGAAGAAAAACCGCAAGGCATCATTGTTCGTGGAGCAAAGATGTTAGGAACAGCGGCTGTCCTTGCAGAAGAAGTTGTTGTTGGTGTGTTCAATCCACTCAAAGAGGGCGTTGATGATAAATATGCGGTGTCTTTTGCATTACCGTTGAATACAAAGGGAATAAAAATTCTTTCCAGAAAATCTTATGAAATAGGCAGCAATAAATTTGATTCCCCTTTAGCCCATCAATTTGACGAAAATGATGCGGTAATTTATTTCGACGATGTTTTTGTTCCGTGGGAAAGAGTATTTGTTTATAAAAATACGGAGATGTGTCGCCAGCAATTTCTGGCAACTGGCGCTGACGTTTTAATGGATGTTCAGGGTATGGCTCGGTATGCCGTTAAATTACATTTCTTAACGGGTTTGGCTCATCAACTTACCGAAGCTACCGGCGTTAATGAATTTCCGGCTGTTCGTGAATCGTTAGCCGAGCTTGCTTGTTATGCTACTAATATTGAAGGGCTGTTTCGTGGTTTGATCCACAATCCTGATCGGCATAATGAATATTATATTCCCAATCGATCACAACTGTATGCTTGCCAGGTTTTATTGCAGTCAACTTATCCAAAGGTGATAGAAAGCATCAGAAAACTCTCAGGTGGTGGTGTGATTATGTTACCGTCAAATTATATTGATTTAGCAAATCCAGAAATTCGTGATTTAATAGAAAAAACACAATATTCAACTTTACTGGCCCCCATTGAACGAGTGAAATTATTGAAGTTAGTGTGGGATGCGATCGGTTCTGAATTTGCATCACGTCATACTCAATATGAAATGTTCTATTCAGGCGCGCCTTTTATTGCTCTGTCTCGTGTTTATGAAAAATATGATTGGGATTTTGCTAAAAGTATGAGCCGAGGGATTTTAGATTCTATGGATGTGAGTTAAATTCTGTATTTAATTCAGATGCAGCTAACTCGTTTTATTTTTATAAAATTTGACGATGCGGGATAGATTATATCCCGTATTATTTGTTACTTAATCTTTTGAAAGATAGGATGGTTCGACTAATATCATATCAAGATATTGAATTATTTATGTATCCATCCATAAATTATTTCGTCTTGTTAAAGAATTATTTTAATGAAAGTTAACACACAATTTATGCTATTAATAATAGTAATTGTTCTTATTATCAAATAAGAACTTAGTGCATGATTTGCCGTGTTAGAAAATTGGATACTAATAATTAACAATCAAGAAGAGAGAAAAATGAAAATAAACATAATGATATGTGCTCTTATGGCTTCCTTTAATGTCTTTGCTTCTCCGTGTCACCAAATAAAATTTCAGCAAGATCAGCAAGCAATAACCGGGAATTTTAATTCTCAGGGGAGATCGTGTATTGAATTTAAAATTCAGGCTGAACATTATGTAAAGGGATCGGCATTGGGTATGCAAAAATTGGTGGTGCAGAAGGGTAATCAACAACATATTCGCACGCTTTTTACTGATGGCCCGGTGGATGCCCGTCAGTCAATTGGATTTACCGTTCCTCAGGCAGGAAAATATCGGTTGTCAGCCAAGGGCAAGGCGGGAGAACCGTGGCAGCTTACGTTGTCATTTCCACCTTATATTCCCAAGGATGATGATGATGGACAGCTACCAGAGAGCCCGCGTCTGAAACAACTCCAAACTGAAGTCGCACAAGGAAAAGGTACTCATGCCTTCTGGCGGGAAATAACCCGCAAGGGTGCGCCGTTGATTGAAGATTATGATGATAAGCATAAGCGAGTCACTTTCTTGTGGCGTGGAGCAAAAGCGAATGTCTTTATTTTTGGTGCACCGAGTGGTGATCATGATCCAATGTCACATTTGGCGGGTACTGATGTTTGGTTTCGTAGCTATATCGTTCCGTCAGATACCTTGATGCAATATAAATTGGCGCCGGATTTGCCGCGGGTTGAAGGCACGGCTGACGAACAGCGTAGGTCGATTTTGGTAACGGCGCAGGCCGATCCATTAAATAAAAATGTAGTGCCGACTTTATCCGAAGATGTGTTTAACCATGATTCATTGCTGGCATTAAGGCCAACCTTATGTGATATCGCACAATTCAAACAATCGCCTTTTCAGGGAGCGACTAAACTTCATCAGCTTGAGAGTAAGATTCTGGGTAATAGTCGAGAAATTGCGATTTATCAACCGGTTACTCCGATGAAACAGCCTGCTATGTTGGTGCTGTTTGATGGGAAGATTTACCGTAAGCAGTACTATATTGATAGATTTTTCGATTCCCTGATTGAACAGGGCGAGATTCCACCTATGTATGTGGTGTTTATTGATAGCCTAGATAGTGTACGTCGGGGTCAGGAATTGCCGCCCAATCCTAATTTTGCTGAATTTATGGCGAGTGAATTGATGCCGTGGCTGGCCGGTCAGGGTATTAAAGCTCCGGCGGAACGTACCATTATTTCAGGTTCCAGCTATGGTGGATTGGCATCTTCATGGGTAGCGTTTAATCATCCTGAGTTGTTTGGCAATGTTCTCAGTATGTCTGGTTCATATTGGTGGGCGCCGCAGGGAGAAAAGCCTGAATGGTTGATCCGCGAGTTTGCTAAAGCGGAGAAAAAACCGCTGCGTTTCTATTTACAAGCGGGATTGTTTGAAATTAATCGCGGGGAATTGGAGGGCATTTTATATAATAACCGTCGCCTGAAAGAGACGTTATTACAGAAAGGTTATCCAGTTGAATCCAGTGAAGTTTCTAGTGGTCATAACTATATTTCGTGGTGTGAAACCTTGTACCACGGAACCCGGTCGTTGGTAGCGAAATGGTGAATTAATTTATTTTCTTCACATAATTGTCACATAGCTTATTTAGTATCCCTTTATCAGATAACGATGATTTTTATTCCGATTACGTTTTAATAAGGAAACCTTAATGTCGAACAAGTATACGAAAAGTTTGGTTGCGGTTATGGTCTCAGCTTTAATTTCAGGTGTCAGCTTACCGGTGTTGGCGGCTGGTGATCAGAATGTCGATCAAATTATGGCGGAAGGTCGGGCAGTAAAAGGTAATATTACGGAATTTGGCGGTGCTCGCCGTATGACTCAAAACCAGACTGAGGCATTAAAAGCAGCGATAAATAACCATAAAGCTAAGAACGTTATTCTGTTTATTGGTGATGGTATGGGGGATTCTGAGATCACTATTGCCCGTAACTATGCGGAAGGCGCGGGTGGATTTTTCAAAGGGATTGATGCTTTGCCATTTACCGGCCAATACACTCACTATTCTCTGGATAAAAAGAGTCGTAAACCCAACTATGCGACTGATTCAGCCGCTTCTGCCACAGCCTGGGCTTCTGGTGTAAAAACCTATAATGGCGCGTTAGGTGTTGATGTGTTTGGCAGAGATCACCAAACCCTGCTTGAGTTGGCAAAAGCGAATGGCAAAGCAACGGGTAACGTAACGACGGCTAGGATACAGGATGCAACGCCGGCAGCGCTTTATGCGCATGTCACTCACCGTGATTGCTATGGCCCGCAGGAGACGATAGAAAAATGCCCAACCAATGCGCTAGAAAATGGCGGGCGGGGTTCCATTACAGAGCAATTATTAGTGGCTCGTGCTGATGTCACATTAGGTGGAGGCGCTAAGATTTTTGCTCAGAAATCGGTTGCCGGTGCTGGCAAGGATAAAACGCTGGAACAGCAGGCACAGGAACAGGGTTATCAGTTGGTTAGGGATGCTAAGTCATTGGCATCCGTTACTGGAGCGAATCAGAAAAAACCGTTGTTGGGCTTGTTCCATGAAGACAATATGGACATTGCTTGGGAAGGACCTAAAGCCGTTTATCACGGTAATATTGATAATCCCCCAGTGACATGTAAAGTCAACTCGAAACGGAATCCTGATGTGCCGACGTTGGCACAGATGACGGAGAAAGCCATTGATCTGTTAAAAGAGAATAAAAAAGGTTTCTTCTTACAAGTGGAGAGCGCTTCTATTGATAAGCAGGATCACAAAGCTAATCCTTGTGGGCAGATTGGTGAAACTGTCGCATTGGATGAGGCGGTACAAGTTGGCTTGAAATATGCGCGTAAGCACGGTGATACATTAGTGATTGTCACCGCTGATCATGCTCACTCCAGCCAGATTATTGAAGCGCATATAAAATCTCCGGGGCTGACTCAGGCATTAATCACTAAAGATGGTTCGGTGATGGCGGTAAATTATGGTACTTCTGAGGGCAAGGAACAGGAACATACTGGCACTCAACTCCGGGTGGCTGCTTATGGTCCTCAGGCAGCCAATGTTGTGGGGCTGACTGACCAGACAGATCTGTTCTTCACGATACGCGATGCGATGCAGTTAAAGTAATTATTGTGCGTGGTTGAGAAATAAAGAGTTAAGGCCGGATAGCACATCCGGCCTTAATTTTTTTGTTCTTTTTAGCGAAATCCGCCGTAAACCCTCGCCCAATGCGAGGCTGTCGAGGAGCCAGTCTGAAAATGCGCTCTTGTCAGCCGCCGAGACACGGCGAATACCCCAAAATTCGAGAATCTCCTTCCGGTGCCGTGTTCCTGTTCGTCCCAGCCAGACGACTTATTGTGACTATTGCATGATGTGTAACATTGTCGTATGCTATTACACACCATGTAATACGGATAGGACGATGATTAAATCATTCAATCACAAAGGGTTGAAGTAACTTTTTGAAAAAGGGATTACTTCTGGTGTACCGGCGCAGGATGCCGAGAGGATTAACGACCGTTTACAGGCTATTGATGTGGCAAATGAAATAGGCGAGTTAAACCGTCAAATCTATAAACTTCACCCGTTGAAAGGAGATCGCGAAGGTTACTGGTCTATCACTGTCCGGGCTAACTGGCGCATTACTTTTCAGTTCATTAACGGTGATGCTTACATTTTGAATTATGAGGATTATCACTAATGAGACAGTTTAAAATTTCCCATCCTGGAGAGATTATAGCCAGAGATTTAAAGGACATGGGTGTTAGTGGTCGTCGCTTTGCACTCAATATTGGAGTAACGCCCGCTACGGTATCGCGCTTTCTTGCCGGTAAAACGGCGTTAACTCCATCACTGGCAATTCGTATTGCCGCAGCGCTGGGAAGTACGCCTGAGTTTTGGTTGCGTCTCCAGAGCGCTTATGACCTGCGTCAGTTGGAAAATCAAATCGATACGTCCGGGATCGTTTTATATGGCGAACAGGACGAAATGTCGCAGTCATCTCAAAGTATTAAGCAATAATAAATGCGGGGCTACGCTAGCCCTGTATTGATTTTGATCTGCCAGATTAGCAACTGCAACTGGCTTGTACTTCACACTTTTTTGTATATGATATTAGTAATCATTATCATTTGACTGGGTGCAAGTTATGATCAGAATTAAAGATAGAGAGAGATCGCTTTTCTGGCAGGGTATTACCAGCTTGTGGGGAATCGGTTTATCTAGCTTGGCTGGCATGCTATTCGTCATCGTCAATCCTGGAATTGAGCAGTTCAAAATTGGGATGGTATTAGCGATGTTGTTGACGCTATTTATGTTGTTAAACCAGAAGTCACGCCATTTTTTGTTGATACCATCAGGGTTTGCTGTGTTGTGTGCTTTATTGGCTGGAATGCACCGGTTTGGCTGCTTTTGATGTTTTATCGAAGGAAAAATGGATGAGAAGTGCGATTATAGAAAATGAACAGATTGGTGCGAAAGGAGGGACTTGAACCCTCACGTCCGTAAGGACACTAACACCTGAAGCTAGCGCGTCTACCAATTCCGCCACCCTCGCAGGTACTGTCATCTTATTTTTTGTCACCGAATTTAATCAGCGGTTGTCTGATTTGGTGCGAAGGGGGGGACTTGAACCCCCACGTCCGTAAGGACACTAACACCTGAAGCTAGCGCGTCTACCAATTCCGCCACCCTCGCAAATTCAGACACTATCAATCTATTGATTGATAGCATGGGGGCGAATTCTAGAGGTTTTTTAGCCTGCGTCAATCATTATTTATAAGCGTTGCATGGTTGCCGTAAAAATCGTCACCCTTCTATTATGTTGTTATCAAAAATAACCTGCCCTTGAATCAAGGACAGGCTGAGTCAATTAGAATTTTTTTGTTGCCTGATAAACCTTGAATTTCCCGGTCTGAGCAATGACTTCATGACTGCCGAAAGTTTTATCCAGTAAATCGGGATAAGGTAGGAAGGCATTGGCGACAATCCGCAATTTTCCTCCGGGTTTTAGGTGGTTGGGAGCTTGGCGGATCAGATCATCGGTTGCCAGTAAACTGGTTTTTAATCCTTCATGGAAAGGAGGATTAGAGATAATCCAGTTGAATTTATCTTCAATATTGGAATAAACGTTACTGACAACAACTTGGCCTTCCAGTTTATTGGCTTTTAAGGTCGCCTTACTGGAGGCAATAGCTGCTGCATTAACATCACTGAGAGTAAGTGCTAACTCAGGATTTTTCTTACCCAATACGGCTGCCAAAACACCCGCGCCACAGGCGATGTCCAGTAAATTGCCAGAGAGAGGTTTGTCAAAGGTAGAAAGCAATAAACGGCTGCCAACATCCAGTTCATCCTGGCTAAATACACCCGGCAACGTATTCACTATGACGTTTTCCACCTGATAACTGTTCCACCAGTTATCTTGTTCGAACTGTACTTCATGTTCTAACTGACCATAGAACAGGCTGCAACGACGAGCGCTGTCGATTTTTCGAAACGTTGCCATGCCTTCCATCAGTTTGTCTACACTACGTACTCCGCTACGGTTCTCTCCGACAATAAAAATATTGATACCTTTTGGCAAAATAGAGAACAGGCTGCGTAATTGAAAGCGAGCTTCCTGCTTACTTTTAGGCCAGTAGTAGATCAGGGTGTCACAACCCTGGGTAAACGCTTTTTCGGCTACCAGTCCAAACCAGGCATGATCACCTAGAGTGCGGATCAGTGATTGCCAGTGATGATATTGGTTAGTATGCACTCGTACACTGGCAGCATCAATTTGGGTTGCCAGTGTGTCCTGAATATCACCGGCGAAGAGCAGGTGATGAGAGCTAAGTTGCTCACGGTGACGCAAAATAACTTCACTGGCGGGGGTTAACGCAGACATTTGTCTATAAGCTCCTTTATGTTCTGTGTCCAAATATCAGGAAATAATAAATCTAACACCCAATATTGGCGCAGATCGTGGCCTCTGATAACATGTTACCGATTATTTTTTACAGCAGGTGGATAGATATGGTAACCCGGCGCGACAGGTTATTAGCTCAACTGGGGATTACCCAATGGACCTTACGTAACCCGACGGTTTTACAAGGTGAATTAGCTGTTCATTTACCTGATACCACCCGTCTGCTGATTATTACCAATGACCACATTGATTTAACTAATTCATTATTAATCGATATTTTCACCGCTATGGGGTTGGATAAATCCTCTGTTTACTGCATTACAGCAAATAATGTCGCAATGTTACCGGAACAGGTTAAGTGCCCATATTGGTTGTTAGGTGTGGATATTACACTATCATGGCCGGGAATTTCTTTGAGAAGCCCGGCATTAAATGATTTATATTGTGATGGACAGGCAAAACGTTCTCTCTGGCAACAAATTTTTCAACATGAACAACATTTCTCTATTAACTCCCGCTGATCTCCCGTCCGCTTTTCTGGTTGAGAAAGCCAGTCATGAGTTCCCGTGGAGTGAGAAAACATTTTTCAGTAATCAGGGTGAGCGGTATTTGAATTATAAAATAGCGATTAATGAACAACTTATTGGCTTTGCGATAACCCAAGTGATATTGGATGAAGCAACCCTGTTTAATATCGCTATTCATCCTGACTACCAAGGTAAGGGTTATGGTAAAGGGTTATTAGCGTATTTAATATCAATTCTGCCGGGTAAAGGGGTGAATACCTTATGGCTTGAAGTCAGACAATCGAATCATTCCGCGATTAGATTGTATGAACAATCAGGGTTTAACCAAGTCTCTGTGCGTAAGCGTTACTATCCTACCGCGACAGGTAAAGAAGATGCCATCATCATGGCGTTGCCGTTGTTTGCTTAAGTAAGCGCTATAAAATTGATTGATTGTTTATAACACCAATTTCAGCGAAAATGAGCGCCAATTTTTCATTCACCCACGGGTTTGGCAACTGTTTTCCTTGCGGGGAAGCGTCTTATGTTGAATACAAGCCCGTATATAAAGCAGAAGATTGTTATTGATGTCAAATTCCCCTTTTCAGCAGGAAGTCGCTAAACGGCGAACTTTTGCTATCATTTCTCACCCTGACGCAGGGAAAACGACGATTACTGAAAAAGTGTTGCTGTTTGGACAGGCGATTCAGAAAGCCGGTACAGTGAAAGGTCGTGGTTCAAACCAGCACGCGAAGTCTGACTGGATGGAAATGGAGAAACAGCGTGGTATTTCCATTACCACTTCTGTGATGCAGTTTCCTTATCAAGATTGTCTGGTTAACTTGTTGGATACGCCAGGGCATGAAGATTTCTCCGAAGATACTTATCGTACATTAACGGCGGTTGACTGTTGCTTGATGGTCATTGATGCCGCTAAAGGGGTTGAGGATCGGACACGTAAATTGATGGAAGTGACCCGTCTGCGCGATACCCCGATTCTAACATTCATGAACAAGCTTGACCGCGATATCCGTGATCCAATGGAACTGATGGATGAAGTGGAAAATGAGTTGAAGATCGCTTGTTCTCCGATTACCTGGCCGGTTGGGTGCGGTAAGTCTTTTAAAGGGGTTTATCACCTCTATCTTGATGAAACTTACCTGTATCAGACCGGAAAGGGGCACACGATTCAGGAAGTCCGCGCAATTAAGGGTCTGAATAATCCTGAACTGGATGCCGCGATTGGTGAAGATCTGGCTGAACAACTGCGTCAGGAACTGGAACTGGTGCAGGGGGCTTCCCATGAGTTTGATCATGATGCATTTTTGCAAGGTGAACTGACACCGGTATTTTTTGGTACTGCGCTAGGTAACTTCGGTGTTAATCACATGCTGGACGGTTTGGTGAAATGGGCGCCTGCGCCGATGCCGCGTCAGACAGATGTCCGAGAAGTCTCCGCACAGGAAGATAAATTTACCGGGTTTATCTTTAAGATCCAGGCCAATATGGACCCTAAACACCGTGACCGCGTGGCTTTCTTGCGTGTTGTATCGGGTAAATATGAAAAAGGCATGAAGCTGCATCAGGTAAGAATTAAGAAAGATGTGGTGATTTCTGATGCGCTGACATTTATGGCGGGTGATCGTTCTCATGTGGATCATGCCTACCCGGGAGATATTATCGGTTTGCATAACCACGGGACAATTCAGATCGGTGACACCTTTACACAAGGGGAAGATCTGAAATTTACCGGTATTCCTAACTTTGCGCCAGAATTGTTCCGTCGTATTCGCTTGCGTGATCCTCTGAGGCAGAAACAGCTCTTGAAAGGGTTGGTTCAATTATCTGAGGAAGGTGCCGTACAGGTATTCCGTCCGCTGGCAAACAACGATTTGATTGTGGGAGCCGTTGGTATTCTCCAGTTTGATGTCGTTGTTGCCCGTCTAAAAAGCGAATACAACGTTGAAGCTTTATATGAACCGGTAAACGTCTCAACGGCGCGTTGGGTTGAATGTCATGACGCTAAGAAGCTGGAAGAGTTTAAGCGTAAGAATGAGCAAAATCTGGCGCTCGATGGTGGTGACAACCTGACCTATATTGCTCCAACAATGGTTAACCTAAATCTGACGGGTGAACGTTATCCTGACGTCAATTTCCGCAAAACGCGGGAACATTAATATTTTTAAGGCTAACAATAAGTTAGCCTTTTTCTTTACAAAAATATATGTAACACAAGAATAATTTATAATTTAGTCGGGTAAGATCGGCCTTATTTTATAGCGCTTTGCTTTATTTTCCTGTTACTATTTCCTCGGTCTTTACTGTGTTGATGTGCTTATTTCCCGATTTAGCCTTTCAGCTATTGGGAGCGATAACCTGTTTTTAATTCTAATGTGGATTGTGATTCTTTGTGTAAAGAAGCATTAGTGTAAAGACGGTTTGAATGGCTTTATAGATTCAGAAATCTAACCGGCAATTAAGGAAGGTATAGGATGAAGAATGTTAAATTGGCTCACTTGTTGATGGCTATTGCTTTGGGAACTACCCTGATTAGCAGTAGTGTATTGGCGGAAGAGTCTTTTAAAAATAAAGCGACACAAGCACTCGACAGTGCTGGTCAGAAAATCGATAGCTCAATGAAAAGCATTGATGGTTATATGGGTGATAGTGCTACCACAGCAAAGATTAAAAGTGAGCTGTTGGCGGCAAAAGGTATCAACAGTAGTGATATCTCTATCAAAACAGAGAAGAGGGTCGTTTATATTTCTGGTTTTGTGAACAGTGAGGAACAATCTAGAAAAATTATAGAGATTATCTCTCAAGTGGAAGGGGTCAAATCTATTCAAAACGGTCTGACCATAAAAAAATAATATATTTTATTAACTGAGTGGTTGTTTTCCATTCAAATGATTTTGCTTGGTAGTAACCAGATTTGTAGTAACCGGATATGCGCCCTCACCAGGGGACTTTTATCAAAATATTGACTATGTAGCACCATAATATAATGACGGATAATAACTTCCCAAGTTATGCTCTCTATCCGTCATTTATTTTCTTGGGGGCTGTGTGGGGAAACGTATACCGATAACGTTGGGAAATATCGATCTATTATCCTATAAATATAAGTCGCATATTAAAACTGGAAAGGTTGCACTGGTTTGTGAAGGTGGAGGGCAACGCGGCATTTTTACCGCGGGTGTGCTGGATGAATTTATGCGCGTTGGGTTTAACCCGTTTGATCTCCTGCTTGGCACTTCGGCAGGCGCTCAGAACCTTTCAGCTTATATTTGCGGACAGCGTGGATATGCCCGGCGAGCTATCAGTCGCTATACAACTAATCCAGCCTTCTTTAACCCTTTGCGTTTTGTACGTGGTGGTCATTTAGTTGATTTAGATTGGTTTGTGCAGACTGCTTTTCAGGACTTGCCATTGGATATCCCGACAGCTTTGCGCAGATTTGAGGCCGGATGTGAGTTTTATACTTGTGCATGTCGTGCGGATAATTTTGAACCTACCTATTTCCAGCCTGATGAGAACAACTGGCTGGAAGTGATTAAGGCATCAAGCGCCATTCCTGGGTTTTATCGCAATGGAGTGACGATCAATGATGTTGTTTATTATGATGGCGGCATCAGTGACGCCATTCCGGTAGAAGAGGCGTATCGGCGAGGTGCTGACACTATAGTGGTGATCCGTACAGTCCCTTCGCAGCTCTATTACACGCCTGATTGGGTGCAACGAATGGAACGTTGGTTGGGAGACAGTGGTCTGCAAAAGATGGTACGGATGCTACAACAACATGCGACAAGCTACTACCGCACCCAGAAATTTATTGAAAATCCACCTGATGATGTACAGATTTTTGAGATCTATCCGCCAGCATCCTTAACGAGCAGCGCATTAGGTAGCCGTTTGCCGGCGCTGAATAGGGATTATCACCTTGGGCGTCGTTGTGGGCGCTATTTCCTGGAGACAGTTGGTCACTTATTTCTTGGTGATAAGTTTAGTCTTGCTAAGGATAACAACGACCGCTTAAGCGATAATATCTTGTGCCAGAACGAAGAAAATAGCCCGTTGGCGTTGCCGACTGATTTAGCTGTATTGTCAGAACAGATTGATAACGGATAGTTTGATGTTTATTGATACCCACTGCCATTTTGACTTCCCGCCGTTTTGTGGTGATGAGCAGCGAAGCTTGCAACGGGCGGCACAGGTTGGTGTGGATAAAATTATTGTCCCTGCTATTAGTAGGGAAAATTTGCAACGGGTATCTGAACTGTCTCATTCTTATCCAGCGATTTATGCCGCATTGGGTTTGCATCCTCTTTATATCGATCAACATCAGGAAGCGCATCTTGCGGATCTGGAACAATGTCTGAAACAGAAACACGAAAAGTTGGTAGCGGTTGGGGAGATTGGGCTTGATCTCTATATGGCTGAACCCCAGTTTGAAAAGCAGAAAGCGTTGTTATGCGCTCAATTGCAGTTAGCAAAACAGTATGAATTACCGGTGATCCTTCATTCCCGAAAAAGCCATGATCAACTGGCAGCGATCCTAAGAAAAGTCAACCTTCCCCGTACCGGTGTAGTACACGGATTTGCCGGTAGTTTATCGCAGGCAGAAGCTTTTATCCGTTTGGGATATTACATTGGGGTAGGGGGAACCATTACTTATGAAAGAGCGCAGAAAACCCGTCGTGTAATGTCTGCGCTCCCATTAACGTCTCTTGTGCTGGAAACCGATGCCCCGGATATGCCACTTTTCGGCTTTCAGGGAGAACCTAACCGACCGGAAAGAGTTGCCGGAGTTTTTGCTTCGTTATGTGAGCTTCGTCACGAATCTCCTGATGAAATTGCTAACCAAATTTATCATAACAGTGTTGAACTATTTGGATTGGTTATATGATGTATAGCGAGATTTTAACTTCTTTTTTTAGTTCCCATCGAAAAAATCCTTTATAAATTCGTCCGTGTTAATCAAATCGCCTTTAATTTCGCTTGAGAGTTTGCTCAAAAAATCAACCAAATATTGGGCGTTCGATTGTGCGATCTTCTTGCCTTCGGTGGTGTTCATCTTTTCCGGGAGCTTCAATAGCTTGGTCTGAAAGTGATCGATTGTATAGGATTTGTCATCCAACGGGCGATTAAGTGCAAAAGGATCATCATGATGAAAAAGCCCTTGGCCGAGCATACCCGCTGTGTAAAATACTCTGGCGAGTCCGATGGCTCCTAACGCATCCAATCGGTCTGCATCTTGGAGTATCTTCGCTTCTATTGTTTCTGGAGTTAAGGCTGCGCTATAGCTGTGGGTTAGAATGGCATGTTTTACCGCATCATAAAATTCTTTTGGGAATGCTGGAAATTCAATAGATAGAATTTTTATGGCTTCCTGTGCTGCAAGTTTTGAGGACTGTTTTTTTTCTGGATGATTCTTTGGTAATGACACGATGTCATGTAAGTAACTTGAGGCAATAATAACTAAGGGCTCACCTCCCTCTTTCTCCATGATTCTTTTCGCATTATTGGCGACACGGATCAGATGCCCAATATCATGAGCGTTATCATTAGAGTTTGCGAGTCGATGTTTTAAAAACTCTTTCAAATTTTCTTCTAGAATAGTGACTTTCATTATTTCCACTTACTTAAAGATATAATCTGTCTTCTGTCCTCTGTTTCCAAGCATAATAACTCTTGTCCATTTTGTATAGTTGAAATGCAGTGGAAAAATAACTAAGTATTAGTATTTAAGGTGTTAATGGAAATTTATTAACCGTTGTAGGTTGGATACTATTGAGTGAATTGTTTTTTTACGATTGTTTGATTGTTACTTAAGAAATAAATTGTTATCTCCATAGAGGAATAACTCGTAATTTAGACATGGATTTATTTTCTTAAATTGATCTTTAAAACCACCATACTTTAATTACGCTTACCTGATAATGATTTCTTAATTGTTGATTATTTTGCCATTCCGATATTAGATTATCTTGCGCAGATTATTTTTGTAATTTGTGTGATTTGCATCACATTTATCATTTTTTTATTGCGTTTTTCAGTAGATATTTGTGATGTCAATAGCTTGTTCATTCCGATGACTGAGTATAATCAGCGCCGACTCAGCGTCAGTGAACGATTTACGTTCAACTGGCATATTTAATTTATTATTAAGTGAACAGGGATTCTTCCAATGCAACTCCTTATGAGCCTGGTCGGGATGGCAGTGCTGATCTTGATCGCAGTACTCTTTTCCAGTAATTATCGTGCTATTAAACTTCGTACTGTCCTTGGCGCCTTTTTGATTCAGGTCGCTATCGGTGCTTTCGTACTTTATGTTCCCGCAGGTAAGAAGATATTAATAGGGATGTCTGAGGGAGTTTCCAGTGTTATCCAGTATGGTCAGAAAGGAATGGATTTTATTTTTGGTGGATTAGTTTCCCCCAAAATGTTTGAACTGTTTGGTGGCGGGGGATTTGTTTTCGCCCTGCGCGTACTGCCTATTATTGTTTTCTTCTCTTCATTGATTGCTGTGTTGTACTACATTGGCGTTATGCAGCTAGTTATCAAAATATTGGGTGGTGGTCTGCAAAAAATTCTCGGCACTTCACGTACAGAATCTTTGTCTGCGACAGCGAATATTTTCGTGGGCCAAACGGAGGCGCCGCTGGTTGTTCGCCCTTATATTGCTACCATGACCCAATCTGAACTGTTTGCGGTAATGTGTGGTGGTCTGGCATCCGTTGCGGGTTCGGTACTGGCGGGTTATGCATCAATGGGTGTTCCTTTGGAATATCTGATTGCGGCTTCCTTTATGGCGGCGCCAGGCGGCCTGTTGTTCGCTAAATTGATGGTGCCTGAAACTGAAAAAACATCTGATACCGTTGATGCAATGTCTTTGGTTTCGGAAGAGGAACGTCCTGCTAACATCATTGACGCAGCAGCTTCTGGCGCCGCTTCTGGTATGCAATTGGCATTGAACGTCGGTGCAATGTTATTGGCGTTTGTGGCCTTGATTGCATTGTTAAATGGTATTCTCGGTGGTATCGGTGGTTTGTTTAAATATCCACAACTTTCTCTTGAACTGATGTTGGGTTGGATTTGTGCGCCGATTGCTTACCTGATTGGTGTTCCGTGGAGTGAAGCAACAGTTGCGGGTTCTTTCATCGGTCAAAAACTGGTTGTGAATGAATTTGTTGCCTTTATGAATTTCGGTGAATATTTGAAACCGGATGATGTGGTTGCGGCAGCAGGCTTGCAGGTGCTGTCAGATCACACCAAAGCGATTATCTCCTTCGCATTGTGTGGTTTCGCTAACCTTTCTTCCGTTGCTATCCTGCTCGGTGGTCTGGGCGGTATGGCGCCGAGCCGCCGCGGTGATGTTGCTCGTTTGGGGATGAAAGCCATTATAGCGGGTACACTCTCCAACTTAATGAGTGCAACAATCGCAGGTTTCTTCCTGGCGCTGTAACGTTGTTGAAATTAGGCAGGTGGGATAATCCCGCCTGCAATCTATTATTCCTACCGGTTTATCCTTAATTCGTGAGTTATATTTTTTGTCGTGTATTATTTGATGATAAGCAAGTTGGATTTGCCGGTAAATCCCATGATAAACATAGTTTAATGTGATAAAAATCACATTTGAAATTATTATCTTGCAAATTACATGTAATTAGTGTGATTTTTGGCACAATTTTTTGAACGTTGAAATGTTCAAATATAAGATATGCCAAATTTCAAGGAGTCAAGGCGAGGCTCGCATTAAGGACCATAAGCCGAAGAGAGCATAGTGCGGTGAAAAGGAGTTCAATCGTCGCTGTAGGCATACCATCGCGACATCTTTATGGAACCAAGTCCGCTCGCCAACAAACAATCGTTTAACAGCATGTGTGGCTCTAGCAAAAGCTAGCCGCGATAATAACGTTGGAGAGTTTTATGACCGATTTAACCGCAGCAGCGCAGCGTGCGCTGAGTTTGATGGATTTAACGACACTCAATGATAATGATACCGATGAAAAAGTGACGGCGCTTTGCCATCAGGCGAAAAGCCCGGCGGGTAATACCGCGGCTATCTGTATCTACCCTCGTTTTATTCCTCTGGCGCGTAAAGTATTACGTGAACAGGGCACTCCTGAAATCCGCATTGCAACAGTGACAAACTTCCCACACGGCAATGACGATATTGATATCGCTTTAGCTGAAACCCAAGCGGCTATCGCTTATGGCGCTGATGAGGTCGACGTGGTTTTCCCATACCGTGCATTGATGGCCGGTAATGAACAAGTCGGTTTTGACATGGTAAAAGCGTGTAAAGCCGCCTGCGCAGAAGTGGGAGTGCTGTTAAAAGTCATTATTGAAACCGGTGAACTAAAAGAGGAATCCCTGATCCGTAAGGCGTCTGAAATTTCAATCAACGCGGGTGCGGATTTTATCAAAACCTCTACGGGCAAAGTGCCGGTTAACGCAACCTTAGCAAGCGCTGAAATCATGATGAAGGTGATTCATGAGATGGGTGTGGGTGAAATGGTTGGTTTCAAACCGGCTGGCGGCGTGCGTACCGCGGAAGAGGCTGCACAATATCTGGCATTAGCTGATCATATCATGGGTGACAAATGGGCTGATGCCCGTCATTTCCGTTTTGGGGCTTCCAGCTTGTTGGGCAGTTTGCTAACCACGTTGGGGCATCAGAATCAAGAGCAAAGCAGTAATTACTGAGCATCGTGTACTGCATCGGTTGGTGTGTAACCGCTGAATTTTTCCCGATTTTAACAATGATTAGGAGAATGCTTTGTTTCTGGCACAGGAAATTATCCGTAAAAAACGTGATGGATATCCACTGAGTGAAGAAGAGATCCGCTTCTTCATCAATGGCGTGCGTGACAATACCGTTTCCGAAGGACAAATTGCCGCGCTGGCGATGGTTATCCACTTCCGGGATATGGTGATGGAAGAACGTGTCGCCCTGACGCTGGCTATGCGTGATTCCGGTACCGTGTTGAACTGGCAAAGCCTGAATCTAAACGGCCCGATTGTGGATAAACATTCGACCGGCGGTGTTGGTGATGTGACCTCCCTGATGCTTGGCCCGATGGTGGCGGCCTGCGGTGGTTATGTTCCGATGATTTCCGGCCGTGGTTTAGGCCATACCGGGGGAACGCTGGACAAGTTGGAAGCGATTCCGGGGTTTGATATTTTTCCTGATGAGCGGCGTTTCCGTGACATTATTCAGGATGTTGGCGTGGCGATTATCGGCCAGACTCATTCGCTGGCGCCGGCAGACAAACGCTTCTATGCAACCCGTGATATTACCGCGACGGTGGATTCTATTCCCTTGATCACCGCCTCTATCCTTGGCAAAAAACTGGCTGAGGGCTTGGACGCACTGGTAATGGATGTCAAAGTTGGCTCTGGTGCGTTTATGTCAACGTATGAAGCGTCACAGCAACTGGCGGAATCAATTGTCAGCGTGGCTAATGGCGCAGGTTGTAAAACGACCGCGTTGTTGACGGATATGAATCAAGTACTGGCATCCAGTGCGGGTAATGCGCTTGAAGTTCGTGAAGCGGTTCGATTTCTGACGGGGGAAAATCGCAATCCGCGTTTACTCGAAGTTACGATGGCACTGTGTGCTGAAATGTTGGTATCCGGTCATTTGGCGACAGACTGTGAAGATGCTCGCAATAAACTCCAGTCTGTCTTAGATAACGGTAAAGCGGCCGAAATCTTTGGTCGCATGGTCGCGGCACAACAAGGTCCGACCGATTTCGTCGAGCGTTATGACAGCTACTTGCCAACCGCTGTTTTCAGCAAACCCGTATTGGTTGAACAGCATGGATTTATTACGTATATGGATACCCGTGCTCTAGGGATGTCTGTAGTTTCCCTTGGTGGAGGGCGCCGTAAGGCCGCAGATCCCATTAATTACAGCGTGGGGCTGAGTAATATCGTTGCTCTGGGTTCAGAAGTTAATAGCGGTACACCCTTAGCTATTATTCATGCCAACAATGAGAATGAGTGGCAGGAAGCGGCGGAGGCAGTACGTAAAGCTATCGTTCTGGGTACAGAAGCCAAACCAGCCACACCGATGGTTTATCGCCAAATTGGCGAATAATAACCATACTTATTATTAGAAAATGGTGGCATTTTCGCATTGTTAGCGTGATTTGACGCAGGAGAAAATTTATGAAACGAACATTCATCATGGTATTGGATTCTTTTGGCATTGGCGCCAGTGAAGATGCTGAAAAATTTGGTGATAAAGGATCTAACACCTTGGGGCACATCGCGGAAGCGTGCGCCCGTGGTGATGCTGATGTCGGTCGCAAGGGGCCTCTGTACTTGCCGAACTTAAGCCGTTTAGGTTTGGGTAAAGCGACAGAGGAGTCCTGTGGAACTTTCCCTGTCGGTTTGGATAAAGACGCGGACATTATTGGCGCTTACGCTTACGCCAGTGAACTCTCTTCCGGTAAAGATACACCATCGGGTCACTGGGAAATTGCCGGTGTCCCGGTGCTGTTTGACTGGGGTTACTTCAAAGATGAAGAGAACAGCTTTCCGCAGGCATTGTTGGATAAACTGGTAGAACGCGCAAATCTGCCCGGTTATCTCGGTAACTGCCACTCTTCTGGTACGGTTATTCTGGATAAACTGGGTGAAGAGCATATGAAAACCGGTAAACCGATTTTCTATACCTCTGCTGACTCGGTATTCCAGATTGCTTGTCACGAAAAGACTTTCGGTTTAGATCGCCTGTACGAACTGTGCGAAATCGCCCGTGAAGAATTGACTGATGGCGGTTACAATATCGGTCGGGTTATCGCGCGTCCATTTGTTGGAGACAAAGCGGGTAACTTCCAGCGTACTGGTAATCGTCACGACTTAGCTGTAGAGCCGCCTGCTCCTACCATACTGAAAAAATTGGTCGATGAAAAAAATGGCGAAGTCGTTTCTATCGGTAAAATTGCCGACATTTATGCGAATGTCGGCATTACGCAAAAAGTAAAAGCGACCGGCATCGATGCACTATTTGATGCAACGCTGGTGGAAATGGAAAAAGCGGGTGACAACACCATCGTATTTACTAACTTTGTCGATTTCGACTCTTCTTATGGTCATCGTCGTGATGTTCCGGGTTATGCGGCAGCGCTGGAACTGTTTGACCGTCGTCTGCCTGAAATGCTGAAACTGGTGAAAGATGATGACATTTTAATCCTGACTGCCGACCACGGTTGTGATCCAACGTGGTCTGGTACTGACCATACTCGTGAGCACATTCCGGTGCTGATTTATGGACCAAAAGTGCAATCTGGTTCATTGGGGCGCCGCGAAACTTTTGCTGATATTGGACAGACAGTCGCTGAATACTTTGAACTGTCGCCAATGGAATATGGCAAATCAATGCTCTGAACCTACTTACTGGCTGCTTTTGGGCAGCCATGTATGACGACTAAAATAACCATTAAATAAAAAAATAAGGAATTTGATATGGCCACGCCTCATATTAATGCTGAGATGGGTGATTTTGCAGACGTTGTTCTGATGCCTGGCGATCCATTACGTGCGAAATATATTGCTGAAACTTTTCTGGAAAATGTACGGCAGGTAAACGACGTACGCGGCATGTTGGGGTTTACCGGTACTTATAAAGGCCGCCCGATTTCTGTGATGGGGCATGGTATGGGTATCCCATCCTGCTCTATCTATGCAAAAGAACTGATCACCGATTTCGGTGCTAAAGTCCTCATCCGTGTCGGTTCCTGTGGTTCGGTACGTCAAGATGTTCAATTGCGTGACGTGATTATTGGCATGGGGGCATGTACTGATTCCAAAGTTAACCGTATACGTTTTAAAGATCACGATTTTGCGGCGATTGCTGATTTCGATCTGGTCCGTAACGCGGTTGACGCGGCTAAAGCAAAAAACATCAATGTGCGTGTAGGCAACATCTTCTCGGTGGAGCTGTTCTATACACCTGATCCACAATTGTTTGATGTAATGGAACAATATGGCATTCTGGGTGTAGAAATGGAAGCTGCGGGTTTTTACGGTGTTGCGGCTGAATATGGCGCGAAAGCGCTGACTATTTGTACCGTTTCTGACCACATCCGTACTCATGAAAAACTGACCGCCGAGGAACGCCAGACGACTTTCAATGAAATGATTGAAATCGCCTTGGAGTCTGTGCTGTTGGGTGATAAATAATCCCGGTTCTACATTTGCTTTTGATGGCATAAAAAGAGCCGCTTTTTATTTAAATGCCAGCCAGTTAAAAAATTGGCTGGCATCGCTCTTTTATTGAGCGGCTTTTTCCAACGCCTGAGCTAAATCGGCGATCAGATCCTCTGCATCCTCGATACCCACAGAAATACGTATCAACTGTGGCGTAATCCCGGAAGCAAGGCGTTTTTCTAATGGAATAGACGCGTGAGTCATACTAAATGGTTGGCCGATCAGACTCTCCACCCCGCCCAGACTTTCTGCCAATGTAAATAACTTTAGCTCTTGAATTAAGCGGCGGGCATAATCATCATCACCTTTTAAGTGAACAGAAATCATACCACCAAAGCCCTTCATTTGACGTTTCGCTAGTTCATGCTGTGGATGGGAAACGAGGCCGGGATAGAAGACGGTTTCGATCTGAGGTTGCCGCTCCAGCCAGTGTGCGATCTTTGATGCACTGTCGATGTGGCGCTGCATACGCAGAGCAAGAGTCCGCATGCCGCGCAGTACCAGGAAACTACTAAATGGATCGAGCACGCCGCCGACAGAGTTTTGCAGGAAACCAAGTTTTTCTGCTAGTTCTGCATCTTTTCCGACGACAGCCAACCCTGCGATCACATCGGAGTGGCCGTTTAAATATTTAGTGGCGGAGTGCACAACGATATCAAATCCCAGATCAAGTGGGCGCTGGAGATACGGCGAGGCGAAAGTGTTATCTGCCACGCTGATAATACCGTGCCGTTGCGCTATTTGTGCGATAGCCGCCAGATCAGCCAGTTTCAATAACGGATTGGTGGGGGTTTCTACCCAAATCATTTTTGTGTCGGGACGAATCGCTGCTTCAAGGCCGGTAATATCATGGGCTTCCACGTAAGTGACACGCAAACCGGCAGTGCGGCTACGTACTTTTTCGAGTAGCCGATAGGTGCCGCCGTACAGATCATCGACGGCCACCAAATGGCTATCCTTATCCAACAGTTCTAGCACCGTGGAACTGGCAGCCAGCCCTGAACTAAAAGCGTAGCCTCGGCTACCGTTTTCCAATTCGGCTATCGCGTTTTCTAGTGCATCACGTGTTGGGTTGCCGCTGCGGGAATATTCATAACCCATGTGTTGGCCGGGGGCGGATTGGGCGTAAGTCGAAGTGGCATAAATTGCCGGCATTACTGCGCCAGTGTGGTCTGGTGTATAGCCAGCGTGAACAGTTTTAGTATCAAACTTGGTCATAGAATCATTCCTAAAAATCAATTAAGTTGCTGACGCCATGCATTCAGCACATCTGTGCGCGTTACCAGCCCAAGAAAACGGTCATTATCGACAATCAACGCCACATGTCCGGCATCGAAAGTTGCCATCAATTGTTGCAAAGAAGCGTTCTTATCCAGCGTTTTCACCTGATGAGTCATAGCGTAGCTAACGGGCAGACTAAAATTGCGTGAATCAGCCTGAACGGTATGCATCAAATCCCACTCATCGATAATACCGACCACTTGTTCCCCTTCCAGCACCGGTAATTGTGAAATTTCATATAAGCGCATGCGGGTATGAGCGGTTCTTAACGTATCTTCTGGCGATATAAAAACCGTAGCGCCATCCTGATAGCGATAAGTAATATAGTCACTGAGATCATGCTGCGGCGCACGAGATTGGAATCCCTGCTCTAGCATCCAATAATCGTTAAACATTTTTGACAGATACTTATTTCCACTGTCACATGCTAGCGTAACCACACGTTTGGGAGTGGTTTGCGCACGGCAGTAACGCAGTGCGGCGGCGAGCAAGGTACCGCTGGAAGAGCCTGCCAGCACACCTTCCTTTAGCAACAGATCACGGGCGCTGGAAAAAGCTTCCGCGTCACTGACACGGTATGCGTGGCGCACGCGACTAAAATCGCCCAGAGGAGGGACAAAATCTTCACCGATGCCTTCTACCTGCCAGCTCCCGGCTTCACCATATTTACCGTGTTCGATATAGTCCACCAGAATAGAACCACTTGGATCTGCCAGAACAAACTCAGTTTCCGGCGAAACCTGAGCGAAATAGTGACTTAAGCCGCCGAGCGTACCGCCGGACCCGACACCAATCACCACAGCATCGACATTGTGGTTCATTTGCTGCCAGATTTCCGGTCCGGTAGTGGTTGTGTGTGCTGCTGAGTTAGCCGGATTATTGAACTGATCGATGTAATAAGCGCCGGGGATCTCTTGCGCCAGACGTAGGGCGTAATCTTGATAATACTCTGGATGGCCTTTGCTGACATCAGAACGGGTAAGACGTACATCGGTACCCAGTGCGCGCAGATGAAACACCTTCTCCCGGCTCATCTTATCTGGAACAACCAGAATCAATTTATAGCCTTTCAGAGCGGCGACTAGCGCTAATCCAATACCGGTATTACCGGCAGTAGCTTCGATAATCGTCCCACCAGGTTGAAGTAACCCTTGTTCTTCCGCCTGCTCGATCATGGAAAGAGCAACGCGATCTTTAATAGAGCCACCGGGATTTTGATTCTCCAGCTTAATAAATAATTGACACGGACCGGTATTCAGATGCGTTAACTCCAGCAACGGGGTATTGCCAATCATATCGAGAACAGAGCGTGATGTGGTCATATCATCTCCAGATAATCCGTTGTATTCAGATAGTTATGGAGGATAACTCTGTATATGTATTTGTTTGAAAGAATGAATAGCAACCATATATAGCCAAAAGTAATATATTAGTTTTATTTTAGATGTGAAGAAGTATAGACGTTTAGATTTCCTGATTTATTAAACAGTGAGGTAAATAAAATCATTTAATTTACAGTCAGGAGCTAATCAGAATAAAAACGATGATTTTTACCAGCAATTTATACCTTGATAACTTAGTTATTAATCTAAGAAGTATTCCGGTTTTAAAAATATTCCATGAACAAGATGATGGATATTTTCATCTTATTTACTTTTAGACTCTATTATGATTTTAAAATAACATCCTCCCGTTTTCTTCTGTCCTCTGTCTTCTCTCTTCCGCCCTCTATTTTTACTCTGGAAAATCATATGCATTTTGTGTAGAGTTTGATTGTGCAAAAATAAAACAGAAGAGATTTCATGAATGAGGTGGTCTGAAACCTTAAAAGAAAAACTTTTTGATATCGCTTATAAGAAATTAGAATTATTTAAAAGATTAGATAATGTTATTGATGAACATGCTGAAATCTTGGAGGATATCAGACAAGATCTTAAACATGATGAAGCGACAGCTATTGCTATTATGTTTGAGCTTGCAAAGATGGGATTCCTATATCAAAGAAGTAGAGATAAGGCCCGCAAAGTCGCTTTGCCGATGAAGGACAAAACAGCTTCTAAAGACGATTTTACATTATGTGTATCTTATAAAACGTTAACAAAGAGAGATAAAGAGGCGTTTTTAGAAGCTAATCAACTTTTTGGAGCGGGATGGTTGGTAAATGATGTTGTTGCTCACTTTTCGCAGCAATTAAATCGATCGAAAAGAAACATTATACAAGAATTGTATCGCCAAAAATTGATTATTCTCTTAGATGGGGAATATCAGCCATATGGCATGGTTCATCAGTTAGAACAATCTAGCCTTGCTAATTACTTAGCGAATAAGAGAGCGCCACAGCATCTTAAAGATGACATTAATGTATTGAGATCTCAATTATCTGAGCTGTATAACGTATATCAAAATGATCACCCAACACTGGTATTTTCAAATGACGGAACGGGTTTTGGTAAGAGCTATGGAGTACTTAATCGTTACATCGAATCGGTTGCTGTTAATATGAAAAGTAGTGATTTTACCAATTTTTTATTTGTTACTCCCCAGAAATCACAGATTGATTTTGATAAGAAACTGATTAAAAAGGCGAAGAAAAAAGGCATTGAATTTCTTGGTCTTTACAGCCAGGAAGATCTGAGAGACTTGAACTTTGTAAACTGGGTTGAAGATTGCAATGGAAAGATTATTGAGAATCGAGAACGTTATTTAACATGGGAAAAAAGAGCGAAAAACTCACCGCTAGCATCGAAAGCCAGTAATTTAGCTATTGTTGTTAGAGCGATAGAGAGTATTGAAAAGCAAATTCTAATACAAAAACAGCAAGGTGATGACGTTGATCTTATTCAGGATTATGAAGATCAGCTTAAAAAGTGTAAATCTAATTTAACGAGGGTGCTTGATGAGTTATCTGAGGCTGCTTTAAACCAACAAGAGTCGGCCGTTAATCTACCTGCTATTATGGGAGCAGAGAACAAGATTGAACTGTTGCGTAAAGAAATTATCTTTCATTGTATACCAATGGCGGCAGCGATGGTTTCGCCCTGTATTCTGCTAGCAACGACTAGCAAATTTGACAAGCCGATTAAAATGCCACGGATAAATAAGGCAGGTAAATATATTGTAAAATCGATACCTTTTGATTACTTAATTGGTGGAAAAAAGAAACTTACAAACAATACATTAAGTGCTTTTTTAGAATCCCCTGTTGCAGAACAAATTGAACATTTAAAGACAGATTTTTTTAAGATCGACGGCGAAAACTATTTTAGAAAACACAATATTAGTTTTACATTAGTGATTGATGAAGAACATGAGGCTTACCGAATTTTTTCAAACTCGCGTAGTGTGAATTTAATTGATGATAAAGTACAACTTGTTCATGTTTTTGCGGTAACTTACCGTCTATTACAACAAGTGAAAGATATTGATGTTGCTAAGATGTCATATTTACCTTTTTTCTCTGAGAAAAATGAATTTATTCATGATATCAAGGCGTATTTGGAAAAGAATTGCGAGCTATCTTTAGAAGGCACTATTGAACAAAACTTGGAGTCTTTACTTAAACTTTTTTCTGGTAATATCGATTTTGTTCAAATTAAGGGTGATGATATTGAACAGGTCATTAATATTACCAGAAATGTATTCAGTTTTTCTCCTAAACGTTTTTTTAATGAAGAATCACTAAAGAAAGTGAAAATTGAATTTGTGCATAGAGGAAGTGGTTGTCAATTATATTATTCTACGGATAGTCGAGATAAAAATCCTTCTCTTCACGATACTTATCAACTTGCGATGGTAGTATTGGCTGCTGCCGCGAAGATTTCCAGTCGTTCACAATTTGCGAAATCACTTAAACAGGCGGGGGATAGTAGTCAAAACTTTTTGATGTATAAATTTATACAGAAAGCAGGAAAAATCAGGAATGAGCTGGAACAAATGTTTGATCATCCTGCTTCGGAAGAAATGTTGATTTCTAACTTTTATACCTATTTTCAGTCTAAAACCGTATTTACCATAGAACGGATAAAAGAGTTAGAGTTTCAAGACGAGACATTAAGTCATCTCACGTATGTAAATTTTACTCTTGATCTTATTAAAGAGCAGCCCGAAGTGGCTTTGCTCCGTAGTCTCTATAACACAAGAAATAGCGTAATTTGTCTCAGTGCGACGACAGGTTTTGCTGAAACCTATTCAGGGCAATATAATCGTAATTTCTTACGACGATTTTGCTCTGGTAAACCAAATAACTTAGCTATTCAAATCATTGAGCGAAGTGGTACTGATATTGCGTTATTGGCTTCTCTGCGGGATAAACGAGCGGAATTGAGAACTATCGACTTTGGTGTATTTAATTCAGATCTTCCTTTATTTGATTTTTGCCAGGATTTTGATGAGAGTTTTAAAATAAAATTTAATTTTCTTAGGAACGAGCTTTACGGTTTGGATAAAAATTTTAAAAAGAGTTTAAATAACTACCAAAAAATAGAGTTCGAACGCCAGCTTTGTTCTATGCTCCTTGCTGCTTATCAAGGTAAGCATACGATGAGTTTGGCATTGAGTAATCGTTTTCAGCGTAAATTGAAAAAATATTTTTCCAGATCAGAAGTAAAAATTAAGAATATCAAAAAAGTGCATAATTCATGGAAAATATTTGAGTATTTACCTTTTGCAAATAAACCTAAGATCCGTGTGATTTTATTTGATGCGGAATTACGTAAAGAGTGTAATATTAGAGATTTCATCCATATAAAGGATAAAAATACGAAAATTGTATTACTCTCATCTTATAAAAGTGCCGGTACAGGGTTAAATTATTTTCTTACTTATCCAGAAGAAGGTGGGGATTTATTTGAGGAGGATTTTGAGCGTTTAGTATTAACGAGTGCGCCATTCTGGAGTGCAATCATTAAGGATGAAAAAACAAATGATAGGACACTCCACTCATTACAAAACTATCTGCTGCTAATGAAACAATGTTCTGATTCAGATGAGGAAAAATTTCTAAAGGATTTTGATATCAATTTATCAAGTGGTGAAGATTACCGGTTCTTAATGCGTGAACATATGATTTCTAAACTAAAAGATTTAATGCAAGCTATTGGACGTGTGGAGCGTAAAGATACGAAGATAAATACAGAGATATTTATTCCAGATAGTGCTGTAGAGGATGGAATAGTTCTGTTTAATCAATTTACTCGAGTTAAAAAAAATCGTCCGATATTAGAGAGTCTGTCTTTATTAAATCATCATTTTATGCGGCTATGCGAAAAAGAAAGAATGATGTGTAGTTTTAAATCATGTGAAGAGAGAGAATTATTTGAGGAAAAAATAGCTAGAAATTCGGCTTTGCTTAAAGAGTTTTTTGAAGATTTTGTTCCAGGGGTGCTCTCAGTTGCAAGGAAAGATAATGCCGAAGCGATTATATTCAATGAACATCTTAGATCTATTGAAAGTTTGATATCACCATCAAGTTATGTAAAAAAACTGAAATCAAATCCCCATGTCAAAAAATACCAGGCAATGATGGAGGCGGTTGATGCATTATATATTGATATATCTACTACTCCACAGTTGAAGTTAAGTATTAAAAATCTTGACGATGGGATAGTAACGTTAACGGATATTGAACATGGTTATTCAATATATCATCCTAAAGAATGGATATTTTCAGGTATTGGTAATCGAGTTGATGGTAGAAAAGATGAACATGTCACACATCTTTTAAAAGAAATTGCAATTCTAAGCAAGAATGTGTTTAAAGATTGCATTCCACATCCTTTTTTCATTCCATTGCTCAAAGGGAATATGGGTGAATATTTATTTACCCTACTTTTAGATAGACTACATAATTGTCAGCCAATAGATCCTAAATTATTGAGTGAAAAAATAGGAAAAAAAGCTTATGAATTGTTTGATTTTTATATTGAGGCGGATAAACATTTAATTTGTGTTGATACAAAGAATTGGTCATCTACTTTAGATAAAAGATATCAATCGTTAAAAACGCATAATAATGCTCAAGGAAAAGCTGAAACTATTTTAAGTTATATTGATAATAAATATGAATCAGTTAAGTTCGTATATTTAAATACTCGCATGGAAAATAATCCATTAAATCTTGAGCAAGAAATATCTCCAGATAGTAAAATTTATTATCTTAACTTATTTAAGGAATACTTTGGGTATGAAAATAAAAAGCAAGATTATGACCAAGATTTTCGTATAGGTTCAGGAAGTAAGTTAGTTAAAGAAGTTCGTATTAATAAACAAATTTTAAATTTATTACAAGGTGATTGATAATGATAAAGTTAGCTGATATTGCTAAAGATTGTTCTGACGTTTCTCCTGTAGCTAAAACTAACATTTTAGACATTGACGGGAGTATTTCTGGTAATATAGAGAAGCTATTTGAAGTAGATGATGGTAGTGGATTATATATTACTCATGGTCAAAAGAGCTTTGTTAAAGAAAAGGGAGAAAGAGACAAAGACTTCTATGCTAAAGTAGATAAGGAAATACAAAAAATCATAAAGAAAAAACTAAATTTAAATCCATCAGAAAAAGTGTTTTACGATAGTTTTTGGAGTAGTAAAGCAGTTCACTTTTTTTATCTTTCCGACCAGGAATATGACATAAAAGGGTTTATTGATAAATTTGAAGAAAATAGCAAATTTTTATGCAATGTTTTTTCTGCGATTGTGGGATTGCATATTAAAAGAATTTTTCTAAAAGAGCTTGAAGAGAATTATGAAATAGAACCTGAATTTTATAATTCACGAATTTATTTATCAGCAGAAAAACGTGGTAATATAATTGATTCTTTTTATCCGCGTTTTTATTTCACTTGTCAAAAAGAGTTAGTCGTAAATTTACATAGAAAGGCTTTTAGAATTGAAAAAAAAGTGGACTCATACAATGTGGATTCATACAACACAGAAGAAATTCAATTATTATTTAGAACTAAAGAAAATAATTTTCAGGTAACAGATAATATCAATACCAATGAACACTCTAAGAAAAAATTCATGCGATTTATGAAAGGATATCGAAATAGTAAAAATTATGTTCAAAACTTGATTATACAAAAAATAAAAGAACTATTAAATCATGCTGAGATCTCTTTTAGTGAAAGATACTTTAAAGCTGATTATGTCCTTCATGACTTTATCACGGTTAATAAAAATTTATTACATCCTCTGATATTAATAGATGCCAGAATTCCAAAGCATTCTGCTGATAGTAAATCCAAAATATTTTTGGAAAAAGAGATTAAGGAAGTATTTGAACTACAAGAATTAACTGATTCTCCTGTTCAAGATTTTAATTTATTGGATAAAAATAAAAACTATTTGGTTCTTAATTCATTGGATGATGGAGCTAAAACCAGTATATTGGTCGAGGGTGAAATTAAAAACACGACATGGGATGCATTTAAGCATATTGGAGAAAAGGGAATAGAAGATGCTGAATCGGATTACTATTCGAAATTGAAACACTATAGGTTTGAAGCGCAAGGTGAAACGGTTATTCAGGGTATAAATTTAGATGATAATATTGTGGAAAACGATAAGAAGACCGGCTTGGAAAGATTAAACAACGAAATAGTTATAAAACTCCAAAAGATCAAGAGTGAACTTTGGCTAAAAGAGAGAATTTTTAAAGAGAAAAAAATTGCAAATATTGACCTTCCAGATTTAAAGATAACTCTTGTGTATATTAGGATTCCAGAAACATATAAGAAAAATAAGGAAATACTTGCTTCAATAGTTGATGTTGATATTCATAACAAAACGCTTTTCATCAATAAACATTCACTTGTAAAGAGTCGGTCGGCCCTTGATGAAAAATGCGCATTTATGAAGAAAATATCAAGTCTTTATAATGATTCTTTTTATTTGATTGATAATATTGAAGAAGTTATTCTTAGCCGATATCACTCAGATAGAATTCCCAGGATCATCGGTAATCAGAAAATAGATAATATTGAATATGCTTTGGAAGATGAAAATTTAGTAAATAGAGTATGTAATCCGATTGAAACAGTTTTGCCCTATTACTTAGCCCCTAAACAGAATAGTCAGTATGAACATATTTATCTTCAACCGAGGGGAGATGATTTATTGTATTTTGTATCACCATGTAATTCACCTAATCAAACGATTGCAAAAGAGAACTTAATTTACAATATTTTGACTATGGATAAAGAGGGTAAACAGATAAATGCTATGGAACAAAATATCACATCTATTTTCCTACGTTCTTTTACCAACGATATATTAAGGCTTAGGGAAGTCAGTAAAAGCTCTTTATTTGAGAAAATAGCTAAGATATACATTGAAAACTAGGTGGAAATTAAAAAGTTTTCTCCGAAAAAGCGGAAGGATCACAGCGGCGGCACCGAGGCTATGCTAAAAGTCACGGTGCTATCTTTTCCTTCGAAAGAGTGCTCCCGCCGACATAAAGCGGGAGAGGGATTTCGGCGGGACGTTAGCCCCGTAGAGTGTTTCACAACGTCGAGCATCGTCACTGTCAGGGCTGGAATGAAATGCGCTGGTTGCGGTCATACAGCAAAAGAAAACCGCCTGTCACAAAGCCAATTCGTGTGCCAAGTATGCGGATATAGAGCGAATGCTGATATCAATGGCGCACGCCGTGCTGGCTTGTGGAGGAGCTATGTAGTTAGGTGTAATGAATCGTATTTGAAATCACACCGACTCGCATTCCATTGCACCGGACTCACAATAACTGCAAATCAAAATCATCATATCGGCAGTCCCACCGCCAGCATTTTGTCCCGCAGTTCTGCCGTTCACGTATCAACAGGCTGCTTCCGCTGATTTTTTCCGCACGGATGATTTCACAACCGGCGGCCCGCAGCGTTTGTGTCTGGAGGGTGCGATCCTGTTCGTGGGTTGAAATGCGGGCATAGCCGTAAAGTGCCATAATAATGAAAACTATCTCACCGGGCTGTCTGTTTTGGGTGTACACAAACGAGAAACCGGGTTTAGAATAACAGGCCGGTTTCCTGATTAGTCTGAGCGATATTCATATATTTGATTTGAAATGAGCTTTTCCTGCTTAATTGAAACGTTTTGATTTTTTCCAGATGATTGATGGAAGTTTTTGATTGCTTCTCTTTTGTATCTTATTTAGCAACCTTTATTTGATCATGAGAAATATCTCCAGGAGTAAGGTATTTACCTGATATATAAAGCTGGTTTTTATATAAGCGGGAGCCATCAACATAGACGATTTCGTCAGGGTAATAGGCAAGATTCAAATCGCCACCTTCATTATCATCTTCAATTTCATCTCTCAGGTAAAGAGTCCAGTTCAGGGCGGTTACCGGGATATCCTTAACTTCAAAAATTTTACTGACATCTGAAAATACAAAACTTTTTGCAGCACTTATATTCAATTCACTGCCATCAGATGAAGGGGAAAACACTGGCTTTTCGTAATTAATTAAATAACCAGTTCCCACAGCATCACTCCAGCCAGTAATCCAACTGGAACTATTTATCAGGAAATTATGCAAATCCTTTTTCTCTTTGAGGAAATTGGCATTTCCTATCAAAAAGTTACCATTGTAATAGGCAAAACCATCCAGCACAGGTCGAACATTATTACTAAAGCTACTAAAAAAATCAGGCAGTTTTTCTTGAATAACTTCTTTGAATGACTTGTAGTCAAGGATTAATTTGAAATTCAAGCTATAACGAACGCCAATTTGACCTTCTGGACCTATGATTCCCGTATTAACACTTCCGTTTTCAAATTTAAGTTTCATTCCATAAAGCTCTACAGGGTCTATCGATAACGTATTCTCATTAATCTTAAACATAATTCCTCCTGAGTATTACGGATCATAAAAATGACAAGTTTCGATATTGATCATAGCAGTAAATGTGATTTCGGCAATCTGACATGAGAAGTAAATTAGATGCCTGATTATAAATAAATTTTCAAAATAATAGATCACTGGAAGGGAACTCAGTCCGATTTTTGCGATCTGATCAATTGCCAAAAATCCCAAACC
>NZ_LOIC01000045.1 GCF_001684335.1 Photorhabdus namnaonensis
TTTGAACGTACAAAACCGCACGTTAACGTTGGTACTATCGGCCACGTTGACCACGGTAAAACTACCCTGACTGCTGCTATCACTACTGTACTGGCTAAAACCTACGGTGGTAACGCTCGTGCATTCGACCAAATCGATAACGCGCCAGAAGAAAAAGCGCGTGGTATCACCATCTCTACTTCTCACGTAGAATACGATACCCCAAGCCGCCACTATGCGCACGTTGACTGCCCAGGCCACGCCGACTATGTGAAAAACATGATCACCGGTGCGGCTCAGATGGACGGCGCAATCCTGGTAGTTGCTGCGACTGACGGCCCAATGCC
>NZ_LOIC01000046.1 GCF_001684335.1 Photorhabdus namnaonensis
CGCTGTCCGCTTCCGCCAGCCGGCCGTCATCATGGTAGCGATAACGGGCCATCACTTCCTGTAACCCTTCATCGGTACGGAGAATCTCGGTCAGTTGTCCGCGCAGATTATAAAGCAGCGTCAACGCCGGCCCGTCACTGTGGAGAACCTGTGTCAGCTGACCGTGCTCGTTATAGATAAACCGCAGCCGGTTGTCATACACGTCCCGGTGTTCCGTGAGCCGCCAGCGCTGCGTCCCTTCGGATGAGGCCGGGGAGGCCAGCGCAAAATACTTACAAACCGGTGAATCCCGGTGCCGGAGGATATAGCCCTGTTCTCCCCGGCTGAGGG
>NZ_LOIC01000047.1 GCF_001684335.1 Photorhabdus namnaonensis
TTGATGCCTTTTTGGCATCGTTTTCATCACAGCAAAAGCCAGGAAGACAAAAAATGAGTGTAGCACTATTATGAAATCTTATTTAGCATGAGGTGATATAGTCACATCACTCAAAGGACCAACCGAGTTTAAATCTTTATATACTGGAACAGAGGCATTAGAATAAACTTCCGCTTTCTGTTCATCTGAATCAACAACAATAGTTATTCTAGACATATTTATTTTCCTCATTAAAGTTTAAATAAAACTCAATCAACTTACATATAAAAATTTAAAATATACAGTATTACCACTTAATTAAAGATACTCTTTAACCATCATAGAACCACTATTACCTTCGAAAATCAATTCCCCAATGTATTACGTGGACTTTACACATCACAATAATTCACCAGAACATTAAGATATCCATATTATAAATAAATCATTAATGAGACATATCTAAAACAAATCACAATAATATAAAACTATAGCAGATATATAGTTTGTGTCAACGTTCTGCTGCAATGAAATCACTATTATTTAAGATTTATTGAAATTATATAATATATAAAAAACATATATAAAAAAAATTGAAATGAAAATTATTACCATTATGTTATTCACATGAAATTATAATATTAATCTTGGTTACTATAGTGCTATATAGTTCTATTCTTTATTTTACAGATTTACCTTTATCCAGTGGACTATCATAATTCACTC
This sequence comes from Photorhabdus namnaonensis, assembly GCF_001684335.1. Classification (GTDB taxonomy): domain Bacteria; phylum Pseudomonadota; class Gammaproteobacteria; order Enterobacterales; family Enterobacteriaceae; genus Photorhabdus; species Photorhabdus namnaonensis. Next base: position 706 of record NZ_LOIC01000047.1, read on the forward strand.
ACAACGTTAAAATTACAACAAATAAAACCCTAGTATCCTAAGAATATATTTCTGCTATATTTGCATCAATAATATTTTCATTACCAATTGATTATATATTCTACAAGATAACAGATGAACATTCTTAAAATCATTCTCTTTCTGATGAAAGAAAATTAGCTTAATAATAGAAAAATAATTTTTACTGTAGATTTTAGCCACTCAAATTATGCTGAATACAACTAATTGCCCCTTCATCAATCCACCAATAAACTATACCCGTCATCTTTCAAGTTGCCTCTTTGTTGGCGGCACTCACTCACCCCGGTCACATAGTTATCTATGCTCCCGGGGATTCGCTCCCTTGCCGTCGCGATCCATCTTGAAATCCATAGGGTATAAATAAGATTTCATAATAGTGCTACACTCATTTTTTGTCTTCCTGGTTTTTGCTGTGATGAAAACGATGCCAAAAAGGCATCAA
>NZ_LOIC01000048.1 GCF_001684335.1 Photorhabdus namnaonensis
AAGGTAACCGTAGGGGAACCTGCGGTTGGATCACCTCCTTACCTGAGATAGGTTGAGTGCAGTGCTCACACAGATTGTCTGATGAAAGTCGAGAGCAAGGGAGTCTGCGAAGCCGGCCATAGGGTCCCCTTCGTCTAGAGGCCTAGGACACCGCCCTTTCACGGCGGTAACAGGGGTTCGAATCCCCTAGGGGACGCCACTTGCGGGATAACGGGTGAAAGGCGTTGTCGATGTGTCTTTAAGCGGATTTTAGGAATCTGTTTAGCGATATAAGCTCTTTAACAATCTGGAACAAGCTGAAAAATTGAAACACTCAGTAATATCGACAAGGTATTATTGGGGAGTCTCTCAAGCTGAACAA
>NZ_LOIC01000049.1 GCF_001684335.1 Photorhabdus namnaonensis
ATATTTGGCGACACTGTGCGTAATAGTGGTAATAAAGCCTTGTTGCAAGCCAACAATAATATGTGGATACAGAAAGATGCTCAGGGGAATAAAAGTCAGTTAATCGAAAATAGATCCGCGACGATAAAAACCGTGAATGGGGATTTGGTTGTCAGGACCCAAAAACTTAATAATACACGTGATGTTTTTGTTGTTAAAAACAAGGAGTTAACACCAGATTCAACAGATAATAACATGATTATTAATGAAACGAAAACCTGTGATTTTGAAGACCCGGTTATTCATGAAGCTGCATTAATCACTCCACTTCCTGATAAATGGTTTGGGCGTGTTGATTTTGGTAGAGATAATACTACAGATGGGGGAATTCATATAAATCACGCCAGAACTGAAACCATCATTTCTGACAGTAAGCAACCTGGAGTGATAGCATCTGGAAAGAACATTTATATCAACAGTGATGAGTTATTGAATTTTGTCAGTAAGATAAGTGCCGGCAAAGATATTTTCTTAACAGGAATTAATTTTATTAATGAAAGCAAAATAACCGGCGTGCTAAATAATTATATTGTATATACAGAGAAGGAAACCGAAGGTAGTGTATCTTCCCGTGGCGACGTATATATCAGGACAGACTTTGACAGATCAGGAAGCGTTAAAAAATGGGAGGATGAAAGCAATATTATTGAACCCGCCAGTGTTGTTGCTGCCGGTAATCTTGTCGCTGATTTTAAAGATAATATTAATATTCGCACACCACT
>NZ_LOIC01000050.1 GCF_001684335.1 Photorhabdus namnaonensis
TGACTGGCAATAGTGCCCTGCTGGTTGTCGAGCCGGTCGGTGGTGAGGGTCAAGTTCCCCTGATTGAATACCATCCCCTCACGGTTATTTAGGGCGCGGGTGTTAAGCGCCAGTTCACCGGTCCCGGTCTGGTTAATTTTTCCTTTCAGGTTAGAGATATCTGGGGTCGTGAGGTGGATTTCCCGCGCCACTAACTGGCCGCCGTTGTTGTTAAACTGGCCCGGGGTTTTCGCGCTAAAACGGTCGGCGTTGACGGTAGCGCGAGCGGTACTTATCCCCGATTGACCGGCAGTCAGTTGAATCTGTCCGGCCGCCGTCTGGCTGTCGCTCAGGTCAATCTGTTGACCGTGGATAGCCAGCGTATCGGCGGCCAGATTTTTCCCCTTCGCCTGAACGTGCTGCGCGGTCAGAGTTAATGAGCCGGGTAACGTGGTACGCCCTTTATCATCCAGCCCCGCAGCCCATACGCTGTCGTGACCACTTTGTATCGTGCCTGCTCTGGCGGTGATATTGCCCCGTGCCTCAACCCGGCCGCTATTGTTCAGTTGTTCGCCTGATTGCAAGGTCACCG
>NZ_LOIC01000051.1 GCF_001684335.1 Photorhabdus namnaonensis
GCCTGATTTTATGGGCATACATGCCGCCCAGCGCCGCCACATCCAGCGCAAACGCCGGGTGCTTTTCATCGTCAACCGATTTTTTCTCTATCTGCTGATGCGCCGCATCCACAATATTGCGCCCGGCGGTCACTTTCAGGTCTTGCGCGTGTAATTTGGCATTAATCGCCACTGAACGGGCGATAATATCGGTGTAACTTTGCTGTGTGCTGTCCATGCCGCGCCCGTCAATCCGCACTTCCCCCTGATTGACATCAAACCCTTTCAGCCGGCCCTGTTCCATCAGCGCCTGTCCGGTGGTGAGCGTAGTGCGATGTGAGTTAATGAAACCGCAACCGTTACAGGTGATGCCCGAAGGATTGGCAATAATCACCTCGGCTTTATGGCCGGCTACTTCAATCCAGCCGTTGAGGCGACTGGGGTCACGACTGTTGACCTCGTTAAGAATAATGCTGGCGTCTCCTTTGGCTAGCCACGGATTGCCCGCGACCATACCCCCCAGTTGCGTCTGGGTGGCCTGATGGCTGTTATTGAGGATCACTCCCTGTTTATCCACGTCAAACTGACGGTAGGTATTGTGGGAAACGCCGTCGGCGCCGGGGGTCTGGATATTGACCTGCGGCGTACCGTTGGCGCTGCGAACGATGGTCGGTTGCTGGCGCCCCGGCGCCTGTCCGTCGGCCACAATCGCCGCCTGCGCGGTGAGCGAAATCCCGCCAAGGGCGAATAACAATCCAAACCGTAGCGCGGTGAGTCGGCAACGATGCTGCGGTGAAGAGGGGCGATGAGCGCGACGTCCGGCTCTTCCCCGTCCGGCCCGCGCTATCTCGGCCACCACCATCCACAGCTGGCGAGATGGATTAAAGATAATACGATATAACTGCTTGTTCATGATTTTTGCTCCACACAACACTACCCACCGGCAGTTTTGTTATTTGAATTAATACTGCCAATACAGGTTGAATCCGGCCGTGACGGGGGAAGTTTGGAAACCAGCGGGTTTGGACAGCGGGACGCCGACAAACAGGTCGTAGCTCACCTTTTTCAGGCTGCCGCGCCAGCCCAGAGCGCTCCCCGCCAGGTGTTTTCCGAGCAGCGCGTCACTGCCCCGGCCGCCCACTTCGCCATAATCCATTGCCAGATACAGCGACTGCCCGCGCAGCGGGGTCTGCCAGTCCAGTTCGTTGCGGCTGTACCA
>NZ_LOIC01000052.1:0-868 GCF_001684335.1 Photorhabdus namnaonensis
GGACATGATGCTCAATAAAGTGGATATCAGTCAGCGCAGCCCCCTGTTCAGCTTCACCCGCCAGATACAGGGGCTGCACAGCGCTGTGACGCAGCTGCTGGAGGGACTCCTTTACAACGGCGGTCCGGCCCAGCCCGGCCTGCGGGGGGTTTATCTCACCTCGTCTACACAAATCGGCCAGATGGATGACCTATTTACCCAGTCCGCCGCGGTACAGTATCACCTCGGGCCACAGGCATTTCCCACCTGGCCGGTGGCGGACACCGCGCCCTACTTCACCCACGCGCTGTTTGAAGCGGTCCTGCTGGCCGAGCCGAATCTGGCGGCGGAAAACCGCCTGTGGTTAAACCGCCACCGCCACACACTGCTGACCTTCTCCACCGTGGGCGCCGGGGTGGGGCTGGCCCTGTGGACCGGCTGGCACTACGCCTATCAGAAGAACTACCGGGCCGGCGACGAGGTCCTGGCGCAGGCCAGAACCTTCCTGTCTGTGCCGCCCCCCCAGGGCGAAGACCGTAACGGCAATTTACAGCTTCCCCTGCTCAATCCTGTCCGTAAAGCCACCCTGGCCTACGGGGATTACCATCAGAAAGGGCCGCTGGCGGATATGGGGCTTTATCAGGGCGCGGCGGTCGGCCCGTACGTGGAAAACACCTACCTGCAACTGCTGTCTCAGCGCTTCCTGCCCGCCTTAATGAACGGCCTGCTGGACGACCTGAACCGGGCGCCTAAAGGCAGCGAAGAAAAACTGGAAGTCCTGCGCATCATGCGGATGCTGGAAGATGGCAGCGGCCGCAATAAATCGCTGGTGGAACACTATATGCAGGCGCGCTGGAGTCAGGTTTTTAATGGCCAGCGGCCGTTACAG
>NZ_LOIC01000052.1:905-2575 GCF_001684335.1 Photorhabdus namnaonensis
TTGGCCCGGGCTTTGACCGCCTCTTTATCGCCAACAATGACAAACAACTGATTATCCCGCAGTTCCTGACGATAAACGGCCTGGACAACTACTTCGTCAAACAGGACGACCAGCTGATCGACCTCACCGTCATGGACAGCTGGGTCCTGAACCTGTCGCATAACGTGCAGTACAGCGACACGGACCGCAAAGAAATTCAGCGACAAATCACCGAGCAGTACCTGGGGGACTACACGGCCACCTGGCGCGCGGCGATGAACAACCTGGATATTCGTGATTTTACCGATATCCCGCAGGCCGTCAGCGCCCTTGAACAGGTCATCAGCGGCGAACAGCCCATCAGCCGCGCCCTGCAAATCCTCAGCGACAACACCCGTCTGCCGGAGATTGACGAGACGCTGCCGGCCAAAGCCCAGCAGCGGTTACATGACGCCCCGGATTACCGTCTGCGGGCGCGTATTCACCGGGAATTCGCGCCGGAAACCGCGGTGCTGGTGGAGTACGGGGATAAAAACAGTACTTTACAGGAGGTTTACCAGAAACTGGTGGCGCTGCACCGCTACCTGCTGACGATTCAGAACGCGCCGGTACCGGGTAAAGCCGCCCTGAGCGCCGTTCAGCAGCGGCTTGAACAGCATAACAGCGACCCGATTTTCGAAGTCCAGCAGCTGGCGAAAAACCTGCCGGAACCGCTCAATCGCTGGGTCGGCGAACTCGCCGAACAGGCCTGGCGAGTGGTGATGAAGGAAGCCATCAGCTCGCTGGAAATCGAATGGCACGATACCGTCGTCAGACAGTACCAGACCTACCTGGCCGGCCGCTATCCGTTCGACCCGGCAGCGACGCAGGACGTGCCGCTCAGTGAGTTCGAGCGGTTCTTCCGGCCCGGCGGCACGCTGGATGCCTTCTATCAGCAGAACCTGAAACCGTTTGTGGACAACAACCTGACCCACAGCGCCGACGGCCAGCAACTTATCCGTCAGGACGTGCTGGAACAGCTGAAACTGGCCGACCGTATCCGCGACACCTTCTTCACGCCGCAAAACGGTCTGGGCGCCCAGTTCGCTATTGAGCCCCTCAGCCTGACCGGCAATAAACGCCGCAGCCTGCTCAATCTCGACGGCCAGCTGCTCGATTATGCTCACGGCCGCGGCAGCATTGCGCACCTTATCTGGCCCAACTCGATGCGGGCCGGGGTGGAAAGCCAGCTCACGCTGATACCGGATGCCAGCGGCAAATCGCCGCGCGCCATCCGCTTCACCGGCCCGTGGGCTCAGCTGCGCCTGATTAACAGCGGCAAACTGACTAACGTGCGTCAGGAGGCGTTTGATGTGCGGTTCACGGTGGACGGCGGCGACATGACCTACCGTATCTACGTGGATGAATCCGACAACCCGTTTGCCGGCGGCCTGTTCAGCCAGTTCAGACTGCCTGACACGCTGTATTAATTGCAAAATCAACACCAGCCTGTCCTCCGCGCAGACGGAGGCAGGTGAAAGGATGAACGGCCATGCGTGAACACCCTGAAAATCTGATTATCCGTGCCGGCAGTAACCCGATGAATCTGCCGGCGTTCACCGCCATACGCGAAGAAATCAACAAAATCAACCACCCGTCTCAGCCGGCAGTGAACTGGCAACTCATCGAATCACTGGCCCTGACGCTGTTTC
>NZ_LOIC01000052.1:2585-3334 GCF_001684335.1 Photorhabdus namnaonensis
TCTGGCCCGGATGCAGCTCAGCGGCCTGGCGGGGTTTACCGAAGGCTGCGAACTGCTGGCCGGGGTGATGGTCAGCCAGTGGGATGCACTGTGGCCGCCGCAGCCGGCGGTCCGCACTGAGATGCTGGACTGGTTTAACACCCGCAGCGGCAACGCTTTACGCCAGCACGACTATACCCCCCGTGACCTGCGGATGATTTACCGGGCCGAGCGGGCCTTACAGCTGATAATCGACCGGCTCCAGCAGTCCGACCTGAAACGCCTGCCAAAAGTCGAAAACCTGTTGTGGTTCTTCCAGAACACCGCCAAAAAACTGGAACAGCCCCGTATCCTGCCCAAACCCGCGGCCAAACCCGTGCAGATGCCGCCGCTGGTTTACCTCGCCGGCACTGAACCGGCGCCGTCTGAACCGGACACTGACGACGACGCGGGATACGACCACAGTCAGCCTAAAGTCCGGGTCCGTTTCCCTGAACCGCCCCCGCGGCCGATGAGCGCATTACAGGGCTTTAGCCTGGGCCTCTTACTGGGGGCGTTTGTCCTGACCGGCAGCTGGCTGGGACTTTACCGGCCGCTGCACCAGCAGCTCACCGCCCTGACTGACACCCCGGACGGGGCCAGACTGGCCTGGCTGTACCACCCCGACCTGCAAACCTATGAACAGCAGTTAACCCGGCTGGCGGACGCCTCCCCGCTGGCGGGGCTGCAACAGGCTGAACAGCTGACCGGTCTGGCACAAAAAACCTGGC
>NZ_LOIC01000052.1:3344-4191 GCF_001684335.1 Photorhabdus namnaonensis
CCCGTTCGACCCGGCAGCGACGCAGGACGTGCCGCTCAGTGAGTTTGAACGGTTCTTCCGACCCGGCGGCACGCTGGATGCCTTCTATCAGCAGAACCTGAAACCGTTTGTGGACAACAACCTGACCCACAGCGCCGACGGCCAGCAACTTATCCGTCAGGACGTGCTGGAACAGCTGAAACTGGCCGACCGTATCCGCGACACCTTCTTCACGCCGCAAAACGGTCTGGGCGCCCAGTTCGCTATTGAGCCCCTCAGCCTGACCGGCAATAAACGCCGCAGCCTGCTCAATCTCGACGGCCAGCTGCTCGATTATGCCCACGGCCGCGGCAGCATTGCGCACCTCATCTGGCCCAACTCGATGCGGGCCGGGGTGGAAAGCCAGCTCACGCTGATACCGGACGCCAGCGGCAAATCCCCGCGCGCCATCCGCTTCACCGGCCCGTGGGCTCAGCTGCGCCTGATTAACAGCGGCAAACTGACTAACGTGCGTCAGGAGGCGTTTGATGTGCGGTTCACGGTGGACGGCGGCGACATGACCTACCGTATCTACGTGGATGAATCCGACAACCCGTTTGCCGGCGGCCTGTTCAGCCAGTTCAGACTGCCTGACACGCTGTATTAATTGCAAAATCAACACCAGCCTGTCCTCCGCGCAGACGGAGGCAGGTGAAAGGATGAACGGCCATGCGTGAACACCCTGAAAATCTGATTATCCGCGCCGGCAGTAACCCGATGAATCTGCCGGCGTTCACGGCAATACGCGAAGAAATCAACAAAATCAACCACCCGTCTCAGCCGGCAGTGAACTGGCAACTCATCGAATCACTGGCCCTGACGCTGTTTC
>NZ_LOIC01000052.1:4201-4938 GCF_001684335.1 Photorhabdus namnaonensis
CCTGGCCCGGATGCAGCTCAGCGGCCTGGCGGGGTTTACCGAAGGCTGTGAGCTGCTGGCCGGGGTGATGGTCAGCCAGTGGGATGCACTGTGGCCGCCGCAGCCGGCGGTCCGCACTGAGATGCTGGACTGGTTTAACACCCGCTGCGGCAACGCCTTACGCCAGCACGACTATACCCCCCGTGACCTGCGGATGATTTACCGGGCCGAGCGGGCCTTACAGCTGATAGTCGACCGGCTCCAGCAGTCCGACCTGAAACGCCTGCCGAAAGTCGAAAACCTGTTGTGGTTCTTCCAGAACACCGCCAAAAAACTGGAACAGCCCCGTATCCTGCCCAAACCCGCCGCCAGCCCCGTGCAGATACCGCCGCTGGTCTACCTGGCCAACACAACCGAGCCGGAAACCGGCGACGACGCGGGATACGACCACAGTCAGCCTAAAGTCCAGGTCCGTTTCCCTGAGCCGCCCCCGCGGCCGATGAGCGCGTTACAGGGGTTTGGCCTGGGTCTCTTACTGGGCGGGTTTGTCCTGACCGGCAGCTGGCTGGGACTTTACCGGCCGCTGCACCAGCAGCTCACCGCCCTGACTGACACCCCGGACGGAGCCAGACTGGCCTGGCTGTACCACCCCGACCTGCAAACTTATGCGCAGCAGTTAACCCGGCTGGCGGACGCCTCCCCGCTGGCGGGGCTGCAACAGGCTGAACAGCTGACCGGTCTGGCACAAAAAACCTGGC
>NZ_LOIC01000052.1:4948-5267 GCF_001684335.1 Photorhabdus namnaonensis
ACCATCCGGCGGGAAAACGCGCCGGTCTCCGGCAACTGGTGGGAGACCCGGCATCAGCTCCAGTTACTGGCGGACCATATCCTGGCACAGGAGCGCAACCGGGGCAGTTTCACCCTCTCTTACCTGAAAACGGCGATTTACCAAATCCAGCACAGCCACAACCGGGATATCCCGCTGGAAGAGCTGCTGCGCCAGCTTTCCGCCGCCGTCGAACAGGGACAGCCCGTCTCCCCGGCGCTGATAAAAAAGACCGACGACCGGTTTAACGCCCTGCTCAGCCAGTATTACGCGTTGCAGAAAGCCGCCGGGCTGACCGCGC
>NZ_LOIC01000052.1:5277-5867 GCF_001684335.1 Photorhabdus namnaonensis
GCCGCCGCCGTCGAACAGGGACAGCCCGTCTCACCGGCGCTGATAAAAAAGACCGACGACCGGTTTAACGCCCTGCTCAGCCAGTATTACGCGTTGCAGAAAGCCGCCGGGCTGACCGCGCTCCCCGGGCCGCCCCGCCCGTAAATTCAGAGAAGGAACCCTTATATGTCATTGCAGAAAAAAACCGCCGCCGCCGGCAACCTCGCCCGGCACCTCGCCGACCGGCTGAGTCCCCAAAACGCCGGCGGCTTACAGTTTACCCTCACCGCCGGCGGACTGCCGCCGCACACCTTCGTGGTGGCCGGATTTACCCTGCACGAAGCCCTCTCCACCCCGTTCACGCTGACGGTCAGTTTAGCCAGTGCCGACCCGGCCGTTGATTTCGCTGCCGTCCTCGACAAAAGCGCCACCCTCACCATCCTGCGCGCCGGCAAAGTCGAGCGCACCGTCACCGGCATGGTCGCCAGCTTTGTCCAGGGCAATACCGGCAAACATCAGACCCGCTATGACATGACCATCCGGCCCGATATGTGGCGCGCCACCCTGCGCCAGAATGCCCGGATTTTTCAGCAGCAGGATATCAAAACCAT
>NZ_LOIC01000053.1:0-30438 GCF_001684335.1 Photorhabdus namnaonensis
CCTGACCCCATGCCGAACTCAGCAGTGAAACGCCGTAGCGCCGATGGTAGTGTGGGGTCTCCCCATGTGAGAGTAGGACACTGCCAGGTTTTAATTTAGGATGATGTTGCCATCAAAGGCAGCATGAAGCACGAATAGCAGTGAGTAGGATAAATCTGTTGCAGACGGATTTAATCGTCGCGAAGGGCGGCGGTCCGAAGGGCGAACGGCAGGCAAGCTGTTCGTAAACGGCCAAAGTTGATATTTAAGTTTTATATTGTAGCAAGCGATATAGATGACAGAGAATTCGGTGGTGCGGTAGTTCAGTTGGTTAGAATACCGGCCTGTCACGCCGGGGGTCGCGGGTTCGAGCCCCGTCCGCACCGCCACCTTAATTTTTTGAGAAACCCTGAGAGAAATCTCAGGGTTTTTTGTCGTTTATGAGTATTAAAATCAATAATTACCTTATTATATTTGATAAAATCGGATAGTTTTTATAGTTATTCTGTATTTAAGAGGTTTTTTACGTGGTAAAAAAAACCTATGCGATAAGGTATGTCGCGGGCCAGCCTGTTGAACGTGTTTTTCCTATGTCGGCTAATCAGCTTGGGAATGCATTGTCTGTAGGTACTCCTTTGATCACTGGCACAAATGAGCTTAGGGTTGTTGTATGGAATATCTATAAACAGCAGCGTCCTTCATGGAGAAAAGTTCTGAAGGAGCTAACTAACGAAAGCCAGTTGATTTTATTACAAGAAGCGCAGACTACTCCTGATTTAGTTGAATTTGCTACCTCAAATTACTTGATAGCTGATCAAGTTCCCGCATTTTTATTGCCACAACATCCATCAGGTGTAATGACGTTAGCAACTTCTCATCCTGTCTATTGTTGTCCTTTGAGAGAAAAAGAGCCTCTTTTACGTTTATCTAAATCAGCTCTTATCACTGTTTATCCTTTACAGGATAATCGTCAATTAATGGTTATTAATGTACATGCGATAAATTTCAGTTTTGGTGTGGATGTGTATAGCCGCCAATTGAATAATATTGGTGCTCATGTTCGTTTACATAATGGCCCAGTAATTATGGCTGGTGATTTTAACGCATGGAGTAAGCAACGATTAAATGCTTTAAAACGTTTTACCAGATATTTACACCTTGAAGAGGTATCTTTTTCTGATGACTATCGGACAATCGCGTTTGGTAAGCCTTTGGATTTTATTTTTTACCGAGAGTTGAATATTGCTGATGCTATTGTGATACCTACTGATGCTTCCGATCATAATCCTCTGGTTGTAAATTTTTATTAATTCTTTGTTATAAAAATATATTGGTCTATTTATAATGAATTCCTATTTAATTCATTATAAATGAATATAACTTTATAATTAAAAACATTATATCATTGTTGATTTATTGTAAATATTTATTATGTATTGCGTTGGATTTATATTTTAAAAATAAATGCCAGAATAATCTGGCATTTATGAGTGGAAATTATTTGTTTATCTGGTGGGTTTGAGAAATATTTTTCTTTATACTAAAGAAATAGGTGATTGATAATAAGATTACCCATACGATTCCCACAATTAATGCAATGCGGGTTTTCTCGAAATAGCCTAGTAATACAATAACAAATACCATAAAGATAATGGTTAATGCAGGTGCTATTGGCCACATAGGAACGGGGAATTTCAGGGTTTTAACTTCTTCTTTGCTCATTTTGCAGCGCATAGCAACTTGAGAAAGTAGGATCATCAACCATACCCATACAGTAGCAAATGTTGCGATAGAGGCAATGATAACGAAAATTTCTTCCGGAATCATATAATTGAGTATGACTCCAATTAACAAAACTGCTGACATAACGATTACAGTCATCCAAGGTACGCCATTACGACTCAGCTTGGTGAATGATTTAGGCGCTTGTCTTTCTTGTGCCATGCCATACATCATACGGCCAGCACCAAAAATATCGCTATTGATCGCTGAAATTGCGGCAGTAATTACGACGATATTGAGAATATTGGCAGCAGAATTGATACCTAAGCTAGAAAAAATCTGTACAAATGGGCTACCTTCTTGACCGATCTGATTCCACGGGTAGATACACATTAAAATAAACAGAGTCAGCACATAGAACAGTAGAATACGGAAAGGGACAGCATTGATTGCTTTTGGAATCGTTTTTTCGGGGTTTTTGGCTTCGCTGGCAGTAATACCAATGACTTCAATACCCCCAAAAGCAAACATTACAATGGCGAGTGAAGCTATCACGCCACTGATGCCATTAGGCATAAAACCGCCATATTCCCACAAACTGGCAATGCCGGTTGCATGATCTGTTTCTTGGCCGAATCCATAGATCATGATAGTTATGCCGCCGATAATCATAGCGATAATTGCGGTGACTTTCACAATCGAAAGCCAGAATTCCATTTCACCGAAAATTTTTACATGGCAAAGATTAATTGCGCCAATAAAGCAGACAATGCTTAATACCCAGATCCACTGTTCTACATGGGGGAACCAGAGCTTCATATAGAAACCGAATGCAGTAACGTCAGCTAGGCAAACGATCAGCATTTCGAACACATAATTCCATCCGGTTAGAAATCCGGCTAAAGGACCGAGATAATGGCTGGCATAGTGTGAAAAAGAACCGGCTACTGGATGGTGAACAGCCATTTCGCCTAATGCACGCATCACCATAAATACGGCAGCGCCGCCGATTAAATAGGCGAGTAATACGGCTGGTCCAGCTTGCTGAATAGCTGCTGCCGAGCCATAGAACAGCCCTGTGCCTATTGCGGAGCCTAATGCCATAAAGCGGATATGCCGCCCGGTTAGACCCCGTTTCAGCTGAGTTTCATTATTCTGCATTATTTATTCCTGTCACTTTCTCAGTGCTAGATATATTTTAAGCACACAATGCCTCGACAAGTTGCACGTTAGCCAAGCGAAGCAAACCCCGTACCTTACCATAAAGATTGATGTTCGCGGGATAGATATCTGCAATAATGCGCCCTTGCTTAATGAAACCAGAGATTTTTATGTTTTACCCGATTAACGAAGTATTCCAGACATTGCAGGGAGAAGGTTTTTTTGCCGGAGTCCCGGCAATTTTTATTCGTCTGCAAGGGTGTCCGGTTGGTTGTAGCTGGTGTGATACAAAACACACTTGGGAGAAAGAAGCGGAAAAGCAACGGACATTGGAAACAATTTTGTTGAAGACGAGTGAAAGCAATGAATGGAGTGAAGCGTCTCCTAAGCAAATTGCAGCGCTGTTTGTTCAACAGAAATATACCGCACGTCATGTTGTTATTACTGGTGGTGAGCCTTGCCTTTATGATCTTATCCCTCTGATCGAAGAGTTAGAAAGCCTTGGCTACCAATGTCAGATAGAAACCAGTGGTACGTATCATGTTAAATGTTCTGATACTACTTGGGTGACAGTTTCCCCAAAAGTTAACATGCGTGGTGGTTACCAGGTATTGCAGCAGGCTTTACAAAGGGCTAATGAAATAAAATATCCGGTTGCCAGGGAAAGAGATATTGAAGCATTGGATGAGTTATTAGCGACACTGGATGACAACTCATCGCGTATTATTGCACTGCAACCTATTAGCCAGAAAGAAGACGCTACTCGTTTATGTATTGAAACCTGTATTGCCCGTAATTGGCGGTTTTCTATGCAAACACATAAATATTTGAATATCGCCTGAGAAAAGCTTACTGCACTGGAGGTTTCCTGGTGCAGTAAGTTGTTTCATTTACCGCGGAAAATAGCTCCCGCATTACAGGTTTCTTTCACCATAACGGCACTGAGTTGTGGAATTGTTGGTTTAACTTTATCCCAAATCCAGGCAGCTAATACTTCGCTGGTTGGATTTTCCAGTCCAGGGATATCATTCAGGTAATGGTGATCTAGCTGTTCCCAAATGGGTTTGAACAGGGCTTTTAAATCGGCAAAGTCCATAATCCAGCCACTATGAGGATCGACCTCCCCGGTAATTTCCAGTCGTACCATAAATGAGTGCCCATGCAGGCGACCGCATTTATGACCTTCTGGGACATGTGGCAGACGGTGGGCGGCTTCAAACTGAAAATCTTTAAAAATCGTTGTGCTCATAGTGGTTCTCTCTGACTTCAAAAAACCCGCTATTCTACCCGATCTTCTGAATTAAACCTGATTTTTTCATTTTTTTGCAATCGCTCTTATTAACTGTTTTATAGATATATTAAATCTGTAAATATGGTTAGGCGTTTTGGTTATTTGATATTGCGATAGTTTCTTTAAATAGTAACAAGTCGCTGAGATAACCTTACAAACCATCCCTATTTATTTTATTTACTAAAAATAACAGACATTGGTAATCGTAAAGGGCAGCACAGGATAATGAGCATAAAACCACCTTCAATTTCACTTCTTCCGGTTTCACCTGAACAGCTAGCGCGTTTGCAGTCGGCAATTGGGGATTTTTCACCGACTCAATTAGCCTGGCTGTCTGGTTATTTTTGGGGAATGGTAAATCAACAACCACAAGTTCAGGTTGTGGCTCCGGCGGTTCCGGCGCAGGAGACGATTACATTAATTTCAGCCTCACAAACTGGTAATGCTCGTCGTTTGGCTGAACAACTCCGTGATGATTTGTCGGCAGAAAAACTCAATGTCAATTTGGTCAATGCCGGTGATTATAAATTCAAACAAATTGCTCAAGAGAAAGTGCTGATAATTATTGCTTCTACTCAAGGTGAAGGAGAACCGGCTGAGGAAGCGGTTGCATTATATAAATATCTCTATTCTAAAAAGGCACCGAAGCTGGATGGTACGGCATTTGCGGTTTTTGGTCTGGGTGATACCTCTTATGAGCGCTTCTGCCAGGCCGGAAAAGATTTCGATAATCGTCTGAATGAATTAGGCGCTCAACGGCTTTTGGAGCGTGTAGATGGTGATGTGGAATATCAACAGGTTGCGACTCAGTGGCGTCAACAATTAACTGGAGTCCTGAAACAGCGTATTCCTGTCGGGACAGGGACTGTGATTGTTTCTGCACAAAACAGATTGGTAAATGAAATTTTCTCAACTTCTTATACTAAACAGGCGCCATTGACTGCTGCTTTAGCTACCCGTCAGAAAATAACGGGGCGTGGTTCTGATAAAGATGTTCGCCATATTGAAATTGATCTGGGTGATTCAGGACTGCGTTATCAGCCAGGCGATGCTCTGGGTGTCTGGTTTGAAAATGATCCGGAGCTGGTGGATGAAGTGTTGAATTTGCTCTGGTTGAAAGGAACAGAACAGGTTGAGGTTAATGGTCAGAAATTGCCATTAAGGGAAGCACTGATCGGTCATGTTGAGCTAACTCAAAATACCAGTGTGATTGTGGAAAAATACGCTGTTCTTGCGAAAGATGAAAAATTACTTTCTTTGATTGCTGATAAACAAGCATTACAGCAATACGCTCACAATAAACCGATCGCCGATATGATAAGAGAAGCGGCTTCTCAACCGGAGGCACAGCAATTTATTGATTTGCTCCGGCCTTTGACACCAAGACTCTATTCAATTTCTTCTTCTCAGGCGGAAGTGGAAAATGAAGTTCATCTTACCGTTGGTGTGGTTCGTTATGAAATTGACGGACGGGCCCGCACTGGTGGTGCATCCGGCTATCTAGCCGATCGCTTACAGGAAAATGGCGATATTCGTATTTTTATTGAGCATAACGATAATTTTCGTCTGCCTGCTGATCCACGTATTCCTGTCATCATGATTGGGCCGGGAACCGGAATTGCGCCATTTCGGGCATTTATGCAGCAAAGGGAGGCTGATGGCGCAGAAGGGAAAAATTGGTTGTTCTTTGGCAATCCACATTTTACGGAAGATTTTCTCTATCAAGTGGAGTGGCAGCGTTATGTCAAAGAGGGTTTGTTAACCCGTATTGATCTGGCGTGGTCCCGTGATCAGCAGCATAAAGTTTATGTTCAGGACAAGCTGCGTGAGCAAGGTGAAGACGTATGGCGTTGGATAAAGGAAGGAGCACATCTGTACGTGTGT
This sequence comes from Photorhabdus namnaonensis, assembly GCF_001684335.1. Classification (GTDB taxonomy): domain Bacteria; phylum Pseudomonadota; class Gammaproteobacteria; order Enterobacterales; family Enterobacteriaceae; genus Photorhabdus; species Photorhabdus namnaonensis. The sequence continues at coordinate 6,038 of NZ_LOIC01000053.1, forward strand.
GGTGATGCAAACCGCATGGCTAAAGATGTGGAACATGCGTTGTTGGATATTATTTCTGAGCATGGCGGCATGGATAGCGAACAGGCAGATGAATTTTTAAGTGAATTGCGTCTTGAGCGCCGTTATCAGAGGGATGTGTACTAATGAACAATAAACAACATGGTCCTTTGATTGTTGAAGGTAAACTGGCTGACAGTGAGCGTATGAAGCGGGAAAGTAACTTCCTACGAGGTACGATTAGCGAAGATTTAACTAATGGTTTAACGGGAGGTTTTGCAGGGGACAATTTCCTGTTGATTCGTTTTCATGGCATGTATCAGCAGGATGATCGTGATATCCGTGCTGAACGCGCAGAGCAAAAATTGGAGCCGCGTCATGCAATGATGCTGCGCTGTCGTCTGCCGGGTGGTGTGATTACGCCACAGCAATGGTTGGGCATTGATAAGTTTGCTGAAGAGAATACCCTTTATGGCAGTATCCGTTTGACGAACCGCCAGACATTTCAATTTCATGGCATTCTAAAAGGGAATGTAAAACCAGCTCATCAATTGCTGAATCAAGTTGGATTGGATTCGCTTGCGACGGCAAATGACGTTAACCGCAATGTGCTTTGTACTTCGAATCCTATTCAATCAGAATTACATCAGCAAGCTTACGAGTGGGCGCAGAAAATCTCGGAGCATCTACTGCCACGTACTCGTGCTTATGCTGAACTCTGGTTAGATGAGGAGAAAATCGCAACGACCGATGAAGAGCCGATTCTTGGGTCGACTTATTTGCCGCGTAAGTTCAAAACCACGGTAGTCATTCCTCCACAGAATGATGTTGATCTACATGCCAACGATCTGAACTTTGTTGCTATTTCAGAAGGAGACAAGTTGGTGGGTTTTAACGTGCTGGTGGGTGGTGGTTTAGCGATGACTCATGGCGATGAAAATACCTATCCGCGTATGGCGAGTGAATTTGGCTATATTCCCCTTGAGCATACACTGGTGATTGCCGAAGCTGTGGTGACAACTCAGCGTGACTGGGGTAATCGGACTGAGCGTAAAAACGCCAAAACCAAATATACGTTGGAGCGGGTTGGCGTTGATACTTTTAAAGAAGAGGTAGAGAGACGCGCTGGAGTGAAATTTGAGGCCATCCGGCCTTATGAATTTACTGGTCGTGGTGATCAAATTGGCTGGCTGAAAGGCATCGATGATAAATGGCATTTGACGCTGTTTATTGAGAATGGTCGCCTTTTGGATTACCCCGGCAGGCCGCTGAAAAGTGGCATTGCTGAAATTGCAAAAATACATCAAGGGGATTTTCGCCTGACGGCCAATCAGAACTTAATCATTGCTGGTATTCCTGAAAGTGAGAAACAACGCATTGAAACCATCGCCCGTGAACATGGGCTGATTGATGATAAAACCACAGTTCAGCGTGAAAACTCAATGGCTTGTGTCTCTTTTCCAACGTGCCCGTTGGCAATGGCTGAGGCTGAACGTTTCTTACCGGAGTTTGTCACCCATATTGAACAATTGATGAATAAACATGGTGTGGGTGATGAACATATTGTTTTGCGAGTGACAGGTTGCCCGAATGGCTGTGGTAGAGCGATGTTAGCGGAAGTTGGGCTAGTCGGCAAAGCGCTTGATCGTTATAACCTTCATCTTGGTGGTAATCGGATTGGCACTCGTATTCCACGGATGTATAAAGAAAATATCAGCTCACAAGAGATCTTATCTATTATGGATGAACTTATTGGGAGTTGGGCGACAGAGCGGCAGTCAAATGAAGGTTTTGGCGATTTCCTGATCCGCATGGATATTATCAAGCCGGTCTTGGATTCAGCCCGCGATTTTTATGATTGGCAGGAGGCGGTATGAGTCAATTCAACTTATCTCAATTCGCTGGAGTGACTGCTGAACAGCAAGAGCAATCACTGGCTGAGATTAATCTTCGGCTTGAAATGATGGATGCTCATCAGAGGGTAAACTGGGCATTAGAAAATTTACCAGGGGAATTTGTTCTTTCCTCCAGTTTTGGTATTCAGGCGGCGGTATGCCTTCATTTAGTGACACAAGAATATCCTGATATTCCGGTCATTCTTACCGATACCGGTTATCTATTCCCTGAAACTTATCAATTCATCGATAAACTCACAACGCGGTTGAAACTGAATCTGCAAATATTCAGTGCTGAATATTCTCCAGCTTGGCAGGAAGCTCGCTATGGAAAATTATGGGAACAAGGTGTAGCGGGAATAGAGCGTTACAATCAGATTAATAAAGTTGAACCAATGAATCGAGCTTTGAAAAGTTTAAATGTACAAAGTTGGTTTGCTGGATTACGTCGTCAGCAATCTGAAAGTCGATCAAAATTACCGGTTCTGGCTGTACAGCGGGGAGTATTTAAGATTTTGCCGATTATCGACTGGGATAACCGGCGGGTGCATCAATATCTGACAAAGCATGGCTTGGAATATCATCCATTATGGGAACAAGGTTATCTTTCTGTTGGTGACATCCATACAACCCAAAAATGGGAACCGGGCATGAGTGAAGAACAAACCCGTTTCTTTGGCTTGAAACGAGAATGTGGGTTACATGAAAATTAAAAACCCGGTATTTCCTGAGTGGGGATAATGATAAAGCCCTCGCTGTGTTTTAGGGCGAGGGGGATGATTAATAAAGCTATTTTGGCGAGATCGCTTATATTCCATTACAGAACATCAAATTCTTTTTTGTCATTTTATAACTTTACCGCCAACTCATATATTCATTCGAAACAGTTTCAGTACTTATAAATATTTCACTGGATATCAAGGGCAATCGTGGATTACTTACCGATATTTGTCGAGCTGAAAGGGCGGCTTGTATTACTTGTCGGTGGTGGTGAGGTGGCCGCACGTAAGGCGACTCTACTACTACGGGCAGGTGCATTATTGCAGGTTATAGCGCCTGAATTGTGCTCTGAATTACAACAGCGTTATCAAGCGGGTGAGTTGGAATGGCATAAGGGAGAGTTCCAATCTCAATATCTTGATGGCATCTTTTTAGTTATTGCTGCGACTGATGATCGTATTCTAAATCATCAGGTTTTTTCTGCGGCGGATAAGCGCGCTATTTTGGTCAATGTAGTCGATGATCAAGCGCATTGCTCATTTATTTTTCCATCAATTATCGACCGTTCTCCGGTTCTGGTGGCGATCTCATCGGCGGGAAAAGCGCCGGTATTAGCGCGTTTAATCCGAGAGAAACTGGAAGCGTTACTGCCTTCCAGCCTGGGCACGATGGCAAACATCGCCGGGAAGTGGCGTGAACGAGTAAAACAGCGACTGACTTCCATGCGCCAGCGTCGCTCTTTTTGGGAACAGGCCTTCAATGGTCGTTTCGCTATGTTGGTTGCAAACGGTCAGATTCAACAGGCTGAAAAACAGCTTGAGCAACAACTGGAACAGTCTGATTCGCAGGGAGAACTGGCTCTGGTTGGGGCAGGGCCGGGTGATCCGGGATTGCTGACGTTAAAGGGATTGCAGGTTATTCAGCAGGCTGATGTGGTTCTTTATGATCATTTGGTCAGCAGCGAGGTACTGGATCTAGTTCGCCGCGATGCAGATAAAATTTGCGTTGGCAAAAGAGCGGGTAATCACTCTGTTTCTCAAGAGGAAACTAACCGGTTAATCGTGAAGTTTGCCCGGCAGGGGAAAAAAGTGGTTCGTCTTAAAGGCGGCGATCCCTTTATCTTTGGCCGTGGTGGTGAGGAATTACAGGTTGCGGCATCAGCAGGCATTCCTTTTCAGGTTGTACCGGGCATTACCGCCGCCATCGGCGCGACAGCTTACGCGGGAATTCCTCTGACTCACCGGGAACACTCACAGAGTATCACTTTTATCACCGGTCATTGTCGAGAAAAGGGTAATGAATTGGATTGGCCGGCTTTAGCCGGAGGTCATCAAACTCTGGTGATTTATATGGGGACGGTCAAAGCCGCCTTGATAAGTCATCAATTAATTTTACATGGGCGAGCGGAAGATACACCGGTAGCCGTTATTGGTTGTGGTACTCGTTTAGATCAGCAAGTGTTAATCGGCACTTTGCTTGAACTGGAACAGTTAGCACAGCAGGCACCGTCGCCGGCCTTATTGGTAGTGGGAGAAGTGGCTCAACTTCACCATCAGATAGCTTGGTTTGGGCAGCAATCTATTGCCAAGATGAGCCGTCCGGCAGTAGTCGATTTTGCATAAGGAGTTGTAATGGATCAGAAAAGATTGACACACTTGCAGCAACTTGAAGCTGAAAGTATTCATATTATACGGGAAGTGGCCGCCGAGTTTGAAAACCCGGTGATGCTTTACTCTATCGGTAAAGATTCTTCGGTCATGCTTCATCTTGCACGCAAGGCGTTCTATCCGGGAACATTGCCATTTCCTTTGCTGCATGTGGACACGGGATGGAAATTTCGTGAAATGTACGAGTTTCGTGATCGTACTGCGAAGAATTACGGCTTTGAACTGTTGGTGTATCGTAACCCGCAAGGGGAAGCAATGGGAATTAATCCATTTGTGCATGGTAGTGCCAAACATACTGACATCATGAAAACGGAAGGGTTAAAGCAGGCACTGGATAAATATGGTTTTGATGCTGCTTTCGGCGGCGCTCGTCGTGATGAGGAGAAATCGCGGGCCAAGGAGCGGATCTATTCTTTCCGAGATCGCTCACATCGTTGGGACCCTAAAAACCAGCGTCCTGAATTGTGGCGCAATTACAACGGCCAGATTAATAAAGGCGAAAGCATTCGCGTATTCCCACTGTCTAATTGGACTGAATTGGATGTTTGGCAATATATCTATTTAGAACAAATTGATATTGTTCCTCTCTATTTTGCCAAATTACGTCCGGTATTGGAGCGTGAGGGGACGCTAATTATGGTTGATGACGATCGGATCGATCTGAAACCGGGCGAGGTTATCAGCCAACGCAAAGTTCGTTTCCGTACTCTTGGTTGTTGGCCGTTGACGGGAGCAGTGAAATCGGATGCTGAAACATTGTCGGAAATTATTGAAGAGATGCTGATATCGACGACAAGTGAACGGCAAGGGCGGCTGATTGATAGTGATCAATCTGCTTCTATGGAACTGAAAAAACGTCAAGGTTATTTCTAAGGAGAGCAACCATGTCAGCACTTGCACAGAATGAAATCATTGCTTATCAAATTAAACAACAGGGCGGTGTGGAAGCTTATCTGCGAGCTCAACAAGAGAAAGGATTGCTGCGTTTCCTGACATGTGGCAGCGTGGATGATGGCAAAAGTACTCTGATTGGACGCTTGTTACATGATACCCGCCAGATCTACGAAGATCAGCTTTCAACATTGCAGAATGACAGTAAACGTATCGGTACTCAGGGTGAAAAATTAGATCTGGCTTTATTGGTGGATGGCCTTGCCGCAGAGCGTGAGCAGGGCATTACCATTGATGTGGCTTATCGTTATTTTTCTACAGAAAAACGCAAATTTATCATTGCGGATACACCGGGACATGAGCAGTACACCCGTAATATGGCAACGGGGGCATCGACCTGTGAGCTCTCTATTCTGTTGATTGATGCGCGTAAAGGTGTTCAGGAGCAGACCCGTCGTCACAGTTTTATCAGTACATTGCTAGGTATTCGCCATTTGGTGGTAGCGGTGAATAAAATGGATCTGATGGAATATCGTCAGGAAGTTTTTAATCAGATCAAACAGGATTATATGAATTTCGCTGCCCAATTACCGACAGATTTGGACGTTCATTTTGTCCCAATCTCGGCACTTGATGGCGATAATATTGTCACTAGAAGTCGCAATATGGATTGGTATGAAGGACCAACGTTGTTGGATATCCTTGAAACAGTTGATGTAAAAAAGGAAGCTTCAAAGCAGTTACTGCGCTTTCCGGTTCAATATGTTAGCCGGCCTGATCTCGATTTTCGTGGTTACAGTGGCACACTTTCGTCCGGGATTTTACGTAAAGGGCAGAAAATTAAAGTCATGCCGTCCGGTATCGGCTCACGGGTGGAGAGGATAGTGACTTTCAATGGTGATTTGGATTTTGCTGTTCCGGGTGAGGCCATTACGGTGGTGCTGAAAGATGAGATTGATATCAGCCGAGGAGATTTGCTGATTTCTGCCGATGATGAAATGATGGTTACCCGGCATGCGCTGGTGGATGTGGTATGGATGTCTGAGCGGCCTTTGGTGCAGGGGCAGAACCTTGATATCAAAGTGGCGGGTAAAAAGAGCCGTGCGAAAGTTGAGAATATTCAATACCAGGTGGATATTACTAACCTGACACAACGGGTGGCTGTTGATTTACCATTAAATGCCATCGGATCGGTGGAATTTTCTTTTGAAGAGCCATTAATGCTCGATAGCTATCAGCAAAATAGCGACACCGGCGGTATTATTTTGATCGATCGACTGAATAATGTCACTGTTGGTGCGGGGTTGGTACGTGAAATTCAGACAAATGTTTATGAAGGGCCAAAAGAATTCAGCGAATTTGAACTGGAATTGAATCGGTTGATTCGTCGTCATTTCCCTCATTGGGGAGCCAGAGATTTACTGGGAGGTAAATAAATTGGCTGACATTGAAAATCTGGCATCAGAAAACGTTGTCTGGCATCCACATCAATTGACCAGAACGCAGCGGGAGGTTGAAAATGGACATCCTGCATTGGTTATTTGGTTCACTGGTTTATCGGGTTCAGGGAAATCCACTGTAGCAGGGGCCTTAGAACAGGCTCTGTTTCAACGGGGAATAAAAACTTATCTGCTTGATGGCGATAATTTGCGTCATGGCCTTTGTAGTGATTTGGATTTTTCCGAACAGGATAGGCAGGAAAATATCCGTCGTGTGGGTGAAGTTGCTAGTCTGATGGTCGATGCGGGTTTAGTCGTGCTGACGGCTTTTATCTCTCCTCATAAAGCAGAACGGCAAAAGGTTCGTGAACTACTGGAGCCGGGGCAATTTATTGAAGTTTTTGTCGATACGCCGTTGGAAATTTGCGAATCTCGTGATCCGAAAGGATTGTACAAAAAAGCCCGTGCCGGTGAAATTCGTCATTTCACGGGGATTGATTCAGTCTATGAAGTTCCCGATAACCCGGAAATTTATCTTGCAGGCCAACAACCCGTTGAAGCTTCTGTGGCCCAGTTGCTGGTGGAATTGGAAAAGAGCGGCATTATACGCTCAAGGATTCATCACGGATAACGTCAACAAAAAGCACATTATTGCGTTTTTAGTGATGTGCTTGTGTAAAATAGCTTCATTCAACTATTTTTCTCCTACCCTGTTTTGTGATAGTAGCGTCATTCTTTGAGTTATGGGATGATTGACAGATATTTCAGGGGGCGGAAATGGGTAAGCTGACGCTACTATTACTGGTTTTACTCGGATGGTTACAGTATTCACTGTGGCTTGGTAAAAACGGCATTCACGATTATGTACGGGTTAAGAATGATGTTGCGATGCAAGAGCGTAATAACAGCAAACTTAAAGCGCGTAACGATCAGTTATCGGCGGAAATTGATGATCTTACTGGTGGGCAGGAAGCCATCGAAGAGCGATCCCGTAGTGAATTGGGCATGATCAAACCGGGTGAAACTTTCTATCGTTTAATCGTTGATAAATCTAAAGAAAACACTTCGCGCCCCTCGACTCCAAATAATACTCAATAATTAAAATGAACAATCTATTACTTCATTCCTGTGCTGATATTATTGCTTTGGTACCAGCAGCGGGTATTGGTAGCCGAATGAATTCGGATTGCCCAAAGCAATACCTGTCTATTGCCGGAAAGACCATTATTGAACACACTCTGGCTGTATTACTTGATCATCCCCGTATTCGGCATGTTGTGATTGTTTTAAATCCTGCGGACACACAGTTTCAATTCCTTGAGGTTGCATCAGATTCGCGTATTACTACGGTAGTTGGCGGTGAACAGCGAGCAGATTCTGTACTGTCTGGTTTAAATCATCTGGCTCGTTTGACTGGCAATGATAATTGTTGGGTTTTAGTGCATGATGCTGCCCGCCCTTGTTTACATCATGACGATCTTGAACGTTTACTACAGTTGGCAGTAGCAGATGAACAGGGAAATATTGCATGTGGTGGTATTCTGGCAGCGCCGGTCCGCGATACGATGAAACGTGGACGGGCTGGTCGACTTATTGACCATACGGTAGAACGGCAAAATCTCTGGCATGCACTGACTCCGCAGTTTTTTCCATTGATGTTACTAAGGGATTGTTTGTCAAAAGCACTTTCGCAACACGCTAATATTACAGATGAGGCTTCCGCACTGGAATATTGTGGTTATCAACCGGTGTTGGTTAATGGGCGTTCGGACAATATAAAAGTCACGCGCCCTGAGGATTTGGCATTGGCAGAATTTTATCTGTCCAGAAAATAAAGGAACAGACATCATGAGGATCGGACACGGTTTCGATGTACATAAATTTGGTGGTGAAGGGCCGATTATTATTGGTGGTGTTCGTATTCCTTATGAACAAGGGCTGTTAGCGCATTCTGATGGTGATGTCGCTCTCCATGCGGCCACGGATGCTTTGTTAGGTGCTGCGGCATTGGGTGATATCGGGAAATTATTCCCAGATACTGATCCGGCGTTTAAAGGGGTGGATAGCCGTAAATTATTGCGCGAAGCCTATTCACGTATCAGAGAAAAGGGTTATCGGATTAGCAATCTGGATATTACGATTATCGCTCAAGCACCCAAAATGCTGCCGCATATTCCACAAATGAGAGTCAATCTGGCAGAAGATCTGCAATGCCACCTTGATGATATCAATGTTAAAGCCACAACTACCGAGAAATTGGGATTTGTTGGGCGTAAAGAAGGTATTGCTTGCGAAGCGGTTGCTTTGCTGGTTAAGGAATAATTGATGGTATTGGCTGAATTAAATTGGCTGTATGGGCAACCAGAAGCGACGGGGATACTAAAAGCCTCGCCGGAAGATTTTATTGTCTGTGAAGATTTGGGATTTTCTCCTGATGGGGAAGGCGAGCACTTAATGGCGCACATCCGTAAAACGGGTTGTAATACCCAATTTGTTGCAGATAACCTCGCTCGTTTCGCTGGTATACCGTCTAGATCGGTCAGTTATGCTGGCTTAAAAGACCGTAACGCAGTGACAGAGCAGTGGTTTTGTTTGCACTTACCGGGCAAGCAGGAACCTGATTTTGCCTCGTTTCAGCTTGAAGGATGTGAAGTTCTGACGACAGCCCGTCAGAAACGTAAACTGCGCATTGGCGCATTGAAAGGAAATTCATTTACGTTGATTTTGCGGGAAATCAGTCATCGCCAATTTGTTGAAAACAGACTACGGCTGATTCAGCAAACAGGCGTGCCTAACTATTTTGGTGAACAGCGTTTTGGTCGGGATGGGCAGAATCTGATTCAAGCGCAGCGTTGGGCAAATAATGAAATCCGAGTAAAAGAGAGAAATAAACGCAGTTTCTATCTGTCAGCCAGTCGTAGTGCTATGTTTAATGCGGTAGCCAGTGCGCGGATTATTCTGAAACAACAGCAACAGGTGATGAAGGGGGACGCCTTACAATTAACAGGGCGTGGTAGTTGGTTTGTTGCTGATGAAACGGAATTGCCTTTATTGCAACAGCGGGTGAGCGATGGAGAGTTACAAATAACGGCACCGTTGCCTGGTGATGGTGAATTGGGAACACAGCACCAAGCTGCGGATTTTGAACGGCAATATTTACAGCCCTATGAATCATTGTGGGAACTTATCAAGCGTGAAAGGGTGGAGGGTTCCCGTAGGGCGATTCTGGTGCAGCCTCAGAATCTGAGTTGGCAATGGCAAGATCATGACACGGTGAAAATCAGTTTCTGGTTACCCGCTGGCAGTTTTGCTACCAGTGTGGTCAGGGAAATTATCAATCAGGATCAAAATAATGTTGCGAATATTGTTGAGTAATGATGACGGCGTAACCGCTCCAGGGATTCAGGCTTTAGCAGATGCGTTGCGGAAAAATTATCATGTGCAGGTGGTTGCGCCTGATCGTAATCGGAGTGGCGCATCTAATGCATTGACCCTTGATCGTTCATTAAGTGTTAAGACGTTGGAGAATGGTGATATCTCAGTGTTGGATGGCACACCAACGGATTGTGTCTATCTCGGTGTTAATCGTCTGGTTCTTCCGCGCCCTGAAATTGTTGTTTCTGGTATTAATCGTGGCCCTAATCTTGGGGATGATGTGATTTATTCCGGTACGGTTGCTGCTGCGATGGAAGGTCGCCACTTGGGGTTGCCGGCATTGGCTATTTCACTTGATGGCAAATTGCATTATCAAACAGCGGCAGAAATTACATGTCGTTTACTACAAATGCTACAAACAACGCCTTTGAGAGCGGGTAATATTCTGAATGTGAATGTTCCTGATCTGCCGCTTGAGCAAATTAAAGGTTTTCGGGTAACACGTTGTGGTAGCCGTCATGCCGCGGAAGAAGTTTATTCTATGCAAGATCCTAAAGGCAACATGCTTTACTGGTTGGGGCCGCCGGGAGAGAAACATGATGTTGGTCCTGAAACAGATTTTGCGGCGGTGGAACAGGGATACGTATCTATTACGCCATTACAGGTAGATCTGACTGCATATAAAGCGCAGGCGTTAGTAAGAGATTGGTTAGCTAAAGCTGAGGTTGATGGGGAATGCTGAGTCGGGCAATGAAAAATTTGCTGACACAATTACGCCAGCAGGGAATAAAAGATGAACGTTTACTGGCGGCTATTTCCGCCGTGCCGAGGGAACGTTTTGTCGATGAAGCACTGGCACATAAAGCGTATGAAAATACAGCTTTGCCTATTGGTCATGGGCAAACGATTTCTCAGCCTTATATTGTCGCCCGTATGACTGAATTGCTTCAGTTAACACCCGATGCTAAGGTTTTAGAAATTGGTACCGGCTCTGGTTATCAGACGGCAATATTAGCGCATTTGGTCAAACATGTTTTCTCGGTAGAACGAATCAAGGGCTTACAGTGGCAGGCTAAACGGCGGTTGAAACAACTTGATTTGCATAATGTTTCAACCCGTCATGGGGATGGTTGGCAAGGATGGCCGTCGCGTGGGTTATTTGATGCTATTATTGTGACCGCAGCGCCTCCTTATATCCCACAAGAATTGATGCTTCAGCTTACGGATGGTGGAGTTATGGTTTTACCGGTAGGTGAGCGTACACAAATTCTTAAATCCGTGAAACGTCATGGCAATGGTTTTCATAGTGAAGTGATAGAAGCTGTACGCTTTGTGCCCCTTGTGCAAGGGGAACTGGCTTAAGTTCATGGTCTGTTGCAACTATTTTTCAATTAATGGTTATATTTGCTTTAATAAGCGAAATTCCTTTCGTTTTGGGATTTTTGCGGTTATGTATAGCCTTTAGAAATTATTAATTTTTACGCTTATCTTTGCCGTTATGGGGGAAGGAAATATGAATTCGGGAAGCCCAATGAAGAAAATACAGCGGATTGTAACGTGTTTATTGATGGGAGTTTGGTTAGTCGGTTGTACAAATACGCCAACTCGTCCTGCGCCTATCACCAGTATTGATCAAAAACAAAGCAGAGGGAGCAGCCATCCGGTAATATATTCTGGCAATTCTGCTATATCTACGCCGATGCCATCTTCACCTTCATCAATGAGTGCGACTGATAGCGATTCGCCGGGGAGAATTGTTTATAACCGTGATTATGACAGTATTCCTAAGGGCAGCTATAACAGCAGCGCTTATACAGTCAAACATGGTGATACTCTGTTTTATATCGCTTGGATTACAGGTAATGATTTTCGTGATCTTGCGAGCAAAAATAATATTTCAGAACCTTACAGTCTGACGGTGGGGCAGACTTTGAGGACCAGTAATAGCGGGATGTTAACCACTCATAACCATAATCAAATGCAAACGGCCCTGGTTGATTCTCAATCAACTAATGCGTATCCTGCAAATTCCGGGATACAAAAGAGTGTAAAAATGTTGCCAAGGGCAACTACGTCAACAGTAAACAATACGTATTTAGAATCACCGACGACAACCGCGAGCAGTGGAAACAGTGTTGTTAGCAGTTGGATGTGGCCGGCTGAAGGTAAAATGATTGAAAGTTTCTCTGATACCCAAGGGGGTAACAAAGGGATTGATATCGCAGGCGGCAGGGGCCAGTCAGTATTTGCGACAGCGGGTGGTCGAGTTGTCTACGCCGGAAACGCCTTACGTGGATATGGAAATCTGATAATTATAAAACATAACGATGACTACCTGAGTGCCTATGCTCATAACGATACGATGCTGGTTCGTGAGCAACAAGACATCAAGGCGGGGCAAAAAATCGCCACTATGGGTAGCACGGGTACCAGTTCTGTAAGATTACACTTTGAAATTCGTTACAAGGGAAAATCCGTAAACCCGCTGCGTTATCTTCCGCAGCGATAAACTGGGCAGAATGCTGAATTCTGCCTGCATTATCATGGGTAGGGGCAGCTTATGAGCCAAAATACGCTGAAAGTTAACGAGTTGTATGATGATGCGGATTTAGATGAAAGTGGTATTGAAGCTGACGACTTCGATGAGAAATTATTGAAGAACGATGAGGATGATCTAACTGATTTTGAGAATGATTTAGATGTATTGCAGGGCATGAACCAGCGGGTTCTTGATGCAACACAACTTTATCTCGGCGAGATTGGTTTTTCTCCTTTACTGACGGCGGAAGAAGAGGTTTTTTTCGCAAGGCGGGCATTACGTGGTGATGTTTTGGCCCGCCAGAGAATGATTGAAAGTAACTTGCGATTGGTTGTTAAAATTTCTCGTCGTTACAGTAATAGAGGCTTAGCTCTTCTTGATTTGATTGAAGAAGGTAATCTTGGCCTTATCCGTGCTGTTGAAAAATTTGACCCGGAGCGCGGGTTCAGATTTTCTACCTATGCAACATGGTGGATTCGGCAAACCATTGAGCGGGCGATTATGAATCAAACCCGTACTATTCGGTTGCCAATCCATATTGTTAAAGAGCTCAACGTCTACTTGCGTACAGCAAGAGAACTTGCCCATAAATTGGATCATGAACCTAGCCCGGAAGAGATAGCAGAACAACTGGATAAACCGGTTGATGATGTAAGCCGAATGTTGCGATTGAATGAACGCATCATTTCGGTTGATACCCCTATTAGCAGTGATTCTGATAAAGCGTTATTGGATGTTTTATCGGATGAGAATGAAACTGGGCCGGAGGGAACAACACAGGAAGACGATATGAAAAAGAGTATCGTCAAATGGCTGTTTGAGTTGAATTCGAAGCAACGTGAAGTATTAGCGCGTCGTTTTGGTCTTTTGGGATATGAAGCTGAAACGTTGGAAGATGTGGGCAAAGAGATCGGTTTGACAAGGGAAAGAGTGCGTCAGATCCAGGTCGAAGGTTTGCGACGCCTGAAAGATATTATGCAAACTCAAGGCTTGAATATTGAAGCGTTATTCCGTACTTAATTGTTGAATAGTTTGGCTACTTGGGTTCTGAAGAGCTGTTGTCCCTGTTTTTGCATTGTTGATGCTTGGTATTATCAGGTTCTTCAGTACCCGGTAGGATTCCTCTAATTTTGTCTTAGATGATGATAGTAAATTTCAATCAAAGATTTCTGATATTTAAATTGCAGTGATGTGATTAACGCCCCTTTTTTAACTTCTTTCCTGATTCCTTTTTTCGGGGAGTTGTATGATGGTGATGTCTACATTGTGAACGATGAGGATTACCACTAATGGCTATGATGTATAACCCCCCGTATCCCGGAATATTGGTTAAAGAAGCTATGGAGGCTTTGAGTTTGAGCGCCAGAGGCTTGGCTAAGGCATTGGGTGTCGCACCATCAACTGTGCAACGCTTGGTTATTGGCAAGTCTGATATTTCGCCAGAAATGGCACTGAAATTGTCTGCCGTTATTGGCAGTTCACCTCAAGTTTGGATGGGAATGCAAGTGGACTATGATTTATAGCAGGCAAAGCAGCATATCGATGTATCTCACCTTCATCGGGTGAACATAGCTTGACCAGTTACCGGCTAACTTGAGGTTGCCTTTTTTGAACCTAAACAACGCATCAATAAATTTAATCGAAAATAATTGATAATTGCGTCACAAGTCACTATTTTGATTACTATGCAAACTTAATAGTTAAAAAAAACTATTATTTTTAATAAGATTGACTGTATAATTTAAAGAAAAATTTTTCAACAAAGGATGTGGAATGATATTTCTGTTATCACGACTCATTGATACCATTGTTTTTTTTCTGTTATTTGTAATAGTTAGTTATTTTTTTATTTTAGATAAAAACGTCAAAAAAACATTAATATCATCGGTGGCAGGTGTTATTATTTTTATTTTAGTTGATATTTTTTCCCCACTGCTATTTTACTGTTTCTTAAATCTATCTGAGTTCCTATATTATATCGTGCATTGAATGCACGACAGTAAATATCTGCTATTGTTTATCAATTAACGGCTTGATTTTATTATCATATAAATTTTTATCGATATGAAATTATTTTACATTTCATATAGGAATAATTAAAATATCATATATAATTAAATAGAATAAATTAATAAAAAACTCACCATTTAAGTCGGGTTATTTTTATGGCGCACAATAGCGCATCTGTAGTCAATCAAATTGATTTAATGGGAAAAAGGGATCAGACAATTTTTCAAAAGGAAAAACAAACCTCGTTATTTTGAACGAGGTTTGTCATCGATCTGAAAGGTGAGTATAACCTCACCTTTTTTAATCAATACTACATTCAGTTCAAATTATAGGAATGCCACTGTGGAATTTAAAATCGCTATCTGGATTTTGAATCAATTCAGCTTCAACACGGCCAAAATAGTTTACCCGTTCAGTAATATCTTCATTAGCAACAGATTGCGCTAGTGAAAGATAGTCCTGGTAGTGACGTGCTTCTGAGCGCAGCAGCGAGATATAAAATTTACTCAGATCTTCATCCAAATGAGGGGCTAGTTTGGCAAAACGTTCACAAGAACGCGCCTCAATATAAGCGCCGATAATTAGCTTATCCACCAATGTACAAGGTTCATGGTTGGTGATATGGTTAAGCATGCCTTTAGCATAACGGCTGGCAGTGATGCTTTCATAGCTGATATCGCGTGCGTCCATGATTTCTAGCACTTGATAGAAGTGATGTAACTCTTCTTTAATCAGCAATACCATTTTATCAATCAGATCCTGGCTATAGGGTGAATTAGCTTTGGCGGTAATCTGTTTGGTCGCTTGGTTTTGACCTCTTAATGAATTGAGATCGCCAATTTTCTTGTAAGCAAAATCTTCATAAGGTTTAAACCATGCCAGAAGTGTATCCTCACTTCGCTGATCTACTGCATATTTACGGATCAAAAACATAGCGCTCTGTGCTGCTTTGAGTTCACATAATAGATGATCCCGTAGAAGCACAGGTAAATTTTCAGGCTGCTTTGCTTTATCTACCCACAAATCCGGGGTTTCACATTGCAAAAAATGGTATATCGGTTGTAAAAGGCTTTTGTCAAACACGTTCTTACACCATATCTTTTAGTCGATAAATCCATTCTAATGCTTGACGCGGAGTCAGTGAATCTGGATTAAGATTTTCTAATGCTTCAACCGCCGGTGATGTCTCTTCTGTTAATAGCGCAAGTTGCGGTGTATCGACATGACTTGCCGTTGCATGGTTGGATAGCGATTCCAGCTCTTTAAGTTTCTGACGCGCTCGTTTAATCACTTCGCGTGGAACGCCAGCGAGAGAAGCAACTGCCAACCCGTAACTCTTACTGGCTGCGCCTTCTTGTACGCTGTGCATAAATGCGATGGTATCGCCATGCTCTACCGCATCCAGATGAATATTAACCACGCCTTCAAGTTTTTCCGGCAATGTGGTCAGCTCAAAATAGTGAGTGGCGAACAACGTCATTGCTTTAATGCGGTTTGCCAGATTTTCTGCGCACGCCCATGCCAGAGAAAGGCCATCGTAGGTTGATGTCCCTCTGCCAATCTCATCCATCAATACCAAACTTTGTTCTGTCGCATTGTGCAAGATATTGGCGGTTTCGGTCATTTCGACCATGAAGGTTGAACGACCGGATGCCAGATCATCGGAAGCGCCTACACGGGTAAATATACGATCAACCGGGCCGATGACAGCTTTTTCAGCCGGTACAAAGCTACCGATATAGGCCAGAAGTGTAATAAGCGCTGCCTGACGCATATAGGTACTTTTACCGCCCATATTTGGACCGGTAATAATCAGCAGACGCCGCTGTGAAGATAAAGAAAGAGGGTTTGAGATAAATGGCTCACTCAGAACCTGCTCAACAACCGGATGACGACCACCGGTGATTTGAATTCCCGGTTTATCGCTCAATGTTGGGCAAACATAATTCAGGGTTTCAGCGCGTTCTGCCAGATTTGCCAATACATCAAGTTCAGCCAGTGCTTCGGCGCTGGTTTGTAATTCGGCCAAATGAGGCAGCAACAGATCGAATAATTCTTCATAAAGCGCTTTCTCTATTGCCAGAGATTTCCCTTTAGAGGTCAGAACCTTATCTTCATACTCTTTTAGCTCAGGGATGATATAACGCTCAGCATTTTTCAGTGTCTGGCGGCGGACATAATGAATTGGCACCAGATGGCTCTGTCCTCGGCTGACTTGAATATAGTAGCCATGAACACCATTAAAGCCGACTTTCAGAGTATCAATACCCAGTTTTTCCCGTTCACGGATTTCCAGTTGTTCCAGATAGTTACTGGCGCCATCAGCCAGTGTGCGCCACTCATCCAGTTCACTGTTATAACCCGGTGCGATTACGCCGCCATCCCGAACCAATACCGGAGGGGTTTCTACAATTGCTCTTTCAAGTAATTCCTGTAATTCATCAAACCTGCCGATATTTTTCTGCAATTGCTTGATATAGGGGGAATCCGAGGAGTCCATAATTTGGTGGATATCCGGTAATTGCTGGAATGCATGGCGCATTCTTGCAAGATCCCTTGGCCGAGCAGAGCGTAGAGCTAAGCGTGCTAACACACGTTCGAGATCACCTATCTGTAGCAAAAATGGCTGCAACTCCAGCCCAATTTCTTGCAAGGTAGAGATAGCTTGTTGACGATTTTCTAATATCTGGCGGTCCCTGACAGGTGCATGCAACCAGCGTTTCAACATTCGGCTACCCATTGGGGTAACACACAGATCAAGAACGGATGCGAGCGTATTATCTGTACTGCCAGACAGGTTTTGTGTCAGTTCCAGATTACGGCGAGTGGCGGCATCCATAATAACCGTATCTTGCTGACGTTCCATCGTAATGCCGCGGATATGTGGCAGCGCCGTGCGTTGAGTATCTTTGACGTATTGCAGCAGGCAACCAGCGGCACGCAGAGCGAGCGCTGCTTTTGCCACACCAAAACCGACGAGATCACGGGTACCAAATTGCAGGTTCAATTGCTGTTTGGCGGTATCCAGTTCAAATTCCCATAAAGGGCGACGGCGCAGGCCATGAAAATTTTCAATTAGAGCCATATGCTCAAAACTTTCAGGATAGAGCAATTCAACAGGGCGGCTACGTTGCAATTCAGCGGCTATCGTTTCCAGCTCTGCCATTTCAGATATTTGGAAGCGGCCAGATGTTACATCCAGTGTGGCATAACCAAACCCTTGATTATCGTGCCAAATAGCCGCCAGCAGGTTATCTTGCCGTTCCTGTAATAGTGCTTCATCTGTCACGGTGCCGGGGGTAACAATGCGGACGACTTTACGTTCAACCGGGCCTTTGCTGGTGGCGGGATCGCCAATTTGTTCACATATAGCGACTGATTCACCTAATTGAACCAGTTTAGCTAAATAGTTTTCCACTGCATGATGTGGCACACCTGCCATAGGGATAGGATTGCCGGCTGATTGACCTCGTTTGGTCAGGGAAATATCCAGCAATTTTGCCGCTTTTTTGGCATCGTCATAAAACAGCTCATAGAAATCTCCCATTCTATAAAACAACAGAATATCAGGGTGCTGTGCTTTAAGACGGAGATATTGCTGCATCATGGGCGTGTGAGTGTCGAAGGTTTCTGTATTAATCATGCAGTGGTCTTAGTTAAGTTTGTGAATCAATTCTTGCGTTATGGTATCGCACCAAGCTTTAAACTTACACAAGTAAAATCTGGAAGCAATTCGCAAATTGAGTTGTAATTTTGGTCTGGTTAATTTGGCTGTGTATGGAAGATAAAGCTGCGTTGCCGAAGTGGTTGAAAGAATTTCCCAATGTTGACTGGTTTTTGCTTTCTAATACAACGATATTATCGATGAGATGACTGCTCAAAAAATTGACACCTCAGCAACCAGTGGTTTACTATTTGTAATATTGTTACACCAAGGGTGAATCTATGTCATCAAAATTAAACTGGCTTTTGCAAAACACTACGCCGGGCTCCTTAGTGTTGCAATCTTGGCTAACAAAGCACAGCATCAGCCCCTCTTTGGCGAATAAGTATATGAATAGCAACTGGTTGCAAAAATTGCGAGCCGGGGTGTATGTACGAACAGGACGTGAGCCTGAGTGGAGTGATGCTGTGCAATGTCTGCAAAATCAGCTTTCTATCCCGGTTCATTTAGCGGGACTTACCAGTCTGGCGTACCAAGGCCGTTCTCATTATCTACAGTTAAATCAGCAAAAGATCTGGCTCTATGTGGAAGACAAAGCTGCGTTGCCTAAATGGTTTAAAGAATTTCCTGATATTGACTGGTTTTTGCTTTCTAACCAAAAGTTATCCCTACTTGATGAGAAATACCTGACAGAAGTTGAAATCAAAGGAAACCAGCTAAAAGCCAGCACGCCTGAATTAGCTGCTTACGAAGTTTTAGATGCTGTGCCTGTATCGTTTTCTTTTGAACATGCTGCGGAGCTTTTCCAAGGTTTGATTAATCTCAGCCCGCGTAAAGTGGAAATACTTCTTCATTCCAGTCATGCGATCCAAACTAATCGTCTATATCTTTTTTTAACCGATTATTATGCTCACACATGGGCTAAACGTGTTGATAAAACTAAAGTTGACTTAGGGGCAGGGAAGCGTCAAGTCGTGTTAGGAGGAAAGTTGGATAAGCAGTATCAGATTACGGTTCCGGAACAGTATTTGAACAATGGATTATCTCATGGATAAATATTCTCCATATTACCGACAAGTTGTGTTGTTGATGAGTGTACTGCCTGTGGTAGCAACAGAGAGCTGTTTTGCGTTGAAAGGTGGGACGGCGATTAATTTGTTTGTACGTGATTTTCCCCGTTTGTCAGTTGATATTGATCTGGTTTATATACCGTTGGAAAGCAGGGAGCTAGCGTTACCCAATGTTCGAGCGGCATTAACTAGGATTGTCGCTTTACTCCAACAACAAGTAGGGGTTTTTGCAGCACTACAGACAAATAATCCTAATGAAATGCGTATTATTGTTACTTCTCAAGAGGCGCAGATAAAAATCGAAGTCTCACCGGTTGCGCGCGGTACTCTGTATCCACCTCAAGGGCGTGATGTTGTTGAAGTTGTGGAAGATGAATTTGGTTTTGCCTCTATTCAGGTCGTTTCGATTGCTGATCTTTATGGTGGTAAGCTATGTGCAGCGTTAGATCGCCAGCATCCACGTGATCTTTTCGACGTCAAAATGTTGCTTGAAACGCAGGGGATGGATCGTTCTATCTTTAATGGATTTGTTACCAATTTACTTAGTCATCCTCGACCGTTGTCTGAAGTGCTTAATCCTCGATGGAAGGATATTTCTGAGCTTTATATGAATGAATTCAGAGGAATGACATTTAACAAAGTGTTGTTGGAAGATCTTAATTCCGTACCTGAATTGATGATTTTAGCACTTAAGGAGCAATTTACCTTGCAGGATTCTGACTTTTTGATGTCTTTCAAAAGTGGCAAGCCGGATTGGCATTTATTCCCAGAAAGCCAAATTCAACATTTACCAGCGGTAAAATGGAAGTTACACAATCTCGATTGTATGCCAAAAGGTAAACATATTCAGGCGTTGGATAAACTAGAGAAAACTCTGGCTGAGTGGCTGGATTAGTTTATAATTCGTGATATACATTCACTTTAAGTATCACTATATATTTATTTTTAAACCATTGTCATTGGGTGATGATAATTGAGTGGGACAGTAATAATAGATGAGTTAATCAATTATAAATGCGTGGTTAAAATATAGTTTTTACATACATAAATTCAAAAATAAGAAATTATAAATGAATTGTTTTCCAAGTATATTCAACCAAAAGTATATTTTTGTCATAAACAATAATGTATGAGTTTGAATCCGTATTGAGCTTACGTATCGAATATTAGGTTAACTCCAGCAAATTAAGTACCACTGGCCCGATGCAGCGCAGTGAATATTTTCTTTAATGCATCAGGCCAGAAGATTACGCTTGTCTTATGCGAAACTGGTTCCTGCCAAATTATTTGATCACAGAAGCGTCGATCAAGGTGATCCCACCGATGAGAGCCCAAGTGGTCCACGGTGATGTAGTTGATGAAGTCGTTTGCCAGAGGTGCCAGAGTGCCTTATCAAGGCCAAGCACAAACACCTCAATCCGGCCGTCTGAATTCTTCGCTACTGTTGGCGCACTGGCGATAATGCCTGTAAATGAGCTCCAGTTAGACCACGGACCGTTATGATAAATCTGCCAGGCGCGCCAGAGCGTGTTATCAGCGCCACGTGCGAAGACCTCAAGCCGACCAGAGAGATTCTTCACCACCGCCGGGGCGCTAGTGATCACACCATCCAAACATTGCCAGTTTGACCACGAAACGGAATCAGAGCTGATCTGCGAGATATGCCGGAGTGTGCTATCGGCACCGCGAGCGAAGACTTCGAGCCGACCATCGCAGTTGTCGATGACCACTGGGTCGCTAGTGATTATACCTTTTAGTGACTGCCAATTTGACCACTGATCGGTGTGAGCTGCGGTTTGCCAAATGTGCCAAAGGGCATTATCGCCACCGCGCGCAAAGACCTCAAGCCGGCCATCGGCGTTGACATGTGCGGCTGGGTTACTGGTGAGTGTGCCGCCCAGAGATTTCCAGCTTGACCACGAGTTGGTATGGGCGGAGGTTTGCCAGATGTGCCAGAGAGCGTTATCGCCACCGCGCGCAAAGACCTCAAGTCGACCGTCCGAGTTGATACATACCACCGGGTTACTGGTGATCCCGCCATACAGCGGCTGCCAGCTTGACCAAGTATTGGTATCGGCAGCGGTTTGCCAGTTGTGCCAGAGAGCATTATCCGTGCCACGCACGAATACTTCCAATCGACCGTCTACATTACGACAGACGGCGGGTTTGCTAGTCACTACTCCATTAACTTTGCTCCAGCCGGCCCAAGAGGAGTTTGGCAGCGGTGTTGTTTGCCAATTGTGCCACACTGCGTTGTCAGCGCTTACACCGAAAACTTCAAGTCGACTATCGGCATTGTTTGCTACTGAAACAATTCCAGATAATGCTATCGCAGAGTTCTCGATTGCTATCTCATTGGCGACATATGTTTCGGTATTATCTGGCGTTGGCATTTTAATGAGTTCTTTTTTCATATGTATATTCTCTTTAAAAATAGTTTCTCTGGTTCAAAAAATAATTACTTAATGGGAGAGATATTCAACTTTATGTATTGATATATTTACTAACCTCCTATGTTGTTTTTAATAAAATAAAGAGCGTTTTCTTTGTTAATTATTGATTTATAAGTGTTAGGAAAATGTAATCTTGAATTATTTGGTTACATGTTTATATGTTTTTCACACAAAATTATTTCAGTGGGATAATTTTTAAATAAACTGTTTTTTTTATTTTGAGGTCGCCGTCGTTTTCTATTTTAACTATATTTTCCTCATGGTTTTTTAAATTTCTTTTAAAATATTTGATTGAATAATTATTAAAGCACACAATTCATAATCTGGCTATTAAGAAACGCAGAACATGATTTAATCATGTACCTAAAAGAGGTTATTCTGTTTGAAGTTGTTTTCCGGGCATATTCGACTAAGAGTCTGTTTCAGATAGACAAAAATATGTCCTTGTTATCGACGATAATATGCGAGTTCGAACCTGTACAAGGTTGGTGTGTCGAATATTAGATTTTTACCGGTAAATTAGGTACCACTGGCCCGATGAAGCGCAGTGAATATTTTCCTTAGCGTATCGGGCCAGAAGGTGACGTTCATCTTGTGCAAAGCTGGATTCATTCCAGATTATTTGATTGCTGAAGCGTCGATTAAGGTGCCATTGAGGGATACCCAAGCGGACCATGATGATGTGTCTTGTCTGGTGTTCCAGAGAGCGTTATCGGTGCCGCGCGCGAAAACTTCAAGCCGACCATCGGCGTCTTCCACCGCCGTTGGCGCACTGGTGATCGTGCCGTTTAACGAAGCCCAGTTAGACCACGGACCAGAATGGGAAACCGTTTGCCAGATGTGGTAGAGAGCGTTATTGGTGCCGCGCGCAAAAACTTCAAGTCGGCCATCGGCATTCTTCGCCACCGCAGGGGCGCTAGTGATCACGCCATTCAACGAGACCCAGTTGGACCACAGACTGGCATGGGGAGCGGTTTGCCAGATGTGGTAGAGAGCGTTATTGGTGCCGCGTACAAAGACTTCAAGCCGACCATCGGCGGTGTCGATGACTACAGGATCGCTAGTGATGACACCTTTGAGTGAATCCCAATTTGACCACTGGTTGGAATGGGGCGCGGTTTGCCAGATGTGCCAGAGCGCGTTATCGGTGCCGCGGGCAAAGACCTCAAGTCGGCCATCGGCGTTGATATGAACCGCGGGGTTGCTGGTGATCACGCCATTCAAAGATTGCCAATTTGACCACGGGCCGGAATGAGCGGCAGTTTGTGAGGTGTGCCAGAGCGCGTTATCGGTGCCGCGCGCAAAGACTTCAAGTCGGCCATCGGTGTTGGCATATACCGCTGGGTTACTGGTAATTGTACCCCCTAAAGATTGCCAGTTTGACCAACCGGCATTGGCGGCGGTTTGCCAGATATGCCAGAGAGCGTTATCGGTGCCACGTGCGAATACTTCCAATCGACCATCTGTATTGACATAAACGACAGGTTTGCTGGTTACGTTTCCGTTAAGTGAGATCCAGCCGGACCAGGAAGAGCCTGAATGTGGCGCTGTTTGCCTATTGTGCCACACGGCATTGTCAGTCCCCACGCCGAAAACCTCAAGCCGACCGTCGGTGGTGTTGACTACCGAGACAATTTCAGATAACGCGATTGACGCGTTTTCGATTGCTACCTCATTTGCAGCAAGTAACTCGACATGATCTGGCTTTGGTATATTAATAGGTTCTTCTTGCATATATATCCTCGTTAGAAATAATTTTTCAGATTCACTAAATAGTCATTTAATAAGCAAGGTATTTAATTCTTTGAATTAATATTCTCACTTTCACTCTTTATTCTTTAAAGAAATAATTAATGTTTTATGTGATGCTGATTGATGATCCGTGAAGTATTAAGTGGATGAGATGCTACATTATAAAACCTAGTGTGTTTATATATATTTTTACATACAGTTATTCAAAAATAATAAATTATGAATGAACTGTTTTGCTGTTTTAAAGTTTCATGTTTATTATATTTGAAAATATATTTTTATCATGATTGTTTTAATTGCATTAAAAACATTTGATAATCTTTACGGAAGCAAACAGTTTGATGACTAGCATTAAAAAACGCAGATTCTAGTTTATGAATGTTCTATAAAATGGAGGCTTTGTTTGAAATTGCCTTTTGGGTATATTCGACCAAGAGTCTACATTGGATAGACGAAATTATATTTTTGTCATAAATAACAGGCTCGAGCTTGAGTAAGTGTCTGGCTTGCATGTCGAGAATTGAGCTAACTCCAGCAAATAAGATATTACTGGCCCGATACAGCACAGTGAATATTTTCTCTAATGCATCAGGCCAAAAGGTTATGTATATCTTGTGCGGAGCTGAGCTTGACAGATTATTTCATTGCTTAAGCGTTGCTCAAGGTGTCCCGAGGGATGCCCAGCTAGACCATGAACCGGATGCTACCTTCTGCCAGATGTGCCAGAGCGCGTTATCGGTACCGCGGGCAAAGACTTCAAGGCGACCATCCGCGTTGGCATATACGGCAGGGTCACTGGTAATTGTGTGCCTTAAAGATTGCCAGCCTGACCAACCGGAATTGGGAGCGGTTTGCCAGATGTGCCAGAGCGCGTTATCGGTACCGCGGGCAAAGACTTCAAGGCGACCATCGGCGTTAGCATATACGGC
>NZ_LOIC01000053.1:30547-54421 GCF_001684335.1 Photorhabdus namnaonensis
GACCAACTGGAATTTGGAGCGACCTGCCAGATATGCCAGAGCGTGTTATCGGTACCGCGGGCAAAGACTTCAAGACGACCATCGGCGTTAGCATGTACGGCAGGGTCACTAGTAATTGTGTGCCCTAAAGATTCCCAGTCGGACCAACCGGAATTTGGAGCAGTTTGCCAGATGTGCCAGAGCGCGTTATCGGCGCCACGGGCAAAGACTTCAAGGCGACCATCGGCGTTAGCATATACGGCAGGATTACTGGTAATTGTGTTCCCTAAAGATTGCCAGTTTGACCAGCCGGAATTGGGAGCGGTTTGCCAGATGTGCCAGAGCGCGTTATCAGCTCCGCGTGCGAATACTTCCAATCGACCATCCGAATTACGATGAACAGCGGGTTTGTTAGTCACTGAGACAATGCTGGACATCGTGATAGATGAGTTTTCAGTTTTTAGCTGTATTAGCTCATTTATAACAGAAAACTCGGCATTATCTGGTTTTGGTATATTAATAGGTTCTTCTTGCATATATATCCTCGTTAGAAATAATTTTTCAGATTCACTAAATAGTTATTTAATAAGCAAGGTGTTTAATTCTTTGAATTAATATTCTCACTTTCACTCTTTATTCTTTAAAGAAATAATTAATGTTTTATGTGATGCTGATTGATGATCCGTGAAGTATTAAGTGGATGAGATGCTACATTATAAAACCTTTTCTGTTTATATATATTTTTGCATACGGTTATTCAAAAATAATAAATTATGGATGAACTGTTTTGCTGTTTTAAGGTTTCATCTTTATTATATTTGAGAATATATTTTTATCATGATTGTTTTAATTGTATTAAAAACATTTGATAATCTTTACGGAAGAGAATAGTTTGCCGACTGGCATTAAAAAACACAGGTTCTAGTGCGTGAATGTTCTATAAAACAGGGGTTTTGTTTGACATTGCCTTTTGGGTCTGTTCGACCAAGAGACTACATTGGATAGACAAAACTATATCTTCATCATCTTCATCATCAACAATATGCGCGAGTTTGAGAGAATGCTTGGTTTGCGTGTTGAGAATTGGGTTGATTCCAGTAAATAAGGTATTGCTGGCCCGATGCGGCATAGTGAATGTTTTCCTTAATGCATCAGGCCAGGCAGTTATGCGTGTCTTGTGCGAAGCAGATTATTTAATTGCTGAAGCGTCGATCAAGGTGCCGCCGAGGGATACCCAATCGGACCACAATGATGATGTAATTTGCTGAATATGCCAGAGTGCGTTATCCGCACCGCGTGCAAAAACTTCAAGCCGGCCGTCAGAATTCTTCGCCACCGTAGGAGCGCTGGTAATCATGCCAGACAATGAGGCCCAATCAGACCATGAACCTGATGCTGCCGTCTGCCAGATATGCCAGAGAGCGTTATCAGGGCCACGTGCAAAGACCTCAAGCCGACCATCGGCGTTGATATGTACCGCAGGGTCGCTGGTGATGACGCCAGACAGTGACTGCCAGTTTGTCCAACCTGCATTAGGAGCGACCTGCCAAATGTGCCAGAGAGCGTTATCGGAACCGCGCGCAAAGACCTCAAGCCGACCATCAGAGTTGCTGATTACCACTGGATTGCTCGTTACCACACCACTCAGTGATTGCCAATTTGTCCAGGGATAGGCATGAGAGGTCGTTTGCCTGATGTACCAGAGAGAGTAATCGTTGCTGCGCGCAAAGACCTCAAACTGACCACTGGTGTTGACATATACCGTTGGATCACTAGTAAGCACGCCATTTAGTGATTGCCAATTAGACCACGGACCGGCATGAGGTGCGGTTTGCCAGATGTGCCAGAGAGCGTTATCGGAACTGCGTGCAAAGATCTCAAGCCGGCCATCGGAGTTGACATATACCACTGGATTGCTGGTGATCTGACCACCTAAAGATTGCCAGCCTGACCAACTGGTGCCGGGGATGGGAGAGGTCTGCCAGTTATGCCATAAAGCATTATCTGTGCCACGCACGAATACTTCCAATCTGCCGTCTGAGTTAATGTGAACGGCGGGTTTGCTGGTCGCTCCTTCATTTAGTGAGTGCCAGCCAGACCAGAAAGATATGGTATTTGGTGCCGTTTGCCAGTTATGCCACACAGCATTGTTGATGCTCACGCCAAAAACCTCTAGCCGACCATCGGTGTTGTTTGCCGCCGAAATAACTCCGGGTAACGCAGTCCAAGAGATTTCATTGGATACTTCTATTTCGTTTGCAACAGATGACCCGGTATTATCTGGAATTGATGTATTAATAGATTCTTTTTTCATATATATATCCTCTTTAGGCATAATTTTAAAAATTCACTAAATAGTCATTTAATAAACAGTGTATTTAATTTCACATTAATACTTTCGATTGCATTCTGTATATTTTTATTTATGAAATGAATAAGTGATATTTTATTTGACGTTAAACTCTAATTATTGAGTTTTCGTAAAATGTGATCTTATATTATTGAGGTCTATGTGTTGATATGTATTTTTAAATACGAATATCTAAAAAACATTAATTATATATAAACTATTTTCTTATTTTAAAGTTTTCTTTGTTTTCTATTTTAACTCTGTTTTTTGTGGTTATTTTTATTCAAAATATCTGATTGTTATTAAAGTATATAATTCGTCATTTGGCTATTGGGATAGCTCCAGCGAATAAAGTATTACTGGCCTGATGCAGAGTAGTGAATGTTTTCTCTAATACATCGGGCCAGAAAATTACTCGTGTATTGTGCGAATCTGGCTCCTTTCAGATTATTTTATCGCTGAGGCATCGATTAAGGTTCCCCCTAGGGATGTCCAATTAGACCACTGATTGGAATGGGGAACAGTTTGCCAGATGTGGTGGAGTCCATTGCCGTTATCGCGCACAAAGACATCAAGTCGGCCGTCAGCGTTCTTCGTGACATCTGGGCCGCTGGTAAGTCCGCCACTCAATGAGGCCCAGCCTGACCATGAACCAGAATAAGTGTCAGTTTGCCAGATGTGGTAGAGTGAAAGTTCTTTGTTGGCGCCGCGTGCAAAGACTTCAAGCCGACCATCGGAATTCTTCACCACCGCTGGAGCGCTGGTGATCACGCCACTTAATGAAGCCCAGTTAGACCACTGACTAGAATAGGGAGCTGTTTGCCAGATATGGTACAGTGCGTTATCGGCACCGCGCACAAAAACTTCGAGTCGACCGTCAATGGTGCGGATGACCACTGGATCACTCGTGATGGAGCCGCCTAATGACTGCCAGCTTGACCAATAACCGGTATGGGGAGCAGTTTGCCAGATGTGCCAGAGTGCGTTATCGGCGCCGCGGGCAAAGACCTCAAGCCGACCATCGGCATTGATATGGACTGCTGGGTTACTGGTGATCACTTGGCCTAGAGAATACCAGCTTGACCACGGATTGGAGTGGGGAGCGGTTTGCCAGATGTGCCAGAGTGTGTTATCGGAGCCACGGGCAAAGACTTCAAGCCGACCATCGGCGTTGATATACACCGCAGGGTTACTGGTGATTGCTCCGCCTAAAGATTGCCAGCCTGACCAACCGGCATTAGGAGCGGTTTGCCAGTTATGCCACAGCGCATTATCCGTGCTACGTACGAATACTTCTAATCGACCGTCTGAGTTGAGGTAAGCGGCGGGTTTGCTGGTCGCTGTTAAGCCAAGCGAGCTCCAGCCGGTCCAGTAAGCGCCTGTATGTGTCGTTTGCCCATTCCGCCATACTACATTGTCACTACCCACACCGAAAACCTCGATCCGACCATCAGAGGTGTTTGCCACTGAGACAATGCCAGACGTCGCGATGGCAACATTTTCGATTGCAACCTCATTTGCATCAGATGATTCGGTATTATCTGGATTTGATTTTTTAATCGGTTCTTTTTTCATATATATATCCTTGTTAAAAATAAATTTTTAGATTCACCAAATAGTCATTTAATAATCAATGTTTTGATTTTTTAAAATTTATATTTTCGTTTATGCTTTTATTTGAAGTTAACTTATGACAATTAAGTTATCGATAAGATATGATTGTATATTATAGATCTCTATAGGCTGATATATATTTTTACATACGATCATTTAAAAACAATTAATTACATTTAAATTATTTCATTATTTTAAAGTTTCGTTTAAATTCTATTTTAAATATATTTTTAAAATTGTTTTGACTTCATTAAAAGTATCTGATGGCATATTGTATTTATGCGCTAATTTAAATTAGTGGCGAGATTTAATTTTGAAAGTTGTATTAAATCCAGAGAAATAAGAGAAAATAATTTATATTGATATATTGCTTTCACTCTAATTACATTCTTTTCCAGAAAGTGGCATATCATGGATATGCCACCAGCTTAACGAATGGATTTAAAAATAAGTTGTAATACCGGCTCGAAATGTTCTTCCCGGTGAAGGAATATAGCCGAGGCTGAGAGGCTGGATATAATATTTGTCGAACACATTATCCACGCCGAACTCAAATTCGACATGCTTATTTATGCGGGTAGTCAGAGAGATATCCGCCACAGTTGCAGGCCGCCAGATAATGGGCGCCAACAGAGGAGAAGAACCGCGTCCTGGTTTTCCTGCTGGCACAGATCGTTGACCATAATGGGAAACTCTGGCGTTGACAGATACATTGTCATTTAAGAATCGTTGTGTCAGATCGAGTGATACCGCGTATTTAGGTGGAATGTGATTAGTCGCATAATCCGAAGGGAGGCTACGTGCAGCACACCCGTCATTTTCCGTGCAGAATTTGACTTTTGTATAGTAATTCATCGATAAACGGGCATCAAAGTGATCACTATGGTAAACACTTGCCAATTCCAATCCGGCAAATTTTGCTTCTTTAATATTACTGATGTACATACTCCAGTAATCATCCATCCATGCTCGGCTGATATAGTCTTTTACCCGATTATCAAAGTAGGACATTTTAATATCGAAGCTATCATTTTGAGCAATGATATTCGGGAAGCGTGATGTCAGCCCGACTTCGATATTTTTTGAAATTTCAGGCTTTATATGATCGTCAACACTCATCATGTAGCCGCGAATACCTTCAACCATTGATGGAAAACGAGGGGCATAGCTATATTTGGCATGCAGGGCTGTTTCATGATTAAGTTCAAGCTTAGTGCCTACCCAATAGCCGTGAGCATGGTCTCGCTTATTATTTACTTTCCCGGAGGTGAGCTGTAGTAACCAAGAGCTATTTGGTCGAGCTGGACTGTAATCTTCGATCTGATAGGATTTAAAATCCCATCCGCCCATTAGGGTCAGACGGTCGGCAAGCATATAATTCCCGCTCAGGAAAAAACGGCCTTCTTTACGCTCTCCTTCCCGATTAACGGCATATTCCCATTGACCTGCGCTTGGGCCTGTACGTTCACGAATAAAGCTGGCGCCGTAGTTCAACTCAATATCTTGCATTGAAAGCTCAAATAATGAGGTATTACTCAAATTCACCCCGACTGTGCGCATGAATTTTTTATCACCGAGGGTATTATTTGCGGTTCGAGGTCGGTCGTTAACCCGAGTTTGCCATACTCCGATATCCAAATTAATCCAGGGATTTGACGCAGGTTCCCATTTATAGTTGAGGCTGTGCCTGTTCATATTGAGCCGTGTCAGAGGCCCCTGTTCCAAAATCATAAATGTTTGGCTCAGGTTTGCCATATCCGGGACATAGGATTCTCCGTAGAGATTTTGGTAATGGCTAACGATAGCCGAGATTTCATGACCATCACCAAAACGAATTTTTCCTTTACCGAGTAACGATTGGCTATCTTCAGAAGTATTTGGGACGGCATCCCCCATTGCATACAGCGAATAACCGGCCATCTGTTCACTGAATTGTGGAATGCGACAATCTTGTGGATCACTTTCACACAAATAACCTGGCATTCCACGTTCCTTAGCGCCCGGTCCGTGTTTGCCAGAGTGGTAATTGCCCCGCTTGCGCTGAGAAACACCAAACAGCAATTCATAGGAGGGTTCGGCCATCGCGAAAACAATACTCCCGGTGCGATTCTTAGCGTCGAAAAGAGAGGTTTTTGAGGGGGAAGGCCAGTCATTGCGTTGATAATCGTCAGGATTGGAATGGTTGCTCAACAGACTTCCTTTCAGGCGTAGTCCTACCTTTTGTCCGTCAAGGAGGATATCACTGGCTTCAATGGTTTTTATCTCCACCGTTCCCCCAATAGCTCCCATGCCGCCTTTTCCTGTCGGGCCTTTATTGATATCTACCCGGCCAATGAAATCTGGATCAATAAAGGAACGGTTGGAGACACCTTGATAACCGCGGTATAGCGCGGTCTGGTTAGATGCGCCATCAACGGTGGTTAAGACTCGGCCTTGTCCTTGCAGGCCCCGGATATTCACATCCAGACTGCCTGAACTACGTGCTTCGCCGGATAATACGCCCGGTGTTGTTTTGAAAATATCAACGGGGTGGATCACACCGAATTTTTCAATATCTTTACCTTTGATGGTGGTACTGTCGAACCGCAATGGTTCGTTACCTGAGTATCCGTGATTGCCTGCTACCGTAAGGGGACTGAGTACGACTACACCTT
Organism: Photorhabdus namnaonensis; assembly: GCF_001684335.1. Lineage (GTDB taxonomy): Bacteria > Pseudomonadota > Gammaproteobacteria > Enterobacterales > Enterobacteriaceae > Photorhabdus > Photorhabdus namnaonensis. The sequence goes on from NZ_LOIC01000053.1 coordinate 37,145, forward strand.
TGTTGGTCATCTTCTTTGTCATTTTTACTAGGGTATAACTGCCATCGGTACGTTGGGACAGTTGTAAATGACTGCCTGTGAGCAGCTGAACCAAACCTTGATGAGCGGTAAAACTGCCGTTTAATAAGGGTGCTGTTAACCCGTTGGTTAAATTCGGATCGAAGGAGAGTGCGGTACCGGTTTGAGCCGCAAAGTGGGACAAAGAATTGCCTAATGAACCCGGTGGAATATGAACGGAATAGAGTGTATCTGCTGGTGTGGTGGCGTAAAGGGAAGGTGTCGGCAGCAGTATTAATGGCAATAACAGTGCGACTAAAGACCTTTTCTGCCAACGTGGTTGTGAATCTTGGCAGTTAGCATGATATGGCATAGTGATTTCTTGATATGGCATGGTAAGTTCTCCATAACTTTTTAAACTTCTTTTATTTCCATGCCGTATGAGATTGAAAAAAGTGTCAGTAAAAATGATTATTTTTATTAACTGGATGAATAGAGGGTAATCCAATAGCGGGTCAGGCTGCGCATTGAGAGCGGATAGGTTTGTAATAGCATATGCAGCGCCAGATCCGTATCCCGTATGGGAAAAGCACCAGAGACACGCAGATTAGCTATTGCATCATCACAACGGATGACACCGGAACGATAGCGATTCAGTTCAGTAACCACCGTTGCCAGCGGCAAGTTATCAGCTACCATCATGCCCTGTAACCAGCTTAAAGACACCGTTGAACGGGGATATTGTGGGGCAACGGCGAATTGATTGAAATGGGTTGCCTCTCCAGCATGCAGTATGTGCGGCAAACCGTTATCTGGCGTAATGCGAACCGCTCCTTCTATTATTTCCACCTGAGTGTGTAAGGCTTGTTGGCGAACGCTGAATTTTGTGCCCAATGCCACAATAACGCCTTGCTTAGTTTGAATTTTAAATGGGCGAGCCGGATGGCGGCTATCTTTATGGGTTTCAATATAGATTTCCCCTAGCTTTAGGCCAATAAGCCGTTGGGTATCGTCATAATGAACATCTGTTGAGCTTTGTGTATTTAAAGTCACTTGACTGTTATCCGGTAATGACCAGCGCTGAATTTGCCCCGTTGCAGTGTGATAATCGCCAGTGAGAAGCTGAAATTGATCAGATCGCCAGAAGAGTGATGATGCGCCAGCCGGTATTAACAACATGAGTGTAAGCTTTCTGATGGCTTCCCGACGGGAGAAGGTCTGTTTGTTGTTTAACAGAGGTGAGGCGATATGTGGTGGTAGATGGTGTAACCGTGCTAACAGACATTGCGCCCGTTCCCAGGCTTGAGCATGTTCTGGACTTTGTGCGCACCAGGCAGCGCAGGCATTCCGATCAGCTTCGCTGGCATGACTATCATGCAAAACGGTCAACCATTCCGCGGCTTCGGCAAGTATCGTTTCAGAAAGCGTACTTGATGAAGAAGATGTATCAGTGGAAGCCATGCCAATCCCTCTTATGCCATCGCTATCAGACATTGATAAAAGCCTTGTTTCATATAACGTTTTACTGTGGACAGCGAAATATTCATCTGATTTGCAATGTCTTCATACTTCATTCCTTCTATCTGGGAAAGTAAAAAGACAGTTTGCACTGGCGTGGGGAGCTGACTCAGCATGATATCAATTTCCTGAAGTATTTCGAGGATGATAAGTTTTTGCTCTGGTGCGGGAATAAGCGGTTCAGGCAGACTGAAGAGGAAATCCAGATAAGATTGTTCAAGTGAGCGGCGACGGTACCAGTTAACCATCAACCCTTTGGCAATGGTGACGATGTAGGCACGGGGTTCATTAAGTTGCTGTGGTAAAGGTGAACGAAGTAATTTAACAAAAGTATCTTGAGCTAGGTCTGCGGCAGTTTCATCGCAGTTAAGACGATGCTTAAGCCAGCGAAATAGCCAATCATGATTGTGGATGTACATGCACTGGATCTGTTGAGTGTCTAAAACATTAACGGTCATTTTCATGCCATGCTATCAATGTAAATGCAAATCATTATCATTTTGGTATGTTACAGGTAATTGTTTTCCGTTACCAATAAATAATGGGTGCGAAGCGGCTGATCAAATGCATTTTTATTTACTATAAAGCAAATTAATGAACTAATTTGTAGTTTTGTTCGTGATTGACAGGGGGAGATTATAAGAGCCTTAAACCGGGAACGAGAATTTAAATAATTTCTGGTTGAATTTAATATTAAAAATATTTTCACTAGGGGAAAATTTTAATAATTTTAGGTTTAGGGTAAATTAATATGGTGTCGTGTTTATTGATGTGTGCCTAATATATCATGTAACTATCTTTTAATATTGATGTAATGTAGGTGGTTGGAATAATAAATCTGACGTTCAAAAATAGCAAAATCCAGATATATGACTATAATAGAGGGGGGTATATATAAGAATTACAGTGGTTAATATATGAAAAGCTTAAATTAACGAGGGATAAGATGGAAGGTACTTTAATTATTTGTGTTGATTCGATTCTGAGATTTCGCTCAGATTACGATATGGCAATAGCTGTACCGATGCTATCAGTTCAGGAACAGCTAGGGAAAAATGATCCGTTCTTTTTCCTGAAATATTTCAGAAATAAAGTCATCATAGAAAAAGGAGTGACAATATCAAATATATTTCTCGCGATAGAACCGTGGCAGGCTATGTTGAGCGCTTGGTTGGAAATTGATATTGCCGCTTATATTGCAGAGATTAGAAAACCTTCGCAAGAAGAGCCGATATTTGATTGGATCAGTATTCAGAGAATCACATCGGTCCATCGGGTATATCAGCGAAAAGATATGAAAGATAATGAAAAACTGTCTGAATATTTTAATCGTGAACATACGCCAACAAAATATTTTAATATTGAATCGGTTTGTATGGCATCGGGTTATAGAAAAGGAGATAAAGAGCATTATAGTATTAGTGAATATATCCACGAAATTAAAAATATTCCAGTCATTGGCAGTGACAGACAAATATTGATTGGTTATGACGATAATAATACGGATATTTTTAATGATAAATGTTTTGGTATATATGATAATAGAAATATCAAATATATACAGGGAACAACCTCATTCGCGTTTTATGAATTGATGGAAGCTATTTTTAATGATGGCTTATTCTACAACTCGCCGCAAACGGCTTGTCATAGCCTGGAGATGATAAAAGAGATGTTAGAAATTATAGATCGCGGAAATATGAGTGACGAAAATGATAATAAAGAGTATATTAATCAACAAGAAAATAGTAGTGGAAATATTAATGGAGGTAATGATGGTAGAGAATTAAATGTTGAATTCTATGATGGTGCTTTTGATCCACTGATAGAACATATAGAAACGGAGCGGGAATATTGGAATTATATAAAATTATTATGTCATTCGTATGGTCATTTGCCAGTAAGAATTGGCACGATTAATGAGGCTAAAGTTCCTGAATATCGCTTTTATGGCAATATTATTGATGATGAAAGTTAGCTTTTAAGGATTAGTTGTATATTATACAAAGGTATTTAATCATTATAGATATCATATAACCTTTTTCTGTCGAAAGATTTGCAGTATCTGTTTAGTTTCGTACTCGTTTATAAGTAATATCCGACTGGTTCAATATAGTGATGCTGTGAATATTCTTCTTTTGTGCTAGGAGGTTGTAGCTTGGAGGAAAAAGGCAGATCTCATCATAAAAAAGTTAAATTTATGAATATAGATTTAGCTAGATTCGCACTTTTTACTCCAGATTTTTTAATGATACCGCTACGCATAAATTGAAAATTGATGAGTATCTATTTTAATGTTCGTTGATGATATTGATGATATTGATGTTTTTGTAAATAATTTGTATTATTTAGTTTTTAAAAAATCTATGATTATTTTTTTAAAATTCTCACTCTCAAGTGGCATTTTCTTATCTAAATAGTTAAATACGGTAGCCTTTGACCAGCCGTTATTATAGGTTTTTACAAGAGCTTTATACACTTTTTTTTCTAATTCTTTAGTTGCAGTTACTGTTACTCTTGGTATTGTTAGATCAGCTTGATAAGCAGAATAGATATCTTTTTCAATGCTTTGAAATGGAATGCAATACACATTAGAATTCTTATAAACATGCTTTAAATGGGCTTGATCGCCATCTAAAACACAAATTACATTTTCAGGTTTTGTTAGAAATTCTTCTTTTTCATTCCTTTTCATAAGATTAACAACGTTGGTAGCTCCTCCAATATATATTATTTTATATTTATAAAAATAAGAATTGTTATTTTTGTCTATAATGTATTCTAAGTAATCTTGCAAAGTTTCATCTTCAGTTAGAATATATTTATCCCAGCCTTTAAAGGCAAAAAGAGAGCTTTTAATGAAGTTATAAGATCTCTTTGATATCATGGTTTTATTACCTTCTCTGTACATGTAATAAAGCTCATCATCATTAAGTGTTTTCATTAATGCCAAAGAGTGGGTTGTAAAAATGATATTTAAATTATATTTATCACAAAATTCTCTAAGTAAGTTTACTAATTCTACTTGTGCTGAAGAATCTAAAGAAATATCAATTTCATCAATAATGATGCATTTTCTTTTACATTCAATCATTCTATAAAGGTTGATGATGAAAAACTCACCCGAACTAAAATAATCTTCCCGTATATAATATCCATTTTCGTTAAGTCGAAAATAGTAATTATTTTTTTTAACTTTAAAGGATTTTAGGTTTTTATAGACATCAGTTTTATAAACTGAGTTTAACATTTTAATAAGTTCACTGGGAATCTCATAGGTTTGAAAAGCTATGCACTTTCTTAGGTCTGCGTCGATTTTACTTAATGTTGGAAAACTATTGAATCTATCACCATAGGGAATAGGCAATTCAACAAATATGTTAGATTTTACTTCTTCAGGAACAATTGATTTTGTATCAATAACTTTTAGGTTACTATTATAAATATAAGTTATGACATCATTATTTATCAAATATTCTATTTTGCTTTCTTGATTAAATATATAACGTGATGATGTTTTTATGAATATATCGGCTGATTGTAAATTTTTAATTGATTTTATAAATGTGGTTTTTCCAATACCATTTTTTCCTACAATACATGTAATTTTATTTTTTGTTAAATCTAATGAAAAACTCATCTCATTAATGTGTTGTACTTTTGAAATATTAATTGTAATGTTCATATCTTAGAATACATTCTTATGGAAAAACATATCGATTATAACATTGCCGTATTTTTTTCTGAGCTTGTTTAAATAATTTTTATCAATAGTATTTATATGATTAAGATTTCCTGAAATCATCTCAATTCCTTTATCTAAATCTTTACCAACAGCATCTTTGAATTTATCTTTGTCAGTAATATAAAAGTAAATTAAATACTCAATTTTTTTCTTTATTTTTATATCAACAGTAACCTTCCCAGAAGGTAGCACAACCATACCAAGAAGTTTTACTTTATTTCCTTTATTAACGATCTTTGTTTTGTATTTATTTAAAGAAAAATTACCATTATTCTCTTTGTCGAGAAAGCTGGATACTGTTGTGTAAATACTATGAATTATTTCTTTATCATCTGATGATATTATTATGTCATCAGAATATCTGGTGTAAATTAAGCTTTTTTCTGAACAATAATCTTGGATGTTGTTATCAAATTTATATAAACACGCATTACTAAATGCTGGTGAGGTTGAGAAACCAATTGGTAATATATCATCAACAATTATAAATTCTAATATTTTATCATAATATTCTTGTATGTCAAGAATAGGGATCGCTGATGTGTTATTTTCTAACACTTCTCTTGCGAAATTTTTAGTGATGCTTGAGAAGAAATTATTAATATCTGTATTGAAAAACCATTTTTTATCAGAATGCTTTTTGACTGCTTCGTAAGTACTACTTCCTTTTCTATATGAATAGACTGCCTCTTTATTAATATTTAAATGAAAAAGAATAAAATCATTAATAAATTTGTGATAGCTTTTAAGTTTAGTCGAAGGTTGATAAATTATACGTCCATTGTATTCTGACTTTTTATATTCACCTTTAATATTAAAGGATAAAAAATCATCTAATTTAGTTTTTTCATGAAATGCGATGCTGAAAATTGTTTCCAGTTTAAGTAGTTTTTTGCTCTTAGGAATAGTGGGATTATCGGGAGTATTCACAAAAGACTCGTTCTCTTTGAAATTTACTACCTGTACATACCCTCTTCAGGCTTATGAAGAAGGGCAGTACAAGAGTAACATTACATAAAGGCTCGTAGAGGCTAACATTACTGACTGGAGATACTCCTAGTCGCTAGCATGGGCTAAATATAAGTCAATTCGAATAAAAAGGCAACTTTTTTAAATTTAAGGTCTGGAAAAGGGAATTATATTCAAAATAATAAAGCTGGAGTTAGGAGTAATTGTTAACTTTGTGATTAATGTCTATAGGAACACTAGTATAAAAACTATGTGTTGTTTTAATATTCCTTAATAATTGCAGAGCAATACTGTTTCTCCATTTCTATAAATATGGTTTGGATGTTCGAATTTATGCTTAAGTAAGTATCCTTAAATATATCCGACAAGTATACATTAGTTTAAGAGAGATTAATAATGTGGGTACAAATAAAGGACTCTATCTATTTGAAGTGGTGAGATAATTTTAAATCGCGCCATATTGATGGCACAAAAGTGGCGCGATTAATCTGAATTGCGCCATAATCGCGCCATATTTTTACTAGAATCTATTGTTCGCTATGAGTTCAATAACTGATATTTATGAGACCTTGTGTGTTACATCACGACCTAATGTCTGTTTCGGATTTTTTTGGTAGAACATCCCATCCTTCTGTTCCTGGAAGGACTGTTCAACGTTGGTTGGGGAGACTTGTTGAAGATAAGAAAAACAGATATTGGGTGAAGCCCGAAGTCACCGCTATGTTATCGCTACGGAGGAAACATTAGATCCAGTAGCGGGTAGATCGGGTAATTTCCAGAGCTATATCAGATCCATTTAAGTAATCCTTTTTAGCGTGACACATTAAAGGCATTGGTTATTGAAGAATTAAGGCGATTGCATGAAGGTGTGTTGGCAAGATATGGCCTCCGACCTTCGCAATTTGAAAAATGGAAAGGAAAACACCGATAGTCTTTGTATTCATGCTATTGAATAGCGGAATGACCATAAAAAATTACCGGGTTAATTACGCCATTATCTTAGAAAAGCTATTAATTAGCGCTTTCGTTATGCCGTCGTTCAAGGCTTAAACTTATACAGGTAAGGATTAAAAGCGATTTACGGAATAATAGTAATTGACATCGCTAAACACCCGTCAGTATTTTCATCTCACCTTGGCCTGACATCATATACGCAGGGTTATCAGTGTAAATGAACCTTGGGTAAAACGGGTACAGACTTTACATGTAATTGTTTTTATTTATCAAATAGATAAATGTAGGTCGGCTACCCGGTTAAATGGTTCCTTGTACTACGATGTCGCTTCAATTCTGGTTTATGTTCAGAGATAGGCCAAAAATTCGTCTGTTTAGGTAATGAGTTTTTATACAGAATTATCCTAAAAAAACAGAAACTAGTATTTTTCTGATCTAAATTTTCGCATTATGTTCTAAAAATAGGTAAAACAGATGTTTAAGTAAGGATTTCAGATGGAAATGCCGATTTATTTTCAATACTGGGGTAAGGCGAAGCGAGTCTTAGAGGTTGATAGTGCAGATTATCATCTGCTTCCTTACCATTGTTTAGATGTTGCTGCGGTGGGAATGCAGTTACTCTCTTTAGAAAGATCGTTAACTAGAGATCTCGCTAATTTTTTAGCGTTATCTACGCAGCAGCTACAAAGCATAGTCTCTTTTATATTGGCTTTGCACGATATTGGTAAATTTGCATCTGCTTTTCAAAAATTACTTCCCGGTCTGGCAGTGGGTCTGCATCGACCAGATTGCCCTAAAGAGTCTGGCGGCCGTTATTTTTGTCATGATCGTATAGGGTTATATTTCTGGGAAAATATCAAAACGGAATTACTTAATAGATTGGTTAATATTGAAGGCGTCGAGCGAAGAGAACAGCGAGAGATGTTTGATACCCTAATGGTATTCATGGATTGTGTATTAGGGCATCACGGTCGGCCAATTGATAAAACAAACTATAAAGCGATTAAACGTTTTACTGAACCTCATAACCTTAATGCCGCCACACTTTTTGCACATCATTTGGTTGAATTATTTCAACCTGAGTTTCCCATTGAAAAATTACAATCCAAAGAGTGGCGACGGCGACTGGAACAAGTGAGTTGGCAGTTTGCGGGTGTTGCAATATTGGCGGATTGGATTGGTTCTGATAATCATTATTTTACCTATCAATCTGAGCCTATGCCATTAGCTGATTATTGGAAACATGCTCAAGCAGTGGCGAAAAAAGCGGTTATAGCAGCCAATTTAGGCAAGGAGCCGGTAGTTAAGCCGTTTATTTCCATTCAGGAATGTTACGGTTTTGCCGCAACACCATTGCAACAGTGGGCCGAATCAATATCTGTAGATCATTCTCCTCAACTGTTTATTTTGGAAGATGTTACCGGGGCTGGAAAAACAGAAGCGGCGCTTGCGCTTACACACCGTTTAATGCAGGCAAAAGCCGCTGATGGTTTTTATTTTGGTTTGCCTACAATGGCGTCTTCTAATGCAATATTTAGCCGAATTGCTAAACATTACCAGCAAATGCTATCGATAGAGGATGATAGTAAACCAAATATCGTTTTAGCTCATGGTATGCGGGAGATGAATAATCAATTTCGTGAACCCGTTTTGGCGTTAGGTCACCCAGATAGAAACTATGGTAAAACAGATATTCCCTCTTCAGCGCAGTGTAATCAATGGTTAGCGGACCCACGTAAACAGGCGCTGTTAGCGCCTGTTGGAATCGGAGCGATTGATCAGGCTTTATTGGCTGTATTACCAAGGCGTTATCAATCACTGAGATTATTTGGGCTTAATCGTAAAGTACTTATCGTTGATGAAGTCCATGCTGCTGATGAATTTATGTTTAATTTGCTGGAAAATTTATTAGCGCTGCATCTTTATCAGGGCGGTTCAGCCATTTTGTTGACAGCGACATTGACCTTTAAACAGCGTCAACGTTTAACGGATATTTGGCTGAATGCTGGTGGATTAAGTTCTCAATTATTACAAAAAACGGATTTTCCTTTAGCAACAAAAATAAGTTTAAATGCCGTATCGCCCGTTATTGAACAACCGTTATCAAGCCGAAAAGATGTTAGCCGGGAAGTGAAAGTTGATTTCTTAAATAGCTTTAGTAGTTGTGTTGAAAAAGTATTAGCCGCCATTGTACAAGGGCAATGTGTCGTTTGGATAAGAAATACCGTTGATGATGCTATTGAAGCTTATCAGACACTGCAAAGTTTGCTTACTGAACCTGAGCGTTGTCTATTATTTCATAGCCAGTTTATCTTGCAGCATCGAAAAGAGATTGAAAATCATGTTATGACTATTTTTGGTAAAAATAGTCAGGGTGAAATGCGGCGGGGCAAAGCATTAATCGCCACACAAATATTTCAGGAGAGTTTAGATACTGATGCCGATGTCATGATTTCAGATATTTGTCCTATTGATGACCTTATTCAGCGAGCCGGGCGTTTACATCGCCACACTCGCGATAGCGATGGTATCTATCGATGGGGTATTAAAGATTCACGCCCTGCGCCAATATTGTTTGTTCACGCCCCTGAATGGCGGGAGCAGCCTGGATCAGATTGGTTAAGCTATAATTTTCGTAACACGCAATGTGTTTATCGCTCGCCTACCCGTCTGTGGTTAAGTATGCGCGTGTTGAGAAAATTAGGTGCTATACGTATGCCCGCGGAAACTCGCCAATTAATTGAAGCGGTTTATGGTCATGCTTATGAGCAAGCGCCGGAAGTGTTAAAACACCAAGGGAATGAATTTATTGACGAGGAGCGAAGTCAGACAGCTAAAGCTAAATCTTTTTGGTTACAGTGGCAATTATATGGTTATTGTGATCGCAGTGCTGATCGTTGGTATGAAGATGATTCCGATATTAATGCTCGTTACAGTGATATTGAAACTGTTGAGGTGTTATTACTGAAAAAAAATGATTCAGGACAACTGGCGCCTTGGGTAAATTCCGACGAATTTTCAGTGTCGCTGAGTACGATTAAATTATCCAGAAATAAGTATGCAAATAAATTAGCGCCAATTCCAACAGCGTTAATACCCGCTCTCAATGCCTTGCAACAGAGATATTACCAAATTAGATATTTGCGACCTTGGTTGCCGGAACAAGATCCGAATTTTACCTATTCTTCAACAATAGGCTTTTGTGAAAGATAAAAGCAGGAGGTGTTATGAACTTAGTTCAGGACCCGTGGTTGCCCTTTCGATTACGTGATGGTAGTGAAAAAGTACTGCCTATTAATGCGATATGTGATCATGATGTTATGGACTTTGCTTTACCGCGAGCTGATTTTCAAGGAGCAGCTTGTCAATTTGCCATTGGTTTATTACAAACCGTTTTTGCGCCGGAAGATAAATATCAATGGCATGCTCTCTATGAAACATCACCTGATAAAAAGGTATTACAGCAAGCTTTTAATAAAGTGATACATGCTTTCAATGTTACCGGTATAGGGCCCCTTTTTATGCAAGATTTTGATCCGCTGCAAACAGCAAAATCAACAACTGTAGCTGGATTATTAATTGAAGCGCCGGGAGCGAATGGTTTAAAACTTAATACGGATCATTTTGTTAAACGTGGCGTCGGAGATGTGATGTCTCTTGAAATGGCGGCTCTGGCGCTGTTTACCTTGCAAATTAATGCGCCGTCAGGAGGAGTGGGGCATCGAGTAGGATTACGAGGCGGAGGACCATTAACCACGTTAATGGTACCGCAACAAACTGATACAACATTATGGCAAAAACTGTGGTTAAACGTCATTAGTCGAAGTGAATGGCATTATTCAGAACCTAATTTAACCAGTGCTCAGGTTTTTCCTTGGTTAGCGCCAACAAAAGTGAGTGTTAATAAAGGGACAGAAATTTATGCTAAGGATGTGCATCCCTTACATATGTATTGGGCGATGCCGAGACGGATACGTCTGGTGGTGGAAAAGGGTGATAATATTTGCAAAATTTCAGGTCAATATTCTGCATTCACCGTCTCTGAATATCGGACACAAAACTACGGCGGCAATTATTCCGGTAATTGGGCTCATCCGTTAACGCCCTATAAATGGGATCTTAAAGAACCAATCCAACATTTATCTATTAAAGGCCAACCTGGAGGGGTGACGTATAAAATTTGGGATACTTTAGTATTTACCAGCCATAAGAGAGGGCAGCGTTGCGCGCCGGTCATAAGCCATTTTTATTTCTTATGTTGTCATTTTGCTGAATTGCGGAGAGTTATGCCTCGTCTTTGGGTATTTGGCTACGATATGGATAATATGAAAGCACGTTGTTGGTATTCTGTCACTGTGCCGTTGTTTTTTGTCTTACCTGAACAACGGGAAAAGATTATATATCAAGTCAAAGAGCTGCAAAAATTGGCGACCAATATGATTTGGCTATGCCGGAATCAAATAAAAGCGGCTTGGTTTGAAAAGCCTGCGGATGTGAGAGGCGACATTTCCTTTATTGACTTGGCTTTTTGGCAACAAAGTGAATCTCTGTTTTTTTCTGTGGTGTATCAACTTATCGATAATAGACGTTCGGATTCACCTTTTTTGACACCAGAGCAGGCTAAACATTGGCTTAATACCTTGCGTCATCTCTGTAGAGATTTATTCGATGAGTATGTTGCTTTATCTGAATTGGGTAATGAACGCTCAATGGTAAAACGTATGAGAGCGCGTCAACAGTTAATTATCGGGCTATATGGACAAAGAGCTTTAAAAGAGATCAACACATTTATTACTAATCACCATATTCACTCTGGTAAAGAGGAAATGTAATGGACAATAAGATCGAAATCATATTATTGGATTGGTGGCAAAGTATGTTTTTGTCACCAAAACAGTTGAAAGAAAAAGGTATTATTCCAGCGCCTGTGACTTATAAAGCCCAGTTAAAGCGCTGTGAAAACGTTGAGATGGCCATGTTGACTGAGGGATTTCGGGATTTGTGGTTCAGCTTGCCTGATGAAATTAGCTTATCAGAGAGTCCGGTAAAATTAGAATATTGGGCCACGATGGCGGCGGCATTAGTTTATGTTAAAAATAACAGTGGTATTACATTGGCGGCAGCGGCGGGTAAGAAAGGAGGAGGCAATAAACCGGTTGTTAGTGAATTAAGATTTTCACAATTACAAAATGCTAAAACACCGAACGAATTACTACGTCGATTACGTCAAATTTTACAGAAAATCAAAGGTAATATTTCTGTTTTGGCTCTGGCGCGGGATATTGAGGCGTGGTTCGCTGAATATGGTCAATTACAGCCATGTAAGGCGGATAAGCGTATTAAGGTGAAGTGGGTTATGGATTATTACCGTGCGGCTAGTGGTAAATCGGTTGATTTATCGGATTTTCATTAATCGAGTTTAGGATGATTATTATGAGTCAGTTTATTCAATTACACTTATTAACTTCCTATGCGCCATCTAATCTGAATCGTGATGATTTAGGCCGACCTAAAACAGCGAGAATGGGCGGTTTTGAACGTTTGCGTGTGAGTTCTCAAAGTTTAAAACGCCACTGGCGTACTTCTGAATTATTTGAACAGGTGCTATCAGAGAATATAGGTATTCGCACTAAGCGATTTGGTATCAAGGTATTTGACGCTTTGGTCAGTGCTGGAGTGAAAGAAAAATCCGCTAAGGCATTGGCTGCAACGATTGCCGGTGTTTTTGGAAAAACAAAAAAAGATGCTTTAGAAATTGAACAATTGGCACATATCAGCCCGGCAGAGCAACGATCTGTCATGTCGTTGATTGAGTTGCTGGCGGAAGAAAACCGGGCGCCGACAGCGGAAGAGCTTAATTTATTAAAAACTAAGCAAATTGCGGTGGATATTGCTTTGTTTGGTCGGATGCTAGCTTCAAGTCCTGCATTTAACGTCGAGGCCGCCTGTCAGGTCGCTCATGCTATTAGTGTGCATAGTGTAGTGATTGAAGATGATTATTTTACGGCAGTGGATGATTTAAATGATGGTAAGGAAGATACCGGGTCAGCCCATATAGGGGAATTGGGTTTTGCCGCCGCGCTGTTTTACAGTTATATCTGCATTAATAAAACGCAATTAATAAAAAATTTGGATGGTGATGAAACCCTGGCTAATAAAGCGATTAAAGCGTTAACAGAAGCCGCTGTGAAAGTATCGCCTACGGGTAAACAAAATAGTTTTGCTTCTCGTGCTTATGCCAGTTTTGCTCTCGCTGAGAAAGGTGAACAACAACCTCGTTCTTTATCCGTTGCATTTTTAAAACCTATTAATGACAGCGACCAGGGGCCGTCTGCAATTAATGCCTTAGAAAGCCAAATGCACAATATTGATCAGGTTTACGGCACTTGTGCCGATGCACGCTATAAATTCAACACATTCACAGGGGAAGGAACTTTAACCGAGCTGCTTGAATTTGTTGTGCAGTAATGGAGGCAGAATGAAAGCATATTTAGTCTTCCGATTATATGGCCCGATGGCAAGTTGGGGCCAACCTGCGGTTGGGGGGGAGCGGCCAACGGAATTGTATCCGGGTCGCTCCGCGATTTTGGGGTTATTAGGAGCAGCATTAGGTATTCGACGAGATGATGAGTCTGAATTAGCAAAATTACAAAAAAGTGTGTTGATTGCAATTAAGCAGACAGTTCCTGGCTCTTTAATGCGTGATTATCATACGACGCAAGTGCCGACGCACAATAGTAATGTGGTTCATCAGAATCGTAAAAGTGAATTAAGATCAGATAGACTGAATACCATTCTGTCTAATCGCGATTATCGTTGTGATGGTATTTGGATCGTTGCGATTACATTAACTGAATACACCGGTTTTACGCTTGAACAATTACGGGATGCTTTACTTAAACCCGTATTTATTTTGCACCTTGGACGTAAATCTTGCCCGCTTGCTTTACCTCTCTGCCCTAAACTCATTACGTCATCAACATTAAAAACAGCGTTGGATATCCCTTTTCCACCGCTGATGCATTCGGATAGAGAGGATAAATTATGGCTAGGGGCAAATGGGATTGTCACTTATTTTTGGGAGGGGAATAAAGATGAAATGAGCTCTTCAAATATCTTAATCAGCCATCCTTGGGATGAGCCGATTAACCGGGCGCGTTGGCAATTCCGGCAACGTACTATGTATCAACTTTCTATCGAGGAGGGTGTTGATGTATTTGTCTAAAGTTGTGCTTCGGCAATCGAGTCAAACAGCAAATATATTAGCAAAAATGGGTGCGAATGGCGTTTATACTTCTCATCAATTGTTATGGAAATTGTTTTCATCAGACGAAAAACGTCAATTTCTATTTCGGGAAGAGAGCGGAATAATAGGATTACCCGTATTCTATGTTTTATCTAGGACATCACCTCAAACTCAGTCACCATTGTTTGAGGTGGAAACAAAAGCGTTTTATCCTCAATTGCAGGCGGGGCAACGTTTAGCTTTCAAATTACGCGTTAATCCAACAATCTGTATTACCGACTCTGCTGGAAAACGTCGGCGTCATGATGTCTTGATGCATGCTAAGTTTATGGCAAGGCAGCAAGGTGAAACGAATCAGGGGAAAATAAAGGCCGTGATGGATGATGCTGCTCGTAATTGGTTGCTGAATAGCCGTCGTATGCAGCAATGGGGTATTCAGTTTGACAACTTACTGGATGTTGAAGGTTATACCCAGCATCGAAGTGTAAAAAAGCATGGGCAGAAAATACAATTTTCCAGTGTTGATTTCCAAGGACTTCTGACGGTGACTAACGATGAGCTATATTTGGAACAGTATGCAAAAGGCTTTGGTCGTGCTAAAGCGATGGGATGCGGATTGATGTTAATCAGATCAGTGTAATGGAAATTTATTTTTTTCGGAGCACGTAATGCAATATTCTTTGTTGTATCGGGATATTGATGTTAAAAGTGACGCATTCGCGGTGATTAAGTGTTTGTGTTACATTTCAAAAGCATGGTAAAAAGTGATATTGCTAATTAATATCATTCTGTAGAGTAGGGGGTAGTCGCTACTCTCGGAAATATGGATAAAATAATTACCGTGTTCCTCACGTCTGTGGGGATGAACCTGAATTTTGGTATACATTTGAACCAGGCAGAATATGTTCCCTGTGTTTAATGGGATAAGCAGTTATAATCAATGATAGGATATCGCGTTCGTGGACGTTCCTGACCGTTACCGGGGTGAACCAAACTCGATATATCTCGTCAAAGAGAGAATGTAAGTGTTCCCTGCATTTGTAGGGATAAACCGCGGCATGAGTGATGCTTTACTATGTTCGCTAAATGTTCCCTGTATAGACAGGGATGAACCTAGCAGCGCCCCAAATAGCTGTAGAGCTAAAAATGTGTTCCCTGTATTGTCTAACGGGGATAAACCGTGTGAAAATGACGCTGATAATCGGCTTTCCTGATGCTCCCTGCCTCTATGGGGATAAACCGGACAGTAACAGTGATATGGTCGGTAGTAAGCGGTGTTCCTTGTGTCTACGGGGGTGAACCGACTTGATACTGTTATGCTTGGGGTTTGGAAGCGTGTTCCCTGTGATTGACGGGGATAAACCGAACAGCTAGCGTATTTAGCTGGCAGAGATAGATTTGTTCCCTGTTTCTACGGGGATAAACCGCTAAATACAGAATTATCGCCATTTGTTACAATTAGCTCCCCGTAATCTACGGGGATCAACCGTCATCCGGAAAGGTAATTGACATAGAAGTGCAGAGTTCCCTGAATTTATGGGGATAAACCGGATTCAGGTTTGATGATGATAGTTGAAGTAAAAATGCTCCCCGTTTTTACGGGGAAAGGGCGGTTCACTGCCACTTTGACCACAATTTTCAGGCCGATAATAAATCTGCTGTTCGGGCACATCGATACCGGGCAGTATTCGAATAGTGATTTGACAGAGCTTTTTTCGGTATCGAGGCCAACGGTTTATCGAACTTTTACACGTAAAGGAATTTATCGAAATGGTTTGGTGACGATGTTGCTTTCTATTTCACAGAAGCACCGATTTTAAGCACAGGTGCTTCTGTGTTTATTAGCAAAAACCGCCGTAAACCCTTGCCCAGTGCGAGGGTGTCGCAAAAGGCCAGCATTGAAAATAAACCACGATTTTGGGTAAATTTTTCTGACGCCAAGTGTGAATGGAAAGCATCAGTTGTCGTAGAAATGTCGTCATAAAGGAGCCGTGCTTGGAATGGAAACCTGATAAAGGAGAGCTTTTGCGACACCCTCAGTGCGGGCGGGGATATCAGGCGAAAAGCCCAGAGGGCTTTCAGACCGCTGACAAACCTCGTTGAAAATAACGGGGTTTCTTTCATTATGAATCAGTTTGTCAAGCGAGAGCGTTTCTGGCGGGAAAGTTTGGGGAGAAGGTATTCTTAACATGGCGGCCATCTCCGTCGGGTGAACGGAATTTAATTAAAACAAAGCGCCGGATAGAAAAACCAGCACTTTGTCAATAATCTGAAAGCCCAGAGGGCTTTAGGGCTGGCGACTCCGACGTCTCCTGACTGGATTGATATCTGCCGGTAAAACAGGCTAAAATCAATGCACTTTCTCAATGAGCGCTGAACATGTTAAGAGCGACCAAAGTCCGCATCTACCCCACACCTGAACAGGCCGAGTATCTTAACGGCCAGTTCGGGGCGGTCCGTTTTGCGTACAACAAGGCGCTGCACATCAAAAAGCATACCTACAAACGTCACGGCGTAAGTTTAAATCCGCGCAAAGACCTCAAACCGTTACTGGCGGTCGCGAAGCAATCCCGCAAGTATGCCTGGCTCAGGGAATATGACTCCATTGCATTACAGCAGGCGGTGATCAATCTGCATATCGCGTTTGATAATTTCTTCAATCCGAAATTGCGCGCCCAATTTCCCGCGTTCAAACGCAAACAGGGTAAGCAATCCAGCTATCACTGTGTTGGGGTGACAGTGCTGGAGGGCGCAGTGAAGATCCCGAAATTGTCACCGATAAAGGCCCGCATACACAGAAAAATTGAAGGGAAAGTGAAGAGCATTACGCTCTCTCGCACCGCCACGG
>NZ_LOIC01000053.1:54431-118865 GCF_001684335.1 Photorhabdus namnaonensis
GCGTTATCACCCACGTGACCGGGTGTGATATGGGGCTATCCCACTATCTTATCCAGTCGGCCGGGGAGAAGGTCAATAACCCGCGTCACCTTATCAACGCCGCCCGTAACCTGCGTCGTAAGCAGAAATCGTTCTCCCGCAAACAACAGGGCAGCGCTAACCGCGGCAAGGCCCGCTTACGTCTGGCGGCCGTCCATGAACGGGTAGCCCATGCTCGCGCCGATTTTCAACACAAACTCTCCCGAACAATGGTTGACGAAAACCAAGCGATCATTGTTGAGACGCTGAAATCGGCCAACATGATGAAGAATCACCACCTTGCCCGCGCTATCGGGGATGCGGGCTGGCATGGCTTCATCAAGAAACTGGAATACAAAGCCGCAGCGGCGGGCGTCCATCTGGTCAAACTGGATCAGTGGTTCGCCAGTTCGAAAACCTGCCATTGCTGCGGTCAAAAAGTGCCAGAAATGCCGCTGAGTAAGCGGCTCTGGCAATGCCCTTGCTGTCGAGTCGAACATGACCGCGATATCAATGCGGCGCTCAACATCCAGCGCAAGGGCATAACAGAATTACAGGCGGCGGGACTCGTCGTCTCTGCCCACGGAGGCCAGCGTAAATCCGTCATAAAGACGGTGGCGGCCTGAGAAGTGGGAAGCCTCGCCGTTTTTTACGGCGGGGAGCAGTCACGTACAGTATTTTCTATACCGTATTAACCTCGCATTTCGGTTATCTCTATTTCTTTATCGAAACGTAAATGCTCATCGGCTGCCATTGGAATCAACCAACGTAAATTATAGATCACATTATCGGGTAATGAATTTGTTTCATAGATATTGACGATCTCTTTTTCAATAGAATTGACAGAATAGACACGATCATCATACATATAGAGAAAATTTACCTGATAAACGTCAGGGCGAGTTAATACCGTAAATAATCGCCACTCTTCAGGTTGTGTTTCAATGCCGGCTTCTTCCGCAAATTCCCTCGCCATTGCCTGTTGGGGGCTTTCACCAGTTTCTATTTTTCCACCAACCCCGTTGAGCTTCCCTTTTTGCCAACTGGGTTGTAATTTTGAAATCAGGGAGACATGTTTTTTATCTTTAGAAAACATAAACCCTGTTACATAGTTAATCATTATTTTCTCCACGCTTTTATTTCATGACTAATGTCTGATTTCTGTCTGGCCCATAGGAAATATATTTGATTGGGATACCAGCATACTCTTGAATAAAAGTTAAGAAGTCAATCAGTTCAATAGGCAGTTCTGTTAAATGTGTATATGATGAGTTAAGTTCGCTCCAGGATTTAAATGTTTTATAGATAGGTTTAGCTCTATCGAGCTGCAATAATGCGTCATCGCAGCAGACGAGTTTATCATCAATTTCATAGGCAATAGCGACTTTTATTTCATGTAAACCAGCAAGAACATCAACATTCGTTATGGCGAGTTCTGTTACGCCATTGAGTTTCACCGCATGTTTAATCAGGGATAAGTCCAACCAGCCGCAACGTCTTGGCCTTTTTGAAACGGTGCCATACTCGTTCCCTCGTTCTCGAATATAATCAGCCTGTTCTGTTAATAATTCGGTGGGGAATGGCCCATTGCCGACACGGATCATATAAGATTTCATCACCCCGACAATATGCATTTTCTGTGCCGGTATACCTATCATGGCAAAGCAGGTTTGTACTAATGTCTGATATGCCACGGTATAAGGATAAGTACCAAAACTATTATCTAAGAAAGTGGCTTGTGATGTTTCAAGTAAAACATTTTCTCCCGAATTAAGTAAATCACCGATAACTTCATTAGTGAAGGTGAAATAGGGTGCTATTCTTTTGCCATATTGATAAGTTTCCTCTAACATCTCTTCAAAATCTAATGTAGCTTGTGCATTAAAAACATGGTTGATCTGTTTTTCTCTGATATTCCAAAGAAATTCTAATTTACTTCTTAATTTTTCTTTATCTAACGTATCAATAAGCCGAATGCCATGACGATTGGTTTTGTCTTCAACACAGGCCCCGACACCGACACCAACTGAACCTATTTTCTGCTTACCTTTATATTTTTCTGACGCTTTATTTAATTCAGCGTGTAATGGTAAGACGATATGGCAGCGCGGATCGATAAATATATTAGAATCAATGTTTTCTTTTTGTATAAAATCGATCTCTTTAACCAGAACCGGAAGACTGATTAAAGCACCTTGGCAGATATATAAATTCTTTTTGTTGAGTGAGGCTGGTAATTGAGAAAATGAGCCTCTTAGATTACCATGTTGCACACAATGACCTGCGTTAGCGCCGCCATTGAATCGAGCAATGTTATTGATGTTGCTAGATAAATAGTCAACAAATTTTCCTTTACCTTCATCTCCAAATTGGAGTCCAACTACAGCAATTAACATGAATCTATTCCTTAATTATTTATTGGTTTACTCTAAATAATAGTTAAATCGTCCATTTTTGTTTATCTTTTTTAAGATAAATAATCTGTTCTTTTAAAACCAATATTCTAAATATCTATTCATATGACGTTATAAATTATCACTTTTTTTATCCGATTATTTTGAATAATCTCTTATTGTTGTTTATGAACTAAGGAGTCAGCTATTAATAACGCTTCACTTAATGTATCAACAATAGGAACACCGGCAGCTTCAAGACTGACACGGCTGTGGGTTCCTCCGGTATAAAGAATGGCATGAGTTCCTGCGGCTAACGCGGCAATCGCGTCATCGGTAGCGTCGCCAATAACCACACTTTGCTCAGGAGAAATATTGAGTTTTTTGAGATGATTAGCTAATTGCTCTGATTTGCCGGTGGTCAATAATGGCGTATTTCTACCATCTATTTGGGTAAAGAATTTACCAATACCATGATTATCAAGCATAGGGACCAATTCATGATGTTCCATCAGTGAACATAATGACTGAGTTGCCCCTGTTTCATAACGGGAAGCGAGGAGTTGACTCACACCTTCCGTTAGACTGGCTTTCTGAATACCTGGACGATAGTGGAAATTAAATATTTTCCCGATAACTGACCATTCAGAAGATGAAGGTTCACGGCCAATCACTTGTTTATAGAAAGTTTGTACTGGAACACAATAATGTTCCCGATATTGTTCCAGCGTCAGTGGTTCAATACCAATTTCTGCCAGTGCAAAATTGGTTGCGCTCAATGAAACATTGACATCATTAAGTAATGTGCCATTCCAATCCCAAATAATATGTGCTGTTGTCATAAGCAGTTAACTCTCCCTTTTCCAAACTCATTTTTGTGCGCTGAACATTCAGAACATTGATATGCCAGAGCTTTAAATGCATCGATTGGCTGTTCATAATTCAGCGGTGTTTGTGCTTTTAGATTTAATAAAAAACGCAATAATTTGGCTGCCCATGTTGAATCTGTCAGGGTGTCATGAAGAACAGACAATAAACTGTATGAATAAGCAACCCAATCCGCTGTGGTTGTATGAGCATATTTATCATCTGTGAAAGGCTGATGAACTAAGCGATTCAGGACTTGATGATGCCTGAAACACCAAGGCGTCAATACATCTAAAGTTTCAGGGTTGAATACGCGATCAGAATGCCCATAAACACGGGCACGTAATAATTTTTCCCAATGTAGTTCGACGGCGCGGGCCTTCGGACGTCGCCCGGTTTGAGCCATGACCAGATCGATTGCCTGACATAAGGTGTCGCCTGTTCCGCAATTATCATCAATAATTGTCACTGTTTGCCCAGGTGGAATATTGCGCCCCCAGAGATGAGTGCTCTTGCAAGCTGTATCATCGTAACGTGAGACTTTCACTAAATTGAGTTCGCTATCCCATGCCGCGGCTGTGACCGCCGCCGCCGCTGATCCTCCTAACATGATGCCAACAACAGAGGAGTTGGGGCATTTGTCAATTTGTGCCGCGGCCAAAGTTAACAAATGATTATCTCCTTCAATAAACGGTCTGGGCACTTTGTGTTCCGCATATGAAGGCAATGTCAGGTCATGGATCGGAGAGGATGAAAAAGTAAATGCTGTCCCCATCAGCGTTGAGCTGACGACTTTTGCACACTCTTTTATCCCATCGATGAATGGCACAATATCTTTGTTAACCGTCTGCGGAGAACTTAATAAGCTATCAACAATTCTGAGCAATTTTGCCAGGCTATGATCGGCCAAGATATATTTTGATGGGGCAGTACACCGCTTATCGCTACACTCAAGTTGAGAGATGTATTCTGTGTAATATTTCGCCGTCATCAGTAGCTCGTGACAAGGTTTTTGTTCATAATAGGCCGTACCGCGGGAACCGACGAATGCTGGTTTCTCTGTGAGTAAGCCAGGTAGCGCCATCACTTCTTTCGTTAAATAGCGTGTTTCAGGCACGCTACGTAATTCGCCCAGTAAACCAATAGAACGAAGATCCAAAGCAGGAGATAAATATTCAGGCATATTTAGCGTCTCGATGATTGCGTTGCAGCAAGGGCATCTTCGAGAGGAACCTTACCAATATGTAGAGCTTGACCAAGAATTGCGCCTTCGACGCCGATAGAGGACAGATCTGCTAAAGCGCGAAGATCATCCAAACTTGATACTCCACCGCCGGCAATAACGGGTGATGACGTTTTCGCACAGACTTCCTGTAATAATGTGAAGTTTGGCGAACTCATCATGCCTCCCCGCTCAACATCGGTGACGACGTAGCGTTGGCAACCCTGTTTATCAAGGCGCTCAAGAACATCCCAGAGATTGCCCTTGCTGACATTCCATCCATGCGTTGCCAGTTGATAACCTTCTGATGTGCTTTTTACATCCAGAGCAATGGCAATCTTATCGCCATATTCGGCAATGGCTCGGGCACACCAATCGGGATTTTCTAATGCTGCGGTTCCCAAATTAACTCGTTGGCATCCAGTTGCTAATACTTTGCGCAAGATGGTTTCGTCTCTGATTCCGCCGCAGACCTGTACGTTAATGTCGACCGCAGCTAGAACATCAGCAATAAGATGGCTGTTTGAGCCTCGTCCTGACGCGGCGTCAAGATCAACAACATGTATCCATTTTGCCCCGGCATTTTGCCAGGCCAGCGCTACTTCGGCCGGAGTGCCTAAAGGCCGCCGTAATGTTGGGCTTTCACCACGGGTTAATCGAATGGCGGAATTTGATGTCATTGCTATTCCGTCAACAATATCTACAGAGGGAAATATCTCGAATGTTTCCTTACTTATCATTGAATGCATCCTAATTAATTATTTAAAGATTAATAACCATTGTGACTAATGCAATTACAGCTCGTAACGTAACGAACAAATATGTCTTTTATTTCTTTAAGAATAAACAGATTAAATAATAAACCTGTTGATTTAATGAACTCAATAACCGTTCACCGATTCATAATAGTGGAAAGAAAAAATTTCTCAATACGGTTATTCGCTAAATATAGCAATTTGGATAACTTTGTTCAGCTAGTAAATCTTATATTTACTTAAGAAGGGTTAATTTGGTAATAGGTGAACAGAGATTCAGCTTAAATATATAAGGAGTGAATTCTGCTAATGTCGTCAGGAAGAATTTAATTTTATTTATCTAATGTTTTAATTGTCTAAAATAATATAGATCTGTTTTTTTGATTAATGTCTTCAATATATTCTGATTTATTTTAAATAACAGAATTTAAAAATTTTTTATTTTGGTTGTTATTTATGGTTATGATGAAGCTATAATTTTAGCTAATTGATAATAGTAACGACAATAAATATATAATTACATGAAATTTATTCTGAATAATTATTTGTTTGTATTATATGTGAACATATTTCATCGAGGATTTCTACAAATGTTTTTTTATTGTCAATAATGATAATTATTATAATAATATAGTTTCGTTGTGGGTTATATGGCTACATATTATCAATTCTATTGATTTTAATATCCAGAGTAGAGAACTTCGCTGATATAGCAATATAATCCTCTTTGGATAAGGGTGTTTATTAGTGATTTTTATATGTAACTCTATGTGATGGGATTATATTTCCACATTAATTGGAGATATAATTAAGAATAAATAATTAAGACATCGTATTACCGAATAAACGCAACCTGTTGTCAGGCTGCGTTCCGATTGAACACTAAGGATTCATCTTATCTTGTTTCGTTTTCTGACGGATTTCTCTGTACCAGCGAGGATGATGTTTCTTCGCCCAGCCACGAGTTACCCAACCTTCGACCATTGCCCGAATAGAGCCTTTTACCCAAAATGCGGCATAGACATGTATCATAATCAGCAGGATCAGGCCAATTCCAGCCAGAGAGTGCGCCAGAAGCGCAAGCCGGATCAGAGGGATAGAGAAGAAATCGGCAAAATAGGGGCGCCAGATAATCACACCACTGATAGCCAATAAAATCAGGCAACCACTGATAGACCAGTAAATGCCTTTTTGACCCAGATTATATTGGCCGATATCGCCAGCCTCCTCATTTCTTATGATTTTATGGATGTTTTTCAGCCAAACAAGATCTTCTTTGTCGATAAAGTTATGTTTGAAATATCTGAAAAACATAAAGATAAATAAGAGAAACATGGCTGAACCAATAAACGGATGTAATATCCGTGCTAACTGTGGCGTGCCGAATATATTCATCAGCCAGTTAAAAGAGGGAAAAAAGAGTCCTAACCCGCTGATACCGGTAAACAGAAAGCAGAGGACGACTGACCAGTGATTTATTCGTTCAATCGGTGAGTAACGGAGAATCGTATCTTTTTTCTTCATGACAGTTTCTCCTCGTTTGTGGATTGCTCAGCCTTTTCATCATCTTGTCTGGCATGCTCTTCGTCTTGTTCGTTGGTTCGATTTGGACCAATGCCGACATAATGGAAAATACTGGCGGCGAATGTCGCAGCGAAACCTATGGCGGCTAGCGGCTTCCAAATGCCTTTCCAGAAGGTCACGGTTGAGCTGATGGTTGGATTATCAGGCAGACCATGATAAAGCTGAGGTTTGTCCGCATGATGCAAAACATACATCACATGCGTCCCCCCAACCCCTTGCGGATCGTATAAACCCGCGTTCTGATAACCGCGACCTTTGAGTTCCGTTACCCGTTCGGAGGCCAGATTTTTCATGTCCTCTTTGGTGCCGAAATGAATGGCGCCGGTCGGACAAGTTTTTACACAGGCGGGTTCTTGGCCGACGCCAACGCGATCGACGCACAGAGTACATTTATATGCCCGATTGTCTTCTTTATTGATCCGCGGCACATTGAACGGACAACCCGCGATACAGTAACCACAGCCGATACAGTGCTCTGACTGGAAATCCACAATGCCATTGGCATACTGAATAATCGCACCTGTTGAGGGACACGCTTTCAGACAGCCCGGGTCAGCGCAGTGCATACAGCCATCTTTACGGATAAGCCACTCCAGTTTGCCGTGCTCTTCTACTTCGGAGAAGCGCATCACAGTCCATGATTTAGCCGTCAGATCGGTGGGGTTGTCATAAACACCAACATTAAAGCCCACTTCGTCGCGAATATCGTTCCATTCTGAACAGGCCACCTGACAGGCTTTACAGCCAATACAGGTGGTAACGTCGATCAGTTTTGCCACTTCTTCTTGATGATCACGGGCACGTGGCGCCGGGGTAAAGGAATGCGTGGCGGATTGACGAATAATATCTTGAGATTGCATTGCCATAATTCGCTCCTGTTACACTTTTTCGATGTTGACCAAAAATGCCTTGTATTCCGGTGTATGCGCGTTGGCGTCACCGACGGAAGGTGTGAGAGTATTTGCTAGAAAGCCTTTCCGGGTTACTCCGGCAAAACCCCAGTGACAAGGAATACCAACGGTTTCAACTTGCTTACCGTTAATGGTCAGTTGCTGAATTCGCTTGGTGACGACCGCTTTGGCTTTGATAAAACCGCGTTTGGAAGACACTTTGACTTCATCACCCTGAACAATGCCTTTTTCTGCCGCCAATTTTTCACCGATTTCAATAAATTGTTCGGGCTGAACGATGGCGTTAAGTTGGGCATGTTTTGTCCAGTGACGAAACAGCTCAGTGATGGAATAGGTCGTTGCGACATAAGGGAATTCGTTGGCTTCCCCCATATAAGCAACGTCGGAACTAAAGATCCGCGCAACTGGGTTGGAGATAACATTTGGATGAAGTGGATTGGTGCCGATCGGTGATTCAATCGGTTCATAATGTTCAGGGAATGGCCCATCAGCCATTTTATCGATGGAAAACAGGCGGGCTACTCCCTCTGGTTGCATGATGAACGGCCCGACATGGCTTCCCGGTTCAGCATTGTTGTAATCAACAACATCAAAGCCATGCCATCTATTGCCATCCCATTTAATCAGTTCACGATTTGGGTCCCACGGCTTGCCTTGTGGATCAACCGAAGCACGGTTGTAGAGTACCCGGCGGTTTTGCGGCCATGCCCACGCCCAACCCGGCGTACAGCCCAGACCGGATGGATCGGCGTTATCGCGGCGCGCCATCTGATTGCCTTGTTCGGTCCAACAACCGCTGTAGATCCAGCATAAGCTGAATGTGGAACCATCATCTTTTAGTTGAGAGAAGCTGGAAAGTTGCTGCCCTTTTTTCAGAATGATATTGCCGTTTTCATCTTTAATATCCGTTAATGCTTTGCCATTGGCTTCACGGGCAACTTCTTCCGGTGTCGGATCTTCCGGGTTTTGATAATCCCATGACAGATTCATAATAGGTTCCGCGTAAGCACCCCCTTCTTCACGATAAAGTTTGCGCAGACGTTGCAGCAATTTGCCAAGAATTTTACCGTCATGCAGCGCTTCTCCCGGTGGCTGTGCGCCAGCCCAGTGCCATTGCAGCCAACGGCCTGAATTAACAATCGATCCATTTTCTTCGGCAAAGCAGGAGGAGGGCAGGCGAAAAACCTCAGTTTGAATATCAGCCGGATTGACATCATTCATCTCGCCGTGGTTTTGCCAGAAGTTAGAGGATTCCGTGATCAACGGGTCGATCACCACCAGATATTTTAATTTAGCCAATGCTCTGCTGGATTTATTCTTATCCGGGAATGCCGCTAATGGGTTAAAACCCTGAACGATGTAGCCGTTCATTTTGCCTTGAGTCATTAACTCAGCTTGCGCCATGATATCGTAGCTTTTATCCCATTTGGGCAGCCAATCGTAACCCCAGTCATTTTCTGCGGTAGCGTGTTCGCCCCAGAAACCTTTTAATAAGCTGATAAAGAAATTTGGCGTGTTTTTCCAGTAGTTAACCTGATTGGCAACCAAGGTTTTTGGTGTTGTCTGCGCCAGATAGGTTGCCAGATTCTCTTGTTTCTCATTTGGCAGAGGCAGATAGCCGGGCAGATTCAGTGACAGTAAACCAAGATCACTGTAACCCTGAATATTCGAGTGACCGCGCAATGCGTTAACGCCACCGCCCGGCATGCCGACGTTACCTAACAGTAACTGAACCATTGCCGCGGCGCGGATAATTTGAGCGCCGCCGGTGTGGTGAGTCCAACCCAGTGCGTAGAGAATAGTTGCGGTACGATGGGTTACGGCGGTCGTTGCCAGTTGGGAACAGATATAGAGGAAATCGGCTTTTGACGTGCCGCACAAATTGGAAACTTGTTCAGGGGTATAGCGTTCAACGTGATTTTTCAGTAGGTTCCAGACACAACGTGGGTGAGATAGCGTGTCATCCCGTTTGGCATACCCCTGTTCATCGGTTTCGTAATGCCATGAAGATTTGTCATAGCTCTTGGTATCTGGATCAAAGCCGCTGAATAGGCCATCTACAAACTGATAATCTTCTCGAACAATTAAACAGGCATTGGTGTAAGCCTTAACATATTCGGATTGGATTTTGTTGTTGAACATCAGATATCGGAGCACGCCCAGTAAGAACGCGGTATCTGAACCGGCACGAATCGGCGCGTAGAAATCGGCTACAGCGGCACTGCGATTGAAGCGAGGATCAACCACGATCACTTGAGCGTTGTTTTTAATTTTTGCTTCAATAACCCATTTGAAACCGACTGGGTGGGCTTCAGCGGCGTTTCCCCCCATGATCAGAACAACGTTGGCGTTTTTGATATCTACCCAGTTATTGGTCATGGCGCCTCGGCCAAACGTTGGCCCCAAAGCGGAAACTGTTGGGCCGTGGCAAAGGCGCGCCTGACAATCGATAGCGATCATGCCTAGTGAGCGGGTGAATTTTTGGTCGAGAATACCTGTTTCATTACTGGCTGCGGAAGAGCAGAGCATACCCGTTGTTAGCCAGCGGTTAACGGTGACGTTGTTTTCATTCTTCTCAACAAAGTTGGCGTCGCGGTCATCTTTCATCAAACGGGCAATGCGTTCAATGGCTTCATTCCAACTGATGCGTTGCCATTTATCCGAACCCGCGGCGCGGTATTCGGGGTAATGAAGGCGGTTTTTACTGCGAATATAATCGAGTACTCCGGCTCCTTTCGGGCACAATGAGCCTCGACTGACTGGGTGATCGGGATCACCTTCGATATGAAAAATATTCTCTTTGGCATTTTTTGCACCATCACCCAGGCTGTACATTAAAATGCCACAACCAACGGAACAATAGGTGCAGTTATTACGGATTTCACGCGAGCGCAGTAGTTTGTACTGACGAGTTTCAGCCAACGCAACGGATGGAGCAAATCCTAGCGCGGCGACTGTTGTTCCCGCCATACCTCCCGCGCAGATCTTGAAGAAAGCTCTTCTGCTGACCTGCATCGGTCTTCTCCTTATTTTTTGAATGACGACATTGCTTTACTTTTGATGCAATAACACATTGACGAATCAAGCGAAATTGCCTTCATAGCCCGGCTCGTTTGTCAATCAAAACACTCCTGGGTATCAAGGAGAACCCACTGCATTGATGAGTTGTAAACTACCTGAGGTTATCAGCCAATAATAGCACCAGTCAGTTTTTGAGAAACCTCTATATTACCCTTAGGCGACTTGAAAGATGACGGGTATATAAATTGACAAGAGGCGCCCATTGGGAATAGCGCCTCTTATTGTGGAAGTTTAGCAGGAAAATAAATGATTTTAGGGCAGTTGGTGGAATGGTTATTTTAACTATCCACAATTGTGATAATTAAATATCGAGTCGTTTAGTTTGCCATTTTTTTGATTTCCAACGCCAGATATTGGTCAGCCCACGTAGCCATTCATCACAGAAGAAACCGATCCAAATACCTAAAATGCCCATTTCCATTTTAATCCCCAGAAAATACCCTATCGGAATAGCAATACCCCACATAAAGAATATTGCCGCATATAGTGGGAAACGGGCGTCACCGGAAGCGCGTAACGCGTTCACCATAACGATATTTGCGGTGCGGATTGGCTCGAGAAAAACAGACAACAAGAATAGAGGTAACAACAGCTTGATAATGGCTTCATCTTGCGTCAGGAAATGCAGAATCGGCATTCTGAACAGCCAGAAAGCGGCGACCACGCCAATGGTGACGATACAGCCAATTTTCAGACTATTAAGGCCACGAATATAAGCATCTTCGAACCGTTTAGCGCCGACCAGATGGCCGACCATAATTTCGTTGCCAATGCTGACAGAGATGCCAAACAACATCACAAACAGCGATAGCTGGAAATAGAGAGTTTGCGCTGCCAATGGAATTTCACCCATCAGTCCAATGAATGCTATGGCCGCCATATATTGCAGTATCCATACCAAGTTTTCCCCTGCCGCGGGTAAACCGATATATAAGATCTTGCCCAACATACTTTTTGACCAGCGCAGGAAACCTGCCAGCGTAAATTTGATCCGCAGGCCATAACTGAGCAGGCAGAATAGTAGGATCACGGCGACAATCCGGCCAAAGACCGTAGACCAGGCAACCCCTTCCAGACCATATTGAGGTAATCCGAAGAAGCCATATAGGACGATCATATTACCTAGCACTGTCAGCAAGTTAGCAATCAAAGTAACATACATTGCCGCTTTCGATTTCCCATAAACCCGCAAACAAGCAGCCAGAATAATCGAAATAGCTTCGGGGATCAGGCAGATGCCGAGAATGTGCAGATAGTTAAAACCATCTTCCATCAGATGTTCCGGCATATTCATGATCTGCAAGAGCTTATAGCCGAAGAAGATAGTAATCAGCGCACAGCTAAACCCAAGCAAGAAGTTGAATGCAATAGAAATATGGATCGCCTGGCTAGCTTTATCCCGTTTTCCGGCGCCAATATATTGAGCAATGACGACACTGCATCCAACACTGATAAAGTTGAAGATAGTGATAAACAGATCAAATACCTGATTACCTACAGCCATAGCAGCCAGATAAGAAGTAGAAACATGGCTCACCATATAAGTGTTAATTAATAATGTGGCCAGATGAAGGAGAATATCAATAAAAATCGGCCAGCTTAACGAAAAGAGCGAGCGCTCAGTAACATCAGTTTGATGCATTTGAAAAACCTACTTATTGAAAAAAGTAAATGAATTATTTCTTGAGATGCCGCGTACTCAGGAAATATTCAAGCATTGTACATGGTTTATTTATCCGTTAACAGAGATGAGATAAAGAAAGATAAAAAGGTGAATTCTGTAATTGGATTTGTTCTGCTTGAAAAATTTCTTGTGGCGTGAATTAAATAACGATCGATGTATATCATAAGGGGAACGATTGGCAACAAATATCAGCGTTATTATTTGCCAGATATGTTAGCGAAATTGATAAATTTTTGCCGAATATGTTGTACAGGGTGGATGTGGCATCTGAGCAGTGGATGGTTTTGTTATTACCGGAAAGGCGGCTAAATTTAGCGCCTGTTTTTCCGCTGTGGATGTATATACTGCGACTACAGTACTATTAATACATTTAGTTAATACATTAGTTGGTACAAGTAAATGTAGATCAAAAAGTAAATAAATTTAATTGTAAATAATTAAGATATTTAAATGATTATCTGAATTGATAAAAAATTTAAACACCAATTTTTAAAAATATTTTATATAATTTCTTTAATGTATTATTAGTGTTTATGAGATATCAATTTTTTTAGGTATAAATACTTAACACGCCCAAAAAGTCATTAGATAATTTTATTTAAATATTATTTACTGTTTGATATTGATGAATAATTTTGTTGAGCTGTGAGATTTTTCGAATCTGGTTATTCAATTTTTTATGATAACTTAAACGATTTATCAACGAAATGATAGAAAAAATCTTTTGGTTAAGTTTTGTTCTATAATTAATTTCAAGGAGTCGAATATAAGGAAATGAAAATATACCATTCAGCGAGGTGATATGATGATAAATAGACCACAATACCAGTTACTTTGGGCCTTTTTAACGTTGACTTTCTTTTCTGCCTTTTCTACACCTACCCATGCTTGTATATTGTACCCGCATTTTCCTATATGTGCGGCAAAATGCGTTATTTTTTCATCTCATACTGCAACATGTATTATCGGTTCTCATGCTTCTGATCATTTAACTCCTGATTATCCACCGTCTATTGTGTCTGAAAAAAGTAGTTGATCGAAAGTGGAGTTCTATTGATATTCAGTTAGCACAGTTATTGTGTTATGCGGAATTCTACCTGGGTTTTTTTTATTTTCCGCCCTTTAGTGAAGGGCGGATTTTATAAGTTGATTTATTATTTTAAAATAGAGTAAATTGGAGGGTATATTTTAACTAGTTAAGGTTTATATTTTTAATGTTAATTGAGTTGAATTAATACGCCATTATATTTTCTATGAATTGGCTGAAACGTAGCAGATAGCCGTCAGGATCTTGCACAAGAAATTCTCGTTGGCATGCAATGACTTCATCAATACGGTAGTGATTATCTTTAACCTCTCGGTAGAGTTTGATGTTATTAACTTTTAAGTTGTTCAGCAAAGGTGTTAAGTCATCAACTTCAATCTGAAAATTAATCCCCCTTCCAAGAGGATAATTTAATGAGGCAGTGTTCCAGCCATCATCATGTAGTGCTTCAAGCATAAGTTGTGCCTCACCAAGTGCTAAATACGCAAAATCTGGGTTATTCCGGCGAATAAGCAATTGGAAACCTAAGATTCTTTGGTAAAAATCTAGAGATAGAGAAAAATCAGTGACGGTAAATTCTGGAACCATTCGATTCCAATAGGGTTTATGTTGTTCCATATGTTGTCCTATATTCTACGATGTCTATTTTATTATATGAGAATAGATTAATTCTATCCAGAATGAAAATATTATAGTCTAATGAATTAAATAGTAATAGGTCTAATAAAGCTATTTTTTATTCCTGAGAAATCTTAGTAAATAATGCTATTAATTCTTACGTTATTTAACTTGATTTTTTAAGCTCTTATAGGATGGTTTACTGTGTTAGTAATTAACTTAATTGATGGTGCTTAATTGTATTGTTATATTTATTAAACTAAATTTATTATCTGTTTTTCTTGTTGATTTATATGATTCATTAAGTTGAATTCATATGTAAAATTATATTTATGATATTTTTATTTTTGTGGAATTGGTCACGGATAATTTAAATATTATCTATATCTTAATGGTTGATTTTAATCAGGGAATAAATGCATTTTATGATTTCTATATTTTTACGTTATTATTTTATTTGTTCTTGTAATATGCAAGCATGGTTTAATGTCGATCACCGTATTTCTCATTTTTTCCCTGATTAGCTGTTCTGGTTATATTTAAAAATTAAATATTGTAATCACTACATTTATTCTGGCGTATTTCTGGCTGTTCTTGGGAATTTGTCTGAATTATGCGGTATAGCCAACTATTGGATAAAAAAATATATATGAAACGTATTCCAGAACCTTTCCGTATTAAAATGGTAGAAAATATTCGCATGACTACTCGTGCTGAACGTGAAAAAGCGTTAGAAGAAGCCGGGTATAATCCATTCTTATTACCTAGTGACGCAGTTTATATTGATTTGCTGACAGATTCCGGTACTGGGGCAATGAGTGATCGCCAGTGGGCGGGGATGATGATGGGGGATGAAGCTTATGCAGGTTCCCGTAACTATTATCATCTATGTGATAAAGTTAATGAATTAATTGGTTATCAATATACTATTCCAACTCATCAAGGGCGTGGAGCGGAACAGATTTTATTTCCGTCGTTAATTGCCCGTAAAAAAGCGCAAGGTGGTGCAAAGCATCCGGTCTTCATTTCTAATTTCCATTTTGATACGACAGCGGCTCATGTTGAATTAAATGGCGCGAAAGCGATTAATGTCGTCACATCAAAAGCCTTTGATACAACCACTTATTATGATTGGAAAGGCGATTTTGATATTGATGAATTGAAAAAAACGATAGCAGAACAGGGTGATGATAATGTTGTCGCGATTATTACAACGGTTACCTGTAATAGTTCCGGTGGTCAGCCCATCTCTATCGCTAATATGAAAACTGTGTATGAGATTGCGAAGCAATATGATATTCCTGTGGTGATTGATTCAGCTCGTTTCTGTGAAAATGCTTGGTTTATTAAGCAAAGAGAAAAGGGGTACGAAAATAAATCCGTTAAACAGATCGTCAAAGAGATGTATCAATATGGCGATATGTTAACAATGTCGGCTAAAAAAGATCCTTTGGTCAATATTGGCGGTCTTTGCTGTTTCCGTGATGATGAAGATCTCTTTAGTGAAGTGCGTACCCGCTGTGTGCCAATGGAAGGGTTTGTCACTTATGGCGGTCTTGCCGGGCGCGATATGGCGGCATTGGCAATTGGTCTTGAAGAGGGAATGAATGAAGATTATCTGGCATATCGTATTAATCAGGTGGCTTATTTAGGTGACAGGTTAAGAGAAGCAGGTATTCCTATTCAATATCCAACCGGTGGTCATGCTGTATTTGTTGACGCTAAATTATTATTACCACATATTCCGGGAGAACAATTCCCGGCTCATGCACTGAATAATGCATTATATCTGGAGGCCGGAATAAGAAGTGTGGAAATTGGTTCTTTGTTATTAGGTCGTGACCCAGAAACCGGAAAACAGAAACCATCACCAATGGAACTTTTGCGATTAACTATTCCTCGTCGCGTTTATACTAATGATCATATGGATTATGTTGTAGAAGCCTTTATTTCCTTGAAGGAGGGATTTTCTCAGATTAAAGGGTTAACTTTTACTTATGAACCATCGGTATTACGTCATTTTGTTGCAAGATTAAAACCAATTAAATAATAATAAATATCGGGATGCTTCTTGTTTAAGGGCATCCCCAATTTTACTGCTTAATACCCGTTATCTTTCAAGTTGCCTCTTTGTTGGCCGCACTCGCTCACCCGGTCACATAGTTCGCTATGTTCCCGGGGATTTGCTCCCTTGCCGTCGCGATGCATCTTGAAATCCATAGGGTATATATAAAGTCACGCTAGGGTAACGCATATGGCTACTTCGTCGATAGAAAAATCGTCTCCATCTTTATTTGGCGGCGCCATGATTATTGGTGGAACGATTATTGGCGCCGGCATGTTTTCTTTACCGGTTGTCATGTCAGGAGCATGGTTTTACTGGTCAATCGCCACTTTGGTTTTTACCTGGTTTTGCATGTTGCATTCAGGATTAATGATATTAGAAGCCAATCTTAATTATCGGATTGGTTCAAGTTTCAGTACCATTACAAAAGATCTGTTGGGCAATGGTTGGAATATCATGAATGGTATTACCCTTGCTTTTGTTTTATATATATTGACCTATGCTTATATTTCCGCTAGCGGCTCGATTATTCAACATGCCATGCGCGAGGTATCAATAGATTTTTCACTTGGGTTTGGTGGTTTTTTATTTGCTTTTGTTGTGGCGTTTATTGTCTGGTTAAGTACTAAAACTGTCAGCCGGATAGCATCAATTATTCTTGGCGCTAAGGTATTAACTTTCTTTATGACGTTTGGCGGTTTGATTTATAACGTTAAACCCGCAGTATTATTTAATACAACTGAAGTTAATCCAACTTACTGGCCTTATGTATTAATGACTTTACCTTTCTGTCTGGTTTCCTTTGGATATCATGGTAATGTTCCTAGCCTGATGAAATATTATGGAAAAGAGCCAGAGAAAATCAAGAGATGCCTGTTTATTGGCACATCAATGGCCTTGGCGCTTTATTTGATCTGGTTGATTGGAACAATGGGCAATATTTCCCGGCCTGATTTTGTCGAAATCGTAGCAAAAGGGGGCAATATTGACGTTTTGGTTCAATCATTAAGTGGAGGATTGAATAGTTCAGCTCTGGACTTATTGTTAACTCTCTTTTCTAACTTTGCGGTTGCCAGCTCATTTCTTGGCGTCACGCTTGGGTTGTTCGATTATCTGGCCGATCTGCTTAAATTTGATGATACCAAATTGGGGCGTTTTAAAACGGCATTGGTGACGTTTCTTCCGCCAATAGTTGGTGGAATGATTTACCCGAATGGCTTTATTCACGCGATAGGTTTTGCTGGACTTGCTGCGACAGTTTGGGCGGCTATCGTTCCCGCATTACTTGCCAGAGCGTCCCGTAAGCGATTTGGCAGCCCTATGTATAGGGTTTGGGGAGGTAATGTGATGCTCGGTTTGATTTTGCTATTTGGTGTACTGAATGCTATCGCGCATATCTTATCAAATTTTAATCTATTGCCCGTTTATTCATAAAAAAACTCCTGCGGTGGGGGCCGCAGGAGCCTGGTGTTGACGGAAATAAGCTCCGAAAGGGAGAAAACAAAGCAGGTGTATTTATGTTTTAATTTAGTTTGTTAACTCCCAACATCTTACAGCAAGGTTATTAACAGGAAGTTCTTATGGCTTCCCTTTAGAACACGAATAGTTAGCTGCTTTAATTTCTTTTAGTACAACGTCCTAACAGAAACGTCGTAAATTCGTCACTGATAGAACAATAGCATTAGAATGCCCTCTTTTGGCAACTTTTTGCCTAGTCATTAATTAGTTGTATATAATCTTTCAGTGTCAGTGTTGTTTTTGCAACAGTATTAGCGCTGATGCTAAGCCATCATTTGCCGGTATTCGTTAATCACCTGTTGGCAAAAATCGGGTGAATTCACATGGTGAGGGCTTTTAATTAGTTGTCTATTTTCCGTTTCTATCAATGTAGCTTCAAAAGCTTGGATAAACGCTTGATTGGCATCAGGATTCCAGAATGGCCCATCTTTAATATCCAGAGCGGAAAAGCCACCTTCTGGGATAATAAATTTTACTTTTCCTTCGCACTGATTAAGTTTTTCAGCGATCCAAATTCCTATTTGCCGATTCTCTTCGGGTATGGTGCGCATTAATGTTACTTGCGAATTGTGACGGTAAAATTGCCTGTATTTGTAGCGTTCTGGGATCGTGCTCAGATGACCAAAGTTCACCATATCCAGCGCTCCGCAAGAACCAATATAAGGTATTTGCGTGCGGGCTATTGCCCCCAGACGGTCAGCGTCACAGGCAAGAACACCACCAAACAGATGGTCACAGACTTCAGTGGTAGTGATATCCAGTAGACTGTGAAGCAAACGGCTTTCGGCTAGTTTTTCCATTGTTTTGCCACCGCTGCCAGTCGCGTGGAAAACCAGACAATCATACTGCTGTTCCAACTCTCTGGTTAATAACTGTATGCAAGGTGTCGTCACACCAAACATCGTCAGACCAATAGCCGGTTTATCTTCAATATTGTTCTCTTCATGAAAATAGACTGCCCCTGCGATTTGGTTGGCCGCGTTTTTTAGCACCTGGCGAGAAATACGGTTAAGACCGGATACATCTGTGACCGAATAGAGCATAGATATATCGCTAACACCCACATAGCCAGAAACATCACCGGAAGCCATAGTAGAAACCATAAGTTTTGGTATACCTACGGGTAAAGATTGCATTGCCGGTGTGATCAGTGCTGTACCGCAGGAACCTCCCAGACCTAGAATCGCTAAAACATCAGTTTGTTTTGATAAAAACACATTGAAAGCAACTGACATCGCAGAAATGGCTTTCCCCTTATCACCACAGAAAACGGCTTCTTTACCTTGCGGGTGATGCTCTGCTACTGTTTGGGCCGTAATATCGGCGCCTCTTTCCAGTGAGCCGGATTGAGTAGTCAAATCCACAGTTCGAACAGCAAGGCCGGCTTTTTTGATCAGATCTCTGACGTAGAAAATTTCTGCGCGCTTGGTATCAAAAATAGTAGCGATATAAACATAGCCTTGGTTTTTTTTCATTATAATTATGAATACTTCCCTGGTGCTGACTACTCATTCATGGACAGATTATAGTCAAGATGAGACTCAAGTATCACTGTTATATTATCAAATTGAGACTGCCATCTCATTTTATCCATAAATAAGCTGAATCAATTTGAACGTTTTGTAGATAGTTGAGTAGAGTGATGATAGCGAAAAAATATTTTAACCATAAGTGCTAATGTAGCGATTTTTACTGTGAAAGAGTTGTGGGGGATGATGGACTCAAAGACGAAAACTCATTTTACCGGTACTCGGAAAAAAACTTATACATTGTTAATAAATGTGGCGTTGGAACTTTTTGAACAGAGGGCGATACCTTCGGTTTCTGAATTGGCAATGCATGCTGGTGTTTCCAGGGCAACGGCATATCGCTATTTTCCGACTCAAAGTGATTTAATTGATGCCATTGTTGGCGCCAGCCTTGGGCCGATTCTTACCTGGAAGCCGGCCAGTGAAAAAACTGAGGAGCGGATTATTGAGTTGTTGAATTTTGCCTATCCTCGAATGTTTCAACATGAAGGCGCGTTACGAGCAGCTCTGTTGGTTTCCTTGCAGCAATGGGCTCAGGGACGTTTATCTGAGGATAAACAGGAAAAGAAATTGGTTCGTGGGCATCGTAAAGATATCCTTGCAATGGTTGTCGAGCCATTAAAAGGTCATTTTCCGCCGGAGACTTTGGAAAATGTCATTCGTTCTTTTTCCCTGATTTATGGTTCTGAAGTCTTTCTGGTGATGAAAGATATTTGGCAGATGGATAATGAAGAAATTATTGAGATCACTAAATGGATGGCAAAAGCGATTATTAATCAGGCGCACAGAGATTCTGAATTATAGTTATTTTTGGTGGATTCTCCTGGTGTAGATATTTTGTCTGCTATTTCGTATAACTTACGGTTATTTCTATGAAAAATATTCCTGTTTATGATGATGTTATTGCCGCTGCCCGGCGTATAGAAGGTCATGCTTACCGTACGCCGGTTATGACTTCCCGCACTGCTGATGAAATGATCGGCGCTAAGTTATTTTTTAAGTGTGAAAACTATCAGCGAATGGGGGCATTTAAATTTCGTGGTGCTTTCAATGCGTTATCACAATTTAGTGGGGAACAACGCCGCAATGGGGTTGTGACTTATTCATCGGGTAATCATGCTCAGGCGATTTCATTGGCGGCTCGTATACTGAATATACCGGCGACAATTATTATGCCGTTCGATGCGCCTGCGGTTAAGGTAGCGGCAACCGAAGGTTATGGCGGTAAAATTGTTTTTTATGATCGTTATACGGGCGATCGTGAACAAATTAGTCGTGAATTATCAGAAAAGCAGGGGTTGACCTTAATTCCTCCCTATGATCATCCGCATGTTATTGCCGGGCAGGGAACCGCGGCCAAAGAGTTGTTTGAAGAGGTTGGGGAATTGGATGCGTTGTTTGTCTGCCTTGGTGGAGGCGGATTGCTTTCAGGGAGCGCGCTTGTTGCCCGCCATTTTTCTCCTGAATGTGAAATTTATGGTGTAGAACCGGAAGCCGGTAATGACGCTCAACAATCATTTCGTCAGGGAAAAATTGTTCATATCGATACGCCTAAAACCATTGCTGATGGGGCGCAAACTCGACATCTTGGGCAATATACTTTCGACATTATTCGAAAAAATGTTGATGATATCTTCACCGTTTCTGATGAGGAATTGGTGGATGCAATGCGTTTTTATGCGGAAAGAATGAAAATGGTTGTCGAACCGACCGGATGTCTGAGTTTTGCCGCTGTACGCCAAATGAGTACGCAGTTGCAAGGGCAGAGAGTTGGGATCATTGTCAGTGGCGGTAACGTGGATATCGAACGTTATTGTACTTTGCTGTCAAAACAACCTAAGACGTAATGAGCCATATAGAAGGGGGCTTTGATATTCACAAAACTTATAATGTGTGTTTTGTAGTGTAATTATTATTCTTTAGTTATTGATTTGTTATATTTAAATATTAATTGTAGGGCTAATATTATATATTGGCCGCTACATATTTTATGTGAATATTTTCCTATGTTATATTCACATTGATACATGTTATATTAATCATATACATCCTAATTAATTCTCAATTTATTTTGATGTATTGGATAATATATATTTTTTCTTCAACTTGTATCTAAGTTGGCAATAGAGCAGAAATATAAATTATTCTCGCGATTAATTTCATATCATTGAATTAATATGATGGAGGCAGCTATTGTCTAATATGCTTCCTCTAATAATAGATCTTTTATGACGTCTAAAATAGGTGATTATATGACTACGGAAAATAGCATTATTAATGATTTTAACGGTAAAACGAAGACTCTTGGATGGGATATTATTGCTGCTTATGATAGAACTAAAATCAATATGCTGTTTGAACAGCAATATGTGAGAAAAGTAAGTGAAGGTACACATTTTTCACCTATTTATTGGGAAAGCGAAAGTAAAAAAATCAAATTTGATAATTTGATATTAGGAGTACCATTAATTTCCTTCGAAAATTCATCAATTGAAGGTTCTCAGGCAACGGTAAAATTAAATTTTATTTCTGGTACGATAGTGGAACTTTATGATGATGGTAGAGTACAAAATTATCAGAGAATTACCGCGAATAATGATTACCATATGACGATAACCGTAGATTTGATTGCGGGAACAGGCTCTGTTGGTAATGATGGAAAAGTTGTTGTTGAGTTTAAAAAAGGGACTTTGGGTAAGGTCAATGTTATCAACGATGCGCCAGCGGAAGTAATCGCGTATTTCAGTAATTGGCTGAAAAACAATAAAGTAACTTATGAATTAGGTATTTTGAAGCTGGATAATACGGCTGGACTGGTTCCAAAAATGTTTAAGATTAGAACCCAACCAGCACCCGATGCTAATTTATATGGTTCTGATAATTATGGTCATGGGGCGGTGTTGTTATTTATTGCAACAAACTATAATCCTAACGGTGGAGTATTACCAACTAACTCAAGTAATTTTCCTTATTTGATCCCGGATAATCGTTCTGCGATGCTAATTATCAGTAATAAGACACTTTTTGAGAATATTCTTAAGCCGCAATATGAGCATTTATTACCGAGTTCTACGAGTGTAAATTTAGAATTAGTTAAGTTAGATAGTCAATCGGATGATTCAGCTAGCTATTTGAATATAACAAGTGGGAATGCTGAGAGCGATGAACCTGTACAATATGAAGGAGGAGGGTATAAAGTATGGACGGGAACGGTGAAATATCATGATAAAAGTAATATGTGGTTAGAGAACGCTAAGATCCCCTATTCAGGAATGCATATTAAACCAGGCAAGGAAAAAATTGTCTTTTCTGGGGAGGATAATAATGGTCACTCTTATCATTTTACCCAACCAGTTGGTATTCTTAACGATTCTCCGATAAGCGGTAATTGGTACAAGTCTAAAATTGATTTTTATATTGATGGTTCGATGGATATTACGCCTCATGTGAAATCTAATGATGAGATTGAATTAAAATTAAATAATAGAATGAGCTCCAGATATGACAAACAAGATGAGCCTTTTTGGACAATACACTTTTACCCTAAAGAAAAGTTTATTAATAAAATAGCAGAAATTGTTAAAGGTGTTGTTGAAAATAATTTATCCAATGTTGCAAAAATTAAATTAGATAGCATTAGTCTATTTGCCGTTAATCACCTTTTATTCCCTGAAAGCAATTATCTTGAATTTGATAAAGTGTATGTGCCTGGGGATATGGTGCTATTTGGTGATATTTCTCCAACATCAACTGCTTTTAAAATCAATGATCTTCAATTAACTATACCAGTGAAAACTAAGCATAAATTTACAACCAACACCAATGCAACGGTAAATTGGTCTATTACTCCAGCAGAATTGGGCAGTATTGATGCTAATACCGGCGATTACACTGCGCCGGACAAGATAAAGGGGAATAGTCAGGTTGTAACAATTACTGCGACAGACTCAAAAACAAACGCTAAAGCTTCAGCGGTTGTCACTCTGTTGCCTTCCTCAGTATCGGTTAGTCCTTCTTTTGTTGTTATCAATGAGAATGATGTTAATAAGGAAGCCAATTTTGCTGTTTATGGCAATAAAAAAGTGAATTGGAATGTGGAAACGGGTACTGACTATGGTGTTGTTGATGCGAATGGCAAATATACGCCTCCAGCCTCTTTCCCAGCCGGATATAATATGGTTACGGTGACGGCTGTTGCTGATAATGGCGATTTAGATAAAGTCAATATTTTGCTTATCAGTAAAAACACGAAAGCTGAATTCAAGATTGATCCTAGCTATAATCAAGAGTTATTAACACCTGATGCCGTAATGAAGTTCTCTTCTGTCGGTAATGATTTGACTTCTCCAAGTGAATGGAGCCTCATGCCAGAAAGAGGAGATATTAAGGTAGGAGAACCAGAAATCACGAAAGATGAGTTTGGTAATGACATCGAAAAATATACTGCAACTTATACTGCACCAAGTGATATCACTCGTTCGGAAATTGTTTTACTCAGAGTGACACATAAGAATAAACCCAATCGTGCGGGATATGCTCTGATTACACTGGAACCGAAAATCAGTTGATAACTAACTGTTTTTAATAACCACCAGATGATGCAATAAATTTCTTATTCTTTATTGCATCTCTGTTCTCTAATATATTTTTTATAAAAACTCATCCTATCTATTTCAAATAAATAAAGGTGATTCTATGAATGATAATATCAGCCCATTGCTAAAGAGATTAGGTGATAAATATAACCTTACTGATAAGATGATCGAATCAGGCTATAAATCTATTTTTGATATTATAAAAATACCCCGTAATCTATTCTTAGAAAATTATAATTCAGATCATCAGGCAGCAGATATTTACGATACAG
Organism: Photorhabdus namnaonensis; assembly: GCF_001684335.1. Classification (GTDB taxonomy): domain Bacteria; phylum Pseudomonadota; class Gammaproteobacteria; order Enterobacterales; family Enterobacteriaceae; genus Photorhabdus; species Photorhabdus namnaonensis. Next base: position 78,589 of record NZ_LOIC01000053.1, read on the forward strand.
CAAACAGCTATGCTATACAAATAGCGCGTAAATTTCGCCAGCAGCATTACACTCATAATAGCTATGTCAGGAGTTATTCTTCGCTTTCATTAAAAGAAGGCCCTCAATATCAATCCTTATTTCAGGATAATTGGCAGCAATACTGCCAAAATGGCGCACCGGAAGCAAATAACTCACCGGTCGCTTATTTAGCGGAGATTTATAAGTTAGCGATGGATATTGAATCCAACGCGGGTGCTGAGGCGATTAAAATGGATGATCGCCGCTCTGATTTAGCACATTTAATGCTGGATGAAGTCAGTATTAATCAAGAAGTTTCAACACTGTCATTGGTTAATACTATGCTAAGTCAACGTTTGGAAGCTATGCTAAAACAGCAAGGAAAAACCAATTTATCCAGTTATGATCTTTTGGCTAATATACGTTATCCGCTCCAACTTCCTTATGATTATGCACAAAACCAAATTAATCTAACATTTGATAATAAAAAACTTTTTTGTCTGGAAATGATGCAACAGACAGATAAGAGTTATCCTTATTTTCTTAAATCCAATTTGAATACAACTAACGGAGAATTTGTAACACCTTTAGTAAACCAGTTAGGAATTTCTCAGCAAAAAATAATTAATGAGCCATTGAATCCATCTAATAGCCAATTCTATCAGGATAATTACGGTGTTAATAATGCCGAGTTACTTGAGTTGTTATCAACTTTTACTACACAAACGGCGTTCTCTGTCGCAGAGGTTGAGCAATTATTATGTATAAAAGGAATATCTACAAATAAGGAAGTTGCATTAGAGCAAAATAATGTGAGATTATCTCAAAATGTGCTTAATTTAGGTATACCTGCGGCTCCTTATAGTTATGGCGCGGTTTTTATTAATGGGCCGAATGCAAAAGAGAGTGATTTCCTACATTTGTATCGTGAATTTGTCTCAACTGGTAATTTGCTACAGGAAGTAAATAAATTATCCGGTGTGAATCATGAACGCTTTGATAGATTAAATCGCATGATACGGCTGTGGAAATGGGTTAATTTGCCGGTAGATAAAATTGACTTATTGGTAACTTCGACGATGCGGGCAGAAGGAGATGCAAATAAACAATTACAGATGAATGAAAATACTTTACGTATGTTAGGTATTTTTCATCATTGGAGTAAAAAATATCATATTTCACCTGATGATTTTGCCGCGTTGATATATCAAATCACCCCTTTCTCGACGGGTACAGCGATTCCTTTCTTCGATCAGGTTTTCAATTCATCTTCATTATTTGATACGCCATTGGTGATTGATGATCGTGAGTTTTATTCGGAAACAAAGCAGGATGATACTATTATTAGTAAGTTATGTGCTGGTTTAAAAATTGAAGCGAAGGATTTTGCTCTATTAGCGCCATTAGTTGCTGAATCGATTGGTAAAAAGAGTTTAACATGTTCACTTGCTATTATTTCTGCGTTTTACCGTATTGTGCAATTGTCGAGAATTTTCGGGTTAACACCACAGGAAGGCGTGGTTCTTTTAACGCTGATAGGTGGAAATAAAGTATTAAAACAGGTCGCGGGTATGCCTTATTTATCGCAATCAGGAAATAATAGACAAACTGATATACTGGATATTATGCTTGCAATGGAGCAGGCTACAGAATGGTTGAGAGTAAATAAATTATCTGTTGGTACTCTTCAACTATTCTTATTACCAGCTAATGAAGTTGTTATGACCGGAAATGCGGCACAGGTGGCTTTTATTAATCAAGTTGGATTGCATCGTAATTCAGAAAGTCTGACGCTAGAAAATTTATCATCAAATATCTTACCGGCATTAGATAATAATGGTGATTTGATTGATTGGCTAACGCTACGTCAAACTGTTTTAAACGCAGTATCTCATCAAAAATATGGTTTGGTTAAACCTGATATTAATATTTTTGATGAAATTAATAAAGTGATGAAAAGTATATTACTTGATGAGAGAATCAAAGTATCTATTACTGAGCAATGGGCTGCAATTATTACTCAAACTCAATCCGCACAAAATGCAATATCGGCCAGTATGTTGGCAAATGCATTTCAGTTATCACAACCGTTTCCTTTATTTATTTTAAATTGGATTGGCTCAAATAGTTACGATTTTTTATTGAAGTCATTTGAACTGTCTGATAAGAATAATTTGCAACCAGAGATGATAAATCAGGATTATTTGATACTGATGTATGATTTATCCCGATATATTTCAGTGATTAAGACTTTTCAATTGAGTACGGTGATGTTGAACCATTTTTCTGAATATCCTGAACGGTTTGGCTGTCAAAACACGCAACTTTCTTTATCGGTTATTTATTACTTCAGTCGCTACCGAGATTGGATGCAATTAGTCTCTGTTTTAGATAACGCAGAAGATAAAATATTGCGTTATTTGGAGCTAGTCAATACGAATAGTCAAAATAACGATAAAGATAATATGGTGAAAATATTATCTGAACTATTGTCATGGCAGAGTGATGAAGTGTTATTAGCTAATTCACATATTATTGGTAAGGAAGAGAATAGAGCGAAAACATTGGCTGAAATAGATATCATGATGAGACTTAAAGTTTGGTCTGAGGAAATGGCTCTTTCCATGCGCTCATTATTAGCGACGATAAATATCAATGCTCATTCCTCTTATGAGGATTATAAACAGGTTGGCACAATGATGGTAGCAACTCTGTAAATATAGTTTTCATCGTGTAATAAAAATTTCTAATAGAGGTTCAGGATATGAAAAATATTGTTTCTAAAAAATTAGCTGAGAATGTTCGTGATGGATTGGTTAGTTATTACTTAGGGCATATTTCAAAAACAGCTAATTCACCCGATTTAAAAACGCCGGATGATTTATATCAATATTTACTGATTGATAATCAGGTATCTAGTCAGGTTAATACCAGTGTCGTTGCACAAGCGATTTCCAGTATTCAGCAATATATTAATAGCATTATGCTTAACATGGAACCTGGGTATGATTATCAATATGAAGATAGAGTAGAGAAATGGAGTGATGTTTTAAGCCAATATAATATTTGGTCTGGTTTTCAACAGTTATGGAATTATCCAGAGAATTATATTAGCCCTATATTACGCCAAGGTAAAACAAGTGATTTTAAGGAGTTGGAGGATAATTTAAATAAAGGGAAGTTGAGTGATGAAGTTGTTCAAGAAGTTATATTGAATTATTTAAATAAATTTGAAGAAATAAGTAACTTAGAGTTAATGAGTGGTTATATCAATACGACTAAAGAATTAGCTCCCGCTCAGGCTGAATATTATTTTATTGGTAAGATGAATATTACGCCAGGTCAATATTATTGGCGATCCCTGAATATGGCTAATCGAAATATGCAAGATGTCATTAATCCTACCGCTTGGAAAGAATGGGAGAAAATTAGTATTCCTGCTACTGGGGAAGTGATTAAGATCCGGCCGGTTGTTATTGATGGTCGTCTTCATATCGTTTGGTTGGCACATGAAGTTGATAATAATCATGAAGAAAAAAATTATTATAGTATTAATTTGATATATCGAAAATTTAATGGTGAATGGAGTCTGCCAAATAAATTACGTACTTTTACCGGCGATAAGAGTAAAGTTAATGATGGTTTTGAATTAATTGCATTAATGGATTTGCGAGCTGAACCGGTATTAGTTATTTCTGCTATTTATAAGTCAGGAAAAGAAGAGCATTATCCGTACTCCTGTAATTTACTATTTAACGAAGTTCCTGTGCCTTTGGTTGGTGATAAGTCATTAGATCTCTATATTTATCAACAGATTAAATTTAATGATACGGAGAATCTTACACAATCAAATATGTTGTCAGCCTATTTTGGGGATGCATATAAATTAGTTGATAAACCCGTTTATCAGGAATCAGGAAGTCATTCTGGGCTTGCGACAGGGAAAATGACACTATTTGCTGAAATGGGGAGTAGAAAACTACGTCTTAGTGGTAATAATAGTTTATCTATTGGCAAAGAGATTATTAAATCTGTGACATGTGATATTGATCTTAAAAGTAAATCGAGTGAAGCAGGAAAGGTTAATATTTCACTTGCTGATGGCGCAAAAGAGAATAATGGGAAAATAACCGTTTCTGTCGCGGTGACTATAAATGATAATAGTTATGCGTCGGGTGACTATTTTTATATTATGTTTAATTCTAGTCAGAGTGGTTATCCTGAGTTGAACGTTAATTTTTCTGAATGGGGACAAAAGCAAGGTAATGCCTATCATTTTACCAAAGAAATGGAAGTACCATTGTCTGGACTAAAAGAAGCTAAAGTATTTAGTTCAGAACTCAATAAATCTGGTGGTAAACTTGTTGCTTCTGGAGATGGCACGCCTAAAGTAGATATTGATCATTCAGGTTATCGGGAAGCTGATTTCTGTTTATGGAATAGTAAAGGAGGCAACGATAGTCTGTTATATTCAAAACGTCAACTACTCAATGGAAAGAGTATTATTACTACTGTAGAACTTGATCTCGATGAAATAAATGGTAATGATTCGAGTGTATTTTTAAAATTAGGTTATAAGAACGAGGGTGAAGATGCGGATTTAGGTTATAATTATTATGAAGTTAAAATAAGTAAAACGCCCTATCCTAATTTGCTGTTGGCCTATGATAAAAAAACGCAAGCACAGTATCTGGATATTACTGAATTACAATTTAAATATCGATCTATCAGATTAAATACCCTATTTGGCAAGGAGCTTATTGCGCGGGCTAACCACTCTATTGCTGATGTACTGAGCTGGGAGACACAACATATTAAAGAGCCGCCTATTCCGGGGAGTGATAAAAATAATGATTCAGCGCTTAACGGAGCGAATAGTATTTATTTTTGGGAGCTTTTTTTTCATGTGCCCTATTTAGTTGCATATCAACTTAATGCCTCACAACAGTACCAAGACGCACAAAACTGGTTACATTATATTTTCAACCCAGGAGTAAAAAATAAGGCTAATGGTAGCCCAGGCTATTGGAATTGCAGTCTGTTAGAGGTTTCTCAAGATAGCTCAGTACAGCTAAAAGGATTGCACGATCCCGATGCGATAGCTTATGCCGATCCGGTACATTATAAGAAAGCCATATTCCAAATGTATGTGCGGAACTTAATTGATTTTGGTGATAGTTTTTATCGCTTTTTGACCCATGACGGACTTAATAACGCTAAATTACGCTATCTTCAAGCACAGCAATTACTTGGCCCCAGACCTGATTTTGATTTAGTCAGTCATTGGCTACCGATTGAATTGGCAGATATCACCTTTTCAAAGAATAATAAATTACGCGAATTTGAGAGGAATATTGATCCTAATATATTCATTGATCTGCCAGCCACTAAAGTCAGTGCTCATACGGCGGTGGATAATGCGATATTCAGAGTGCCGTTGAACAATGATTTACTGTGGTATTGGGATATTTTATCCAGCAGATTTTATAATTTGCGCCATAATTTAACTTTAGATGGTAAACCTTTATCGTTACCATTATATGCAACACCTGTCGATCCGAAAAATTTGCTTGCTTTACTGGCGAACGGTGGATCATTATTGGCGGCAGGTAGTACGGCTATTCTGAATATACCGCCTTATCGTTTCCGGGCATTATTACCCAGTGTTTATCATGCGGTAGATACATTAAGTCATTTTGGTGATTTACTTTTGAGTGCGCAAGAACGTAAAGATCGTGCGGAACAGGAAGAGTTGAATCAATTACATTTGAAAGAGTTAGCTGTTTTTACCATTTCATTGCAGAAAGATGCTGTCGCAATCGCTGAAAAAGGGAAACAGGCATTATTAAAAAGTCAGCAGACATTACAACAACGGATTGATCATTATAAGGCGCTTTATGATGAAAACATTTCTACAGATGAAACCAACGCCTTGAATTTACAAGGTACGGCAAAAATTATTTCTTCTGTTGAGGAAGGAATGTTAACCGCCGCCGGTGCCGCCTCGCTGATACCTAGCATTGCGGGAACGTCATTTGGTGGACAACGATGGCATATGCCGCTTGTTTGTTCTGCCGGTATTACACGTACAGCATCATTAATGATGCAAATGGCAAGTGATGCATTGAGCGTTAAAGCCAGTTATAACCGGCGACGTGAAGAGTGGGAGATTCAATATAAACAGGCGGAAAGTGAGCTGGAAATGTTGAAAAAACAGATTGAACAGCAAGAGGCGCAAATTTCCGCCGCGAATACAACATTACAACAGTCTCAGGCACAACTGCAAAAAGAGCAGGATATGTATCAGTTTCTTACTGTGACCAGGGTAACGAAATCTTCGCTTTATCAATGGCTGAATGATCAGATGATGTCATTATATCGTCAGGCTTACGATGCAGTGCTTTCGCTATGTTTAAATGCACAAGCATGTTGGCAATATGAAATGGGGGATTTTTCCACACAATTTATTGTGCAAAATGGTTGGGACGATAACCATAATGGTTTGTTGGTCGGAGAAAAGATTAAACTGAATCTATTGAAAATGGAATCGGCTTATTTGAATCGTAATGAACGTCGTTTAGAATTAACTAAAACGATCTCGTTAAAAAATCTATTATCTGATACGAAAAAATGGCAAGATATTCAATCTGAACTTAAAACCGGTGAAGGAATTACATTTATACTGAATGAGAAATTATTTGATCAGGATTATGCCGGGCATTATTTACGCCAGATCACTTCTGTATCGGTTACGCTGCCGACATTAATTGGCCCTTATCAGGATATTAAAGCGACTTTAACTCAAACTAAAAGTTATACATTGAAAACGCCGGATATTAATGGTGTGAAATATTTACTTTCAAATAAAGAAGGCGATAATAAGCAAATTGTCACGAATTTGAGAGCGAGTCAACAAATCGCACTTTCATCAGGTATTAATGATAGCGGTACATTTAATCTTAATTTCGGTGATGAACGCTATTTACCTTTTGAAGGAACCGGGGCGGTTTCTGACTGGAAACTTACCTTCCCATCAGCGGCAACAGACAGTATACAGCGAGATATTCTGGATAATTTGGCAGATATTATTTTGCATGTACGTTATACCGCGAAGGATGGCGGAGAGGCATTTTCTGGTCAGGTAAGAGAACTACTTAAATAATATGTGTATTTGTCGCTGTTTTTGTATTTAATATTTAATTAGGAATCTGGTAAATTTATTTTTATTATTTGCCAGGTTCTTGTTATTTTGATTGGGAATTAGGTAAAAGTGAAATTCAGCGTGCTAAGCGCTGGATTTCACTTTTGAGAGAGTTAAACGGCGGGTAATGTGGTTAAAGCGACTTCCGGCTAGCTTATCTCGATATGCCGGATATATACACCTGCATGAGCCATCATCGCAATCAGCTTATCCACACTGAAAAGCTGTATTTTCCCCCTGGCAAGCTCTGAAACACGGGGTTGGGTAATCCCCAGTAATTTGGCGGCTTCAGCTTGGGTAAATTCCCGTTTTGTTATCCATGCATTGAGAATATTCATTAGTTGAGCACGGATCTTCATGTTTTCGGCCTGCTCTGGTGTATCTCTGATCGCGTCCCATACGCTTTCAAAAGTCTGCATTTTCATAATTTCCGCTCCTGTATCAGTGCCTTAAACGAGGTTTGTCAGCGGTCAGAATACCCCGAAAGGTACCTTTAATGGTTATGTTAAGCGGTGATAATTTTCAATCCTTGTTTATCAATGAGGTTTAGCATTCTTAATGCTGCCCCATTGGGTTTAATTTCACCACGCTCCCATTTTGATACGCTTTCTTTCGTCATATTAAGCGCCAGAGCTAAACTAGCTTGAGAAATGTTATAACGGTCGCGTAATTTCTTGATTTCATCGCCAGACATCGGGCGAGCTTTAGCTATATGTTTACTTAAATTGCGAACTTGAATTCTAGCTTCAAGTTTTTTGGTTAAATCACCGTTAGAAATACCAGCCTCTTCTAGCTCTTTTGCAAAGCCAAGCATTTCGTCCAATTTAGTGCTCATCTTTCACCTCTACCAAAAGTTTTAGTTCGAGCATTTTTTTTATTTTTTTATCATCATACTTTAGAAGTTCTGTGGCAACGTCTTTGTAACCCTCCAAGTCATCGTCCTCGATTTCCTTAGCTCTCTTTCCGCTGACTTCACTTTTTGACCAGCCATCGAAAAAAAACAGGTTAGTTCCACTTTTAAAGAAGATGATAGTTCGTGTGCCACCACTTTTACCCGTGCCTTTTAAAGGAACCCGCTTCTTGATAACACCACCGCCTAAATCAGCTTCAAATACACCATTCATGACTTCAGACGCCGCTTTAAGTAAGGTATCTGTGGTGATTTTTAGTTTTTTAGCTTTTTTATTAAAAAGTTTTGTTAAGTAAATAGCCACGAAATCCCCGCGATGGTAATTTTTATTATAGTAATCTTTGCTATAGTGTTGTGCAAGTTTTAATCTATGTTATCTATATAAGCTAGGTCAGAGTAGTTATCAAATCGAGACCATTGACCGTTAAATATCAGTCAAACCGTACCTATCAGGTTGTTGCGCAGCTTACCTGTGATGACCTCAGCTATTCCTTTCGTGTCTGTATTTTCATTATATAGGCCGCCATTTGGCGGCCTATTGATCTAAAAGTCAGGATTTTTTGCAATCAAATTAACTGCTGCTTTTCTCTGCCAAAATAAACATCCCAAACGGATGAATTTCCAGATAATAATTATCGCCAACATCGGGTTGCAATTGGGTAGCGTTAATCTGTAATAGCAGAGTTTGCCCTTGCCAATCGACGGTGACTTCATATTGTGGCCCCATGTAAGCCACATGGCTAATGGTGCAGCGTTGGCTGGTATTACCTTGATGGCTCAGGGTAATTGCTTCCGGTCTGACGCCTACCGTTACCGATTGCCGATTGGTGGTAAAGTTTGCTGGCCGTGGCAGGCGATATTGGAAAATCTCAACATAATCAGTACTTAAAGTCGCAGGGAAGATATTGGCGTCTCCCATAAAACTCGCCATAAACTCAGACGCCGGTTGGCGATAGAGTGTTTGTGGCGTGCCAATTTGCATGATTTTACCTTTATTCATCACCAGTACCGCGTCGGAAACTGCAAATGCTTCACTTTGATCATGAGTAACGTATAGCGAGGTGATATTAAATTGCTGCTGCAATTCGCGGATTTTCTCGCGCATACTGCGGCGCAGATTGGCGTCAAGGTTACTCAGCGGTTCATCGAAAAGTAGCACTTTAGGTTTGAGGATCAGTGCGCGAGCGAGAGCGACACGCTGTTGTTGACCGCCAGAGATTTGGTCTACGTAACGATCTTCAAAGCCGCCTAAGTCCACCAGCTCCAGCGCCTCTTTAACCCGTTCCCGTATCTCTGCTTTAGGCCGTCCTAGCATTTTCAGCCCGTAACCGATATTTTCCCCCAGTGACATATGCGGGAATAGGGCATAGGACTGAAATACCATACAGATATCTCGTTGCTGAATAGAGCGATCTGTGACGTCTTCACCGTCAATGAAAATCTTACCTGCGCTAGGTTTTTCCAGCCCGGCAACCAGACGTAATACGGTGGTTTTACCGCAGCCGGAGGGTCCTAACAGTGTGACCATATGTCCCTGCGGAATAGATAGTTCCAGATTATCGATCACGGTGTTGCTACCGAACCGTTTGGTTACATTTTTCAGTTCGACAAAATTTTGTTGTGTCATGTCGTCACTCCGTGATTACTGTACATTTTTGGCTTTGGAACGAGAGATCCGCGCTTCGCCAATCAGGTAGTCAAATAAGAAAATAATGGCCAGCATGACCACAATCAGGATCGAGCCATAAGCGATAGCGACCCCGTATTCACCATCTTCCACTCGATTCAGAATATAAGAGGTTGCGACACGGGTGTCTGGCGTAACCAGGAAAACAATCGCGCTGACGGTGGTAATCGCACGAACGAAGCTGTAGATCAGTGCGGATAAAATCGCCGGGCGCAGTAAGGGTAACAGTATATGGAAGATGGTTTTCATCGATCCGGCGCGCAGGCTGAGTGACGCTTCATCCAGTGATTTATCAATTTGTCCAAGACCGGCAATACCGGCCCGGATACCCACCGGTACATTACGCATGGTCATGGAGATTATGACGATAGCCGCGGTGCCGGTGAGGTAAAACGGTGAATCGTTGAAGGCCAGAATGTAGGAGACCCCGGCGACGGTACCCGGTACGGCAAAACACAGCATGGTAGTGAATTCGATGGTTTTTTTACCGCGAAATTCCTGGCGTACGACAATGTAAGCAATCAGCAAACCGAGGATAGCGGTAATAGGGGCGGCGATACCGGCGTAGAGCAAGGTATCCAGCAATGATGGCCATGCGCCGTCGTTCATCCCTTGACCGAACAGTTTGATAAAGTTATCCAAGGTCAGGGTGTAATCCACGCCCCAGTTAACGGTGAAACTGCCGTAGAAGATGCTGCCGTACAATAGAATGTTGAACACAACCCAGATAAACAAGATGGCGCAGACACCCCAAACCAGTGAAGTCGGCAACGGTTGTACATCACCACGGTAGGATTTGCCGGAAACCGTGACATAGGAACGTTTACCAATCCACAAATACTGAACGCAGAAGACCAGTAGCGAGAAAACCAGTAGCGAAGCGCCGAGAGTACTGGCGGCTTGATAGTCGAGTTGAGAACCGGTGATATAGAAATAGATCTGAGTCGCCAGTACGTCAAAGCTACCGCCTAATACCAGTGGATTACTGAAATCGGCCAGCGACTGGACAATGACGATCAGGAAAGCGTTCGCCAGCGCCGGTTTCAACAGCGGGATAAAAACATTGAAGAACGTCTGATAGCGGTTGGCCCGCAGAGTATAAGCAGCTTCTTCCAATGAGGGATGGATGGTTTTGATGGCGCCATCAAGGATCATAAACGCCATTGGTGTGAAGGCTAGAACTTGCGCCAGCCAGATGCCGGTAAAGCCATACAGCCAGTTGGTGTTGGTCAGGCCAAACCAGCTCGCCATAAATTCAGTAATGTAGCCGGAGCGGCCCATCATCAATGTGACGCCTAAACCGACCACAAACGGCGGTGTGACGATGGGCAAAATAGAGAATACCCGGCCAATAATGGCGGAACGGCGAGCGATTCTGGCGGTGTAAATTGCCAATACCAGCCCGAAGAAAGTACAGCCCGCGCCAACCGCCAGCGAGAGCAAAATGGAGTTGATAATAACCTGAATAATATGTGCTTGCCCCAGGATCGATAGAAAAGCGAATGGAGCAAACTGACCGGTATCATCCGTAAACATCGGAATAAAGATGGCGATACTTGGATAAAGGATAAATATACCGATGAGGGCAATAACCGTGACCAATGAGCCGATAACAAAACGATCACCACCTAACCACTCAAGGCGAGACAGGGCCAGGGTAATAATCGCGCCTAGAGAGATAAACAGGAAAATCGTCGAGTAGCCTAGCCCACGACCAATAATCGCTGCGCTAATAACGACAAATAGGGCGCATAATAAGGCATAACCCGCGTCAAAATAGTGGCGGCTATGTTGATTGCGGTTTGTTGGTGTCAGTGGGCGTAGTAGTAGCACTGAGGGTAATAGGAACCACAGTAAGCTGATGTTTAATCCGTTCCAGCCATAGGCGGCGAGAAGTTCATCTTGAGTAGAGTCGAAAAGGCCGTAGTCGAGGCTCCATGATGGCAAAAGCGCGAAGGCCAGCCACATCAGGGCAATCCACCAGAACACGGCATCCTGCTTCTGTCTGATAGGCAAGGTAAATGCGTGAGACATAATTTCCCTCTGTTTTATTATTATTGTGTAGTAGCAGCAGTAAGAAGCTATCCCTCAGGCATTATGGGGGCGGGAAAATAAAGTAGCCTGATGGATAGCTTCTAAGGGCGGGAAATGCTCCGCCCTTGACTGACTTTATTTAGCCATTTTCACTTCTGTCACCCATTTGGTAATTAACTCTTTGCGTACATCACTGGCGCCATATTTATCCATGTCGTAATTGATCAGTTTCAGATCGGATAATTTAAGCGCCAAAGGAGAAGCTTTTGCCTTAGTGTTGGTCAGGATCTGATAAGCTTTCCCTTTCTTCCAACTCAGTTCTTGTGCTTCTTTGGATAACACCCAGTCAACAAACAATTTAGCGTTGTCCATATTGCGGGCATTTTTGATGATACTGACGCCGCCGATTTCATAACCGGTACTTTCACATGGCGCGATAAGTTTTAGTGGCGCGCCATTTTCTACTTCTAATGAGTAATCATGCAGGAAGCCGATACCAATTGCGGATTCGCCGCGGGCGGCATTTCGTGCCGGGGCAATGCCGGATTTGGTGTACTGAGAAATATTGGCGTTTAGTTTTTTCAGATAATCAAATGCTTGATCTTTGCCCCATAACTGAACAAAGGTTGCTAACGCGGTGTAAGCGGTGCCTGAACTTTGAGGATCGGCAATCTGAATTTCGCCTTTATATATCGGTTTGGTGAGATCTTTCCAGCAGGTTGGAATCGGCAGATTTTTCTCTTTTAGACGTTCAGTGTTGACGCCATAGCCAAGAATGCCGACGTAAACCGCGGAGCTGTAGTTGCCTTTACGTTTAGCCGGGTCGCGGAACTGCGGCATGATTTGCGCCAGATTAGGGGATTTATAAGGCTCCAGCAGATCCATCTCTCCCGCCTGAGATTGCGGGTCCAGTGTACCACCGTACCAGACATCCGCTTGTGGATTGCGTTTTTCGGCTTCAATTTTTGCCAAGGTACTGCCTGAGCCATTACGGACAAAAGTGGTTTTTACATTGTATTTTTCACCGAATGCTCTGGTTTCAGTTTCACACATAGCGTTAGTGGCGCTGCAATAAACGATCAATCGTCCGGCGGCTTGAGCGCTGTTGGTAAATGCGGCAACGACCAAACCGGCTGTGATAAGTGTAGAGAGAGGTTTCAGTTTCATTATTTTGTCCTTAGTATTTAAAACTGCTTGTCATCGGAAAGTCTCGGTGCTATCCCTGCCATATGTTCCCTTTTACCAACGTCTGCCATTAACAGCGGCATCAACAGCAAACCCATCATGGCGGCTGCGGCTGTGAGTAGGGCAAACATCCCTGACCAGCCATAGTGGGCAATCATTTGACTTAGAGGCCAACCTGCGATTGCCGCGCCCAAGTAGGCGTACAATCCCAGATAACCGGTGACGGTACCGGCGGCTTGTTTATGGCAATATTCTGTTGCTGCCAGCCCAATCAGCATTTGCGGGCCAAATACAAAAAAACCGATACTGAAAAAACAGACTGCCAACAGCGCATAGTGATGAATGGGAGTCAGCCACAATGCGGTGACAGCCATGAACAGTCCAAGTGCGAACAGTAGAATCATTGGGGCGCGTTGACCGCGGAACAGTAAATCCGATCCCCAACCGGAAAACAGAGCACCGGTTAAACCACCGAGTTCAAACAGTGAGAGCGTCGCGTTGGCACTGAGTAGATTGGCGCCATGTGTTTCTGACAACCACAGATTGCCCCAATCGTTAATCGCCATTCTGATGAGATAGACCAGAATGTAGGAGAATCCTAGCAACCAGATAGTTCTGCTAGTTAAGATCGTATCCCGCAATATCTGCATCATCGGCAGCGGGGGCGATAGCTGTTCGTGTCGAAGCTCTAGTAAATCCTGCCGCCACTGTCCCACACTGGGCAAACTTTGCTGTTGTGGTATGCCGCATAATTGATAACAAAGCCAGATACCCAATAAAATGCCGATAATTCCCGGCATCATCAGCGCTGTTTGCCAGCCGTAAGTTGTCGCCAGAAAAGCGGACAATATTGGGATAGTGATGCCGACAATATTGATGGAAGTATTCCAATATCCCCACCAGAAGCCCCGTTCATTGCGGGAGTACCAGTGTGTCAGCAATCTGGCGCAAGGCGGCCAGCCCCATCCCTGAAAGAAGCCGTTCAGTGTCCAGATGATCAGCAGTGCGGAAAATGATGAGCAGAAAGCAAAGATAATGTTTAACACACCTGTCATCACTAATCCGGCGCCCATAAACCAGCGATAACCGGTGTGATCATGAAATACACCGGAAATAAATTTTGAGCTGCCGTAAGCCAGATAGAATAGACTGATTATCCAGCCGATATGCCCTTTATCCAATCCTAGTTCCAACTGCATAACCGGCATGACAAAGTTGAAGCTTTTTCGCGTCAGATAAAATGCGGCATAGCCAATAATCATGGAAATCAGCAGGCGGCTACGCCAGCGGCGATAGTGTTGTGAAATCTGTTTCTGGCTGGTGGCTTGCATACCCGGTTCCTCCATGAAAAAGGGAATGTAAAGAAAAATTAATGAAAATGGATGGGGTAAGGTTTTAGGTAACTAGGAATAGTTCTTAGTTATGACTGATTTTCATCAGAATTTGTGGGCAGGTTAACAGTTATGCGTGTGCCGTTATCATTACTTAACTGCCAATCTCCTCCTAACGCACGGATACGTTCTTCAATACCCTGGAGGCCAAATCCGCCTTTTCGGTTGTCTTCTGCAATGCCGATGCCGTTATCACTGATTCTGAGTTCAATCACATCCCGGTGTTGTCGCAGGATGATAGCGATTCGAGTCGCTTGAGCATGCTTGCTGATATTGTTCAGCAACTCTTGAACCAGACGGTAGAGGGTAAAAACCACCGTTTCATCCGTTGGATTTTGAGGAAGCTGGTAATTCAACTGGCAATCAATATTTTGTTCTTTAAACGCGAATTCATGGATCAGATGGTGAAGTGCTTTTTCTAAAGACATCTCTTCCAGAACCGGTGGACGTAATTGGCGTAATAATTGACGCGTGGATTGATGAATCTGTTGGGCGAGATGATTGATCTGTTCTGCGATCATTTCTGTTGCCGGGGTGGCGGCGGTACGTTTTATTAGTGTTGCCTGAATTTGAATGGCGGTAATATTCTGACCAATTTCATCATGTAACTCGCGGGCAATGCTTTTACAAACGTTTTCTTCCGTGTGAATCAGTTTCTTCATCAGGGTACGGCGGGCGGTTAACTCCCGTTCTAGCAATTCACGGTAACGTTGCAAATTTTCAGCGAGCTGTTGCTGACGGCTGATTGCTATTCCCAGACCTATGCCTAATAAGGACTGAATGGTCAGGAACATTTCCAGTTCGCCTAAATCGTTAAAAGCACCACTGAATTGACGAGCTGATGTGATCATGAGACTCCCTAACAGAGCTGCCAGTACGCCGCCTTGCCAGCCGTAACGGTAGGCCATGAAGACATTAGGGATAAATATTAGAATCACCAAAAGATTTTCAATTTCTGGTGACATAAAGATCTGGGCGCTTAATCCTAGCAGGCAGAATAGACAACACCACATCAACAAGGAAGGGCGTAGCTGCGGATCAGGATCGCTCGGTTGCAGCATATTTCTCAGATGTTGCTGACGCAGGTATTCATAGATCAGATAAACAAAAGGTGACAACAAAACGCCGCCGGTTAACGAGGTGAGAAACAGATGGCTGGCGTCGGCAGTCAGCGTAAACCCCAGAAAAACAGCCTGTAACACACTATTGGCGGTTACACCAGCCAGCAGAATTGAGAGCCGTTGCCAATACAGGGTATAGCGCCCCCAGAATTGTTGCACGATAAGGGCAGGTATTAGGCTGAGAAAGGGTGATAACAGAATGATATTGTGAGTAATAAGTTGTTCGCTGCCGAGCCATAGCAGAATAATAATCTCAGTGGTTAATAAGGTTGGTAAGTAACGACGCCCCAGTAGGATAAACAGTGCCAGCCGTAACCCTTGCGGGAAAAGCAGAGCTGCTTGTTGCCCGTTATCATTCAGGTAGAAGCTGATGGTCCACAGAGCAAGCCAACTCAGTGAATAGAAAAACAGCAGAAAGAGTGATAACAGGCCAAATCGTGATCTTCTGTTCATGAGTTCCCCGTTAGAATCTGGTGTTGCAGGGCGTAATGAACCAGATCAATGGTACTATCGCACTGGAGCTTGCTAAGAATATTGGCACGATGAACATGAACTGTTTTATGGCTGAGATTGAGCTGTTCCGCGATAGTTTTAACATTGATGCCGTTGATAAGTAGAGAAAATATTTCCCGTTCTCTGGGGGTCAGAACTTGTAGTGCTTTAATCTCTTGTGGTGTCTGACGCAGTGCTTTTAGTGCATCGGCACACAAGTAGCAACCGCCTTGATGTACGGAGCGTACTGCCTGTACTAATTCTTCCGGGCCGCATCGTTTGGTGAGATAGCCGCAGGCGCCGGCATCCAGCGCACTTTGTACAAATGCCGTGGTGTCATAAATACTGAGAATAATGGTACGAAAATCAGGTTGTTTTTGCCGTAACCGGGTGAGCAGGTGCAAACCGCTTTCATCGGGCATATCGATATCCATCACGGCGACGTCAATTGGGTTTCTGAGTAAACCCAGCCAAGCTTCTTTGGCATTGGCGTACTGCCCGGCGATTTCAATATCCTTTTCAAGCGCGAGTAATTGGGCAAAACCGGAACGGACGACTACGTGGTCGTCAATAAGTGCAACTCTAATCATAAGTTTTCGTTAATGGATAATGGTAAATGAAATAATTTATATGATGTGCAGGAAAGGCAGGTTGTGCAAATTAATCAACTAAATCTGTAAGAAAGATAACAAATTTAGCAAAAACCGCGGTAAACCCTCGCATTGGGCTAGGATTTACGGGGCAATTGTTAAAAAAAGCCTTTTTTATCTATCAGTGAGGTTTTAAAAGCGGGAAAAGATGCCTGACTAACCACGAAAAAACAGGTAAAAACTTTAATCATCAAAAGTAAAAAGCAGTGATTAAGGATTTTTAAAAGCGGGTAAAAAGTCCGATGGCATTCGGACACTGGAAGAGAAAACATCAGGAAAAACGGGTTTTAAATTGATTAAATAAGGTGAAAAAATGACAGTGTTAACCCAATAACAATAAAGAAAACCGAGCGGCCTTTAGATTAACCTCAGAAAAACAAGAATGTTTAGCAACATTAAAAATGATTAAAGAAATGGGCGTTAATCTTAATACCGTTAACAGTTCTGCCACACTCACTGGTTTTAAACCTAAAAATCAAATACAGAAAAAAGAGAAAACCTAAATATCAGCTTAATGAAAACAAGAACATTAAATACGATTCAGAAAATGTAAAAACCATTAAATCTACCACAATTAATCAATGAAATTCATTTAGCAGGCAGATTTCCAATTAAAAACAAACAACCCATCAGGGTGAAAGTCACTACTCAAGCTTATCATGTTTTTAATATTGTTTTTTTACTTACATTTTCATTTTATCGGTGATTAATCAACTAAGGATTAAGACAATAAGCACCTCATTAATGCCAGCTTTTTAAAAGGTATAGGGTGACTAAAAACAGCCTATTCTTTACTATGTTTAAACATTTATCAGCAATACTATTACATTTAGTCGAAATTCACTCACCATTAACCGAGATTTGAAAAGCAATAATCAGGTAAAATAATTTAATAGAATAGATTAATGCTCAAGTGTTTTCTCACCCTCACTTTACGAACAAATCAATAAAAAATGCGATAAAAAAGAGATAAAACGATTAATCTGGCAGGATTTAAATGCTAGAAAAGAGTTATCCTAAAAAGCATTAATGGTGTCTTTATACTATCAAGTTATTGATTAGTGATTTATAAAGAAAAGATAAAGGGTGATGATTTACAAAAAACCGCAGAACTGCCAGTAAAGCCATACTGGTAAAACAATGTTGGTAAAACTATGTCGATAAAACAATATCTATAAAACCATGTCAGTTAAAATAAATCGGATATGATTAGCGTTCTTTTAAACGTAAAACCACGATATATCATAATGCTTAAATTTCGCAAAAAGCATATAGCCAAAAGATAAAAAACGATTAAAACCAGATACCGATTAAAATCATACGTTAAAAAAATAACTTTTAATCCCAGTTTAAAACCTACTCTAGTTTTATGGGTATTCTAATTAAAGGTTTTATACCCTATGGATTTCAAGATGCATCGCGACGGCAAGGGAGTGAATCCCCGGGCAACACCAGACTCAGGTAGGAGCTACTATCATCACCATCAATTTCTCGAGAATCTAGGTAACGCATCAGATAATGAGGAGATTCATCTTCGTTTTTAACATCACTAACCACCCAACCACAAGGCTGGTTTTTTTCCTGGCGAAAATACCTTCCTCTATCTTAATAATATTTTCCGGCGAATATTTTCTTAACCCTTTCAGCTCATGACGGTGAAAACGCAGTTGAGTACCGAACTCCTCCCGAAAACGCTGGTAGCAGCCAGAATGCGCTGTTTCTTTTCCGGGGTGTAACCCTGTTTAAAAAACAGAGTGATAGAAATCCCAAGATCTTTTAATATCTGCATCCAGCTAATGTTTTTTAGCTCTTCCAAGATGATATCTGAACCCTGTTGCACCGTCTGCCAGCGGGCTTTTATCTCACTCTCCATCCAGGTCACAATTTTCCCCGTTTGTTCACTGACCCAGGAAAAAGCGTAGCTGTCCTGATAGCTTATCGGGTCAATAACTTCTTCACACACCCACTTGCCGGCTTGATTGAACCAGATACCAAACTGGGCAAGCAGATCCCGGGTACTGTCGCGGACATAATTCAACCCATTTTCGGCCAGACCCGCCACTTCCTGCCCGAGGATAACCCAGTCTTCATAGCTGGGTAAAAACGACCAGCGGGAAGTGCTGAGAAGCGGTGGATTTTTTGTCAGAGGTTACGGAATGGTTCCTGGCACACCCTCTGTGGGAGGAGCGGGTAAAGCTTGGTCATCAGGAGGCGAACCGGGTGGCAGCGGAGCCAGTGGGATGGGATTTTTATAGTGTTGGGAACCGGGCTGATAAAATTTTTGCCATGCTTCATCATACTGTTTTTGCTCTTCTGTACGGTTATTGATGATACGCATCACACCAAAGCGGTCACGGGTAGCAATCCGGATATAATCTTTTTCCTATCCTTTACTGAGGGAATCTCCCGGAAATTCACGATATTTATCAGATGAATATGAAGAGAATGTGATTAATGTCACATAAAATGGCTGACTTACGGCAGGGAGCAGTCACAATATCTGGCACGTGGATTCGAACCACACTTGCACGGTGCGACCCAACTGCCGATAAGGCGCTATTTCGACGTCGATATAAAAAATTTCGCCCCGGAAATAAATCACGGCTTGCCAGTGATTGTTAACATGCTCACACTTTCTATTGCGTGCGAAATCCTTGGTCTGTAAGGGATAACGAGCGGAGAACATCATAGTGAAAGCATATCAACAGACAGTATCGGAATGGTTGCACCTTGTGGGTGAACGTCAAGGTGTGGCTTTGAGCATTGGCAGCGATGGTCACTGTACCGTGCCTTTCGGCCAAGGTGGTGAGTGCATCATCGAAGTTCCGGGCAACGACGACGTTCAGGCATTTTATCTCTATATTCCTTTGTTGCGATTACCAGTAGATGAACCGGGCCAGTTGATGTTGACTCGGGCTGCCCTTGAGTTGAATATGTTCGGTCTTACCACGGGTGGCAGTCAGATCAGTCTGGACAGTCGTACCAATTATCTGGTGTTGAGCTTCTCTGCGTTGATCGAGGTGTTCGACGAAACTGCATTTATGCAGACTCTGGGAGAGTTTCTCGATCTTGGGATCAGCTTGCAATCTCAGTTTCAGGTGATCAGCACCCAGCAGAACGGAGCATCCGCGCTGCATCCATTACCAGGCTCGGCCATCGCATGCTGAGTCACGGTCATCTAAATAACCAAGGAAAATAATAAGATGTCTATTCAAAGTCTTGGGCACACTCTCAAAGCGACGGCATTGCCGCCCCTTTCGAACGGAGAAGTACAGACACCATCTCGCAATAATAATGTTCATCATCATCTTGCCTCCCATTACACCAGTACCGGTCTTGGTATTCAGGTGTCACCGGGCAAGGTGCTGACTACTACACTGAAATATCTGACATTAAGTGCCCCGGCTCGCAAGATTGGCACTGCCATACAGGGAGGACATGACTCCCATGCGCAGAGTGCCAAAGGTAAGGCGCGTTACTGGACTGGGGCCATTATCAAGGGATTGGCTAATATCACGGGCGGCGCCAGTAGTGTAACGAGTGGTGCGATTACGGTCGGTGTCGCAGGGGTTAAAAATTTGGCGGAATCCACCGGGCGTTTGCTGGCATCCTCTGCCTTGGGGCTGGCTGGAGCGGGAGTGAAGGTAGTTTCACACTTACCGC
This sequence comes from Photorhabdus namnaonensis, assembly GCF_001684335.1. Taxonomy (GTDB): domain Bacteria; phylum Pseudomonadota; class Gammaproteobacteria; order Enterobacterales; family Enterobacteriaceae; genus Photorhabdus; species Photorhabdus namnaonensis. The sequence goes on from NZ_LOIC01000053.1 coordinate 98,923, forward strand.
TTGGCGCGTCCGATCGTTTGCAGGTTGGAACGCGTGCCGAGCAATTGCTGAATTCTGCCAAGGTGATCGCTAAACCCACATTTGTGGCTAAAGCGGAGCAAGAGCCGTTGAATGCTGTGGGAGCTAAAGCCGTGATGGATGCGGCTCAATTGGCGAGAATCAGTTGCTCCAGTAGCTATCGGGATATGCCCGCGGGTTACAGCCATGCCGCTTTAGCTGATATCCCGCCCTCAATCTTGGCTCGTCGGCAGAATGGCACTGGCGGAACCGGCAGTGAGTTAACCCTGCATGTTCGCCCCAGTAAGGGAGAGAATGATCCTTTAATCCTTGAGGGAGATGGCTGGTCCGCGCTCAAGGTTGCTGTCTACAAGCGTGACGACACGATGGTGCTCTCCTTTGTGGGCACTCAGCCAACCAAGCGTCCTGGTACGGTGAAGAGTGATGTCGGCGCTGCTTTGGGGATCAAGGACAGCGCGTTTCAGGATGCTGACCGCTTGGTCAAGGCTTTTACCAAGCAATATGGCGGCAAGGTTGAGGTTCTGGGCCACTCTTTGGGCGGCGGGCTGGCGCAATATGCAGGCATCAAACATGGGATCAAGGTCACCGCGTTCAACAGCATGGGATTGCATGTAGGATTGCGGGATCGGTTGGCCGACAAGTTGGATAGTGCCAACGTCACCCACATCAATACCAGTAGCGATCCGCTGAGTCAGAAGGCCGAACATGGTATTTGGGGACTGGATGCCTCTTCTCAGGTAGGCAAGCGTTATGTGATTGAGCATTCAGGTGGTCACCGTATGGAGTCGGTGACCGCAGGTTTGGAAGCCTTACTGGCTTAACGACTCGATATGTCAGGACAACGCCTCCTGTGGGAGGCGTTGTCGTTGCCAACAGACACTGTATTGAAAAACATAAGTATTTAACGTAATTGCACGTTATTTCAGCGCCTTGAGGATTTGCCAGGCTGCTTTGATGCGAGCCTCGTTGGGGTAGTTTTTGTTCGCCAGCAGCACAATACCCATTTGCTCTTGCGGTACAAACGCGACATACGCGCCGAAGCCATTGGTAGAACCGGTTTTATTGATAAAGAGCGCATCTGTTGGCGGCTCTGGCGGCGATAGTTCCGTGGTTTTGTTGGCCTGATAAGCGACCTGCGCCGAGTTGCCGCTTAGCACTTGCTCAAGGGTAACGGGCCAGTGATAAAGCTCCCAGCCTAGCCCTTGCGTCATCTCACCCACCCGGTAATAGCCGGTATGGGTTGCCCGAATGGCCTGTGCCAGTTTGCTGTCACCTACGCGGGAAGGATCGATATTCGCATCGACGAAGCCGATCAGCTCCTGTGCACTGGTTTTCAAACCATAGGCTTCCTCATCCAGCACGCCGGGGGTTATGCGAATCGGTTTATTCTCTTTTGAATAACCCCATGCATAATTTTTCATCTCCTGCGCAGGCACGTTAAACCAGGTATGGTGCAGACCAAGCGGTGAAAGAATTTGGTTTGTCACCAGTATTGAGTAAGGTTTTTCAAGGCGTTGGGCAACGATATAGCCCGCCAGGCCAATGCTGGGATTGGCGTACTGGCGGTAGGTTCCGGGCGTGTATTTTGGCTGCCAGTGCTGAAACCAGTCCACCATTTTGCTATTGCTGTCGATCTCATCAGGGAATTGTAACGGCAGGCCGCCCGCAGTATAAGTGGCAATATTCAGCAGGTTTATGTTGTCAAAAGCGCTGCCTGCAAGCGGTTGAAAATGCTGGCTAGCCTTATCGGAGAGGGAGATAGCTCCCGTCACTTGCGCCCAGGAAATCAGGCTGCCGGCAAAGGTTTTGCTGACTGAGCCTAATTCAAAGATTGTCTCTTTGGTGACTGGCGTGTCGCTCTCTTTTGACGCGTCACCGTATTGATAGAAAAAATGTTGACCGCGGAAAGTCACCGCAATCGCCATTCCTGGAATGTCATATTCCTGCATCAGGGAATGTATGGTCTTATCAACGGTATTTGTCAGACGGGTCTGAGCGGGTGTGTCCGAGGCTTGAGCGCCGAGAGAAGCGGTAAGCAGCAGCCCGCCGGTCAGCACCGAAAGTCGTTTTGTCATGTGATGTGCCCTTAAATTACAGTGAGAGTTTTCAGTCCGGGATTTTATCAGGATTTATATACCCAATCACAAAATTTGTGATCTTTATCACCTGACAAAATAAAACTTTGCGGTTGCTGATTGAAAACCAAGCGCTTTCGTTTTTTTATATCAATTGTTACCCAAAATGTGGATAAAAACTGATTTTTGGGTAACTAGCCAGTAACTAGAAAATTTAATATTTCCTTTCGTTTTGTTTCCAATCGAAACCTTTTATGCCGATTTTTGTCTATATAATAGACTGTAATAGCGATCACAATTTCATTTAATTGCTTTTGCTGTAATTAAATCGAAAGAGAGGGAAAGCAATTCATCACAGGCGAAGTAAATTTATCGCTGAAAATCTGAGGAATATAACGGAATGGCTGTGGATACCGTAAAAAGACGTGAACAGATTATCGACTTGTTGTGTCATGAAGGCAGCGTGCGTGTTGAGCATCTGAGCACCCGTTTTGGGGTTTCCAGCGTCACTATCCGTAATGACCTGCGTTATCTGGAACAAAAAGGTTGCGCATTGCGTTCTTATGGCGGCGCCATGTTGAATCAGCAATTCGCCTTTGATCGCCCTTTGCAAGATAAAGGCCGAATCAATCGTGATGTGAAATCGCGTATTGCGGCCAGGGCGGCACAGTTTGTTCAGGATGGTGATGCCTTGATCCTTGATTCCGGCTCGACTACCACGCAAATCGTGCCATTTCTTAAAGAACGGCGTGATTTGGTCGTCATGACTAACGCGTTGAATATCGCCTATGAACTGGCGGGGTTTGACCGGATGGAGGTGATGGTGCTTGGCGGGAGTGTGCGTCAGAACTCCTACTCGCTCTATGGTCCGGCCGCGGAACAACAATTACGTCAATATCGCTTTGACACCCTATTTCTTGGCGTCGATGGTTTTGATCTGGAAGCAGGGATAACCACGCCACATCCCGGTGAAGCCCACCTTAATCGCGTAATGTGTGAGGTGGCGCATGAAATTATCGCGGTAGCGGATGCTAGTAAATTTGGACGTAGAAGTTTTTGTATGATCCGTCAAGCCGGACAGATTCATCGGCTGATTACTGACAGTCGGATCCCCGATAACTACAGGCGGGCATTAATGGAACTCGGTGTGAATGTGATTATTGCCGACGAATAGTTCTTACCGAGATTCTTGCCCGCATGGGAGACACCATGCAGTCGCTATTACAACTTATCCGTCGTCATAAATCAGGTGAAGCGGTGGGGATCTATTCGGTCTGTTCCGCTCATCCTTGGGTATTGGAAAGTGCCTTGCGCGTCGCTAAAGAGCGTAAAACCTCGGTACTGATTGAAGCAACCTCTAATCAGGTCAATCAGTTTGGTGGTTACACCGGGATGCAACCGGCTCAATTCCGGGATGCAGTTTGGCAACAGGCCGATCGTATCGGTTTACCGCGTGATCGTATCTGGTTAGGAGGGGATCATCTTGGACCAAATGCCTGGCAGGATCTTCCCGCTGAACAGGCGATGAAACTGGCTGAAACGTTGATACACGATTATGTGGCTGCGGGGTTTCGTAAGATCCACCTCGATTGCTCGATGTCTTGCTTGGGTGATCCAACGCCATTGGGCGACAAGGAGGTTGCGGTACGCGCGGCTCGTTTGTGTCAGGTGGCAGAACGTTGTTGGCGGCAGGTGGGGGGAGAACCACCGGTTTATGTGATAGGTACTGAAGTGCCGGTACCGGGCGGAGCCAAAGAAGCATTAGAAGGAATGCAAGTCACTACGCCTCAGGCAGCCGCTGCGACGTTGGATGTGCATCAACAAGCTTGGCGACTGGCTGGATTGGAACCGGTATGGCCGCGAGTGATTGCGCTGGTGGTGCAACCGGGTGTGGAGTTCGATCACCACCATATCGAACATTATCAACCTGAACGTGCAGCGGCACTGAGTCAATATATCGAATCTCAACCTTATTTAGTCTATGAAGCCCATTCTACTGATTATCAAACGGCGCAAGCTTACCGTGAATTGGTACGTGATCACTTTGCCATTCTGAAAGTCGGTCCGGCTTTGACTTTTGCTTTACGTGAGGCGCTGTTCGCACTCGATAAAATCGATAGTGAATGGAATGGGGAACAGGGCGCGGCTCATCTGTGCGCCACGCTGGAACAGGTCATGCTTGAGCAGCCGGAGCACTGGAACCGCTATTATCATGGTACACCGCATCAGCAATTTATTGATCGTCAATACAGTTTGAGTGATCGCGTTCGTTACTACTGGCCGCATCCGCAAGTACAACAGGCAGTGAATACTTTGATGGATAACCTGCGTTGTCGCCCGGTTTCCCTTTCACTACTGAGTCAGTACCTACCTGAGCAGGCGCAGGCGGTTAATGCCGGAAGGCTGGATAATGACCCTCACGCTTGGGTGTTGGATAAAATTCGTTCTGTGCTCTTAAGCTATGCGCGAGCTTGTGAGCCAGAGGTACAAGGAGTTTTAACATGAATGAGCTGTTTTCCTATACCGAAGTCTGGTTGCGTGAGCATCATGCGTTGCATACTGCCAGAGAGATTCATCAACAGCCTGAGCTTTGGCGTCAGTTATATCAAAATCTGCAATGTGAGGAAGGGTTGTGGCGGCCCTTTTTGCAGCCTTTATTATCAGATCCAGAGTTACAGATAGTGCTGTGTGGCGCAGGTTCCTCCGCATTTATCGGACGCGCGCTGGCGCCTTGGCTGCGTGAGCAGTGTGGACTGAATGTGGTTGCGTACAGTACGACAGACATTGTGCCTTCTCCTTTGCAATATCTCGATCCAACACGTTCAACATTATTAATTTCCTATGGGCGATCAGGCAATAGCCCGGAGAGCGTGGCGGCGGTAAAACTGGCGGATCAGCTCCTGCCACGCTGTTATCACTTGATGCTGACCTGTAATCCCGGTGGTGCGTTAGCACGTTATGCCGAAGGGCGCGCTCACGTCTGTTCGTTGAATATGCCACTGGGGGCTCATGACCAGAGTTTTGCTATGACGTCCAGTTTTAGTTGTATGACGTTAGCAACAGTGTTGCTGCTAGGGCCGTTGACGTTGGAACAGAGTGGGACGTCGTTGATGGCGATGAGCGCGTTGTGTGAGCGGGGAAAAGGAAAGTGGCAGGCACAGGTTAAGCGGCTGGCACGCAGTGGTTTTAAGCGCATGATGTGTCTGGGTTCCAGTTGTTTTACTGGGATAGCAGAGGAGGGGGCGCTCAAGATGCTGGAGTTGACCGCCGGGCAGGTTATCACTCGTTACGACTCATCAATGGGGGTGCGTCATGGGCCGAAATTTATGATCGAACGCGATACGCTGGTGGTCATGATGCTATCCGCTGATCAATATCGTCGTCGTTATGATCTCGATCTTTGGCATGAACTGAATCATGACGGGTTGGCGTGTCAAATTGTTGCACTGAGTGGCACACAGGGGAAAGGGTTCACGGTGGTTAACAGTGAACAAGACGATATCTGGCTGTTGTTCCCCTATTTGATATTTTTGCAGATGTTAGCGTTTGAAACCTCGCTGGCACTGGGCGTAACGCCAGACAATCCATGTCCGACAGGGGAAGTCAACCGTGTGGTGAAGGGGGTGGAAATTTATCCCTATCATCCACCGTATTCACCAAGAATAAAATGTAGCAGGAGTGATTATGTCGATACCGAATATTTTAATGACCCGAATTGATAACCGGTTGGTGCACGGTCAAGTCGGTGTGACCTGGACCAATTCACTGGGGGCCAATTTGGTATTGGTGGCTAACGATCAAGCTGCCGGTGATTTGATGCAGCAAAATCTGATGGATATGGTGGTTTCTGATGGGGTTCAGACGCGTTATTTCACCCTGCAAAAAACCATTGATGTGATTCATAAAGCGGCTGAACGCCAGAAAATTTTCATCGTCTGTAAAACGCCGCAGGATGTACTGACGCTGGTAAAGGGCGGAGTACCGATCCGCTTCGTTAACGTGGGCAATATGCATTTTTCTGAGGGAAAGCGTCAAATCCATAAGACGGTTTCGGTTGATGACAGTGACGTGGTGGTGTTTCGTGAACTGGAGCAACTGGGCATCACTTGCGAAATTCGGCGGGTGCCGGATGAAGCAGGAGAACCTATCGCCAAATTGCTGGTTTGAGGGGTGAGTTATGCTGATTGATGCGATATTGATTGGGTTGTTGGCTGGCTTGGCCGGGGTGGATCTATTCGATGGGTTGACTCATTTTCATCGTCCAGTGGTAATTGGGCCGTTGGTTGGGTTGATTTTAGGGGATGTACAGACGGGTTTGTTGGTGGGTGGCTCACTGGAATTAGTCTGGATGGGCATGGTGCCGCTGGCAGGCGCTCAACCGCCAAATGTGGTGATTGGCGGGGTGATTGGTACTGCGTTTGCCATTTTGACGGGGGCTGATCCTAAAGTCGCGATTGGTATAGCGGTGCCATTTTCCATTGCGGTACAAGGTTGTATCACTCTGTTGTTTACCGTCTTCTCACCCATGATGCATAAATGCGATCAGATGGTAAAAGCGTTGAACTGGCGTGGCGTGGAGCGCGTGAATTATCTGGGTATCGCCATTCTGTTTTGTTTCTACTTTATCGTGGCATTTCTGCCGGTCTATTTCGGTGCCGACGCCGCCAGCGTCATGGTACGGAAGGCGCCGCAATGGTTGTTGGATGGTTTGGCGGTTGCGGGTGGCATGATGCCTGCGATTGGTTTTTCTATGCTGATGAAGATCATGATGAAAAAGACCTATATCGCTTATTTCATTCTGGGTTTCATTTCAGTCACCTTCCTTAATATGCCGATTATTGCTGTAGCACTTGGCGCTTTCGCGATTGCATTGATCGATTTCTTTAACCGTTCCCGTATGGAAGAGGCCGCTGAACGCAGCGTGTCTACCACTCAATCTCACACTCAATCTCAGGAGATGGAAGATGGCATTTAACGACACCGATGCGGCTATGGCCGCTAAAGCTGAGAACAGGATGGCGCAGGCGCTGGCAACCAGTCAGGTTGAGCAGGATGATTATCAGGACACGATACCGAGTGAGGATCTGACCAACGGCGATTTGAATCGTATGGCGTGGCGCTCTTTGTTGCTACAGGCATCATTTAACTATGAGCGTATGCAGGCGGGGGGCTGGTTGTACACCTTGATCCCTGGTCTGCGTAAGATCCACAAGAATCCGCAAGATCTCGCAAACTCGATGAAGATGCATATGGAGTTTATCAATGTGCATCCGTTTGATGCCACCTTTCTCTCTGGGTTGGTGCTGGCAATGGAGCGGAATAAAGAGAAAATTTCCACCATTCGTGCCGTGAAAGTGGCGCTGATGGGGCCGCTAGGTGGGATTGGCGACGCGTTGTTCTGGTTGACTCTGCTACCTATCTGCGCGGGTATCGGGGCTTCTCTGGCGCTACAAGGCAGTCTATTCGGTCCCATCATATTCCTGTTGTTGTTCAATATCGTGCATTTCGGCTTGCGTTTTGGCCTGGCGCATTATGGCTATCGTGCAGGAACCAGCGCATTAACATTGTTGAAAAAGCATACCAAAAAGATCTCCCATGCTGCTTCAATTGTGGGAATGACGGTAATCGGGGCGTTGGTAGCTTCCTATGTCCACCTCTCGACGCCGGTGGTGGTAAATGCCGGTAAGGCCAGTGTGGCGTTGCAGAAGGATGTGCTGGACAAACTGATGCCGAATTTATTGCCGTTGTGTTTCACTTTGCTGGTGTTTTGGTTGATGAAAAAGGGATTTTCCCCGATCAAATTAATTGGTTTGACTGTCGTGATCGGGATTGTAGGGAAGTATGTTGGTTTTCTTTAATAAACGGCGCTGAGGAGAGGGAATGTTAGGTATTGTAATCACCGGTCATGGGCATTTCGCCAGTGGGTTGTTGCAGGCAGTGGAACAAGTCGTCGGACGACAACCTCAGTGCTGTGCTGTCGATTTTCCTGAGGGAATCAGTACGCAACAATTATTGCTGTTGTTACAGGCGGCTTGCACCGCCTGTGATAGTGGTGAGGGTGTCATTATTCTCAGTGACTTACTGGGTGGATCACCGTTCCGGCAGGCGGCGCAATTGGCAATAGCTAATCCATGTTATGAAGTTATCACCGGTACTAATATGCAATTAGCGGTAGAGATGATGCTGGATCGTGAAGATATAACTCTGGAAACATTTCGTGATATGGCGCTGGAATGCGGGCGGCGGGGATTAACCAGCCTGTGGCATGAACAACAGAAACGAAGGTATGACAGCCCGAATCTGGATGGCATTTAAGGAGCTTATATGTACCTGATTTCTAGTCGTCAAATGTTAAAAAAGGCCCTGCGTGAAGGCTATGCGGTTCCTGCTTTCAACGTCCATAATCTGGAAACTATCCAGGTGGTGGCGGAAACCGCCGCACGTTTGGCATCACCGGTGATTTTGGCAGGTACGCCAAGTACTTTCAGTTATGCGGGGACTGACTACCTGGTGTCAATTTGTCAGGATGCCGCTCGTCGCCACAATTTGCCGCTGGCGTTGCATCTCGATCATCATGAGGAACTGGAGGATATCAGCCATAAAGTGACTGCGGGTGTGCGTTCGGTAATGATTGATGGCTCGCATTTACCCTTTGAAGAGAATATTCGTAAGGTAGCTGAGGTGGTACGATTTTGCCATCGTTACGATGTTAGCGTTGAGGCGGAGTTGGGGCGGCTAGGCGGGCAGGAAGATGATTTGCAGGTTTCCAGCGCCGATAGTTTCTTTACCGATCCGCTGGCGGCGAAAGCCTTTGTTGCCCGTACCGGTATTGATTCTCTGGCGGTAGCGATTGGTTCTGCGCATGGTTTGTATCATGGTGAACCGCGTCTGGATTTTGATCGATTAGCAGCAATTTGTGAGCAGGTGGATATTCCGTTGGTGCTGCATGGCGCATCGGGTATTCCTGAAGTGATGATACAGCAGGCGATTGGTCTTGGTGTATGTAAAGTCAATGTGGCGACCGATCTGAAAATTGCTTTTGCTGATGCGGTAAAGCGCTATTTCATCCAGCATCCAGATGCGAATGATCCGCGTAAATATATCGCGCCGGGAAAACAGGCTATGCAGGCAGTAGTAGAAGAAAAGATCCGGATTTGTGGCAGTGCAGGCAAGCTGTATTCGTGACGGTTCTGTTTTTTTATTCTGACTATAAGGAAACTGCTGTGAAAATAAGAACGTTAAATAGAATTACGTTGAGTTTATTAGCGAGTTCCGTGTTGTATAACACGCCAGTCTGGGCAGATAGCTGGTTGTTGGACGGTAATAATTACCATGTAACTGTTAGCGACGAACACGGTAAAGTGACGCAATTAAAATTTGAAAATCCAAAAAACCACGATCAAATCATCATTGATAATCTATTTGAAATCACGTTGAAGTCAGGAGAAAAGCTCACGGCTAAAGATTTTCAGATTACTGATATCAGCAAAAAGCGCAATCGTATTGTTGTCTCCCTGAAACATGACAACATTCAGGTAAAAAATATCATTACGGTGGAGGATAAAGATAAGTACGGCTCGTTTGAAATCACTATTACACCGCAGGAAAACGCGTTGGAGCTTAGCTCTGTCTCGTTGATGCCATTTCGCACTAAAGTCCCTTTTGTTCATGGGTCTATCGTCAGTTCACCGATTGTCAGCGATAGCTTCTTTATTGTTCCCGGTAATCCATTGATTACCACTGAGGCTTATAAAGGGAGCGCTTCGCAAAAAATTGTGCTCTCTATCCCGCTAGAGCCGGGGAAAACGTTAAGTTATAAGACATATGTTGGTGTTTATCAGCAAGGGCAATTGCGGCGTAACGTCAATGAGTTTTTGAACAATGCTCGTCCGCGTCAATATAGTCCTTACCTACATTACAACTCTTGGTACGATATTGGTTTCTTCACGCCTTATACTGAACAAGAGTCGTTGACTCGTATCAAACAATTTGGGCAGGAGTTGGTGACTAAGCGCGGTGTGAAGTTGGGTGGTTATCTGTTTGATGATGGTTGGGATAACCTCAAAGGAGATTGGGGTTTTAGTCAGGCATTTCCCCATGAGTTCAAAAATCTTAAGAAGGAAGCCGATCAATATCATGCTCGTTTAGGTATTTGGCTTTCTCCTTGGGGCGGTTATGGTAAACCGGGTGAGCAGCGTGTTTCTCATGCGGAGGAGTTTGGTTATGAAGTAATAGATGGCAGATTTGCGCTTTCAGGCCCTAATTACTATGCCAATTTCCATAACCGGGTGCTCAACCTGATTCAACAACAAAATGTATCCATGTTTAAGCTGGATGGCACCGGTAATGCTGATCGTGTGATTAAAGGAAGTTCATTCACCAGTGATTTTGATGCCGCTATCCATCTTATTGAAGATATGCGCAATACAGGCAATGAGCTGTTTATCAACTTGACCACCGGCACCAAAGCCACGCCTTCCTGGCTATTTTTCGCCGATTCTATTTGGCGTGGCGGCTATGATGTGGAGTTTCACGGTCCAGGTTCCAAAGTGCAGCAGTGGCTTACCTATCGTGATGCGGAAACTTATCGTAATGTCGTAACAAAGGGGCCGCTGTTCCCACTGAATTCATTGATGCTGCATGGCATTGTTTATGCTAAACAGGCTAAGCATCTGGATAAACAGTCACCTAAAGATTTTGCCGATCAGGTTTGGAGCTATTTTGGCAGCGGCACTCAGTTACAAGAGATGTATGTTACGCCTGAACTGTTGACTACTGAGGATTGGGATACGCTGGCAAATGCGGCGAAATGGTCAGAGAAAAATAAAGATGTGCTGTTTGATACCCATTGGATTGGTAAAGATCCCACCGACCTAGCGGTGTACGGTTGGGGAGCCTGGAGTCCGAAAAAGTCGATTATTACTTTGCGTAATCCTGCTGATGAAGTGAAGCAATATTATCTGGATTTGCAAAGCGATCTTGAATTGCCTGATGATCAACCTTCGGTATATGACGTTAATATCGATTATGGTGAGAATAACTCGCTGCCGAAGTTTATCAATAAAACGGTGTTGATTACGCTTCAACCGTTGGAGACATTGACCTTTTCTTTGACCCCATCGAAATAATCACTGTGTTATTAAATTGCCCCGAATAATTGATTTTATTCGGGGCAGTGATTATTTTGGGAAATTATTGTGATGGTGTTTTATTAGAAAAAATCAGCATATTATCAATGAATTAACATTTCAGACATATTAGATTTTGGTTCTGCTAATAACTTTTTCTGCCGCTATGTGTGATAGAAAACCTGAACGACTCCCGTATTCTGGATGATTTGCGACGAATTGATCGATTCGGCGGATTAGCAATGATGGAAGAGTTACGTTGATTTTCTCTGACTTTCCCATTAATCGTGTAATATCCACATCAATTAATGCCCATATTGCTCCTATATATTCAGGGTCGGCAAGGTAGTTTTCTACGCTTGTCGCTTCTGGTACTGATTCATTATCATCAATCAGCAATTCGATATGCGCTTCAATTGCTTCGCGGACGCTTTCTACTGCGTCTGTAAAATTATCCCCTCCAGAAAAGCAACCCGGGATATCAGGGACACGGACGCCGAAGGATGAGTGGCCTTTATCAATCGCAACTGGATATAACATTTACACCTCCGAGAAGTGGACTCAAAGTCCCGCCTGTTTCTTGATACTTTTCAATGTTGGTAAAGGTATATCCTTTTATTGTTATTGGCTAATGGTCTTGTCAGAATTGTCTGTAACTAAGTGGTGGAAGCAAGTCACAGCAATTGTTTTTTTAAAATCTATTTAAAGGACAAAACTAATGAAAGCGTTGATTGTAATTGACATGCTGAACGATTTTGTCACAGGAGTACTCGCCAATGAGGCGGATGCGATGAAGATCATACCGGTAATCAAGCGGCTGATTGATCATGCTAGGAACCATCGTGATTGGCTGGTGGTTTATGCTAATGACGCTCATCGAGCTGATGATCGGGAAATGAGTATTTGGGGCAGACATGCAATGGCTGGAACGCCAGGTGCTAATGTCATTGAAACATTGGCTCCTATTGGGATGGAGCGTGAAATTGTTTTGCCCAAGCGATTTTATGGGGCTTTCGATGGAACCGATCTGGAAGAGGTTTTGCAAGCATATGGTGTGACGGAAGTGGTGTTAACCGGCCAGCATACCCATTGTTGCGTCAGACATACGGCCTATGGCGCGTTTATACGCGGTTATCGAATCAAAGTTTTGTCAGATGCTGTGTGTGTTTTCCCCGGTGTTGATCAAGAGGACGCTCTTAATTATCTTAAAACCATTTATGGCGCTGAGATTACAACGAGTAATGTTTTAACCGGGTAATATGGAATAACCTATTAATATAGTTAATGGATCAAATTGCTGAGAATATATCAGCTAAAACTGATCTGGCAGATGCCAGTGAATATTGGCGCCTGCCAGCTAAATATTAACTAAACAGCGGGTAAATTACGTCCATAATAGATTTCTTGTATCTCTTTTTTCAAGAGATGGGTAATTTCCTGCTTTTCCGTTTCACTCAGTTGCTCTGGTGTGGCATTAAATAGGTAATCATTCAGGTCAAATCTTTTTAGCATCATTTTTGTATGAAATAGATTTTCCTGATAAATATTAACATCCATCATGTAATACTGCGATTGCACTTCCTCGGTCATATAATTCTGAATCGAGCTGATTTCGTGATCGATATAGTGTTTCATGCCATTCACATCTCTGGTGAAACCACGGACGCGGTAATCCATCGTGACAATATCTGATTCTAATTTGTGGATCAGATAGTTCAGCGCTTTGAGAGGTGAAATAACACCGCAGGTTGATACTTCAATATCAGCTCTGAAAGTGCATATGCCGCCGCCCGGATGGCTCTCTGGATAAGTGTGCACGCAGATATGGCTCTTATCCAAATGAGCAACGACGGAATCGGGCAACGGACCGGGATTTTCAGTATTGTCGACATCCTTTGGGTCCATCGGCTCTTCGCTGACGAGAATGGTGACGCTTGCCCCTTGCGGCTCATAGTCCTGGCGGGCGATATTCAAAATATTTGCACCAATGATCGAACAGGTTTCGCTGAGAATTTCCGTTAAACGGTTAGCGTTATATTGTTCGTCAATATAAGCGATATAACTATCCCGATCAGCTTTGCTTTTTGCGTAACAGATATCGTAAATACAAAAACTCAGGCTTTTTGTCAGGTTATTAAAGCCGTGCAATTTCAGCTTGTGCAATTTATTTCACCTCCTGGCTAACGGGTGATTATGGGTTCTCGGATAGTGCATCCAGCAGATATTGTGGTAGAGCAAAGCTACCGGTATGAACGGCTGGATTGTAGTAACGGCAGGTAAAACCCGCGTTGTCAAAGCGCTGTTGCAATGTTGCCAGATCCACAAGGCGTAGTGCCGGGTTCTGACTCGCCCAGGCAAAGGTCATCATTCCACCATAATAGGTTGGAATAGCTGCCTGATAGAAACTGCTATCAGCAAAATAGTTGCTCAATTTTTTATGGCTGATTACTGCTTCGTCCTGTTGCAGGAAACAAACACCATTTTGAGCAACAAAGATGCCGTCTTCATTATTCAGGCAGCGTTGGCAACCTTGATAGAATTCAGATGTGAATAATCCTTCACCAGGCCCAATCGGGTCCGTGCAGTCAGAGATAATGACATCGAATTTCTGATCGGTGGTATTAATGAAATTAACGCCATCGTCAATGATCAAATTGAAACGTGGATCATCATAAGCATCGGCATTATGGTTAGGCAGATACTGACGGCAGAATTCAACGACACCAGCATCGATTTCAACCATAGTGATGCTTTCAAGGTATTGATGACGGCAGACTTCACGTAACATACCGCCATCGCCACCGCCGATAATCAGTACTCGTTTGGCGTTCCCGTGGGCGAACAAAGGAACATGAGCCATCATTTCGTGGTAGATAAATTCATCACGTTCAGTGGTTTGTACCGTGCCATCCAACGCCATAATGCGGCCTAACGCCGCGTTTTCAAAGATAATCAAATCCTGATGCTCAGTTTTATCGTGATAAAGCACTTTATCGACGGAAAAATACTGACCAAAGTTGGCGTGCAGTGTTTCGTACCAAATTTCTTTTTGTGACATATCCCGGCTTTTCCTCCACTGTGACAGTCATGAAAATTGGGTACACATAATAGCCAACAATTCTCATAGTTGCACGGTGAAATTTACCCCTTTCGAGGGATGAGGAAAAGGACTATTTAACGTAGGCGAATAAACTCAGTGAATCTCTGGCGAGAGCATGGCACTTTATCGCATTGGATAGGTAAATTCCTTTTAAATCCTGGTAGCTTTCTTCATTGAGTTTGTCCATCAATTGGCTGTTGTAATTCGTCAAATCCCACTTATTGCGTTGAGCGAAATAAATAATGGCTCGTTTAATTTCTCGGTCAGGAATTTGGCTGTAACCACAGTCATATTTCAGATAGATAAACACCGCCGTCAGATCCGCTAGATCTTCAGCTTCATTTTCTGTCAGCGCTTTTGCGGGGTGGGAAAAACCGAACAGAACGAGTATGTAAGTCAAGAGAGCTAATTTTCGCATTTGTATTATTATAATCAATCCATGTCATATTACGTTAACATATTAATATCTTTGTTAGGTAAAATTTATTTTTTTAAATTATTGTAAAGATCGACCTAAATCACATTCCCTCTGCTTGACCTTCCTGTAAGGGTAACCTTTACGTTTCTTTTTATGAAATGTTTTTTTATTGTTTATTTTTTGCCGATTTAATCAGGAAATTGATATGCAACGACGTGATTTTATCAGATTAAGCGCGGTTATTGGGGCATCCAGTATGTTGCCTGTCTGGAGCCGTTTCTCCTTTGCTGAATCTTATCCAGCACTGCCCATTCCTCCACAATTAGAGCCAGATGCGGCAGGTAAAATTACTATTGAGATCAAGGCGGGAAAATCCAGTTTTAAAGCAGGAACGGTGACGAAAACTTGGGGTTACAACGGTGATTTATTGGGGCCGACGCTGAAATTGACGTCAGGTAAACCTGTGACTATTGATATTCGTAATCATCTGTCGGAAGAGACGACTGTTCATTGGCATGGTCTGGAGATTACTGGGGAAGCCGATGGCGGTCCGCATGCGATGATTGCGCCAGGTGGGAATCGGACGGTCAGTTTTACGCCTGAACAACCAGAAGCGACTTGTTGGTTCCATCCACATACGCATGGCAAGACGGGTTATCAAGTTGCGATGGGGCTTGGTGGATTAGTATTGATTGAAGATGAGAACAGTATTAATACGGGGTTGCCAAATCAGTGGGGTGTGGATGATATTCCGGTGGTTTTGCAGGATAAACGCCTGAATAAAGAGGGGCAGATTGATTATCAACTGGATGTGATGAGTGCCGCTGTCGGTTGGTTTGGCGATATAATGCTGACCAATGGCGTTGTTTTACCCCAACATACTGCGCCGCGCGGCTGGTTACGTCTGCGTTTGCTGAATGGTTGTAATGCCCGCAGTTTGAATATTGCGGTCAGTGATGGTCGTGAATTATATGTTGTTGCCAGTGATGGCGGCTTGTTAGCGGAGCCGGTTGCGGTTAATGAGTTACCGATTCTGCCGGGAGAGCGTTTTGAGGTATTGGTGAATACGTTTGACGGAAAAACTTTCGATCTGGTGACGTTACCTGTGGTTCAGATAGGAATGACATTACCGCCATTTGATCAACCGTTACCCGTTTTACGTATTCAACCTCAGCTTTTTTCTAGTCGCACAGTATTGTCGGAACAGCTTGCCACGCTTCCCGCATTGCCTTCTTTGACGGGCCTGAACAGGCGTAATTTACATCTTGCGATGGACAGCCGTCTGGATATGCAAGGGATGATGATGTTGTCTCAGCGCTACGGTGAGCGAGCTATGGCGGGTATGGGGATGGATCATGGGAATATGAACCACGGAGATATGCATCATGGTGGTGAATTAAATTTCTATCGTGCGAACACCATTAATGGGCAGGCTTTCTCCATAACAGAACCCGCTTTTGATGTGAAACAGGGGCAATATGAGCGTTGGGTGATTTCAGGGGTTGGCGATATGATGTTGCATCCGTTCCATATCCACGGCACCCGCTTTCGTATTTTGAGTGAGAATGGCCGCAAACCTGCCGCTCACCGCAGTGGTTGGAAAGACATTGTTCATGTGGAGGGCAAGGAGAGCGAAGTGCTGGTTCAGTTCAAGCATACTGCGGGAGTGAAACATCCATTTATGGCGCACTGTCATCTACTGGAACATGAAGATACCGGTATGATGCTAGGTTTTACGGTTAGTAAATAATTTTGCTGGCCGCAATGGAACGCAACAAAGCGTTGTACAGGGATTACGGTAGGTATTAAAATAGGTATAGATTTTGTATGTTATTTATCCTAATTTGAATGAAGGTATTGAGATGCTTAATGCAAGGTTTGATTCAGAAAAGGCTATAGAGGCCATTCTGTACGTTGCCTCTACAGCACCAATTTCTGACATTTATCATGTGGGTAAAATTCTGTATTTTGCTGACCGACTGCATTTAGAGCGTTATGGCCGGTTAATTACGGGTGATAACTATCTTGCAATGAAAGATGGCCCTGTTGCAGAGAATGCCTATGATATTATAAAAGTAGCCAGAGGAGACGGGCGCTTTATTCCAAATAAGTGTGATGTTGATGTCATTCGGTCATCGTTATCAGTAGAGGGACGTCATGGAAATCACCAAATACGTGCTTTGCGTGATTTCGATGAAGATGTATTTAGTGATTCAGATATTGATTGCATAAATGAAGCAATTGAAAAATATGGGAATCTTTCTTTTAAAGAAATACGTGATATCAGCCACGATAGTGTTTGGATGGCGGCTAACCAGAATGGCGAGATTCCATTGGAAGTGATAGCTGCCAGTTGTAAAGATGGTGACAAGTTAGTTGCTTATCTGACTTCTGCTGAGTAGCTGATGATTAATCTTGGTGACAGATTTCCCGCATCTTTTAGGGCAGAATTTTCAGCTAAACAGGGTTTGGCTATAGGAGATGTTCTTTATCTCCACTGCCCTTTTACGACGCCACCAAAATTAAAATATTTGTTGGTTTGCTGCTGTGAGCCGCTGCTTGTTCTGATAATTAATTCTAAAATTAGCGAATTTATCCAATTACGACAGGAACTTCTTCAATGCCAAGTTGATTTGCCTCAGAAATATCATAAGTTTTTGCAATGGGATTCGTTTATTAATTGTATAGATGCTCATGCGGCATTTGATATTAACGATATTAAGGAAAGGATCAGCACTGATTATCATAATATTGTTAAGGGTAAAGTTGCTGATTATTGTATGCGTGAAGTTTATAAAGCGGTTAAGCGTTCCCCAACAATGAAACGTGGTCAGAAGCGCAACATATTGGCGTCGTTAGAACAATTTGTCGGTTAGCGGTGAGCTATTATTACTGAATAATAGTTTTAGTGTATGAGCCATAGATTGGTTTCTCTTCTAAATATTATATACCCAATGGATTTCAAGATGCATCGCGACGGCAAGGGAGCGAATCCCCGGGAGTATAGGTAACTATGTGACCGGGGTGAGTGAGTGCAGCCAACAAAGAGGCAACTTGAAAGATGACGGGTATAAACATCCTTATCTTATGCCATACTTACCTTGAGATATCCTAAGGAAAAGGAACTGTTCAATAATATTGCTAGAATAATGACATATTAATTGGCATCTCAACTGGTTATAATCCTTTATTGATTTTCATATACTTATACCTGTAATCATTGAAGATGCTTGATTTTATCCGAAATGGAGATCATTATCCTCACTATGAAAATATTCATTACCGATGAACAAAAAGCCGAACTTGAACATCTCCATCACACCTGCCGAGATAAGAGAGAGTGTGATCGCATCAAAGCGGTCCTGCTGGCCTCTGAGGGCTGGAGTTCAGTCATGATCGCTCAGGCCCTGCGTCTTCATGAAACGACCGTTAATCGTCATATCAGTGATTACCTTAATCACCGCAAACTGAAACCCGAAAATGGCGGCTCTCAGAGCTATCTCAGCGAAACACAGACTCAGGAACTTATCGCTTATCTGACCGCCAATCTTCTCCCACCACACAGGCGGTTATCCGTCTTGTCGAAGAGAGATGGGATATCCGTTACACCGTTCCCGGCATGAATAAATGGCTGTACCACAATGGCTTCAGCTATAAAAAACCGACCAGCGTACCACACAAATTCAATGCGGAACAGCAACGGGCCTTTATGGAAGCCTGCGGGAAACTGAAGCAGGAAGCCGGAGACCATGAGCCTATCCTGTTCATTGATGGCATCCATCCCACGCAGGGGACGAAACTGGCTTATGGCTGGATGCGCAAAGGCCAGAAAACCGCAGTGAAAACCACGGGAAGTCGTACCCGTCTGAACCTGATGGGTGCCCTGAATCTGGCCGATATCAGCAAAACAGGGGTGCGCGAATATGACCGTATCGACAGTTATCACATCGCCGAGTTCTTCATTGCCCTGCGACGAGTTCCTGATAGCGATAAAAAGTATCGCGGGATACGCCTATCATCTTGCAAGTTTTCGACACATTGTTAAGTTCTTCAGCCAGGTTCAACAAACTGGTTTTATGTTTAATGATAGGGTTGTTAGTATGAAGCACGAGAGTTACCTCTTGTATTTTATATAAGGGTTCGGCACCCCTATCAAAACCGGTAACTCTCAATTTTTCAAGTTCTATGTCATATCTAGTCGCGACTAATACGATTAATAACAATTTAATATTAATAATGCTTTTTTCACTTGTATTAATTGATAAATTATACGTACAAAAATAGACAATTACACAAGGTTATGCACATTTTTTTGTTAAATCAATTAGTTTATTCGCGGATTCTATTGTTTCTTTCCTATGGGCAACCATTACTTTTGTAATGCTTAACATTTTAAGGTTAGATGAAATTATTTTTTCGTTTTCAGTATCGAGATGACTCGTGGCTTCATCTAAAAATAAGATCTTAGGGTCTTTGTATAATGCTCTTGCTAAGCATAACCTCTGTTTTTGTCCACCAGATAAGATAGTTCCCATATCTCCAATCAATGTTTCATATTCCATTGGCATTTTTTTTATATCATGGTGTATAGCTGCTATTTTTGCACAATTAATAGCTTTATCTGTGTCTGGATGTTCATTAAAAAAAGTTATATTTTCCATAATAGAACCAGAAAATAGTGAATCATCTTGTGCTACATACCCGATATTATCTCTGATGATTTTTGGATGTGTTTTATTAACTATAACTCCTCCAATCCTAACTTCTCCTCCTGTAGGTAAAATGTTTCCTATCATTAAATTTAATAGTGTGGATTTTCCACAACCTGATGGACCTATTATTGCCACTGAATCTCCAGGCTGAATGTCAAAATATAAATTCTCTATTAAATAATTATTATTTCCCTCATATTTAAAGGAAAGATTTTTAATTTCAATTTTATTTGATTTTATTGTTTCTGTTTTTAGTAGTATATTGGATTTTAATTCTGTTTCAGATAGTACAATATCTGATAATCTTTCAATATGGATCCCAAGCATTTTAAAAGAAATAAATAGATCAATGAGAGATATAGTTCTAGACTCAAATTGAGTTTTGTAAGCAAGAAATGATATTAATAAATAAGATTTCATAATAGTGCTACACTCATTTTTTGTCTTCCTGGTTTTTGCTGTGATGAAAACGATGCCAAAAAGGCATCAACA
>NZ_LOIC01000054.1 GCF_001684335.1 Photorhabdus namnaonensis
CAAAATGTTAGATGAACTGAATCATCAATATCCCCATGCGGAAACCCTCACATTAATCTTAGATAACTACGGTATTCATAAAAGTCAGAAGGTAAAGGATTGGCTGGCACGACATCCCAAATTTACTCTGTTGTTTTTACCGGTCTATTCACCGTGGCTAAACAAAATAGAACGGTTATGGCAATCGCTCCATGAGACAATAACGCGAAATCATTGTTGTCAATTTATGTGGCAGTTACTGAATTATGTTGATGCCTTTTTGGCATCGTTTTCATCACAGCAAAAGCCAGGAAGACAAAAAATGAGTGTAGCACTATTATGAAATCTTATTTA
>NZ_LOIC01000055.1 GCF_001684335.1 Photorhabdus namnaonensis
GTGATGGTTAATAACCTGAAAGCCCTGCGGGCTTTTCGCCTTATATCACCGCCCGCATTGGGCGAGGGTTTACGGCGGATTTTGCTAAGTATTATGGATAATTGATAGAAAGGCGCGGACCTGCGCCTTAAAAGGTGAAAAAGTTTGTTTAGATCGAATATCAATGGAGCAAGTTCTTTTTTTCTG
The DNA here is from genome assembly GCF_001684335.1 of Photorhabdus namnaonensis. Taxonomy (GTDB): domain Bacteria; phylum Pseudomonadota; class Gammaproteobacteria; order Enterobacterales; family Enterobacteriaceae; genus Photorhabdus; species Photorhabdus namnaonensis. Next base: position 187 of record NZ_LOIC01000055.1, read on the forward strand.
TTCTGATTGCAGCAAGATCGTCAGCATCAAAAATATAGTGCGTGCCGCAATACTCACACGCCATATCAATGTTGCCATCTTTCTGCAAAATATGATTAACATCCTCATCGGAAAGTGTGACTAATGTGTCAGCACAACGTTGGCGAGAACAAGTACAACGGAATTCGACCGCTTGCGGTTCATATAATATGACATCTTCCTCATGATAAAGGCGGTGCAAAATCTCCTTAACTTCCAATGAATATAACTCTTCACCTTTAATGGTTGCAGTAAGTTGCACCAGATGATCAAAAGTTTCCGCACTACTCTGCTCCGCTATTGGCAGAATCTGTAATAACATACCACCAGCAGCAACTCTTCCACTCTGAATGCCAGTACGGATAAATAGACGAGTCGGTAGCTGTTCAGACTGTCTGAAATAATCATCAAGGCAATCCGCCAGTGTTTCACCTTCCAGTGCAACCACGCCCTGATAACGTTCACCATGAGTTGGCGTAATGGTAATAACCATATAGCCTGTACCAACCATCTGTTTCAAACTACTATTTTCAGTCACTAATCCATCAATACGAGCGACACCTCGCATCTGTTGCTGATGATTACCATTAATCACAGCCAATTTGACCGGCCCATCTCCCTGAATCTGAACCGTAATATCGCCATCAAATTTCAGGGTTGCAGTTAATAGACTGGTTGCTACCAACAGTTCTCCCAATAATTGCTGTACCGGCTGCGGGTAATTATGATTTTCCAAAATATATTGGTAAGTTTCACTGGCTAAAACCAGCTCACCACGTACAGAATAATTCTCAAACAAAAAGCGGTGCAATTGGTCTTGTTTAAACATAACTATCTCTCATTCGAGCAGGTTATTCCTGCCCACTTAATTTGATGTTCTTAAACTTAATCAGCGTGCGTCTTTCTTTTTTATCCGGTCGTCGATCAGGATGAGGCATAGTTAATGCATTCATTTTTCGAGCAATTGCCATTTTTTCCCGGTTAGCAATACTCGCTTCCGTCTCCTGGTAAAGTTGCTGCGCCTCCGGCGCACTACGTCGATGATTGCTTAACGCAAGAACTTCAACTATACGTTCATCATTACCTTGACGCAGTTTAATTTCAGCCCCAGGTTCAACCAATTTACTCGGTTTACTTCTTTGACCATTATAGTGAACTTTACCACCGTCTATCATTTCCCGTGCAATAGCCCGGGTTTTATAAAAACGGGCCGCCCACAGCCATTTATCCAGACGGACAGCTTGATCGGAGTCTGAATTACCCTTCATTTTTCCTCTCACTATCAGCTTTGGCAAATAAACCAAAGCCTAACATACCATTGTCGATTATCGCCAACGCGTAGGCGGAAAAAGTGTATTAAAACAGTTATCGTAATATTGACTGATTTTGTTTAGGCGTTGTTTATTCTGCCGATTTTTCTTAACAACCAGCACAAAGTTAATGATTAAGGTCGTAAAAAGAGCCAAGAATAAAACAGTAGTACTAATACAACGAGCAAGCGTCATGGAATCCAGTTCATTATGCAACACAACCCGGCGGGTTCCATGACTATCTACGGATAATTCCGTGATAATTCCCGTTGTCTCAAAAGGTGTTTGCAATACCATATCCGATAACCGCTGTAATTCACGCCATTGTTCCAACGCACTATGGTCATAAGAGATGATGGCGGGGGTTATATATTCAACCAGTTGTTTGCCTTCATCACTGATAAGCAGAACACCGCCAGGTGAAGGGCTATTCAGCAGCATTGCGACTTTATCTATTTCCCGGTAGATAAATGATGATGTCGTCGCATCAACCAATTTCCCCAAAGCTTCAGCGCCAGCCGGACGCAATAAAACATGAGTACCATCCAATTTGCCACTTTCCGCATTCTTTAACAAAGTGAGCCAATCATTAGCATTACCCAAGTTAACCAAAGCATTTTTTAATCGTAAACAGTCGGTTTCTTTTTCACATAATTCTTTAGTTTTCAATACAATATCAGGGAAATTATCCAATAAGATCATACCAGATTTGAAAATCTCCTGAGCAAGATCTGGATTTATTACATCGTCATTTTCCTGTAAACGTAATTGCTTATTAACAGTGGCAATCAGTTTAGCGGCATTTTCTATAATTTCTGATTCTGGTATTGGCAGTGGATTAACTCTATTCCAATATATCCCCGAACAATCGAATGGAGAAAAATAGGTATCGCCTTTACCATTCATATTGTTTAGCGGCATATAACACATACCAACCCCTTTTGCTTTCAGGATATCCCCAACTCGCAATTCCATCCCTTCCATCATATTAGCGTCAGTGACAACTTTTGTGCTGCTGCCACGCAACCAGGCAAAACTGAGTTTCATCGGTACACTAACCGGCTGATAAAAATAGAGCAGTAACATAATCAGCAAGCTACTAACGATCATCATGAGATTTTTCCCATAACGATGGTAAGGGTAATTTTTTTCTTCCTCATGCAAAGAGAGATAATGCCCTTGCCTGACTACCTGGCCGTTAGTGTAAATATCAATATTGGTTTGTTGATCAAGATAGTGAGCAACATAAGGCTCCCAATGAGGAGGATAAATCAAATCAATTCCACCAAGTGAAATATTACTCATTTGCCCTTGTTCAAATTCGCCAAATAATCCCCATCGTTTTGGTATACCGGTAAAACAGTGAATATCCTGACGCCTGCATATTGAAAGTGGACAAAATAGCGGCAAAAAACTGACAACGACTAAGCTGCCTGCAATCAACATCAGCCACGGCAAAAGCAGTGTTGGTGAAAGTAATGCAAGAAACCAAATGAAAAATCCAAAACACAAAAATCCCCCCTCCCAAATCCCCGATGAGTGATTTAACCAGTACTCTTCCAATGTCTCTTTACGGATATTTTGTAATTTTACGCTGGTTTCACCATTTTTCTGGATCGATGCCTGCTGATGAGATACCTCTGAAATTACCGGAACAGAAGGAAAATCCTGTTGAAAATCTTTCAGAAAGTGACCATTAATCGAAATAACCAGAGGGATTGTCGCGGTGTGAACAACATCAATAATATTCTGTTGTTTAATAAAAGGCTCAAGGAAAAACGGTAAATGAACTTCTGCCATATCAATATAATAACGCCAGCTATGTAGTTCATCTGAAGCAACAGAAAATCGGGTAATGGAATGACAGATAGTATAAACCATATCATTTTTACCCATCAGAATTGGCCAACTTGTTTTATTAATACGATCTGTTACAACTGGCGGCAACACTCGACTCAAATAACATTCAATAGCCTGATACTCATCAGCATTAAGTTTACGATAGGTTGGTGTAGCAACAGAAGGCAGATAACAGGCATTATCATGTAACTTCCATTTGAGAATCAGAAAGGAAGCCATGACAATCAAACTAATTATCAAGATAGCCAGTATAACGACTGTTACGCTCATTTTATCCCCATACCCATGACAATCTTGCTATTGTTGCTTGCAAATTATCAACTACACGTTAAGTTTTGAATTAGGTTATCTCTATTTGTTTTTTTAATTTATTTTACAATGAGTTATATAATCACGCACTAAACTATCCACAACATAGATCTATTTCCAAAGAGGATAAAGATAACAGTAACAACAATAACCAGCGATAATCACTATACCCTATGGATTTCAAGGTGCATCGCGACGGCAAGGGAGCGAATCCCCGGGAGCATAGGGAACTATGTGACCGGGGTGAGTGAGCGCAGCCAACAAAGAGGCAACTTGAAAGATAACGGGTATATCATTTATCAAAATAATCGGCCATATTTAGTCAACTTATGGAGTGTACCTAATTTCATCATAAAATCTAAGGTTAATGAAATAATTCATGACGTAATAATGCACAGACACTCAACTCAACCAATACTAAACCATCAGGGGCAATTATGAATGACCTGAAAAACCCTAAAATCCTAAACATAGAGGACATTGCTCATTCACGTTTATTTCATATTCAGTCAGTTGATCTCGAATTCAGTAACGGTGTAAAACGCGTTTATGAACGAATGCGTCCGGTCAATCGGGAAGCTGTTCTGATAATCCCGGTCATTGGGGATGAATTGTTGCTTATTCGTGAGTATGCAGTCGGCATTGAGCAGTACGAATTGGGCTTTCCTAAAGGCGCGATCGACCCTGGGGAAAATATCTTCGAAGCCGCTAATCGTGAATTAAAAGAAGAAGTCAGCTTTGGTGCCAGAAAAATAGAACAATTAGCCAAACTTACTATGGCTCCAGCCTATTTTTCTCACAAAATGAATATCGTTATTGCTGAAAATCTCTATCCAGAAAGACTGGAAGGGGATGAACCTGAACCACTACCACAAATACGTTGGCCAATAGCCGATATGATGTCATTACTGGATCACGCTGATTTCAACGAAGCACGTAATGTCTGCGCCCTATTTTTGGCACAAAAATATTTAAAGCACCGTTGAAGTTCACAGGCACAACAACGCTTCCGTTGTGCCTGTGTCTTATCCTCAGAATAATTCTTGGCTTTCACCATTCTCAATTAAAGTTGTGCCAACTTCTTGCACCGCACTCTCTGTAGGTTGAGTTCCGTCAATGAAGTATTCACTACGGGTATCCCCGCCTCCGCCAGCAAGTTTACCTGTCTTACGATCTATCACGACAGAAATAACCCCCGGAGGAGGTGTGACTTCTTTTTCAGGAACCCCTTCCAGCGCGATTTTCATAAAATCATCCCAAATTGGCTGCGCACTCTTAGCACCCGCTTCACCGCCTCCGGCCGCGGTACGACCAAGGCTTCTACGGTGGTCATCAAAGCCAATCCAAACCGTGGTGACAATATCCGGCCCATAACCTGAAAACCAGGCATCTTTTGAGCTGTTAGTTGTTCCAGTTTTGCCGCCGATATCCCGACGTTTCAGATCGCGTGAAGCGCGCCACCCCGTGCCTGACCAACCCGGCTCGCCAAAAATATTGCTATTCAAAGCATCATGGATCAAAAATGCCAACTGAGTACTGATAACATGAGGAGCATATTTTGGCGCCTCTTCATGGCTATCAATTACCGGCGCTCTTTCCAATTCAGGTAACGGCAATATCTCTTGCTGGCTGACATGAGATTGAGCAACATTCTCAATCGAGTTTTCAGAAAGTTCGATTGAACGTGCCGTATCCCCATAAATTACTGGAATATCGCACTGCGGACATGCAATTTTAGGCTTAGCCTCAAATAAAATATCGCCATCTTGGTTTTCAATCTTAGTAATAAAGTAAGGATCAACTAGATAGCCGCCATTGGACATGACCGAATAGCCACGTACCATTTGCATTGGTGTAAATGATGGCGATCCCAAAGCCAGAGATTCTGTACGTACTATATTTTGTGCCGGGAAACCAAACCGTTGCAGGTAATCAGCAGCATAATCGACTCCCATTGCTCGCATTGCCCGAACCATCACGACATTCTTCGATTGCCCTAATCCCTGACGCAAACGGATTGGCCCAACATAAGTCGGTGGTGAGTTTTTCGGACGCCAATCAGTACCGGCTCCGGCATCCCAACGGCTAATGGGTAAGTCATTCAGCAATGAAGCCAATGTCAGCCCTTTATCCATCGCCGCGGTATAGAGAAATGGTTTGATATTGGAACCAATCTGACGTAACGACTGAGTGACACGGTTAAATTTACTCAAGTTGAAATCAAACCCACCCACCAGCGCCTTCACAGCGCCATCATTGGGATCAATAGAGACCAAAGCCGCGTTAACTTCCGGCACTTGCGCCAACCACCAAATATCCTTTACTTTCCGAACCCAAACCTGCTCACCAACTTGAACCACCTCATTCACACTACGAGGAACCACACCCTGTGCACTATCAGATCTGAACTTTCTGGCCCAACGGACACCCGTCATTGGCAATTCCGCACTACTGCCATCAGGCAACATCACTATCGCCTGATCACTACCCGCTCCGGTCACCACAGCCGGTATTAATGACCCATAATTTGCCAAGGTCTTAAGCTTCTTGACAATCTGTTCCCGATCCCAAGCAGGTTCGCCCACTTTCCACAAAACTTCCTGTGCTCCACGGTAGCCATGACGCACATCATAATCAATGAGGTTATTACGAACCGCATCCACGGCAGCCAATTGAAGTTTACGGGTAATCGTCGTGTAAACCTTATAACCGTCGGTATAAGCATTCTCACCATAACGCTCAATCATCTCCTGACGCACCATCTCGGACAAATAGGGCGCGGAGAAAGCAATCTGGGGCGCATGGTAATTAGCAATCAACTTTTCACTTCTGGCTTGATTATATTGCTGCTGAGTAATATAGCCTTCATTGAGCATACGGCTCAGAACCACATTCCGGCGGTTAATCGCCCGACTATACGAATAAAGCGGGTTAAACGTAGAAGGCGCCTTTGGCAAACCGGCAATCATGGCTATTTCACTCAATGTCAACTCTTTGACATTCTTACCAAAATAGACTTGAGCCGCCGCCCCGACACCATAAGCCCGGTAACCAAGGTAAATTTTATTGAGATAGAGTTCGAGGATCTCATCCTTATTCAGCAGTTGCTCAATCCTGATAGCCAGAAAAACTTCCTTGATTTTACGTATCAACGTCTTCTCAGGAGTGAGAAAGAAATTTCTCGCCAGTTGCTGAGTAATGGTACTCGCCCCTTGTGATGCATGGCCTGAACTCATCGCGACAGACGCTGCCCGGATGATCCCCACAGGGTCGACCCCGTGATGCTCATAAAAACGACTATCCTCCGTTGCAATGAACGCTTTCACCATAATGGGTGGAATTTCGGACAGCTCAAGAGGCATACGGCGTTTTTCACCATATTGGGCAATAAGCTCGCCATCTGCACTGAACACCTGCATTGGTGTCTGTAATCGAACATCCTTTAATGTCGCCACATCAGGTAACTGAGGCTCGATATATTTGTACATCCCAAAAATCGAGGCCGTTCCCAGAAAAATGCAACTCACGACAAAGACTAGAAAATACTTTACGAACTTCACCTGAAATTTCCCATGTCACGTTAGTCGGGTGGTTTATAAACAATCGGCGCGTAGTATAAAGGTTACACAGCACCTTGAATATGGTCTTTTATTAAAATTACTGATATGGAGATCGATAGATGTATTCACCAAAATGGTATGTCGGATTGGACATCCAAAATGGCGCCCTTCGCGCCGTCGCGGCTATAAAACGCCGAGATGGCTGGCAGCTTCGCCACTGCTGGCAATATCTTTTATCTGATGCGGTTATGCCAGAAGGTCGTTTACAACGGCCAGAAATATTATGTGATATTTTAAATCAATGGCGCCAAGAATTACCTAAAAAAATCAGTTTCAGACTCGCCCTGCCTGTACAACAAACATTGCAGAAGAGTCTGATTTTACCTCCAGATATCAATCTTAAAGAGCCGGAGCAAAGCTGGTTTATCAACGCCAGCGCCGAGAAACAATTTCCCTTTAACACCCGAGAACTGGCGCTGGATTACCGTATCATTGAACAAAACGCCTACATCAGCGCCGCCCGCCAGAAAGATCTCAACCTCTGGCTACAATGTCTTGCACAGGCAGGAATATTTCCAGACGCTATTGATATTGCTCCCTGTGCCCTACGCTATATAGCGCAATACGCCGGCGTCCCCGCTGATAGTTGGTTGTTACACAGGCAACAATCTGGTTGGCTATGGGTATCTCCTGCCAATGCCCCCTTCGCTTATGATCTGGTATCAGCAAATACGGCTACTTCTTCTCCACAGCAGATTATCCGCCAATTATCTGCCTCATCTATGGCTGAACAGCCTGTTTACTACAGTAGCTACCAACAAGAAGCCCTACCTGAAGGAACTTACTCTTGGGATATGTTGACAGCATTTCGTCACTATCAACCACCACGGCCAATTCAATTGATGGAATATGTGATAGCCGGTGGTTTAGCACTCAGACCGGATGATAAGTAACGATGTATCAGGTTAATTTTCTACCTTGGCGACAAACCCGGCTAAGACATCGTTATCGTTGGTGGGCGATTCTTCTCTTATTGCAACTGATGTTGTGGCTGACAGTGCTCGTCTGGATGTTATTAAAACAACAGGAAACGATTAATCAGCACCAAAGGCAATTACAACAACTCAGCCAGCAACAATTACATTTGCAACAACAAATAACTCAGACAGAGGAGGCGGTTAATCTTCACAACAAGCTAACCTATAAATTAAAACAACAACAAACGTGGCTGAAACAGAACCAACAACATTGGCAATTATTTAATGAATTACCTGAATTATTACCGGAAGGAAGTTGGTTAACTGCTTTCGATGATCAGGAAGGTCAATTAAAACTGGTTGCTAATAGTCTGGATTATTCCAGTATGACATCTCTACTGGATAATCTCGAAAACAACGGGCAATTGTCTGAAATTCAACTAAAAAAGATGACCATCACCGAACAACAAATCAGACAATTTATTATTGACGCTAACTGGCAGACGGAGATAGCCAATGATAAAAAGTGACTACCTATGGTGGTTTGCCAAACCAACCTGGCAGCTCTTCATCTGGCAGCAAACTATCATTATGTCATTTCTGATTCTGTTTTATCTTTTCTTCTGGCAAGAAAGAGCTGAACAGAGAAGTAGCCTGACAGAAAAAATAGCAGCTCAACAAATCAATACCAAAGCAACCAATGAACGACTAAATCAGCTACCGCTATTGGAAGATATACAACAACATATCAACCAAATAGAAAATGAACTCAGTAAGCCGCGACAAAATGCAGTAAAAATTACCGCAATAAAACAATTGCAACAGCCATTGATAAATTCTGGCGCGCAAGTTATTGAGTGGCAACGTAAAAAAGAAGGGGAAAAAACACTCTGGCAAATCACAATTTATTTGAACTACGAACAAATGTTGAGTTTTCTTGAGGCGTTACAAACGTTACATCCACCACTGCTGATTAAACAACTTTCCATTTCGCCATCAGGTGAATCCCTAAACGTCAAAATCACTCTGTCAGAAACCTCACATGAGGAGTTTTATGACTAAAAAATTTATTCTGTTGATCCTTTTTCTGCCCGCTATTGTTGTTGCAGAAATAAGAAATCCTTTTGCTCCCCCGATGATAGAGACAGAAGAGCAATCGGTTGAGTTATTTGATCAATCAGTCAATGAGACCGAAATTCAGTCCCTCTCAACCGTATTACACTATGCAGACGCAGAAAAAATTGCTCTGAATCTCAAGCAAAATAGACCCGCACTGATAACAAAAGAGGGCAAAGTTGATTTTGATCCTGAAACTAATAGTCTAATTTTACAGGATACCCCCATCGCCATCGCACAGATAAAAAGCTGGCTGAAAGAGATAGATACACCACAACAACAAGTGCAAATTACAGCACATATCGTGACCAGCAGCAGGGAAGCACTACATGAACTCGGCATTTACTGGGGCATGCCGATAGGGGAGCCGATTAATGCAACAACGGGTATAAACCGCCTCAATATTAACCAAGCAGCCAACGATAACATGCATCGATTTGCGTTCAATATTGCCCGCATTCACACCAGTTTGCTGGAAATGGAACTCAGTGCCTTAGAACAAGAGAATCAACTGGATATTATCGCTAGCCCAAGGCTAACCGCCTCACATCAGCAGTTAGCCAGCATCAAGCAAGGCTCCGATATTCCCTACGTCAGCCAAGAAAAAGAGAAAAGTACTGTGCAATTTAAAGAAGCCGTACTCGGAATGGAAGTCACACCCCATATACTGAGAAAAAACAAAATCAGACTCTCTCTGAAAATCAGCCAAAACATGCCAGGGATCTCAATAAGTCAAGGAGGAGGTGAGAATTTAACCATCGACAAACAGGAAATAATAACTCAAGTCACTGTAAAGAATGGTGAAACACTTATTCTCGGTGGAATTTTTCAACAGAAAAAAGGTGAGAAAATCCAAAAGGTACCTTATCTATCAGACATCCCATTGCTTGGTTCACTATTTAACCAAAAAGGCCATAAACACAGCCGACGTGAGTTAGTCATATTTATTACACCTCAACTGATGGACATTTAACCAAAAAGAGAAATATAACCGTTATATCATTGAGTTGGACATAAAAAACTTAACTATTCCGTATGATGACGCGCAGATTTTTCCAACTAATCCTGTTTATAGATTTGACGCTGAGTCCGATTTAGCATACAAGAGTTAACTAATTGAGTGGTCGGGTTTTACATCACAATAATCAGCCAATGAAACCAAAGCTTTCGTTACAAAAAGCTCATCATTGATTTATATAGTTGCAAAACTGGCTGATGTACTGAGATAATTTTGTTATCTGATCTCACATTACCGCTCATGAGGTTTCAGTTTAGGTCCCGCTGCTGATTTGATTAGCGGGGCGGGTTATCATTAACGAATAGTCTTAGTAATACCAAAAACATGGCAGAGAAACGTAATATCTTTCTGGTTGGGCCTATGGGTGCCGGCAAAAGCACTATTGGTCGTCAGTTAGCTCAGCAACTCAATATGGAGTTTTATGACTCCGATCAAGAAATTGAGCGACGTACCGGAGCTGACGTGGGCTGGGTATTCGACGTGGAAGGCGAAGAAGGCTTCCGCGAGCGCGAAGAAAAAGTGATTAACGAACTCACTGAAAAACAAGGCATTGTACTGGCGACTGGCGGAGGCTCTGTGAAATCCAGAGAAACCCGTAATCGTCTGTCTGCCCGTGGTGTCGTAGTCTACTTGGAAACCACCATTGAAAAACAGTTAGCACGCACCCAGCGCGATAAAAAACGCCCCTTACTTCAAGTCGATGCACCAGCACGCGAAGTTTTAGAAAATTTAGCAAGCGAACGTAACCCTCTATATGAGGAAATTGCTGACGTCACTATCCGTACCGATGAACAGAGCGCTAAAGTTGTCGCTAACCAAATCATTGAGTTACTGGAAAAGAACTGATTCAAGCAAGTCTGTACAGCGATAAATAATTAAGGCGAAGGCTGCTTATGGAAAAGATCACTGTCACTTTAGGGGAACGTAGTTACCCAATTACCATTGCAAAAGGGTTATTTGATGATCCTTCTGCTTTTGCACCACTAAAAGCAGGCCAGCAGGTTATGCTGGTAACGAATCAAACCCTAGCTCCGCTGTATTTGGCAAAAGTAAAAGCCACTTTGCAGCAAACTGGGATTCAGGTAGATGAAGTGATTCTACCTGATGGTGAACAGTACAAATCGCTTTCCGTATTAAATGACGTATTTTCTGCTTTGCTGGAAAATAACCACAGCCGGGACACAACACTTATCGCTCTTGGTGGCGGCGTAATCGGTGATTTAACTGGTTTTGCCGCTGCCTGTTATCAACGTGGCGTCCGTTTTATTCAAATGCCTACCACCCTTCTTGCTCAAGTTGATTCCTCTGTCGGAGGAAAAACCGCAGTAAACCATCCCTTCGGCAAGAATATGATAGGCGCATTCTATCAACCCGCCTCTGTGATGGTCGATCTCAACTGCCTGCAAACGCTTCCAGCCCGCGAACTCTCTTCCGGTCTGGCTGAGGTCATTAAGTACGGTATCATTCTCGACAGCGCATTTTTTAGCTGGCTTGAAGATAATATGGATAAACTCCTGGCTCTCGACAACCAAGCAATGGCTTACTGCATCCGTCGTTGCTGCGAATTGAAAGCTGAAGTTGTCGCAGCAGATGAGAAAGAATTGAGTGGCTTGCGTGCTCTGTTGAATCTCGGTCACACCTTTGGTCACGCTATCGAAACAGAGATGGGATACGGTGTCTGGTTACATGGAGAAGCGGTTGCCGCAGGAATGGTTATGGCAGCAAGAACAGCTCAACTTGCTGATAACTTCTCTGAACAAGATATTCAACGCATTATCCGATTGTTGGAGCGAGCAAATCTACCTGTACTCGGGCCACAAAACATGCCGCCAGAAGCCTATCTCCCACATATGATGCGAGATAAGAAAGTTATAGCAGGTAAATTACGGCTGGTTCTTCCAACAAAAATAGGTAAAGCTGATCTCCGATCAGATATTGAACACAATTGTGTTATTGATGCTATCCGTCAGTGTTTACCGTAAATTTTAAGTAAGTTGTATGCTTATGGCATTAAATTAAATGTTTTTTTGCATACATCTGATTGTTGTGTCATAAAATAACAATTCTATCAGACAAATTTCTATCTTAGTAAAGTCAGCCGACCGGACTGGCTTCAATTGCAATTGGCAGTATTGGCTCTGTTTGGAGGGCTATATGGACGAATTCAAATCAGAAAATGAACAAAAAGCGGATCAAAGAGCAAATAGTGAGTTTAGGCCAGATACCTCAGATCGCCGTCCTTCACGCTCGCGTCAGCCATTAAACAAACCTAAATTTGCGATTTCACGTCAGCAAATGATGCTCGGCATTGGGATTTTAGTGCTGGTACTGCTGATTATTGCTATCAGTTCTGCCTTAAAAGCCCCAACTGAACATGAAAAACAGCAATCGCCAAATGTTGCCGAGAAGAATATTGATTTATCAGGTTCATCATCCAACAACGATAATAATCAATCCATCACATCAGAGAGTAACACCACAAATACAATTAACAGGCCACAGGAAATCCATGTTCCCCCTGTCAGTGGTACCGCAACTCAACCTCATCAGCCTCAAACTAGCAATGGCGAAACCCAAAATCAGCACATTGAATTACCAGGAAATATTCCTGACGCATTGACTCAACAACAAAGTAATATAAATCATGCGGTGCAAAATCTGAATCAAGCCCAACAACAGACAGTAACACCGCCGCCAGTGATACAACAGAAATCGGAAAATATCCGTCCGCTGAAACCAGAAACACCGACTAAATCAAAACCATCGACAAATCATACTAGCAGTAAAAACCATGAGGTCAGCAGCACTAGTAGTGATCTATTGCAAACCCCGGCAAACCACTACACTTTGCAATTAAGTAGTGCCAGCCGCTCAGATACACTGACCGCTTTTGCTAAAAAGTATAGTCTTACCCATTACAAAGTTTATGAAACTAAACGTAATGGAAAAATTTGGTTTATTTTAATTCATGGAGATTACCGTTCCGTTTCTGAAGCCAAACGGGCTGTTTCATCTCTACCGGCCGAAATTCAGGCGAAAAAACCTTGGGTCAGAACGATGCGGCAAGTGCAGCAAGACCTAAGAAAATAAAACAATACTTATTAGGCGCTGATATGCTGTCCTAAACAGAGTACAATCTGCGGCTCTGGAATGATTGAGTAATTATTGACAGCATGAAAAAAAAACGCGCTTTCTTAAAATGGGCCGGTGGAAAATACCCGTTGGTAGATGACATCAAACGTCATCTGCCAGCCGGTAGTTGTCTGATAGAGCCATTTGTTGGCGCAGGTTCTGTCTTTTTGAACACAGACTACGATTCTTATATCCTCGCTGATATCAACAGCGACCTGATTAACCTGTACAACACAGTAAAACTCAGGGCTAATGAGTTTATCGTCCACACACGCCCTCTGTTTACCCAAGAATACAATACAGCCGAACATTTTTATCAGTTACGGGAGCAATTTAACCAAAGCACAGACCCGTTCTATCGCAGCGTGTTATTCCTTTACCTCAATCGCCATTGTTACAACGGCCTCTGTCGTTATAATTCTCATGGTAAATTTAACGTACCTTTTGGCCGTTATAAAAAGCCCTACTTTCCTGAAGAAGAATTACACTGGTTTGCTGAAAAAGCCCAAAATGCGACTTTTATCTGTGAGCACTATCAATACACGTTGAACAAAGCACATAAAGGCTCGGTTATCTATTGCGATCCTCCCTACGCGCCTTTGTCAGCAACAGCAAACTTTACGGCGTATCACACCAATAGTTTTAACATTGCAGATCAAGAAAATCTGGCAAATATTGCATTTAAGTTATCATCAGAACGTGCAATTCCTGTTTTGATATCCAACCACGATACGCCAATGACACGAAAATGGTACTATCAAGCTTCACTTCATATTGTCAAAGCACGTCGTACTATCAGTAGGAATATCCTTGCCCGCAGTAAGGTAGACGAACTCTTGGCACTATATCGCTGATTTATCCACCCCCTTTTGCCTGGCAATTAAGGGATGATAGAAACGATTTGGAGAAGATAATGAAAGATTTTCTGATTGCCCCATCCATTTTATCTGCAAATTTTGCGCGACTGGGTGAAGATACCTCTAAGGTGCTGGCAGCAGGGGCTGACGTTGTTCATTTTGATGTTATGGACAACCATTATGTCCCTAACCTGACTATTGGACCTATGGTTTGCCAAGCTCTGCGGGATTATGGCATCACTGCGCCAATTGATGTCCATTTGATGGTAAAACCGGTTGACCGCATTATCCCTGATTTTGCCAAAGCCGGGGCGACTTACATTACCTTCCACCCGGAAACCAGTGAGCATATTGACCGCAGTTTACAACTCATCAAAGAGCATGGTTGTAAAGCTGGTTTGGTATTCAATCCTGCAACTCCATTGAGTTATCTTGATTATGTCTTGGATAAGCTGGATATTATTCTATTGATGTCGGTAAATCCCGGTTTCGGTGGCCAATCTTTTATCCCTAGAACACTAGAGAAGCTGCGTCAGGTTCGTAAAATCATTAATGAAAGCGGTTATGATATTCGTCTTGAGGTAGACGGTGGTATTAAAGCTAGCAATATCGCCGCGGCGGCAACCGCGGGAGCAGATATGTTTGTTGCTGGTTCAGCCATTTTCAGTCAACCAGATTACAAAACTGTTATTGATAATATGCGTAGTGAATTGTCAAAGGTATCTCATGGCAAGTAAAGTATTAAAAGGTATTCGTGCTATCGCCTTTGATCTGGACGGCACACTGGTAGACAGCGCCGGTGGTTTGGCTGATGCATTGGATCAAGCGCTGTTAACCAAAGGTCTCCCTGCTGCGGGAAAAGAGCGCGTTGCCGCCTGGGTAGGCAATGGCGCAGACATTATGGTCGAACGAGCGTTGACATGGGCCAACGTCAAATTGACTACGCAACTGCATAAAGAAACCCGCGAGCTGTTTGACCGTTTCTATGAAACAACCGTAACAACAGGCAGCCAACTGTTCCCGGAAGTCAAAGCTACATTGGCTGAACTGGCAAAACACAACTTGCCAATGGGTATTATTACCAATAAGCCAACACCTTTCATTGCTCCTCTGCTGGCTTCTTTAAGCATTAGTGAGTATTTTTCACTAGTGTTAGGTGGTGATGATGTTAAAGAGAAAAAACCTCATCCGGCACCTATTTATTTAACAATGGGCACATTCGGACTGCGTAAGGAAGAACTGCTCTTTGTCGGTGATTCCCGTAATGATATTTTGGCGGCACAAGCGGCGGGTTGCCCTTGTGTTGGTTTAACTTATGGATATAACTACGGTGAATCTATTGCATTAAGCAATCCAGATTGCATACTAACGGATTTTTCGGATCTGCTATCCACAATTGGACTCCCATCTTTAAAACTTCAGGAAGCATAATAAAATGAATGAACCCACTGTATCTGAAACACTAAACTCCCAAAAACCTATTGTATTCAGCGGCGCGCAACCTTCCGGTGAATTAACCATCGGTAACTACATGGGGGCGTTACGTCAGTGGGTTAAAATGCAAGATGATTACGACTGCATCTATTGCATTGTAGACCAACATGCAATCACAGTCCGCCAGGACCCAAAAGAGTTGAGAAAACGCACTCTGGATACACTGGCGCTCTACCTGGCTTGTGGCATCGACCCAGAGAAAAGTACTATTTTTGTCCAATCTCATGTCCCACAACACGCCCAATTAAGCTGGGTTCTAAACTGTTATACCTATTTCGGTGAACTCAGCCGCATGACTCAGTTTAAAGACAAATCAGCCCGCCATGCCGAAAACATTAATGCAGGCTTGTTTGACTATCCGGTACTGATGGCTGCGGATATCTTAGTATACCAAACAAACCAAGTTCCAGTAGGTATCGATCAGAAACAACATCTTGAATTAAGCCGTGATATCGCTCAACGATTTAATGCCATCTATGGCGATATCTTCACTGTACCGGAGCCGTTTATCCCAACCGGTGGCGCCCGGGTTATGGCTCTTCAAGACCCAGAAAAGAAAATGTCCAAGTCAGATGATAATCGCAACAACGTTATCGCTTTGTTGGAAGATCCAAAATCAGCCGCTAAAAAGATAAAACGCGCCGTCACAGATTCAGAAGAGCCACCCTGTGTTCGCTACGATCTGGAACAAAAACCGGGGGTTTCTAACTTATTAGATATCCTCGCGGGTGTTACTAGCAAAACTATTCCTGAACTGGAAGCAGAATTTGAAGGCCAAATGTATGGTCATCTAAAAAGTGCGGTCGCTGATGCCGTTTCCGGTATGCTGACTGAATTACAAGAGCGTTTCCATCATTTCCGTAACAATGAAGCCCTGCTGAATAAAATCATGGCGGAAGGTGCGGCGAAAGCGAAAGCCCGCGCTCAGATTACTCTGGATAAAGTATACGAAGCTGTTGGCTTTATCGCCCATCCTTAAATCGATAAAATGTGCACGTTCACTACGTGCACATTCATTAAAAGTAAAAAGAATTGATTAAGGATTTTTAAAAGCGGGTAAAAAGCCCGATGTCATGCTGACATTGGAAGAGAAAACATCAGGAAAAACGGGTTTTAAATCGATTAAATAAGGTGACAAAATGACAGTATTAACCACATTAAACCAATTTTCTTAAATAAAAGATTTTGCCTGACTGCAACCAGTTTACGAAAAATCAGAAATTATCATTGTATAAAACCAAGAGGCATTTAGATTAACCCAAAAAAGCAAAAAGATTTAGCAACATTAAAAATGATTAAAGAAATGGGCGTTAATCTTAATACCATTAACAGCTCTGCCCCCCACTGGTTTTAAATCTAAAAAGTCAAATACAGAAAAAGGAGAAAACCTAAATATCAGTTTAATGAAAACAATGAGGTTAAATACGATTCAGAAAATGTAAAAACCATTAAACTCACTACAATCAAGCAATAAAAATCATTTATTAAGCAGATTTAAAATTAAAAACAAACAATCCCTCAGAATGAAAACTACTGCTCAAGCTTACCATGTTTTTAATATTGTTTTTTTACTTACCTTTTCATTTTATCGGTGATTAATCAACTAAGGATTAAGACAATAAGCACCTCATTAATACCAGCTTTTTAAAAGGTATAGGGTGACTAAAAACAAGCTATTCATTACTATGTTTAAACATTTATCGACAATACTACTCTTCACTTATTTTATATTTACCTAACCAACTATGACTATTTAAAAACACAAAAGAATAGAGATTAAATATTTCATTCAACAGACTGATTTAACCCAATAAATCAAAATTTTCAGTAACGTGATTAATGACATTTAGTCGCAATTCACTCACCATTAACCAAGAGTTGAAAAGCAATAATCAGGTAAAATAATATTAATAGAATAGATTAACGCTAAAGTGTTTTCTCACCATTACTTTACAAATAAATCAATAAATAATGCGATAAAAAAAGAGATAAAACGATTAATTTAACCGAATTTAAATGCTAAAAAAGAGTTATCCTGAAAAACATTAACGATATTTTTACACTATCAAGCTATTGATTAGTGATTTATAAAGAAAAAAATAAAGGGGAATGATTTATAAAAACCCGCAGAATGGCCAGTAAAACAATATTGGTAAAACCATGTCAGTCAAAATAAATCGGATATGATTAACGTTCGTTTAAATGTAAAACCACGATATACCATAATGTTTAAATTTCGCAAAAAGCATATAGCCAAAAGATAAAAAACGGTTAAAACCAGATACCGATTAAAATCATACGTTAAAAAAATAACTTTTAATCACAGTTTTAAACTTGCTCTGGTTTTATGGGTATTTTAATTAAAGGTTTTAGCATTGGATAGTTATGACCGTACCTGTAATCGACAAGCGCCGGTCGGGCAACCACAATTAACAAGGTGTCCCTCCAGCGCGACAGGTATCTTGTATATTGAACAAGTCAGAACCTTCCGCAATCGCGCTGGTCTGTTTACAGGCGGGATAAAACACCGGGGCACCTTCTTAATAATATTTTCCGGGGAATATTTGCTTAACCCCTTTAATGAATGACTGTGAAAACGCAGATGAGTACCAAACTCTTCGCGAAAGCGGCGATAACAGGCCAGAATGCGCTGTTTTTTCTCCTGAGTGTAGCCCTGTTTAAAAAACAGGGTAATCGAGAGACCCAGGCGGGAAACAGTCAGTTCATCGGCATTGCTAAAAAGAAAAGAGGTCAGTTGTGATCTTAACTGGGCAAAGTAATCTGAAGTATCCATATTCTCTCCGTTAATTATGAAGCGGTGGCGAATGTCACACTCGCCAATATTGCCAAAACAGCGGCTAACGCGGCGGTGCTTACCGCAGCAGCAGCGGCTAAAATTTCCACCAGTGCAATCAGCGCGGCAGCGACGGCAAGGGTGACAAAGATAACGACGGCAACTTCGGCAATAATCACCACCACTTCCAGCATCTCTTCACCTACTTTTTTCAATATTTGCATCCAGCTGATGTTTTTGAGCTCTTCCAGGGTGATGTCTGAACCCTGTTGCACCGTCTGCCAGCGGGCTTTTATCTCACTTTCAGTCCAGGTCACGATTTTTCCCGTTTGTTCACTGACCCAGGAAAACGCGTAGCTGACCTGATGGCTTATCGGGTCAATAATCTCTTCACACACCCACTTGCCGGCTTGATTGAACCAGGTACCAAACTGGGCAAGGAGTTCGCGGGTACTGTTACGGATATAATCCAGTCCCTGTTCTGTCAGACCAGCCACCTCCTGCCCGAGGATTACCCAGTCTTCATAACTAGCTAAAAAAGACCACGGGGAGGTACTGACCAGCGGGAGTTTTTTGGTCAGCGGCTGCGGAATAGTCCCCGGCACACCCTCTGCGGGAGGAGCGGGTAAAGCTTCCTCATCAGGAGGAGAACCGGGTGGCAGCGGGGCCAGTGGTATCGGGTTTTTATAGTGTTGGGAACCGGGCTGATAAAGTTTTCGCCACGCTTCATCGTACTGTTTTTGCTCTTCTGTACGACTATCGCTGACTCGCATTACGCCAAAACGATCACGGGTAGCAATCTGGATATAATCTTTTTCTTGATCTCTACTTAGCTCATCCCCCGGAAATTTCACCTCAATCAACATTTTCAGATTATCAGGGTGCACAGAGCCATCAAAGTAGGTGGCGTTTCTACCCGGCCAGCGAAGAGCTTCCTCTTTAACCAGAATAATATCGGGTCGACGGATACCAACAACCCCAAACTTTTCCGCATCGTCGGCAGAAGACTGGGCAAACGGATTGCTGGATTGCGGTAAATTATCGCCATAACGCTGTTTCGAAATTTGACTGGTCGCCAGCATGGGCAGAGGAACGTCTTTAGCCGCTCTGATAGCAAACACCACTTCCGCTTTATAAGGCCACAGGAAATCATGTTTATACTCTTCCACTTTGATTAATCCGCTCATGACAATCTGTTTAAGAAAGCGAATAGTGCCCTGTTTAGTGAAAATTATTGCCGGCAGACGCAGGGCGTATTCAGCTTTTCTTGCCAGATAACAGGGATCTTCATCGGCGGGAAAGACCCCTATTTCCATCGTGCAATTAATTGAGGTGACAGCCGGGCACATCTTACCGCTGTTGGATATTGCCATACTTATTTCTCCATAAATTCCATAACATGCTCTAGCGGCGTGTTATCACTGATCTCGTATAAGGTTTGCTTCGGTTTCGGTGGGGTGGTTTCTGGTGAACTCAGTTGCAGATTTTCTTCGGCCTCACTCCGTACAGTCATCGTTCTGCCCAGCGCATCGGTTTTACCGGAAAGGGTCTGACCGCCAGCGGTGGTAATGGTGTAGCGGGTATGCGCCAGGGGTTTACCGCTCTGTTCACTGAGCAGGGTATAGCGTGCGGAGTAGTCAAACAGTGCGTCAGCGGATTTTCTTCCTGTCACATGGTCGGTCATGGTGATGCTGACCCCTTCGATACGGATATTCCCCATCGGATCAATGACTATCTGTCCGCCCGCGTTCCCAATAATGATTTGCCCGCTTTCCGAGTGCACCGTGAGATGTTTACCCACGGTAATTTGCTGGTTATCTTCAATGTTTAATTGATGGCTTTTACCAACGGAAATGACTTGCTGGCCTTTAATGGTCACGGTTTGATTTTGACCGACGTCAAGCGTCTGGCAGCCCTGAACGGTTTCATCATCATCGTTTTTAATGATCGCCGCGCGGTTATGCGCCACGTCTGTTTGCTGGTCATGGCCTATGTGCATGGTTTTATCCCAGAGGATCTGCGTTTTCATATTCCGTTGAGCATGAATAAACACTTCCTCGCTGCCTCTTTCATCCTCAAAACGCAGTTCATTAAATCCCTGTCCTCCACGAGTTCGGGTTTTAAAGGTGGTACGGGTTTTCTCCAGCGGTAAATCAAGCGGCGGACGATTGAGGCCATTGTAAGTACACCCCGTCACAATCGGGCGGTCGATATCGCCGTTGAGATAGCTGACGATCACCTCCTGCCCGACGCGCGGTATCGCCATAAAACCGAAACCGTTGCCGTTCCAGCCCTGGGCCACCCGTACCCAGCAAGACGCGAGGTCGTCCGCTTTATCGTAACGGTTCCAGTGGAAATGAATCCGTATCGCGCCGTGTTCGTTCACATAAATCTCTTCGCTTCCCGGCCCGACCACCGTGGCGACTTCATCACCGTCCGCCAGCGGTTTGTAGCGGTAAGGGGGTCGCCAGTCCTGTCGCCCGGGAATAAAGGCGACCTCGTTGGTCAGGGTGGTCCCTTCGCCGCCGTCGTTTGACGCGATAGGTTGCTGCCCATAATGCGTGACAGACAGCACCTGCCAGCGGTCGTTCATGGCCTCTATGGGATGGGATTGCAGGGTAAAAATTTTGCCCGGACGAAGCAGGATACAGTTGGTTTTGGCGGTACCGACTTTGCTGTAGTTTTGTAACTGTTCCAGCCGCAGTTGGGTAAACGGTTTTCCTTCCGCGTCCCACTGGAAACGGCCGTAACTTTCAAACACCGAATGGTGTCCGCTATCGTCGGTGGTCTCCCGGTGTTCAAGTGCGTAGTTGGGGTTAAGAAAGTTACGATCTTTCTGGACAGTGCCGTTCGAACACAGGTATTCGCCATAGCTCCACTGGTATGCGGTGGTGTCTGTCTCGTCCGTTTCAGGGTGCGTATTGTAAGTCAGATCGATACCCGCCCGCATGCCCAGATAGCAATCACAGAACAACAGCTGTTTTTCATCAAACCAGAAGACAATGCCCTCTTCCGCCGCCAGCCGGCACCAAAAATCATAGGCGGATTCGCGTTTTTGCGTGGTGTATTCCCGTTCGACATGGCGTTTATAAAGCGTACCGCGGGTAAATAAAATACGATGCTCTTTCAGCAGGATCGCTAAGATTTCTGGTACCGACTGTCGATGGAAAATACGGCTGTCCTGATTGAGCGTCATCAGCCACATTGTGGGGCGGACAGTGAAAATATAAACAGTGCGACGGCCATCGGTATTATCCTGTTCAACCCCGGTGATTAAACCATTAATGGTCCGTTCGGTGACGCCATTGCGGGTAATGGTCAGTGACGCGCAGTCCCCCAGTTGTTCATTCAGGGGAATGTCATCACGTGAGCTCACCACTTTTATCGTCAGGCGATAAAGCTGTGACAGCGCTTCCTGTAAAGTAAATTGCGAGACCTGAAAGGTGGTTTGGGGCAGTGCGCCAATTCGGCAGGTGAAAACTAATCCATCCATATTTGAAACCTTACATAACTGAACCGTTATCCTGAGATGGGGATAACGCAGGAAGCCATTAAACGAGCCATGACAGGCGGCTCTTTTAAATAGCGCCGGTCTGTTACCGCGGTAAAAAAACGACAGCGTAAAATAGCCATCATTTAATACGTGGCGTTAGAGAGAACAACAGACCGCGTCCAGCTAAGTAGGATGGAGTGGAGACAAATAACAGAGCATTTCGCTCTCTCAATATTATGACCCCAAGCTCACGATATTTATCAGATGAATATGAAGAGAATGTGATTAATGTCACGAAAAATGGCTAATTAATCGCCATCAATTCCGATTTTTCATATTGAATTCTTTGATTAATAAATCGCTCAATAGCTCCTTTTTCAATCGAAAAATTTAACCTGTCATGGGTCGTCACTCCCAATAACAGGCAATAAATCTCTGCGGGTTTATTTTCAATGCTGGCTTTTTGCGACATCCTCTCACTGGGCAAGGGTTTACGGCGGTTTTTGCTAAAAAAAGACTATTTATTGTACAGATCAATATCTAATTCACAAAAATAAACCATTAAGAATCAACTAACTATAAAAAAATCATTTTTTTATCATATTCACTGTAAGAAATTAATGTGTAGTGCGACTAATTGAGTGAAGCAAATGCTTGTTTCAGCAAAGCAGTATTCACTTTCGACACAAATATAAAAGGAACGTCCTATGACTAAGCAAACGACAAAAGCATTACTGGCCCTGGCTTTAGGCAGCGTATTTATTACGGGAAGCACTTTAGCAATGGCGGATTCCGGCAGCAAAATGGAGAAATGCTATGGCGTTTCTCTGAAAGGGAAAAATGACTGTAAAGCAGGAGCAGGCACCACCTGTGCTGGTACCTCAAAAAAGGATTATCAGGGTAATGCCTGGAAAATGGTACCGGCGGGTTCTTGCGTAAAAATGAAGTCTCCAACCTCTCCGACCGGTTTTGGTCAACTAGACGCGTTTAAAGAAGTGTAATTCCGGCATCAGACAGGAGCTCATACGATGACAATTTCTTTACCCTCACACAGCGTCTCTCGTGATGCTCCTGACTGTCTCATGCTAAATAGGCTCCCGGCCAGAACAGGGATTGGGTTAAAGCCGGAGCATTTTCGCGCTATCCTGCGCGATAAACCCGACATTGGTTTTTTTGAAATTCACGCGGAAAATTATCTGGTCGCGGGTGGTCCGTTTCACCAGGCATTGACCGCCATTCGCCAAGATTATCCGCTCTCTATTCATGGAGTGGGCCTGTCCATCGGAGGAGAAAATCCTCTGAATCAGACCCATTTACAACGTGTCGCCGCGCTGGTTGAACGCTACCAGCCGGCCGTTTTTTCTGAACACCTTGCCTGGTCGACGCACAACGATCTATTTCTCAATGATCTGCTGCCGCTGCCTTATACCGACGTCACGCTGACGCGGGTCTGCGAACACATCGATCAGGTACAGAATGCACTGCGTCGCCCCATTCTGCTGGAAAACCCGTCCACCTACATCGAGTTCAGCTCCTCAACCATGAGCGAGACTGACTTTATTTCCGAGGTGATACGCCGCACCGGATGCGGACTACTGCTGGACGTGAACAATCTCTATATCAGTGGCGTCAACCATAATCGCTGCCCACGGCAGATGCTATTCGAGCTGCCACTTCACCGTGTCGGTGAAATTCATCTGGCGGGCTATACGGAAAGCCGCGATGGAGCAAACGACCTGCTGCTGATTGATTCACACAACAGTCATGTGACCGAGCCTGTCTGGGATCTCTATAACAAGACCCTGCATGAAACAGGGCCGATCGCCACCCTTATCGAATGGGACAGCAATATTCCACCATTAGACGTGTTGCTGAATGAAGCCAACCATGCCCAGCGTTACATTACGGAGAGCACGAAAAATGCAACAACAACTGTATCAAGCCCTTCTTGACCCCGACCTCATAGTGCCAGAAGGGCTGACAGCCTGGAACGGTAGCGATCCAGCGGTACGTTTTGCGGTTTATCGTAATAATGTCATAACGTCGCTGATTGACGCACTGGCCGAAAACTGCCCCGTCCTTGTCGCCCAGCTCGGAGAGTGCTTTTTCCGTGCGATGGCGGCGGAATTTATACGTCAACAACCGCCTTCTTCTCCTGTTTTGGCAGGCTATGGCGCGCAATTGCCGGACTGGATTGCGACGTTTCAGCCGTTGGCCGACTGGCCCTGGCTGAGCGATCTCACCCGGCTGGAAATGTTGTTTATTGAATCACTGCACGCGGCGGACCCTACCGTACAAACGACAGAAGCGGCCCCTGTTGACGATCCCTCACAGTTGCGGATGGTTCTCCATCCCTCTGTACGGATTTTCAGTTCAGATTATGCCGTTTTCAACCTGTGGGCCTCACACCAACAAAGTGAAAACGAGATGGTACTGGACCCATTCCAGCCGGAACATATGCTACTGTGCCGCGTTGACGACGACGTGCGAATAATGTTGCTCAGCCGTGCGGAAATACAGTTTGTTGCCATGCTCCAGTCTGGTCGGTGTCTTACCGAAGCCCTGGAGATTGCCGCCGGGGAAGATACAACTTTTGAGCCTCAGCCGGTTTTACAACGCATGCGGCATTACGAACTGATCCTTTCTCTATATAGCAACACGGAGCGCTAAGATGGCATTACTCAAAACATTAGTGTTAAAAGGGCAACACATTGCGCAGGAAAGTGTTATCCCCCTTCTGGCACGCATTAGCCTTGCCGCAACATTCTGGCTGTCGGGCCAAAGCAAAGTGGTGGGATTAAACATAGATATTCTGGAGACACGCACACCCTGGCAATTAGGGATTCCGCACGTTACCGACAGCTCCGTGTCGCTCTTTACCAACGAGTACCAGCTTCCTCTGCTACCACCCGATGTTGCCGCTGTCATGGCGGCGACCGCAGAACACTTATTTCCGCTGCTGCTGATTGTCGGATTAGCGACACGCTTCTCCGCGCTAGCATTAATGGTGATGACGATGGTGATTCAGATATTTGTTTATCCAGATGCCTGGCCTGTTCACGCTACCTGGCTGACGGCTCAGTTGTATCTGGTGACGTATGGCGGCGGGAGGTTTTCGCTTGATCGCCTGATTTACCGCCATCGTACCTGATTCCCCCTCCCTACGTTACTTTATTTTGATTCTCGTTTCGCCACGAGCGAATGCGGAAGTGATAGTGCGCAGGTCGGCAAGCTGTTGTCTGACGTTTCGGCACCCACCGCATATTCGCAAATGCAGCATTAGCTGAACATGTTGGGAAAGCACGATTTTTTCATCCAGCGCCTGAGACATCAGGCGCGTAGCTTGATAACAACTAAGCATATTTACCCTCCTGGGAAAACCAACGTTGTGACAAACATTCGCGTAAACGCATACGCGCACGCCAGAGCATCACATTCAGGTTGCTGACAGAAAGCGCCATTTCCTGACAAATCTCCTGAGTCTCAAGACCAATAAATTCGCGCATCATAAATGCCCGGGCGTTTTGCGTTGGCAACTGAGTCAGACAAAGCTCAAAAACCGTCCAGAATTGTTCCTGCTCGGCCGCCTCATCCGGTAAATGCCAGCACTGAGGATGCTCGTTTCGCGGCCAGTGACCAGATTCATCAAACAGCGCTTCGAAATTTTGCTCATCAACATCATCAGTCAATTGCACGTTGCTGTGCCGATAACGCATACGCAAAGCGTCCGAGATTTTGTTGCGCAGGATCGTAAACACCCAACTCTTCCAGGCGGCTCGCCCGGCAAAAGAAGCGGCATTCTTCATCGCCCCTTCCAGCGCCTCTTGGACAACATCTTCCGCCTGATGAAAATCATTCAACTGCAAGCTGGCAAACTGCAACATCTGTTTATGCAGCGTAGAAAAAAACTGCGGATCCCGCAGCAGATTACTGATATCGGACATCGTGGTTTCTATCTCAACAGGATTGTTCGGGATAACCGGGTATTACGAAACACTATTTTGGTGGAATCGCTTAAATTCACTCACATGACTTAGGGACCGCTTGGGGAACGAACGTAATTTTAAATTAAATCTGTTTTTTGTACAGCAGGAGAAGAACCTTTTCCCCAGATACGCCTGTTTTTTTGTTCAACCTCAGTGGCTCCATTTACGCACAGTTCATAGGCTTTCTCATCCTCACGTTTACCAACAACAATAACCTATATCACGATTTCTTCATCAATCACTTGATAAATCAACCGAAAACCAGATGTGCGTAACTTTATTTTAAAACAACCTGCCAGATTACCGTTTAAACGAACAGTTTTTGCGAACCTAATGGTTTTTCCATTTTCATTAAACTGATACTTAAGTTTTCTCGTTTTTCCTCTATTTGATTTATTTTAGGTTTAAAACCAAAAAGGATAATAGATATGCTAATAGTATTAAAATCAAAACCAATTTATTTAATGGTTTTAATACTGCTAAATGTTTTTATTCTTTTTTCGCTGTAATTGGTTAACCTAAAAGTCTATCAGCTTTTCTTACTACTGTTTTATCACTTTCAGATAACGCATTTAAATAAGTAGAGTTTTATATAACCATTTGTTTTTAAATGGTATAAAAAAGATAGTCCATATGATTTAACCTGATAAATCGGACTTAGAAAAGTCAATAAAAAGCACTAAATCGTAAGGTTAATAAAGGAATAAAAACAACGTTAAAAACCAGCAATCTAAAATGTGCACGTTCATCACGTGCACATTTTATTATTTTCTGAATAACCTACGGTTAAAATCCTCAATCTTTCCAAACATCACCCGCTTTTGCATAGTCAAGCTCCAACTAGCAGATAAACCAGCAGCACTCATCAGCCGACGATATTGCTCCTCGTCAAATGGCATATTAAAAGCAATAGCTATCGCTTCCTTAATTAAAACATCACTATTACGGGAAACAAGAATAAGAGGCTCATCTGGGCTGACATTTCCCGCGGCAATAATCCTATAAAGCCAGCCACAACGACCACTTTCCTGCATAATGGCAGAAAAATTGCTGATACCAGAATGACAGTTAAGTTTGTAGCAAGGCGAACGAGGCTGAGTTACCTGAATCATTGCCTCCCCCCAACTGAAAATGTCACCAATACAAACATTTTCTTCAGTCAACCCCGTTGTGGAAATATTTTCACCAAACGCTGGAGCAATAAAAAAATCTTCTTGATCAGGAAATTGATGTTTCCAGAAATCATAGTGTTCACGAGGATAATGACAAAGTGCACGATCAGGACCACCGTGGATACGGGTTTCAGCCTGCTCATCACCTTCCAATCCTAGAGAAGTCAGACTCAGGCTACCATCAACCATTCGTTTATTAATTGCACTAGCAGAAAGTTTCCCTGATATTTCAATTTTACCTGTATATACCTGCGGACAATACATAATTCACTTTCCTTATTGAAATCAGTCTGACATCACCATCATAAACCAACATTCAACCAATAAAAATGCCGGCTGTCATATCAGCCGGCATAGCAGAAAAGAGAAATTATTTAGCCAATTATTTCACTTTTTCCTGATAACGTGTTGCTGCTTCATCCCAGTTAACAACGCTCCAGAATGCTTTAATATAGTCAGGACGACGGTTTTGGTACTGTAAGTAATAAGCATGTTCCCAAACATCCAGACCAATAATCGGATAACCAGATGCACCAGAAATAGCTTCGCCCATTAATGGGCTATCTTGGTTAGCAGTCGATACAACCGCCAGCTTGCCATCATCTTTCAGTACTAGCCAAGCCCAACCAGAACCAAAACGGGTAGCCGCTGCCTGCTCAAATTTCTCTTTAAAAGAATCTATGCTACCGAAATCACGTTCAATAGCGTCTTTTAATGGACCTTGCAGAGTTGTACCTAATTTCAGACCTTTCCAAAACAAGCTATGGTTAGCGTGTCCACCAGCATTGTTACGTACAAAAGTACGTTTATCAGCAGGTATTTTATCTAATTGCTGAATCAGATCATCAATACCCAGTCCCGCCAGCTCTGGGAAAGCTTCCAAGGCACTATTGGTATTATTGACGTAAGTCTGATGATGCTTGGTATGGTGAATTTCCATCGTCTGCTTATCAAAATGAGGTTCCAGAGCTTCATAAGAATAAGGAAGAGAAGGTAATGAATAGCTCATATCATGTACTCCAGTCATATAAGAATGGTTCAAAGTCCACACCTTGTGAACAACGTGATCATTATAGTTAATTAAATATTATTGGAAATGTTTATCAATACCATATTCTCATTATGGTTTTATTATATGACTGTGTTTCAGCAACTTATCAGTCAATTTATCTATATTTAACATTATTATTGGATTAGGATTTTGAATTACTATTTTTGGTTAGCAATTAAACCTAAAGAAACCCGCCACACTAAATGACAATTACGTGAAAAATATTCTTTTTATTGCGTGATCTTCCGCGCAAAAAAAAAACAAAAATTCTCTTTACACTTTAGTTAACTTTGATTTGACATAATATTAACATTCGTAAGGAGAATATTATATGACCAAAATAATGAAGCACCCTATTCCTGCCTCCATCGCAGAACATGCCCTGATGAATAAACAACAATATCAACAAGATTACCAATTATCGTTGCAAGATCCCGAAAGGTTCTGGGGTGAGAAAGGCAAAATTATTGACTGGATTAAGCCTTACACCAAGGTAAAAAATACCTCTTTTGATCCTGGACATATCAATATCCGCTGGTTTGAAGATGGAACACTAAACTTAAGTGCAAATTGCCTCGATCGTCATCTAAAAGAACGTGGCGATCAAACTGCTATTATCTGGGAAGGTGATGATCCGACAGAATCCAAAGCAATAACCTATCGTGAACTACACCATGATGTATGTCAGTTTGCCAATGTATTAAAAAATCTGGGTATTAAAAAAGGCGATGTTGTTGCTGTTTACATGCCGATGGTGCCAGAAGCAGCGGTTGCCATGTTGGCATGTGCCCGCATTGGTGCTATTCACTCTGTTATTTTTGCAGGTTTTTCTCCCGACGCCGTATCCGGGCGCATCATCGATTCAAACACAAAATTGGTCATTACCGCCGATGAAGGATTGAGAGCCGGACGCACCATTCCCCTGAAAAAGAATGTTGATGACGCATTAAATAATGCAGCCGTTGTCAATGTATCCAATGTGATCGTTTTTAAACGTACTGGAAATATTAGTCACTGGCAATCTGGCCGTGACCTTTGGTGGCATGAATTGGTAGCAGACGCTAGTGCTGATTGCCCAGTCGAAGAGATGAATGCAGAAGACCCGCTATTTATTCTCTATACCTCAGGCTCTACCGGTAAACCTAAAGGTGTACTGCACACCACCGGAGGGTACCTTGTATATGCATCTCTAACATTTAAATATGTATTCGACTATCAGCCAGGGGAAGTCTATTGGTGCACAGCAGATGTGGGATGGGTTACCGGGCATAGTTACCTGCTCTACGGTCCCCTTTCCTACGGCGCTATTACTCTAATGTTTGAAGGCGTACCAAACTATCCTGCGGTTAACCGTCTGAGTCAGATTATTGACAAACATCAAGTCAATATCCTGTACACAGCACCTACAGCGATTCGAGCCCTGATGGCTGAAGGTGACAAAGCTATTGAAGGAACAAAACGTACTTCTCTGCGTATTATGGGATCAGTTGGCGAACCGATTAATCCGGAAGCTTGGGAATGGTATTACCAGAAAATTGGTAACAGCAATTGCCCGATTGTCGATACCTGGTGGCAAACAGAAACGGGTGGCTTCATGATCACACCACTGCCGGGCGCAACCGAACTAAAAGCAGGTTCTGCAACTCTACCTTTCTTTGGCGTTCAGCCTGCATTGGTTGACAATCTTGGTGAACTACTAGAAGGGGTTTGTGAAGGAAACTTAGTTATTACCGATTCCTGGCCAGGACAAGCACGCTCACTATTTGGCGATCATGACCGTTTCGAACAAACCTATTTCTCTACCTTTAAGGGAATGTATTTCAGTGGCGATGGCGCACGCCGTGATGAAGATGGCTACTATTGGATAACTGGCCGTGTTGATGATGTGTTGAATATTTCCGGCCATCGTCTAGGTACTGCTGAAATTGAATCTGCTTTAGTCTCCCATCCTAAAATTGCAGAAGCTGCTGTCGTAGGTACCCCGCATAACATTAAAGGGCAGGCAATTTACGCTTATGTCACCTTAAATCACGGTGAAGAACCCTCTCCAGAATTATATACAGAAGTCCGTAATTGGGTACGTAAAGAAATCGGCCCGATTGCTACACCAGATATCCTACACTGGACAGACTCCTTACCAAAAACTCGTTCAGGAAAAATTATGCGTCGTATCCTGCGCAAAATAGCCTCCGGCGATACCAGCAATCTAGGAGACATTTCAACACTAGCAGATCCAGGCGTAGTAGAAAAATTGTTGGAAGAAAAACAAACAATGAGAATTTCGTAACAGATCATGCCGCCGTAAGGCGGCTGTAATCAAAATATAATAAATATAAGAGGATATATTCCGATGAATGACGATATTTACCAAGGGATCGAAAATAACCCTCGTTTTAAAGAATTGGTTGAAAAGCGAGGACGTTTTGCATGGTTGCTATCAATAATCACATTAATTCTGTATGTCAGTTTTATTTTTCTCATTGCATTTGCACCCGAATGGCTAGGTACTCCCCTTTATAATGATTCCAGTATTACCCGTGGAATACCGGTTGGTATTGGTTTAATTATTATTTCATTCATCTTAACCGGCTTATAAATAAGATTTCAAAATAGTGCTACATCTTATACCACTCATAATTCTATGTATAACAATGGGTTGAAGAAGGCTATGTGTAGCATAATTACGAAACGTTATTTATGTCATCAGAGCCAATAGCGAGTTTGATCACCTTACCTCACAAATTCTCAGTGAGGTAAAGAAATGAAAAAGTTCCTGTTATTAGCAATAATGCTATTTCCTCATCTCACCTGGGCTAGTGCAATCTCTGAAACCGGAGAAAGACAACCTGTCAACGTTCAGGCTATTATCATGTTTGTCCTGTTTGTTGGTTTTACACTCTATATCACTTACTGGGCCTCAAAAAAAACGCGCTCCCGTACTGATTACTACACGGCAGGTGGACGTATTACAGGTTTTCAAAATGGAATGGCAATTGCAGGAGATTTTATGTCCGCAGCATCATTCCTCGGCATTTCCGCTCTAGTCTATACCTCTGGTTATGATGGGTTGATTTATTCTATCGGCTTCCTGATTGGCTGGCCTATTATCCTATTTCTGATTGCCGAAAGATTAAGAAACCTTGGACGCTATACTTTTGCTGATGTCGCTTCTTACCGGTTACAGCAACGTCCAGTCCGTACGTTATCTGCAATTGGCTCGCTGTTTGTTGTCGCTCTTTATCTTATCGCTCAAATGGTTGGGGCAGGTAAGCTTATCGAATTGCTTTTTGGGCTCAATTACCATGTAGCGGTCGTATTAGTTGGTATCCTTATGGTACTTTATGTTCTGTTTGGCGGTATGCTAGCAACAACCTGGGTACAAATTATCAAAGCTATCCTATTACTAGCTGGCGCCACCTTTATGGCCCTTATGGTCATGAAAACAGTAAACTTCAATTTCAATACGCTATTCAAAGAAGCCATTGTTGTTCATTCAAGAGGTGAAGCCATCATGAGTCCAGGAGGATTGGTATCTGACCCAATATCCGCACTTTCTCTTGGTCTGGCATTGATGTTTGGTACTGCTGGTTTACCTCATATTATTATGCGTTTCTTTACTGTAAGTGATGCGAAAGAAGCACGAAAAAGCGTTTTCTATGCTACTGGCTTTATTGGCTATTTTTACATTCTGACCTTTATCATAGGCTTCGGTGCTATTTTACTGGTTAGCCCAAACCCTTCCTTTAAAGATGCTACAGGAACGCTCATTGGTGGGACTAACATGGCCGCCGTTCATCTCGCTAATGCAGTTGGAGGCAACTTGTTCCTAGGTTTCATCTCTGCTGTCGCCTTTGCCACAATTCTAGCCGTTGTTGCGGGGCTAACGCTGGCTGGCGCATCAGCGGTATCACATGACCTATATGCAAACGCCATTAAACGCGGTAAAGCCAATGAACGAGATGAATTGAAAGTATCAAAAATAACAGTTGTGATACTTGGATTTATCGCAATCGGATTAGGTATTTTATTTGAAAACCAGAATATAGCTTTCATGGTTGGATTAGCATTTTCTATTGCTGCAAGCTGTAACTTCCCAATTATTCTTTTATCTATGTACTGGCGTAAACTCACTACCCGTGGCGCCTTAGCTGGGGGTTGGCTAGGATTAATTACAGCGGTAGTTTTGATGATTCTCGGCCCAACAATCTGGGTTAGCATTCTCGGTCACGAGAAACCAATCTATCCTTATGAATATCCAGCATTATTTTCAATGATCATCGCTTTTATTGGTTCATGGCTATTTTCTATCACCGATAATTCACAACAAGGTATGCAGGAAAGAGAACAATTTAGAATCCAGTTTATTCGATCACAAACAGGCATCGGTATCGCACAAGGAAAAACACATTAATTACGTTTTTATGTCCAGCCTCTCCTTCGGGAGAGGTATTTTCATTAGAAGCCACCTGAATTCAGAGCTATTTCACAAGTTAACCTCTTGTTTTACTCTCAGGTTAATGATTAACTCTTTTATTTCAATTTATTAATTAAGCTATTAATCTATATGCGAAATAAATTGCCGATTATTATTATTTTGATTCTCTCTTTACTACCGGTAATTTTCACTAGTGATTTGGCCGGTGAGTATAAGTTAAAAATAATATTGCTGAGTTTATTGCTAGTGAGTGTTAACGCTTTTTTTTATTGTTATAAATATCTTAAGCCATTGGTTTTACTTATTTCTCTACTGTGGTCTCTTAATATATCCACATCTTTTTTCTTCTTTAATGAACATCAAATAAGTTTTTCTTCAACTATTGCCAATACTTTTATTAATACAAACAGCAATGAAGCTGTCGGCATGTTGTCCTACAACAAATACTATGTACTTTTCTTTATTTTCATGTTGTTAATATATCTTTTATCTATTATATGGCTATCAAAAAATATAGACAAAAGATTACTCAAATCCAGTTTATGGGCTTTTATTTTTGTCTGCTTGTTAGTGCCTGTTAACTACTATATCTCAGGAAAGAAATATTCAGATGATATTATTCTATCAGAACACTTTTTAATGGGAACACCATTCTATAACTCATCATCAATGGTAAAAGCAATATATGAAAATCAACAAATTAAAAATATTTCTTCTGTTAAGGTGAATTTTAATTATATAAAAGAAGATAAAGATATTGATATTTACATATTGCTGATAGGAGAATCAGCAAGAAGAGATCATATGTCTCTGTACGGTTATAACAAAACCACAACACCAACATTAGACACGATGCAGAGAAATATGTTGATATTCAATCAAGCTATTTCTCCAGCTCCAGTTACTATATTATCCTTACCTATTTCGCTTTCTAATATTACTCTATATCAACTCAGAAATAAGGTTCATTATGCTGATAATATTATATCTTTAGCTAAAGATGCAGGTTTTAGGACAACTTGGATAAGTAACCAAGGAAGATCAGGTAAAAGCAATAGCCTGATCACAGTTATTGCTAATATGGCTGAAAGCCAAAAATGGAATGAATATATTGGATATGATGAAGAATTACTACCCTATTTAGATGATGCACTAAAACAGAAAGGTAAAAAATTTATTATTATGCATATCTATGGCAGTCATGAGCCATCTTGTAACCGATTTCCCGAAAATAAACTGATATCTTTCTCATCAAACGAAGATGATAATTGCTATGACAGCTCAATAACTTATACAGATCATCTAATAGAGAAAATTATTAATAAAATCAAAGATCATAAAGCATCTATTCTCTATTTTTCAGATCATGGATTACAACGTTTAGATAAAAACGGTGACATCCGTTATCACCACGGAGTTAGTCATCCTCGAAAAGAGGCTTATAATATCCCTTTATTTATCTGGTATAACGATAATGTCGATCCAAAATATCGTCATACTGGTGTAATAAATACCCCTTTCTCAACTTCAGATAATTATTACCTTATCAGTGGTTGGCTAGGTATTTATCATAAATCTCCAGAATACTGCCGTTCACCATTAAGCAACTGTTTCAAATCACAGAAAGAGCTAATGGTGATCGATGGTAATAAAAACCTGATGAAATATAGCGAGCTTTCTGATGAGAAAGATATCAAAGCTTTAGGTAAATGATTTGGATTCCAATATCCAAATATCATATACAATATATGGCTGACTTGAATGAGAGTAGGTTTACGTTTTCTTATTCCCATAAATAATGTATTTATGGTTGATATCATGGCTAAGATAGCCCTGAGAATAAAAATAAAAGTAGCAGACAACTAAACAATATAAGCAAACAACAAAATAATACATACCTTAATACGCAAAAACCCCCAGCCTGCGCTGAGGGTTTCCACTGTTTTTAAAGCCTGGCAGTGTCCTACTCTCACATGGGGAGACCCCACACTACCATCGGCGCTACGGCGTTTCACTGCTGAGTTCGGCATGGGGTCAGGTGGGACCACCGCGCTATCGCCGCCAGGCATATTCCGTTTTATTCCAACCCTTGTCTGACCCTACGTCACCACAACCATTGGAACCAATCTCTGAACAAGCTGAATACTTCTCTCTCTTCCGGCCGCTCTCTTCTGACATCGGCCTGCTGCACGCCAAAACCCCTTCGGCGTTGTAAGGTTAAGCCGCTCGGTTCATTA